>DASZXK010000035.1:0-49670 GCA_035545855.1 Polyangiaceae bacterium
GCTCTTCCAGGGCCGGCTTCGGCGCGGGCTCTTCCAGGGCCGGCTTCGGGGCCTCGGCTGCCGGCTCGGCGGGCTTCGGCGCCTCGGCGCCGGGCTCGGCGCTCATCGCGGGGAGATCGATGGGCGGCGGAGGCGGCGCCGCCTCCTCGCGCGCCGGCGGCGGCACGGGCGCGGCAGTCGGCGGCGCGACGGCCACGGGCGCCTGCGCGAGGGGTGCCGTCGAGCTCGGCGCGAGCTCTTGCTCGCGGTCGTTCCGGAGCCGCTTCGCGACGACGCCGACGATGAGACACGCGAGCAGGAACCCGACGAGGAGCGCCACGTTCCGCGTCATCTTCTCGCGTCGGGCGAGCTGTTCGGACGTGGGCGCCGGGCGGATCGGCGCTTCCGGCTCGTCCGCGAAGGAGTCCGGCGGTCGTTCGTGCCCGGGGCCGCCCTCGTATCGCCCCTCGTCCCCGGCGGAGAAGAAGTCCCGGTGGAAATCCTCGTGGCCGCTGCCGTGGCTCGACGGCGTGCCCGGGTGGTTCGGAGGTCCAGCGGGGGCAACCACGGCCGCCGCCTGCTCGCCGGCGCGGGCGAGCTCCGTCGGCGCCGCGGCGTCGTCCGCCGTGAAATGGAGCTCGTCTTCCGAGTCCTTCTTGTGCGCGGGGAACGGGATGAGCTTCCCGCCGTGCGCCGCCGGGAGCGAGACCGTCGCGGACACGGCCGTCACCGCGCCTCGGTCGGGGAAGCTCTGCCCGGCGCGGGCGTCCGGCGTCGCCCGGACCGTCGTCGCGGGAGCGGCCTCGCGCACCGGCGCTTCCGTGCGCGTCTCCGGAGTCACCGGACGCATCGCTCCGAGGCCGCTCAGCGTCTGCTGGATGTCGGTTCTGCCCGTCGCCACTGCCGCGGACTTGCCGTAGGGGGACGTCACGGGCGACGACTCGATCGGACCACCGGGGGGCGGCGCCACGACCGGCGGCGAAACGGGCGCGGCCTCGGCGGCGATCTTCGGGACCGGCGCTGCCGCGGGCGCGGCCTCGAGCCCGATCAACGTCCGGGGCGGCGCGACGCTCAGCGAGACGGTGGGCGCGGGCGGACGCGACGGACGAGGCGCCTGCTCGGAACCGCGCCCGTGCGCGGCGCCCGGAACGACGTCGAACTCGCTCGCATTGCCGCCGACGGGCTGGCTCGGATGGCCCTCCGCGTCCAGGCTCGGGACGAGCTGATCCTGCGGCGTCTCCACCGGGACGAGAAGGCCCTCGAAGTAGAGCTTCGAGATGACGGAGAGCGTGGAGAGATCGTCGAACGGCGAGTCGTCGATGATCTCGATGAGCGTGCGGCGGCCGTCCAGGAGACGGAGGATGGCGTTCAGCTCGTCGGGGATTTCCGTGAGTCGTTCGACGAGCGTGTCGTGCTCCACGTCGAACACCACGTCGAGCGACGGGAGCTGCTCCGAGAGGCGGCCCCATTCGTCCACGCGGCGCATGCCCTCCATGAGGAGCCCCTGAGTGGAGGTGGGGATCACGTCGACGTTGTCGACGTGCTTGAACTCGACCTCGAAATCCCCGCTCGTCCAGAGGAGCGCGCGGTACACGGCCTCCTCGCCGCGGAGCCGCCCGATCTCGGCGTCCACGAGCTTGCCGTCGCGGAAGTACACCGTCGCCTGGCGCTTGCCCTGCGTGATCCGGGCGACGCCGCTCTTCCGGCTCACCTCGATCGTCTGGAGGAGGTCGACGACGCCCATGTCCTCCAGGGACCCGGCGAAGCGCGTCCGGGACGCCGGGCCCGTCGCGATGCGCTCCTGCGTGCGCCGCGCGAGGAGCATGTGCACGCGCGTGATGAGCTCGCGCACGAAGATGGGCTTGATGAGGTAGTCCTCGACGCCGAGCTCGAGCCCGCGAATCTTGTCCTCTATGGACTTCTGACTCGTGAGAAAGACGATCGGGATGCTCGCGTGCTCCGGCTGAGCCTTGAGCTTCCGCACCATCTCGTAGCCGTCGATGCCGGGGAGCCGCGTGTCCGTGAGGATGAGGTCCGGAGCGGCGTACTCGAGCTTGGCGAGCGCGTCCGCGCCGTCCGACGCCGTCGTGACGTTGAAGCCCGCGTTCTTGAGGCTCACCTCGAGCACGCGAACGCTTCGTGGATCGCCGTCCACCAGGAGCAGCTGCTGCTTCGCCACGGGACCGCTTTACCTTCCCGGTCGACTGCGTCGAATTCTTTCGCAGCGCGCTCCGCTCTTCACCCGGACACCCATTCCTGACCGATTCCCAGGCTACCTCACCTCGACCAGGGATCCACTATCTCGCCCCCTATCATTTTCTCTTTGGTTGTCGAGGGGTTTGGAGCAGGACGGGCGACCGGATTTCCGGCCGGGTCGCGCGCATGACTCACCGCCGGAGCTTTCGGCCGGGGCGGGCGCTTTCCGGGGGCGGGGGGCTCCGGCGCCGCGGCGGACGCGGACGGCCCCGTGACGGGCGACGGCGACGGCGGAGCGACGTGCGGGGGTGACGGGCGAGGCGCCCGCACCGCGGCCGCCGCGGGGACGGCGCTCGGCGCGGGCGCGCCCGGAACCGGCGCGTCGCGGGCCCCCGACGAGAGGAAGCGCGTGACCGTCGCCCCGACGACGAAGAACGCGGCGAGCGCGAGCGCGGGCACGGCCCACGCCGGGAGGCCCCCTTCCGGCACTCCCGCCCGGGAGAGCGACATCCGGAGCTCCTCGCGCGAGGGCAGCTCGAGCTCGTCCGCGAGACGATGCGCGCGCGGCTCGCGGAGCTCGGCGGGCTTCACGACGAACGTCCCGTCCTCGGCCCACTGCGTGACGCGACGGAGCTCGTCCCCGAGCGCAGCCATGGAGGCGAAGCGCTTCTCGGGTTTCTTCTCGAGGCACCGGAGGGTCACCTGCTCGAGAGCACCGAGCTTCGCCGTATCCCCGAGGAGGACGCTCGGCGGCGTCGGCTCCACGTAGAGGTGCTTCGTCAAGACGCCCATGAACGAGTCGGCCTCGAACGGCACGCGCCCCGTGAACATCTCGTACATCACGATCCCGAGCGAGTAGATGTCCGTCCGCTCGTCCACGGTTCCGCCCATCGCCTGCTCCGGGCTCATGTAGTGGGGCGTGCCGAACACGAGTCCGGCGCGCGTGAGCCGGCTCTGCCCGGCGACCTTCGCGAGCCCGAAATCGAGGACCTTCACCGTCTCCTGGTCGTTCGGTCCCGGACACACGACGATGTTGTCCGGCTTGAGATCCCGGTGGACGACGCCCGCCTGGTGCGCCGCCGAGAGGCCGTCCACCATCTGGAGGAGCAGGCGCACGGCGCGCCCCGCCGGCAGCGGACCGCCGCGCCGCACGAGCGCCGAAAGCGACATGCCGGCGAGGAGCTCCATGACGAAGTACGGCTGCCCCGAGGGGAGCGTCCCGAAGTCCGTGATCTGCACGACGTTCGGGTGATTCACCGCGGCGGCGGCGCGCGCTTCTCGGATGAACCGTGTCCCGAGATCCGCGTCTCTCGCGAGATCGGCGCGGAGGACCTTGAGCGCGAGCTTCTTGTCGAGGACGTAGTGACGGGCGCGGTACACCGTGCCCATGCCCCCTTCGCCGAGGACGCCCTCGATCTCGTAGCGGAGGTCTATGGTGGTGCCGAGCAGCGGATCGGGACCGCGTTCCTTGGCCGTCGCCGCGCGGAGCGGTTCACCGTCGAACGGGCAGAAGCGCGCATCCCCCGAGAAGCGGCTCCTGCACTTGTCGCAGACCTTCGCCGGCGGAGCGGGTGCGGGCTCCGCCGCCTTCTCGGGCTCCGGGAACTGGGGCTCCGTGTTCTCGACCACGAGCTCACCACCCGGCGGCCACGCTCAGACGAGCGACGCGCCGCACTCGGTGCAGAACTTCGCCCCGGTCGGGTTTCCCGCTCCGCAGCGGCCGCACGCGGCGGCTCGCGGAGCCGTCGCTTCCGGAGGCGCGGCAGCGGCTGGTGGGGCGGGCGGTTGGGCCGGGTAGCCCGGCGGAGGCGCGCCGTAGCCCTGAGGCGGCGCTCCCTGCGGCGAGTAGCCGGGCGGCGGCGCGCCGTAGCCCGGCGGCGGCGGATAGCCCTGCGGGGGATATCCGGGAGGCGGCGCTCCGTAGCCCGGCGGCGGATAGCCCTGCGGCGGATACCCGGGAGGCGGATAGCCGCGCGGCACGTTCGCCATGGCCATCCCCATGCCCATCGCGACGCCCGCACCCGCCATCGCGGCGCCGGGACCGCCGGCGCCGCCCTGGGCCATCCCCTGCCCCATGCCGAGCATCGCCTCGGCTCCGGCGTACTGCTGGTAGCCCTGCATGTTCATGTTCTGCATGTAGCGGGCGCGGTTCGCGTAGTCCTGGTCGAGCTGGAACTGCCGCGCGGCGGCCTGAGCTTCCGCCTGGGAAACGGCGATCTTCGCCTTCCGCGCGTCGAGCTTCGCCTGGACGATCTGGTCCTGGAACTGGTCGATCCGCTTCTCGTCTTCGTCCGAGAGGTTCAGGTTCAGCTTCGCTATCTCGAGCACCTGCACGCCGATGCGCGCGAGATCCGGGCAATCGCGGACGATGGAGCGAGCGACGTCCGGCCCGGCCGTGCCGAGGTCCATGAACGTGATGTCCCCGGCCTTGATCATCCGAGTGAGCGTCGCGCGGAGGCCCATGAGGAGCTGGTCACGGACCCAGCCGAGCGCCACTTCCGGATCGCTCGACGCCTTCTGCCCCCAGAACTCGAGGACGAACCGCACGGGCTCCACGACGCGGAACGCGTACGTGCCGTACGCCCGCGGCTCGACGCGGAGCTCGAGCTCCGGATCCCGCATGCTGCCGATGGGGCCGCCGAAGCCGAGGTTGTAGAGCGGCTTCGTCGTCACGAAGAAGAGCTCGCTGATGAACACGTCCCCACCGGTCATCTTGTCGATGAGGTTGTTCAGGAAGGGGATGTTCTGGGTCTGGAGCGTGTGCCTCCCCGGGCCGAGCGCGCCGATGTACTGCCCGTCCTTGAAGAACAGGCACACCTCGTCCGAGTCGACCGTCACCTGGGACCAGAAGGGGAAGTTCTGATCGGGGTGCTTGTAGACGACGGCGTCCTTGTGGGTGTCGGCCCGCGCGATCATCATCCGCTGCACGCCGCTCTTCACGAAATTGAGGATTCCCATCTCTCTCTTCCTGGCTCCGCTGGCCGTGCGCGGTTAGCGCGCACAGTCGCGGCTCAGCATGCCATAATTGTTCCCTCTAGCACCGCGGCGCGCATGCCCATCTCCATAGACCTGGAAAAGCTGGCCGCTCCCGCCCAGAGGCTCCTCGGGCCGGGAGCTCCGCCGCCCGCGAAGATGATGGCCGCGAGCGGCATCGTCCCCGGCCTCCGGCCCGGGGACGTCGTGACCGTCATCGCCGTCCTCACGGAGGACGCGGACGCGAAGGTCGCCCAGAAGGCCCGCGAGACCTTCGGGAAGCTCCCTCCGCCCATCCTCACCGGCGCGCTCGGCGCGGACCTGGAACCCGCCGTCATCGCGCTCCTCGCGGACGGCTACGCGTCGAACCCGGACGTCGTCGAGAAGCTCCTCCGCATGCCGCGCATCGGAGGAGACGCGCTCGCGATCCTCGCCGAACGCGCGGACGAGAAGATCGGCGAGATCGTCGCGACGAACGAGGCGCGCCTCCTCGAGCACCCCGTCGTCATCGAGAAGCTCTACCTGAACAAGCGCGTCCGCATGTCGACGGCGGACCGCATCCTCGAGCTCGCCGTCCGGAACGGCCTGGAGCTCTCCATCCCGGCGTTCAAGGAAGCCGCCGCGGCCATCAAGAACGAGCTCATCCCGGAAGCGTCCCCGGAGCCCACGTTCGAGGACAAGCTCGCCGAGCAGGCGGACAAGATCGGCTCCCTCCTCGACCAGGAGAACCTGGAGGACACGCACGAAGTGAACGACGAGGGCGAGGAAGCCGTGAAGGAGAAGGTGCTTCCGCTCTACGCCCTCATCGCCGAGATGGGCGTCTCCCAGAAGATCCGCCTGACCACGGTCGGGACGTCCGCCGCGCTCATGCTCCTCGTGCGGGACAAGAACCGCCTCGTGCAGATGGCGGCCATCCAGAGCCCGAAGCTGAACGAGAACGACGTCGCCCGGATCTCCACGAGTCGCCAGGTCTCCGAAGACGTCCTGAGGCACATCGCGCAGAACCGTGAATGGACGCGGAGCTACCAGGTGAAATTCAACCTCATCACGAACCCGCGCACGCCCTTCACGTTCTCCTCGCGCCTCATCAGCCACCTCCGGGACGGCGACCTCCGGAACCTCGCTCGCAGCAAGAACGTCCCCGCGAGCATCCAGCAAGCGGCGAGGCACCAGCTTCAGCGGAAGCAAACGGGGAAGAAGGACTGACCGCCCTCGCGGAGCGAGGCAGCGGTCAGCTCTGCCCTCGAAGCGTCCTCCGCGATCCGCCCTCGCGGAGCGAGGGAGCGGTCAGCTCTGCCCTCGAAGCGTCCTCCGCCGCGCTCCCCTCCGCGCGCCCGGAACGCCGTTCGGATCGACGCGCCCTGCTCGCCTCCACCCCACGCGAAGGAGCCACGTGCGCGCTTCCGCGACGGGGGGATCCCCTGGCCCTGCCCTCGCGAGCCCGAGTGCGCGTTCCCGCGCGTCCGGAATCGTCCAGCCGTCGAACCACCGGGCGGACGAACACTCGTCCAGCACGCCGACGAGAGACACGCCGCCTTCTGCAAGGTGCTTCTGCCGATTCCCGAGCACGTACGCGAGCGCGTTCTTCACTTCTCGCGGCGTGCGGAGCACGCGCGCGTGAAACCGATCCGCGAACACGCGCCCGCGCCGCTCTCCGTTCACCGCGCGCGCGAGGCGAACGGAGAGCCCCTGCACGAACCGCGAGAGCGCCCGCCGATTCGCTGCTTCCACGATGAAGTGCACGTGGTTCCCCTGGACGGAGAACTGCACGAGCCGCCCGCCGAGGCGCTCCCGTCCCTCCCGGATCGCCCGTTCCACCCGTCGATACACAGGCCGCGCCCGCAGCTTCGGCAGCCCGTCCGCGACCCGCAGCGTCACGTGCACGGGGTGGTGCGAGTCCAGCGGCGGACGCTTCAGATGCGAGACACCGGCGCGTCCGCCCGTGGGCGGCCTTCCCGCCCCACGCCGGGCTCCACCCCACGTGCGGATCGGCAACGAGAGCTGCCCCGTCTTCCTCGGACGACGGCGCGCTTCGCTTCGAGGCACCATCTTGAATTAGCACATATATTGGGGAAGACAAGGTCATGCATCGTGCTCCGGAGGGGTCCGGAGAGGGTACAGACCGGATACATCCCTGACAGATCGGACCGAGGACATGCCTGACACTCGGTTCGAGCAATCCGAGGACATCCCTGACAGTGGCGGGCATGCCCTGGAAGGAGACGGATTCGTTGAAGGAGCGAGTGAAGTTCTTGCTGGAATGGGAGAAGCGGTTCGAAGCGGGAGAAGGCCGAGTCAATTTCGCTGCCTCAACCTTCTCGTTAGTCGTCCACCAAACCGGGGCAGCCTCACTGGGCGTGGCAGGTCGACTCTGGTAGAGCTCACCCCACCAGGGCCCGACCTGGCGTTTTCGGCGTTCCCGGCCCTGCAGATGCACTGTGCGCGCCCTCGACCAACGATGTCCGAGCTCCGGTTCCCGATCCTCGTCATCTCCGAAAGCACCGTGCTGTCCTTCGACACACGGGAGCGGTGGCGCTCCATGCTGGCCGGCGTCACCGAACGAGCGCTTCGCAGCGGATTCTTCGAGAACGCGACGATCGTGCAGCAAGACGGGACGACTCTTCGCGTGGCAGCCGTGGTCGCCCGTGAACGGCACTGGCTGAAGCGTGCCCTCGGCGGCACGCGAGGTGTCGAGTCCCTCGAACTCGTGCCAGCCCCGGAACGCAACGTCGACGAGCTGAAGAAGGATGTGCTTTCGGCCATCGAGGCGAATCCGGACGTCTGGGGGGCCGCGTTCGACGTCGGGAAGCTGAACGCGGAAGTGGCGGATGCACCGTCACTTGCCGCTCTGGTGCGCATCTTCTCGTGACCCGCGCGCGAGGCCGGTGAAGCTTTGGCTGAGGGCGCCTTCGGCAACTGAATGGCAAATGCAATCTGTATCCAGTGTGGAAGCCGAAAGAGGGCCGCCTCCCACCGGTGCCGAAACTGCGGCTTCCAGCCCGGAGACGACGAAGCACTCCTGAGAAGCGTCTATCTCTCGATCGGGAGATACGAGGAACCCGACGCACAGGAGCGCTACGCGCACGAACTCGACGAGGTCGGTCAGCAAGTACGATCCGGGGCACCTCCCGAGTTCGATTCGACCGAGCTGAACCGCCTCCGCGAACAGCTCCGGGCGGTCAGGAGCATCTCGTGGTTCGCCGTCCTCAATACACTGCTGCGAATCTTCTTTCCGGCGATGTTGCTGCTCGCCCTGCTATTTGGACTCGTCTTCGCGCTCAGACACCTCGAGTAGTGCCCCACGGGGACCCATCCCGCGTTGCAGTCCGCCGTTTCGTCGCACGTGACCGGCGCTTCGGAGAAGGGCGTGATGACGGGAATCGAGTACCCTGTCGGGTCTCACTGAGCGCGCCAACATGTTCTCCATTCCTCGTGTCAACGTGATCGAGAGCACCGAAGGGTTCTCGGTGGAGGTACTCGGTCAAACCGGCCTTCTCTATCGGGAACGCGCGCGATCCGCTCGTATTGATTCGGAAGTCCTTTCGGGACCGGCGGGAATCGTCATCTACGCCGACTCCGTCAAGTGTTGGGCGGACGGCACGGCCATCGACGAGCAGACCGCGCGTCAGATCGTGGAGAACGTGCGCGCGGCATTTCGATTTCGCGGCTTGGAAATTGACGTCTTCTGAGCGCTCGCTCGCAATGACCGGCGCTTCGGTCGCCTCGCACGTCGCGGAGTCCGGCACGCAGGCCCCTCCGAACGCCCCCCGGGCGGTTCGTCCTCGGCGCTACCGCCCCCCACGGCGTTTCGTCTCCGGCAATGCGCCGTGGTGCGGATCCGTGGGCTCGTCCGGTAGCCTCGCCGCCGTGACGTCGCCGCTGAGGACGCCCTTCGCGCCGAGGAGGCGTTCGGTGAGCCGCTTGATGTCCGCCGCCTGGCCGCGGGCCGCGATCACTTCCATGCAGTGGTCGTGATCCAGGTGAACGTGGAGCGTGGAGATGATGCGGGAGCCGAAGTCGTGCTGGATCTCGGTCAGGCGCTCGGTGAGCTCTCGCACGTGATGGTCGTAGACGAGCGTCACGGTCGCGACGACCCGGCCGCCCGATTCCCAGGCGTCCTGGTCGAGCGCGCGACGCACGAGGTCCCGGAGCGCCTCGGACCGGTTCTTCCAGCCGCGCCTCGCGATGAGGTCGTCGAAGCGCGAGAGGAGCTCGCCTTCCATCGCGACGCCGAATCGGACCAGGCCGGCGGCGGCGCCCGGCTTCTTCATTGCTCTTCGGTCCGCGTGCGCTGCGCCAGCTTCATGGCCTTCATCTCCTCGGCCCGCTTCACCTTCTCGGGATCGACGAGGAACGCGGACATGCGCTCTTTCTGATCGAAATCGGCCTTGTACTTCTCGGCGGCGAGCTTCGACTTGAACGGCCCGATGCGGACGCGGTGCCAGAGCCCGCGGTCACCCACGTACGAGGCCTGACGGTACGCTCGATGCCCCCGCTTCTGGAGCTCGGCCACGAATCGATCGGCGTCCGCCTGATCCTTGAAGCTCGCGACCTGGAGCTGGAAGCCGCCTTCCATGCCGGCCATCGCGGGCGGCTGCGTGTCGGCGCGAGAGACCTGCGCGGCGAGCGCGGTGAGGCCGTCCTTCGGATCCTTCGTCACCGGAGTCGCGTCGAGGAGCGTCCCGGCGGGGAGCGGGACCACCGGCAGACGATCCGCAGGCGGCGGCGGCGCGAGTGACGCTTCCGGCTGCGCGAGCGGGTCCGGCGCGATGAGACGACCGCGCTCGTCCTTCACGGCGGCGAGCGCCGTGGTCGGACGCTCCGAGTCGCTCAGGATCGACGGGAACGTCACCTCGGACCTCTGCACGGTGTCCGGCGGGTTCGCCTCGGGGTGCTTCGCTTTCGCGACGAGCGCGGCGAGCGGGTCGCCCTTCGCCTCGCTCGGGGGGGCGCCACGCTGGGACGTCAGGACGGCTGCCATGACGACCGCGGCGCCGCCGACGGACGCGAGGAGGATCGTGGCGACCTTCGCGGAGCGGCCGTCGCCTTCCGCTTCCTGGATCTGCTCGAGGTTTCTGACGTTGACCGAGTCCATGGGCGGAGGATCCCCTTCGGGACGGCCCCTTCGTTATCGCTCCGCCCGCACCCCGGCCAACTTCCGGGCCCCGCCCCCGAGCGCGCGACCGCTAGCTCCCGGCGCCGCCGAGCAGAGCCAGCACCTGGGCCGCCTTCCAGCGCGTCTCGAGCACCTCGCGCGCCGGATCGCTCCCGAGCACGATGCCGCCACCGGAGAAGTACCGGCCCTCCCCGCCTCGGATCTGGAGCACGCGGATGGCCATCGACAGTCGGAGACCGCCCGCGTGGCTCAGGTACCCGATGGCCCCGGTGTAGAGCCCTCGGCGCGAAGGCTCGAGGTCCCGGATGACCTCCATCGCGCGGATCTTCGGAGCGCCCGTGACGCTGCCGCTCGGGAGCATCGCTTCGAGAAGTGCCGTGCGGGTCGTGCCGGGACGGAGGCGCGCCGCGACGCGCGCGACGCGATGGTGCACCGGACCGTGAGTCTCCACGACCGGCACGCCCGCGACGCGCACGGACCCCGTCACCGCGACGCGACCGAGATCGTTCCGCTCGACGTCGACCACCATCGCGAGCTCGGCGCGCTCCTTCGGATCGGCGTCGAGCTCCCGGGCCAGGCGACGATCCTCGGACGCGTCGATGCCCCGCGGGCGCGTCCCCTTGATCGGGAGCGTGAGGAGTCGCCCGCGCGGCGAGACGTCGAGGAAGAGCTCGGGGGACGAGGACACGACGGCGCGCCCGTCGCTCTCCCACGCAGCGGCGAACGGCGCGCGCGCCGAGCCGGCGAGCCGCCCGAGCAAGGAGAGCGTCCCGCCGGTGACCCGAAAATCGAATCTTCTCGCGAGGTTCACCTGGTAGATTTCACCGTCCAGGATCAGTTCGAGCGCGCACCGGATCCGCGCCGCGTGGGCGTCGTCGGCGGCGACGTCCGGAACGGCGACGACGCTCGCGGTTTCGCGAGGTTCCGCGCGCCGTCTCACGAGGCGCGCGAGGTCCCGGACGGCGGCGGGGTCGTCGCCCACGACGCGCACGTCTTCCGCCACGCGGACGACCGCGCCGTGACGGTGCCAGACGGGCTCCGAGAACCACGGTTCGGGTCTTGCGTCGCGTGCAGCCGATCCCCGGGGTCGCTCGAGCGACCGGCGGCACTCGTACGGCAGGAGCCCGATCCACCGCGGCACGTCGCCGAGCGGCCCCTTTTCCGGATCCGGGAGGAGGGCGTCTTCGGGGTCGAGCGCCGCGCAGGTCGCCGAGGGTCGGCACGCGACGAAGGACGGACCATTGCCGGGCGCCGTCCAGAGGAACGAAAACCCGGGTTCGCCCGAGAGCGCCCGGGCGACCTCGAACGGCCGGGGAGGAACGTCCACGACGAGCGCGCGAAGGCTCATGCGACGGAAACCACCGTGCCCCGGGTCGTGACTATCGCCGACGCGATCGGCGCGACGACGCGCGCCCCCGGCCACGCGACGACCCGCTCCACGACGCCCGCGCCCGTGACGACGACGCCCGCCCCGAGCAGGGAGCCGCGGAGCGTCACCGCGGGAGCGATCGACGCAGTCGGATGGACCCACGAGCGACCGGGCGCCTCTCGCTCGCCGAGCCAGCGCAGGTTCTCGGCGTGATACGTGGCCACCGTGCCGATGTCGGTCCATGGGCCGGGCACGACGACCGTCGGAAGGTCTGCTCCGCTCCGGAGAAGCGGCAACGCCACGTCGCCCACGAGACACCCGGTGTCGGGCAGCGTCGCGAGCGTGCCCTCGCCGACGGCGGCGATGCCGAGGTAGTCCCCGCCGCTCGCCTCGACGCCGAACGTTTCGCCACGAAGTCGGACGACCCTTCCCGTAACGTCCAGGCCGACCGTGCCCTCGCCGGCTCCGCGTGGTGCGACGGCGAACGCGAGTCCTCGACCCGCGGCCCGGCGGAGAGCGGGCAGGTCCGGATCGGCGAGCACGTCCCCGTTCCAGGCGACGATGGGGGCGCCCTCGAACAGGGCGCGGGCGCCGGCCACGCCGCCCGCGGTGCCGCGAATCACCGGCTCGTGCACCCGGTGAAGTTCGAGCCCCAAATCCGCGAGATGAGACTCGAATACGTCGCCGAGGTGATGCGTGTTCACGACGACGGAACGGATGCCGTCTCGGAGCAGCCGGACCGCGATGTGCCCGAGCACGGTGCGGTCGCCGATGGGTACGAGCGGCTTCGGCCGCTCGTCCGTCAGCGGACGGAGGCGGGTGCCGAGACCGGCGGCGAGAACGATCGCTCGGGCGCCCATCGATATGCCGTCCTGCCCCGGGCGCGGAGTGGCCGCAACAAACTCGCCGGCCCCCGCGTGCCCGTGATAGCGCCGCGAGGGATGCGGAAGGTGCACCTCGCCGGGGCCCTGGGTCTGCTCGCGCTGGTCTCCGGCGCGGGGTGCAGCAGCAGCGCCGTGGGCGTGGACGAGTGCCGTCGCATCGAGCGGGCGCGGTGCGCGGCCGGACGCTCCTGCGCGCTCGGCATCGACTCCGACGACGACGCGGACGCCTGCGACCGCTTCGCGCGGGACCACTGCCTCCACGGGCTCCCCCTGGACTCGGCGCCCACCACGGGGAAGATCGACGCCTGCGTCCGCGCCATTGACGCGGCAGGCGAGTGTGCGAAAGAGCACGGAGCGGCCTACGGAGCCACGAACTGCGCCATCTCCGGCGGCGTGACCTCCGCGTCCGCGAGCGTCTGCGAGATCATCCAGGACCCCGAAGAGGCCGTCGCGTGCGGATTCCTGCTCTCCGAACCGAAGCCCGCCGTCTCCACGGACTCGGGCGCCTCCTCTCCCAGGGACGCTGGGTCGGACTGATCCCCGTCGCCTGCGGCGGAGGTCCGGAGGCGCAGGCCCCCGTGACGCGGGAGACGCCGAAGGACGCCATGCGAGTACATCCCGGCGCCCTGAATTCCGGGGGGAGAAGGAGCCGATTCGCGGCTCGCGAGCCGCGGGGGGCGAGGTCCCCCGTTCCCGAGGTTTCCAAACCGCCGTCCGCGGGGTAGTAGTGCCCGCCCCGACGCCATGCGCCGCCTCGTCGTCAGCACGCTGCTCCTCGCCCCGGTCGTCGCGGCCGCGTGCTCGACGTCCACGCTCGCGACGGCGATCGTGCCGATCACGTCGGTCGAAGTGCACCCCGAGGCGTTCCTCGGAGACCTGACGTGCTCGCTCGGAGGCGCGGGCGACACCGGGAGCGTCCATCTCTATGTGGCGACGCTGACCGACGTGTCCCGGTTCGACGTGCCCGGGTATCCCACGCCACGCGGCCTTCAGACGTCCCGAACGGCCTGCTACCCCGCGAAGGCGTGCTTTGCGCTCCCGAGCTCGGCTCCCGCCAGGTGCGACCAGACGGTTTCGTTTCAGCGCGTCGTGTCCGGACGCCAGTACGTCGTCGACGTCGACGCCTACGACCGGGACGACCTCCACGCGCTCGCTCCCGGAAGTCGCATCCTCGTCGACGAGACCGGCGCGGTCGTTCCGCCCCGGTGGCAGAGCTCCTGCGGACGCCGGCTCGGCCCGGACGACCCGGGACCGGGCAACACGTATCCCGGACTCCCCGCCGCCCCGGACCCCTCCGTTCCCGACGGCGACGCGAGTCCCTCCGTGTCCGATGCCGGCTCCTCCTCCAGCGATGGCGCCGCGGCCCCGACGGACGCGGGCCTGGCCCGCGCCGACGCGTCCATCCGGGACGCTTCCGCTCCGGTCATCCCGGTGCTCCCCGAGAAGCCCGATTCGGGGTTCTGGTACTACGAGTGCCGTGCGCCCGAGTACCCCGACGGGACACCCGCCTGGCTCGGCGGGCCGACTTGCGTGCTCGCCTACGACACGGTCCGCGTCCAGACCTGCGAGCCCCTCGCGTCCTCGGGCGGAAACTGAGCCCGGGTTGCGAGACCCCCGAACACCCGCTACCACGTAGGGCATGGACGACGGTCCGCGCACGCTCGGAATCCAGAGGCCGGGCACCGCGGTCACCGCCGTGATGGTGGCCCTCGGCGCGATCTGGCTGATGTTCGCCATCGCGCTGAACTGGGCCGGCGCGTCCCCGGATCTCTTCGAGCTGTTCTGCGGCAACACCGAGCGCATCCTCCACGGAGAGGTCTGGCGACTGTTCACGGCGCCGCTGATGCACGCGGCCTCCGGCACGGTGAACCACATCCTGTTCGCGATCCTCGGGCTCGTGTTCTTCGCGCCCGCGCTCGAGTCGAAATGGGGCGCGGCGCGCATGCTCCGCTTCCTCTTCTTCTCGGCGCTCATCGCCTACACGTTCCAGATGGCCGCCGAGATCGTGCTGCCCGGATCCATCGCCCGGCGGCTCGTCCAGCAGGAGTACTGGTTCGGCTCGTTCCCCGTCCTGGAGGCCATCGCGATCGCCTGGGCGCTGAGCTTCCGCGGGCAGACCGTGCGGCTCTGGTTCGTCCTCCCGGTGACGTCGAGCGGCATGGTGATCTTCATCGTCGCCATGAGCGCGCTCCGCGTCGTGGCGCTCGCTCCCGGGCCCGAAGGGCTCCTGTCTCCCTTCGGCGGCATGTTCGCGGGCTGGCTCCTCGGCGGTGGGACGCCCTCGCCGCTCCGGCGCCTCTACCTGAAGCTCCGGCTCGCCCAGCTCGACCGAGAAGCGGCGCGGAGCGCCGAAGCGTCCCGCGCGCGACGCAAGGCGAGCGCTCTCCGCGTCATCGAAGGCGGACGCGGACGCTCGGGCAGCGACGCGGGCGGCGACGGCGGTCCCGGAGACGGCCCGGGCGGCCGCATGCTGCACTGATTTCCTCGCGAGGAATCGGCGGAGGCGAGACCCTGCGCCCGCGAAGGGCGCCCCCGGAACGTTCCCTTGAACCTCGGGCGAGCCGGCGGTACTAGCCCCGGTCGATGCGCGTAGCGCTGGATCCCGACGCCGTCACGCGCGGCCTCCGCCGCGTCGCGGGGGAGATCGTCGAACGCCACCGCGGCGCGACGAACCTCGTCATCGTCGGCGTCCGGCGCGGCGGCGTCCTCGTCGCGGAGCCCCTGACCCGCTTTCTCGAGGACCTCGAGGGACACGCCATCCCGAAGGGGAGCGTCGACATCACCCTCTACCGGGACGACGCGGCGACGGCCCTCCCGAACCCGAAGATCGGCCCGAGCGCGATCCCGGGGAGCATCGACGACAAGACCGTCGTGCTCGTGGACGACGTCATGTACACCGGGCGCACCATCCGCGCCGCGCTGGACGCCCTGCTCGACTACGGTCGTCCGAGCCGCATCGAGCTCTGCACCCTCGTGGACCGCGGCGGCCGGGAGCTTCCGATCCAGCCGGACTACGTCGTCCGGAAGATCGAGGTCGGTCCGGACGAGCGCGTGGACGTCGTCCAGACGGAAGGCGGACTCTCCGCGCTCGTGCAGTCGAAGAACGCGCCGTCCGTCCCGCCGCCTCCGGTGAAGTCATGACCGAAAACGCGCAGCGCCATCTCCTCGCGGTATCCGATCTGGATCGCGCCCAGGCGGAACGGGTGCTCGGGACGGCGAAGGCGTTCCAGGAAGTCGCCCGCCGCCCCGTGAAGAAGGTGCCGACGCTCCGCGGAAAGACGGTCGTGAACCTCTTCTACGAGGCGTCCACCCGTACGCGGACGTCCTTCGAGCTCGCCGGCAAGCGGCTCTCGGCGGACGTCGTGAACGTCGGAGGCTCGTCGTCCAGCGTCTCCAAGGGTGAGACGCTCTCGGACACGGTCCGCACGCTGGACGCGATGCACCCGGACATCATCATCGTCCGGCACTCGGCGTCGGGCGCCGCCAAGTACGTCGCGGAGCGGACGCGCGCCTCGATCATCAACGCCGGAGACGGCCTTCACCAGCACCCGACGCAGGCCCTCCTGGACGCCTTCACGATCCAGGAGAAAAAGGGCAGCGTGGAGGGGCTCACGGTCGCCATCTGCGGGGACATCCTCCACAGCCGCGTCGCGCGCTCGAACGCGGAGCTCCTCCCGATGCTGGGCGCGAAGGTGCGACTCGCGGGGCCTCCGACGCTCCTGCCGAGGAACGCCGAGGTCCTCGGGTGCGAGATCCACGATCGCCTCGAGCCGGCGCTCGAAGGCGCGGACGTCGTGATGATGCTCCGCATCCAGCGCGAACGACTCGGCGGCGCGTTCTTCCCGACGCTCCGCGAGTACTCGCGGGTCTACGGGTTGAACCAGAAGCGTCTCTCGCTCGCGAAGTCCGACGCCATCGTCATGCACCCGGGCCCGCTGAACCGCGGCGTCGAGATCTCGGACGACGTCGCGGACGGCCCCCGGAGCGTGATCCTCGACCAGGTCGAGGCCGGGGTCGCCGTGCGGATGGCCGTGCTCTACCTCTGCGCGAACGAGCCCGACGGCGAGACCCCGGGCTCGTGAGCGAGCAGACCGCCGCAGCGCCCGTCGTGAGCGCCCGGGGCGTCGAGAAGACGTACGGCGCGCGCACGCTCTTCCGCGACGTCTCCCTGACGGTTCGGGAAGGGGAGCACGTCGGGCTCCTCGGCGTGAACGGCACGGGGAAGTCGACTCTCCTCCGCGTGCTCGCGGGCCTCGAGCCGACGGACGTCGGCGTGGTCGAGACCCGGCGGGGAGCGACGGTGCTCTATCTCTCGCAGGAGCCCATCCTCGACGACGCGGCGACGCCCCGTCAGATCGTGGAGAGCGGCCTCTCCGAGTGGCACGACGCGACGACGCGCTACGCCGCGATTGCCCAGCGCCTGGAGACCGCGACGGACGGGACGCGGGGAGGGTTGCTCGCCGAGCAGGCGGAGCTCGCCGAGCTCATCGAGCACCGCGGCGGCTGGGACCGTGGGCGGACGGCGCTCGAGATGCTCGCCAACGTCGGCGTTCGAGACGTGGACCGCGCCGTGGGGACGATGAGCGGCGGGGAGCGCCGGAGAGTCGCGCTCGCGAAGCTGCTCGTCGCGGAGCCCGACCTCGCCGTCCTCGACGAACCGACGAACCACCTCGACACCGAGACGATCGAGTGGCTGGAGGAGTTCCTCGCGGAGAAATTCCGCGGCGCGGTCGTCGTCGTGACGCACGACCGCTACTTCCTGGACGCCGTCGCCGATCGCATCTTCGAGCTCGACCGGGGGCGGCTCTCCGAATACCAGGGCGGCTACTCGGACTTCCTCGCGAAGAAGGCGGAGCTCCTCGCGCACGAGGCGCGCACGGAACAGAACCGTCTGAACCTCCTCCGGAGGGAGCGCGCGTGGCTCCTCCGCGGCGCGAAGGCTCGAACCACCAAGCAGAAGGCCCGCGTGCAGCGCGCGCGGGCCCTGCTCGAAACCGAGGCGCCCGAGCTCATCCAGGCCGTGAGCCTCGAGGGGCTCGACCGCGGCGTGAAACGTCAGGGAAAGACGATCGTGGATCTCGAGGACGTCCGCATCGACGCGGGATCGAGAACGCTCGTGTCGTCCCTTTCCCTCAGGATGATTCCGGGAGAGCGGATCGGCGTCATCGGACCGAACGGCGCGGGCAAGACGTCCCTCCTTTCCCTCGTCGCGGGCGAGCGCGAGCCCACCTCCGGGAGGGTCGTGCGGGGCCTGAACACGCAGATCGTCTACTTCGATCA
This sequence comes from Polyangiaceae bacterium, assembly GCA_035545855.1. Classification (GTDB taxonomy): domain Bacteria; phylum Myxococcota_A; class Polyangia; order Polyangiales; family Polyangiaceae; genus DASZVB01. Next base: position 17,798 of record DASZXK010000035.1, read on the forward strand.
GTCGCGCTCGGGGCTCGAGGAAGACTGGACCGTCTTCGACAACGTCGCCGGAGAAGCCGGCGCGATGGACCGCGGCGGGACGCAGATGGTGCAGGTCGGCGACAGCACCATCACGATGCGCGCCTTCCTGGAGCAGTTCCTGTTCTCCGGCGAAGCCCAGCGGCAGAAGGTGTCCTCCCTCTCCGGCGGAGAACGAGCCCGCGTCGCCCTAGCCAAGTCCCTGCGGCACGGCGCGAATCTCCTCCTCCTGGACGAACCGACCAACGACCTGGACGTTTCCACCCTGACCGCTCTCGAGGACCTGCTCACTCGGTTCCCGGGCGCGGCGATCATCGTCTCCCACGATCGCTACTTCCTCGACCGCGTGGCGACCTCGCTGCTCGTCTTCGAGGGCGACGGTGTCGTCACGAAGTACGCGGGGGGCTACCAGACGTACCGGTCGCTGAAGGCGCAGGCCGCGGCGGCACCAGCCGAAGCACGCGAGTCCGCCGCTTCGCCCCCACCCGCCCGCGCGGACACGCCTGCCGCCCAGCCGGCGAAGAAGCCGCTCAGCTACCTGGAGAAGAAGGAGCTCGACGGCATCCTGGACGAGATTTCCGCGCTGGAGGACGCGCTCGCCAGGGCCGAGGACAAGCTCGCCGATCCCGCACTCTACGCCGGCGGACCCGCTCCCGCGGCGAAAGCTCGCGACGAGCGCGACGCGCTCGCCCGCGCGGTCGCGGACAAGACCGCGCGGTGGGAGGATCTCGAATCCCGTCGCGACGCGAAGTCCGCGCGCTGACCCGCGCATCGACGCCGGCGCGTCGCTCGCGGGCTCGCCGGACACCGGCCGATGCCCGAAGGGGGTGCGTCGCTACACCCCGCAAGACCTCACTCGGGGTCCCCAACCACGGCCTCTCGACCCCTGCAGGACGACAGGGAGTGTGCACCTGCCCTCGTCAGGAAGCGTCCGGAGCGAGCTCTCCACCGAGGGCACTCGCCTCGGACACGCGAGGAGCGAGGCCCCGGCCGCGCGCCCCGGGCGTCTCACAGGTCGATCTGCGTGACCTCGGGGACGTTGCCGCCGAGGAACCGTTCGGCGACCGCCTGGAAGCTCGCGGGGAAATCCGTCACGAGGAGCTCGAGCCGGCCCTGCCCTCCGGTGGGCGCGCGGAGAGCACGATCCTCGAGGAGCGCGCGCACGGCGAGAGCCGTCGCCTGGGCGCTGTCGACGACCGCGACGGGCCGTCCGGAGAGCTCCCCGGCGACGCTCTCGATGATCCCGTGGAGGAGAGGATAGTGCGTGCATCCGAGCACGACGACGCCGACGTCCTGCGCCACGAGCGGCTCGAGATACCGCTTCGCCGCGAGGCGCGGCACGTCGCCCTCGAGCCACCCCTCCTCCACCAGCGGAACGAGGAGCGGCGCGGTCTGACCGAGGACCTCGAACCGCGTCGAGAGCTGCGACACGGCGCGCGCGTACGCGCCGGAGGCGATCGTCCGCGCGGTGCCGAGGACGCCGATGCGCCCGCCCCGTGGATCGCCGCTCGCCGAGAGACGCTTCGCGACCTCCACGGCTTCCGCGGCGCCGGGTTCGATGACGCCGATGACCGGGAGGTCGAGCTCCGCGCGGAGCATCTCGAGCGCGACGGCGCTCGCCGTGTTGCAAGCAATGACGAGCGCCTTCACGCCGCGCTCGGTGAGGACCCCGGCGCAGGACCGCGCATACCGGAGAATGGTGTCCGCCGAACGGGTGCCGTACGGCACGCGCGCCGTGTCCCCGAGGTAGACGACGTGCTCCTCCGGAAGGAGCGCGCGGAGCGCCCGCACCACCGTGAGGCCGCCCAGCCCCGAATCGAAGACGCCGAGCGGCGCGCTCGTCACGGGTCCTCGATGCGGACGAGCCGGGGCGGGACCTTCATGAACGGCGCGACGGCGATCTTCCGGAGCGCGTTCTGGACGGCGCCTTCCCGGGTGCGGTGCGTGATCATGAGCACGGAGACCGGCCCCTGGTTTTCCTCCCGGCCCTCCTGCACCATCTGCTCGATGCTCACGCCCTCGTCCCCGAGGGCGCCCGCGATGAACGCGAGGACCCGCGGCTGGTCGGCGACGTCGAACCGGAGATAGTACCGGGACTCCACGTCTTCCATCGGTACGAGCCCGCGCTCGCGGATGCGGATGCCGCGCGTGCTGAGCCCCGCCTGCCCTTCGAGGCGGGACCGCGCCACGTCCACGATGTCCGCGACGACGCTGACGGCGGTCGGCATCTCCCCCGCGCCGCGCCCGATGAGGAAACACGGACCGAGGGCCCTGCCCTGGATGCAGACGCAGTTCAGCACGTCGTTCGTATTTCCGACGACGCTCGTCAGCGGCACCATCGCGGGGTGAGCCCGGAGCTCGAGGAGCTCGCCCCGGTCTCGCCCGATGCACAGGTGCTTGATGTTGAAGCCGAAGCGCTCGGCGAAGCGGAAGTCCACGTCGTCGATCGCGCGGATGCCCTCCACGGACATCTTCGAAGCGTCCACCTGGGCTCCGAACGCGAGCATCGCGAGCACGACGAGCTTCTGGGCCGCGTCGTGGCCGTCCACGTCGAGTGACGGCTCGGCCTCGGCGTAGCCGAGCCGCTGAGCGTCCTTCAGGACGAGGTCGAACGGGAGGCCCTCCGCCCGCATGCGGGTGAGGATGTAGTTGCACGTGCCGTTCAGGATGGCATGGACGGAGTCCACCCGATCGCTCGTGAGCGCCTCCCGGAGAGTACGGATGACGGGGATCCCGCCGCCGACGGACGCCTCGAACGCGAGGTCCACCCCCTGCTCGGCGGCGAGCCGGATGAGCTCCGGGCCGTGGTGCGCGAGGAGCATCTTGTTCGCCGAGACGACGCTCTTCTTCGCGCGGAGCGCCTCCGAGACGTACGTCCGCGACGGCTCGATGCCGCCCATGACCTCGACCACGACGTCGACCGACGGATCGGAGAGCACCTTCCTCGCGTCCGTCGTGACCAGGGCCGGATCGCACTCGGGCACCCGCGCTCGGGAGGCATCGCGGACGAGCACGTGGGCGATCTCGACGGGCGCGCCGACGCGGGACGCCAGGTGGTCGTCGCTGCCGCGCACGAGACGAATGACGCCTCCGCCGACGGTCCCGGCGCCGAGCAGCGCCACCTTCACGGGTCTCTTCTGGGTCAACTCATCGCCTCCGAGGGACCCTCGGTATACAGGCGCGACGGCGCGAGCTCAAATGGTCGCGGGACGCGCCGCGGTCACCGACGCGGACGGCGGAGCGCCCGTCCCGCCGCCTCCACCGGACGTCACGAACTCGAGCCAGGGCACGAGGGGACGGATGCGGGCCCGGATGCTCCGAAGCGGCGCGCTCTGCATCTCTCCTTCGAACGGGCGGACCCGCGGTCGCCCGGCGTTGGCGGCGACCAGGCTCGGCATGCCCGTCTGCGGATCCGCCGCGTACACGATGAACGAGTGGTGATGCATCTTCCCGTCCGCGCGGAGGCCGTAGATCGTGACGACGTCGCCCGGCTGATAGCGCTCCCGGTTCCGGGTCAGATCGGCGAAGAAGGCGTCTCGTTTCGCGTACGGCACCCGCACCTCGTCGGGGAGCTCCACGACGTCGAACCACTCCGGATGGGCCTTCGCGAACCCGATGAACTGCTCCACGCTCCGTTCGTTCTCGATCCCGAGCGCCGTGAAGCTCACTCGCCCCTGCGTGCGCTCGCGGGGCTCCCCCAGCCCACGGAACCACGAACCGCCGGCTCGCTCGAACGTGTCCGTCACGAAATCGATGCAAACCTGGGGCACGCGCGGCCGACCGCGCCAGTCGAACACGTGGTAGCGGTCCTCGTTGAACTCGAACTGCGTCCGCCCGTAGCGGTACGCCCAGTTCCAGTGCTGCCTGAGCTTGCCGTCCTGCTGCCCGATCTCCGTCTTCGGTTCGTCGAACGGCAGCGCCTCTTCCACTTCCTGGTCGATGACGGAGCGGAGCCTCTCGAGCGCCGCGTCGCGCCGCCTCGCGAGGGCGCGCGCGGCCGCCACCTCCCGGTCCTTCCCGTCGGGCACGATCTCGCACCGGAGCGACAGAGACGTTCCGGTCGAGCCGAGCAACGTCGGCACCCACGTGGGGCCATAGCGGAGCTCCGCCGCGAGGGAGTCCGCCGCGAGCGCAGTGACACGCGCCTCGGCGAAGCCGAGCGTCGCCTGCAACGCCGCGAGGTCCCGGTGGAGGGGTCGTTCGAGCGTCTTCGGGTCGTTCGTGACTCGGTCGAAGAGGAACAGCTTCACGCGCGTCTTCGCGAGGGGTCCCGCGTCGTACACGTACGCCGGCGCGCCCTCGACCGAGCCGCGCACGGCGTGAATCCGCTCCGTTCCGCGCTCGATCCAGATCTCGCGATCCAGGAACAGATCCTCCGGCCGCACCAGGGCCGACAGGGCCGCGGCAAATCCCGGCGCCGCGGCGTACAGGTAGCCGTCGGTGAGGAGGACCTGTCGCGCGAGATCCTTCCGGCGCTGGAGCGACGGATACGCCTCGAAGAGCGCCTTCACCGGATCCGCCGCGCCGAGGATCGCCTGACGCCGGAGCTTGCCCTCCTCGGTCAGGCCCGTCGCGATCGGCTCCTCCACGAATACGACTCCGTCGGCCTTGGCGCGGGCGAAGAGCTCGGCTCGCTTCGCGTCGAGCTCGGGAGCGCCGGGAAGCGTCTCGCCCGTGCGGAGCATCGCGATCCGATCCCGGCAGCGCGCGTCCGCGAGCAGGCGCGCCGTGTCCGGGACCGGCGGCGCGACGCTCGCCGTCCCCGGCGTGGACGAAGCCGTGGCGGGGTCCGCCGCTTCGCGCTGCGGAACGGCCCGCACGCGGTCACACGCGGACGGCGCCGCGAGCAGCAGCGCGGCGAATCCGACGCGGACGCGTGTCCGAATTGCCACGGAATCAAAGCATACGAGCCTCGCGAGGCCTTCGCACATGGCGAATCAATCCCCTTCCGGCTCCCCGGATTCCATCGCAGGATCGGCAAACGGAAGCTTGATTTCGCCGACGGGTCCCGGGCAGTCTCCGGCGCGCCCGGGCCGAAGAAGGCCCGGCCGAACGGAGGAACCCATGCGATCACTCGGCTTCGTCGCCCTCTCCACGCTCGCGCTCGTTTCCCTGTCGGGCGTCGCCCGCGCGCAATCGAAAGATTTCGAGAAGGGCACGTTCGCGATCTCCATGGAACGGCTCTCGGGGTTCAATCACGTGAAGTCGTCCACGACCGTGAACACCCCCGGCGGAGACGTCACCACCTCCACCTCTGCGGACCGATTCATGCTCATGGGCATGGAGGCGTCCAGCCCGGCGGATCTCCCGCGCGTGGGCCTGGATTACTTCATCATCGACAAGCTGAGCCTCGGTGGGACGCTCTTCATCGGCTACTCGTCCGCGACGACGAACCTGGGCGGTCTCGGCAACGCAAACGCGAGCGCCACGGACATCCTTTTCGCGCCGCGCGTCGGGTACGCGGTGATGTTCAACGACACCATCGGCGTCTGGCCCCGCGGCGGGTTCAGCTATTTCCACCGGAGCATCGACCCGGACAACGGCCCGAGCGACTCGGCCTACTACCTCGCGCTGAACCTCGAGGCGCCGTTCATCTTCGGTCTCGCGAATGGCTTTGCCATCACCGCAGGGCCCGCGGTGGACGTCTCGCTCACCGGTTCCGCGACCACCCACAACGCCAACGTCTCCGTCGACCGAGACATTTCCTACTTCTCGTTCGGACTCTTCGCCGGCTTCCTCGCCTGGTTCTGAATCCTGCTGCAGGCGTCACGCCGCTCGTCGCGCGGTCCGCGGTCCGAGGAGCGCCCGCACGCACGGCGCGACCACGTCCGTGAGCGCCGCCTCCCGGAGCGCGCGGCGCTCCACGGCAGAAAGCATCCCGTGGGCGACGAGCGCCGGATCGGCGGGTGCGACGTCCTGGACGTCCGTGAGCGCCCTTCCCTGACCGTCGAACGCCGCCCAGAGGCGTTCCGTGAGCTCGGCGCGCATCGCGTCGTTCGTTCCCGCGAGCGCCCACTTCACGAACTTGAAACCGAGCGCCGCGTGCCGCGTCTCGTCCTCCGCGATGCGCGACAGCAGCGCCTTCACCGCCGGGTCCGTCGCGCGAAGCGCCGATTCGGCGACCTCGATCGCCGCGAGCGTCTCCCCGACGCACGCCTCGAGGAACGCCGTCTCCACCCGTTCCGCGACGCTCGACGACGCCGAGAGCGCCGAGTCCGTCGCGAGCGGGCCCGGCCCCACTTCCTTCCCGCCGTATGCGGCGGCGAGCCCGAAGCAGACGCGAGCGTGCCGCGTCTCGTCCGCGAGCGCCGCGGTCGTCTCCTCCACGAGCTCCGCGGGGGCGCCCATGGAGAGCAGCTCCAGCGAGAAGCGCGCGAACGCCGCGACGGATGCGTGCTCCATCAAGGCGATGTCCGTGTAGTGCCGGGCGAGCGCACGGCGCGTCTCGGCGGAGAGCCCGGAGACGTCCGGCGACACGTCCGATGACCAGTCACCGCGACGAGCCGGCTCCGCGAGCACCGACGCGCCGTCCACGAGGAAGGGACGGCCGCAGACTGGACCAAGACAGTTACCGTCTGCCCCGCAGTAGTTGCTGTAAGGCGGACAATCCTCGTTCGTCACGCAGAGAGGCCCGCAGCTGAACACCGGGGCCGAGCCGCACCCGGATGGCACGTAGTGCTCCTCGCACGAATATCCGTTGTCGCAGTCCCCATCGACGTGGCAGCGCGCTTCCACGCACCGCCCGACGGGCTCCCCGCAGAGGCAGATCTGACCCGCGCCGCACTCCGAGTCGTCGACGCAGCCGTAGGCGCACGCATACGTCGCCGGACCCGGCCCTCCCCAGGGCATGTAGTTGGCGCCGCAGTAGCCGTGCGGCTGCTCGGCGCAGTCCTTGTTGTACGTGCAGCCGACCGAAACCGAACCGTCGGGCAAATCGGGGATCTGCGGCCCCGCCTCCGGATCGATGTGCTCCCAGCAGCGTGCCGTCTGGGGCCGATGCACTTTCCCACCCTCGCACTGGACGAAGCCGCCGCTCGGGTCGCCCGGGTTCCCGCCAGGAAGCGGCGTCGGATTCAGGCACCCGGACGCGCCGCCGCTGTAGGCGCCGCCGGCGTTCCCCGTGCCTCCGACGTATCCACCCCCTACGTTTCCCGTGCCCCCGCCGTTCCACGCGCCCCCGTCGACCGAGACGTAGCCGCCGCTTCCGCCCTTCGGCCCCGACCCTCCGTTTTCCACGTAGCCACCGCCCCCGCCTCTTCCCGCGGCAGATCCCGCCGAACCTCCCGTGCCGCCGTCGGTATCGCCCGCGCGACCATTCGAGTGGTCGGTGACGCTTCCACTGCAAGCGAGGGCGCCGGACACACCCAGGGCGCCGAGAAGAGTCAGACGGAAACTGGAAAGCGACGTGAGGCGTTGCATGGCCGGTTCCAGTGCAACGCACGTGCCGACGTGACCCCGCGGAATTCACTGGGGATTCGAAAGCGAACTGGCACACCCCGCGTCCGCGAAGTGTGCCAGCCCGACTCGCTCGTCCTTCAGTTCGACTGCGTGGACTGGGCCGCGGCTTCCTGCTTGGCCATCATGTCCACCCATTCCTGGGACGGCTGGGGAGCCTTCTCCAGGGCAGCGGCGAGCACTTCGTCCAGCTTGCTGACGAGCACGAACTCGAGCTCGTCCCGGACTTCCTGCGGCACCTCTTCGAGATCCGCCTTGTTCCGGTCCGGCAGGAGCACACGCTTGATGCCCGCCCGGTGCGCCGCGAGGATCTTCTCCTTCACGCCGCCGATGGGGAGCACGCGGCCGCGGAGGGAGATTTCGCCGGTCATCGCGACGTCGTGGCGAACCCGGATCCCCGTCATGAGGGAGACCAGCGCCGTGAACATCGTGATGCCCGCGCTCGGGCCGTCCTTCGGCATGCCGCCTGCGGGGATGTGGATGTGGACGTCGCTCTTCTCGAGGAAGTCCTTCGTGATCCCGTACTTTTCGGCGTTGGACCGCAGGTAGCTGAGCGCCGCGTGCGCGCTCTCCTTCATGACGTCGCCGAGCTGACCGGTGAGCTGGAGCTTCCCGGTGCCGAACATGCGCGTCGCCTCGATGAAGAGGATTTCTCCGCCCACGCTCGTCCAGGCGAGGCCGGTGGCGACACCGGTCTCCTCCGTCCGCTCCGCGACCTCGCTCGTGTACTTCACGGGGCCGAGGAACTCCCGGAGCTGCTCCTCCGTCTTGATGACGCGCTTCTGGGTGTCCCCTTCGGCGACCTTCACCGCGACGCCGCGAATGACGCTCGCGACCTGACGTTCGAGGGACCGCACGCCGGCTTCCCGCGTGTAGTGCTCGATGATCTCCTCGATGGCCTCGTCCGTGATCTCGAGGAGCTCCGTCGTGATGCCGTGCTCTTCCAGCTGCTTCGGGATGAGGTGCTGGCGAGCGATCGCGAGCTTCTCACGCCGGGTGTAGCCGGGGAGCTCCAGGATCTCCATGCGGTCCCGGAGGGGCGGAGGGATGGGATCGGCCACGTTCGCCGTGGCGACGAACATGACCTTCGAGAGGTCGTACGGGATCTCCAGGTAGTGATCGGCGAACGTGTTGTTCTGCTCGGGGTCCAGCACCTCCAGCAGCGCTGCGCTCGGGTCGCCGCGGAAGTCGTGACCGATCTTGTCCACCTCGTCCATCATGAAGACGGGGTTCACGGTGCCGGACTTCTTCATTCCCTGGATGATCTGACCCGGGAGCGCGCCGACGTACGTGCGCCGGTGGCCGCGGATCGCCGCTTCGTCGTGGACGCCGCCCAGGGAGACGCGCACGAACTTGCGACCGAGCGCGCGAGCGATGCTCTTCCCGAGGGACGTCTTGCCGACGCCGGGGGGGCCGAGGAGGCAGAGGATCGGACCCTTCTTGTCCTTCTTCAGCTTCCGGACGGCGAGGTACTCCACGATGCGCTTCTTCACCTTTTCGAGGCCGTAGTGGTCCTCGTCCAGGACGCGGCGCACCTCCGCGATGTCCATGTTGTCGTCCGTGATGTTCGACCACGGCAGATCCAGGATCCAGTCGAGGTACGTCCGGACGACGGTGTACTCCGCGCTCCCGACCTGCATCGTGCGGAGGCGCTTCAGCTGCTTCTTCGCGACCTGGTCGGCTTCCTGCGGGAGCTCGGCCTTCGCGATGCGCTCCTCCAGGCCGTCGAGGTCGCCCTGGTCGCCGTCGTCTTCCCCGAGCTCTTCCTTGATGGCCTTGAGCTGCTGGCGGAGGACGTACTCGCGCTGGTTCTTGCCCATCTCCTCCTTGATCTGGGAGTTGATGCGCTCCCTCATCTTGAGGATCTCGAGCTGGCGGGTGAGGAGGCGGAGGACCTTCCGGATCCGCTCCTTCACCTCGACCGTCTCGATGAGCTGCGCCTTCTCGTCGACCGGAGCGTCCAGGTTCGCCGCGACGAGATCCGCGAGCGCGCCGGGCGCCTGGATCGAGTCGATGAGCGAGCCCGCTTCGCGCGGGAGCTCCGGCATCAGCTGGATGACCTGCTTCGCGATGTCCCGGAGGCTCATCGCGAGGGCCTCGGCCTCCACGTCTTCCGTGGGAGACGTCTCGATGCGCTTGATCTTCGCGCGGAGGTACGGACCCGTCTGGGTGATCCCCTCCAGACGGATGCGCGTGAGCCCCTGGAGGATCAGCGAGTAGTTCCCGGAGCTGTGCTTCAGCGCCTTGAGGACGCGAGCGGCGCAGCCGACGGGGTAGAGGTCTTCCTTGTCCGGGTCGTCCGTCGACGGATCCCGCTGGGCGAAGATCGCGATGACGGGGGTCGGCGAATCCTGCACGTCCTCGACGAGGGCGACCGACTTTTCACGGCCCACGTCGAACGGCGCCACCGCTCCGGGGAAGAGCACGGCGTTGCGAATGGGGAGGACCGCGAGCTCGTCCGGGAACTTCAACTCGTCGTCCGTGGGGGGAGCGGCGGTCGCAGGCGGCGCGGGCTTCTTCTTATCGCTCATGGCTGGTTACCTTGGGGGCTCGCGGGTGTTTCGTCACGGGGGAAATTCGATCGGGGGCCGAAAGCCTGGCAGACGAAGCTAATCACACATTTCTCGCTGGCCAGTGACTTGCGGTCCGTTTCCGGTCGCGCTGGTCCGACCAGCACTCGGGCGGCGGGCAGACCCAGCCGCGGAGAGAGCGCACGGCGGTTCATACGGCCCGTGAGGCTTCCCACGAAAGGCCCCGGATCCGTTCGGCTCTCTGGCCCCGGCGCCGGCACGGCGGTAGGGAGCTCCCGGTGCGCACTCTGTTTTTCGGAACGCCCGACATCGCGGTCCCCGCACTCCGCGCGCTCGCCGAAACGACGACGCTCGTCGGCGTGGTGTGTCAACCCGATCGCCCGGCGGGGCGCGGCCTGGAGCTCGCCGAACCGGCGGTGAAGAGAGCCGCGCGCGAGCTCGGCGTCGAGGTTCATCAGCCCGTCAAGGTGAAGACGGGCAACCTCCACGAGTGGATCGCGGAACGAAACGTCGACGTCGCCGTCGTGCTCGCCTACGGGCGAATCCTTCCGGCCGCCGTCCTCGAGGCGCCGAAGCGGGGCTGCCTGAACCTCCACGCCTCGATCCTGCCTCGCTACCGGGGCGCTGCGCCCATCCAGTGGGCGATCATCCGCGGCGAGACGGAGACCGGCATCTCCCTGATGCAGATGGACGAAGGGCTCGACACGGGTCCCGTGTTCTCCGTTCGGCGGATCCCGATCGCGCCGGAAGACGATGCGGGAACTCTGACGGAAAAGCTCGCCGCGCTCGCTGCAGCCGTCGTCCGGGAAGACCTTCCTCGGGCGCTCTCCGGCACCGCGACGGCGATGCCGCAGGATCCGGCGCTCGCCACCCACGCCCCGCCCCTCACCCGAGAGCACGGGCGGATCGATTTCGCCGCGGACGCCGGCAGCATCGTGAACCTGGTGCGCGGCCTCTCGCCCCGGCCCTCCGCGACCACGACGGTCTCCGGGAAGCTGCTGAAAGTCCTCGCCGCGCGCGTCGCTTCCGGGACGGAGCGGCTCGGCGAACCGGGAGCCGTCGTGCGAGCCGAGAAGGGCGCGCTCTGGGTCGCCGCAGGGCGGGGCGCGGTCGAGCTCGTCCGGGCGCAGCTCGAGGGGAAGAAGGCCGTCAGCGGCGCGGACCTCGTGAACGGCAGGGCCGTCAAGCTGGGCGACGTCCTGGGGCGGTAGGCCGGGCCGTGGGTTTCCGGGGTTTGGTGTAGACTGCCGAGTCTCTTGAGTCTCTCGGAGCGCTTCATCGAGGAGATTCGCGGCGAATTTCCCCGATTCAGAATCGTGCCGAAGGAGGGCAACGGGCTGTCCCGGGCCATCGACGTCGGGCTCCGCGTCGTCACGCTCGGCGGCCAGAGCGCCTACCTCACCCGGTACCACACCGTCATCGGGGACACGCTGTACGTGCCGCCGTCCTGGGATTCCATGAGCGACGTGGATCGAGTCATCCTGCTCCGACACGAACGCGTCCATCTCCGGCAGCGCCGGCGATATGGGTTCCTCGGAATGGCTCTCCTCTATCTCCTCCCCGTGTTCCCTCTCGGGCTCGCGTACTTCCGCGCGCGGATGGAGTGGGAGGCGTACGTGGAGACGCTCCGGGCGACGGCGGAGCACTACGGAGTGGAGGCCGTGAAGGACGGCCCGCTCCGGGAGCACCTCGTCGGCCGCTTCACCGGTCCGGACTACGGGTGGATGTGGCCGTTCCCGCGAACCATCCGGAAGTGGTACGACGAAGCCGTCCGGACGATCGAGCGGAGCGCCGCGTGAACCAGGGAACATGGCGGTTCTAGGGATCGACCTCGGCACGACGAACACGGTCGTCGGGGTCGTCCAGAACGGCCAGGCGACGGCCATTCGGGATCCGGACGGCGAGTACTTGATCCCGTCGGTCGTCTCCTTCCACCAGAACGGGTCCGTCCTCGTCGGACGCCAGGGCAAGGACCGCCGCGTCGTCGACGCGACCAACACCGTCTACTCCATCAAGCGTCTCATCGGCCGGAGCTGGGGCTCGGAGGAGGTCGCACGGGCGCGGAAGCGCTTTCCGTTCGAGATGCGGGAAGGTCCGGGTCAGGCGGCGCTGGTCGTCGCGCGCGGAGAGACCTTCACGCTCCCCGAGATCAGCGCCTTCGTGCTCCGGCACGCGCGATCCCTGGCGGAGAAGATGCTCGGAGAACCGGCGGAGCGCGCCGTCATCACCGTCCCCGCGAACTTCAACGACCTCCAGCGTGCGGCCACCAAGGTCGCCGGGAGAGTCGCCGGGCTCGAGGTCCTCCGCATCCTGAACGAGCCGACCGCCGCAGCGCTCGCCTACGGCTACGGCAAGGGCAAGGGCGAACGCATCGCCATCTACGACTTCGGCGGCGGCACCTTCGACGTCACGCTGCTCGATCTGTCCGGGAACGTCTTCGAGGTCCTCGCGACGGCCGGGAACACGTTTCTCGGCGGGGACGACATCGATCTCGCGATCGCCGAGCGCATGGCGGACGCCGTGAAGGCGCAACACGGCGTGGACGCGCGTGCGGATCCCCAGGTGTTCGAGCGGCTCCGGTACTACGCGGAGAAGCTCAAGGTCGACCTCTCCACGCAGGATCTCGCGCAGATCGACGTCCCCGACGTCGGGCGAGGCGCCGGCGGAAAGCAGCTCCGCCTCACCTTCCCGCTCTCGCGCCCCGAGCTCGAGGCGCTGGCGAAGCCGATCGTCGAAAAGACGTTCGAAACGTGCAGCGAGGCCCTCGGCATCGCGCGCCTCGATCCGCAGGTGTTCGATCAGGTCGTGCTCGTCGGCGGGTCGACGCGCCTGCCCATCGTGCGATCGCGCGTGCAGGAGTACTTCGGACGCGCGCCGCTCGACCGCATCAACCCCGACGAGGTCGTCGCCATCGGCGCGGCGATCCAGGCGAACGCGCTGACGGGCGCGGAGCGGCGGCGGAGCGTCATTCCGAAGCCCCCCATGCCGGCCGCGCGGAGCCTCGAGGAGTCCGTCGCGACGACGCTGCCCCGCGGCGCCGCGAAGAAGTCCGTCCCCCCGCCCCATCCGAACCTGCGAAAAGGCACGAAGACCGACCCGTTCGGAAAGCGGCCGGAGGGGCTCGCCGGTCCGTCGGCGCGGACGGACGCTTCCGTCCCCCTCCCCGGTCAGAGACGTCGCGTGATCACCGGGATGGGGCTCGGTCCGGCGAAGGCGCCGCCGGCGCCTTCGCCCGAGGAGAAACGACCGCCGCCGCCGAAGAAGGGCGGCACGCTCGGCGGCGTCGCACCGCCTCCCGCGACGGAAGTGAGGGCCGCGAGCACGAGCCCGTCCACGACGGAAGCGAAGACGGCGGTGACGAACCCGCCCGCCGTGGAAGCGGGGAACGAAGGCCGCGAGCGCATCTCGTCCATCGACGGCGACTGGGACGCGCCACGGCGATCGTCGCGCCCGCCCATCGAGCTCGACGCGGAGGACGACGAGCCGACCAACGTCTTCGCGTCGAATCGCCCGGCGCCGCGTTCGAGCGCACCGGCGGGACGGGGTTCGAGCCCGGGGCGCGTCTCGAGCCTGCCGCCCCTCGCCCCCGCGACGTTCACCGAGGACGAACCGACGCAGGTCGGCACCCCCGCCGAGCTCCTCGCGTCGACCCGCGCTCTCGCGACGCCAGCCGCCGCGGTGGACTCCGACGCCGTGGGGACCATGCCGTCGTTCGATCCGCCGACGCCCCTCGAGCCCATCTCGCTGGATCCGTCCGCTCCGCTCGCGACGATGCCGTCGTTCGAGCCACCGACGCCGATCGAGCCGATCACCGACGTCGATCCGCCGAGGGAGCTGCCCCTCTACGGAGCGCCGCGCACGGACGAGGCGCCGCCGGAGAAGCCTCCGCCGATCCGCCGAGGATTCCAGAAGACGATGCTCGGCGGCGCGGGCGCCGTACCCCCGCGGAGCGCGCCCGCGGAGGCTCCGCCGCTCCCGGCGTCCGCACCTCACTCCCCGCCGCTGTCGACGACGGCGAAGATCTCGTCGCGCCAGGCCTTCGACAGGACCGCCATCTCGGAAGCGGCGCCGTTCGTCTCGGAGCGCCCGGCCGCCCGCGCGCTCGAGGTGTCGGTGCCGGAGCCCGCCCGACCGCAGCTTCCTCTCCTCGTGGACGTGACGCCCCTCTCGCTCTGTGTGGAGACCGTGGGCGGGTACCGGGACGTCCTCATCGCCAGGAACACTCCGGTTCCCTGCGAGCAGTCGCGGAGCTTCGTCACGTCGCGAGACTTCCAGCAGTCCGTCCGCGTGCGCGTCGGGCAGGGCGAGGCCGAGCGTTTCGCGGAGAACGTCGTCCTCGGCGAGCTCGAGCTGTCGGGCCTCCGCGCCGCGCCGCGAGGGGAGACGCATTTCGTCGTCACGTTCACGCTGGACACGGACGGCATGCTGGACGTCCGCGCGCACGATTCGGAGACCGGCAACGCCGCGACGGCGAGGCTCCGCATGGTCGGCCTCCCGGATCAGGCGGACCTCGGCAAGATGACGGCGCGCCACGAGCGGCACCGGGCGTCATGACCCTCGACGCGTCGGATCTCGAGCGCCTCGCGGCGTGGGCCGACGTCATCGACGATTCGAACTACTACGAGATCCTCGGCGTACTCCCGCTGGCGGACGAAGCCGCGATCAAGGCGGCGTTCCACGATCTCGCCCTCGCGTTTCACCCGGACGTGTACGCCGACGCCCCGGAGGACGCGGCGGAGCTCGCGCAAGCTCTCTTCCGACGGGTCGCCGAGGCGTACCGCGTGCTCTCGGACCCCGACCTCCGGGCGACGTACGACCTCGAGCTCGCGCGGGGCAACGTGCGCATCCAGGGCGGCGAGACGGCGGCCCGCGGGGGGCCTTCCGGCCTCCAGTCGCTCGAAGACGTGTGTCGCACGCCGGCAGCGAGGCTCCTCGCGCGACGCGCCGATGCCCACATCGGGCGCGGCGAGCTCGCCGAGGCTCGGCAGCTCCTCCGGGAAGCCATCTCCCAGGACGGCTACGAGAACACGGAGCTCGAGGAGCGGCTCGAGGCCCTCGAGTTCGCCCTGTTCGCGCAGGGGAGCTAGCCGTTTACGGAAGCGGGGCCGGATCGACCCAAGGAAGAATGTTTTCGTACGTCTTCACCGATCGTGCGGCTCGCAAAGCGGCGCCCGTGTAGGTCCGGAGGATTTGCCGGCTCCCCGGCCCGCTCGGCGCCCCCTTGCTCAGACCGAACGGCCATGAAAATATTCGGATTCGACCGCGCTGCGCCCACGGAACTCCGGTGCCTGCTAGGCTGTCCGTTCGCGTCGCAGAGGTCCGTGATAGATCGCGGCTTCAACTAGAACGTAATCTCGAGAATCGAAGCTCGAACCGCTAGCCCCGTCCGGTCTCCGGGCGGGCCGCCCAAGGGTCGCCCGTGAAGCTCTCCTGCCCCGCCTGCGCTGCCAAATACTCAATCGCGGACGAGAAGGTCCAAGACCGGCTCGCCAAGATCCGCTGCCGGAAGTGCAGCGCCACGATCATCGTCGACGGGAAGGTGAGCCCGCCGAACGTCTACACCTCCGACGGCGGCAACGTCCCGGCGGCTGACGAAGGCGACGCGGGAGTCTCGGCCGCCGGCGGCGGTGAATACTCGGTCGACTTCGGAGACAACGATCAGCGAAGCATGAGCGCGGACGAGATCGTCCAGGCGTGCCGCCGCGGCGAGCTCTCGCCCGACATGTTCGTGTGGGCGGAAGGGTTCTCCGACTGGACGGCCATCAAGGACGTGCCCGAGCTCGCCGGCGCGGTCGGCGGTGGCGGGGGCATGGCTCCGCGTGCGGCGGCCCGTTCCGGCTCCGGTCGCGGCTCCGCGACGGATCTCTTCGGCGGCATCGAGACCGCCGGAAGCGAAGACGAGGTCATGACGAGCGCCCCGCACGCAGGCGGCGGTGGCGGAGCGCCCGCGGCCCAGATGGCGCCCGCGACGGGCGCCCGGAACGAGTCTTCCGTCCTCTTCTCGCTGAGCGCGCTCACGGCCTCGGCGCCTGCTGCCCCGAGCCCGTCGAAGCCCATCGCCGCCCCCTCCGTCACCAACGGCAAGGACGACGACTCGGGGCTCATCGATCTGAAGGCGCTCACGTCCGCCGTGAGCAACCAGGCGCCCGCGAGCCCGCTCGCGCTCGGCACCGCGCCGCTCGGCATGGCCGCGCCCCTCGGAGGCATGACGGCACCCGCCATCGCCGCCGACGGCCCGATGCCGAAGCAGCAGAGCAGCAAGACGGGCCTCTACATCGGCGGCGCGGTCGTCCTCGTCGGCGCGATGATCGCCGGCGCCATCGTCGTCACGGGCAACAAGGAGCCGCCGCCCGCGCCCGTCGCAGTCGCGGCGCCCGCGCCGACGGCCGCCCCCGCTCCGGCACCCGAACCGAAGAAGGAGGAGCCCACGGCGGCTCCCCCCGCGACGGGAACGGCCGAACCGGAAGCGGCGAAGGACTCCCCGACGAAGACGGCGAGCACGACCAAGGCGCCGTCCGCGGCCGTCGCGCACGTGGCATCCAGGCCGAAATCCTCTTCGGGTTCGTCCGGTGCCTCGGCTCCCGCCCCCGCGGAGAAGCCGGCGGAGAAGGCCTCGTCCAGCTCGAGCAGCTCGGACGACGCTCCGAAGCCGAAGAAGAAGAAAGAGAAGACCTGCAACTGCTCGCCGGGCGACCTCATGTGCGCCATGAAGTGCGCCGCGACGTGACGCCGGGTGGCCGCGTGACCCCGCGGCAGACTTCGTAGAAGCGAGGAGTCTCGCCGCCCGACGCTCTACGGCACGAGCGGCGCAGGGATCTCGAGCCGCATCGTGCCGGGTGGCGCGAGCGGTTCCGTGACGGCCCCTCGCGCGTCCGCGACGCCGAGACGCACCAGTCCGTCGGCGCGGCGGAGTGCGAACGGCGACCGGGGGAACGGCTCGGTCCGTCCGTCGGGAACGACGAACACGGTGACGAACGCGGGAGCGCCGCTGGGCGGGCGCGAGGCCGGTTCCTTCGCTGCCTTGGCGACGACGGGACTCGGATCGTCCGTCGCGGAGTGAGCGAGAGCCGCGCGATCCCCCGCCGAGTCCGTGCCGGGTACGGAGGCGATCAACCGCGCCGCCGCGGCGCGGACCGTCTCCGACGGGTCGCGCACGAGGATCTCGCGTTCCACGGCGCCCTCGCAACGGGTCCGGGTCGCCCGGAGACCCGAGAGGGCGTTTTCGCGCACGTACGTGCGTTCGTCGTCCGCCAGAGCGCAGAGGAGCCCGGTCGTCGCCGCGCCCCGAACGGCGAGCCGCGCGAGCGTGGCGGTCGCGTTGCCACGGACGGCCGTGTCCTCGTCCGAGAGCAGACCGCGAACCGCGGGGACGTCCGAGGCTGCGCCGACCTCGCCGAGCGACCAGACCGCGTTCGCGCGAACGGCTGCGTCCGCGTCGTGGAGCAACGCGCGCAGCGTACCGAGCGCCTCCCGATGCGCCGCGAGCGACTCGGCGACCTTCGCCCGGAGCTCGGCGTCCCCGCCAGGAAGGAGCGACGCGAGCGCGTCCGAGCCGAGACGGCCTGGCACGGCGCCGAGGGCCTCGACGAGGGCGTCTCGCGTCGGGACACTCGCCCGGTTCGCGAGGGCGACCGCGCGCTCGACGACCTTCCGGTCCGCGGGCTCCGTGGAGCGGAGCACCGAGAACGGCCCCGGCAGCGCGAGACCGATGGCGGTCCGATCTTGCTCGGCCGCCACCTCGAGGAGCGACGGCAGGACCTCGGCGCTCGACGCCCCGCCGACCTTGCGGAGCGACAGGGCGGCGGCGAGCCGGATCGAGGGCTGCTCGTCGGAGAGAGCGGAGACGAGCACGTCCCCCTGCCCGGCCCGGCCGATGGACCCGAGCGACTGGATCGCCGCGAGCCGGAGCGCGCCGTCCGTGACGTCGCGCGCCAGCATGCCCAGCACCGGCCCCGCCTCCGGGGACCCCGTGCGTCCGAGGAGCGTGACGAGCGCGTTCCGCTCCGGCCTTCGCCCGTGCGCCGAGTCGAGCGCGCGGAGGATCGGGTCGACGGCACGGCCGTCCGGCGCGCTGGGATCCAGGAGCGACGTCGCGGCCTCGATCGCGACGCGTCTCACCCACGGGTCCTCCGCCCCGAGGTGCGCGAGCACCGTGACGAGTCCTCTCGGATCGCCGGCCGCGCCGAGCGCGCGGAGCGCCGCCTGGGGTCGCACGATGCCGCGACGAAGGGCGGCGTCCACCGTTTCGACCGCGGAATCCGCGTGCATCTCCCCGAGCGCGAGCGCGCAGCCGTCCGCCTGATCGAACGACGGCTGACCCTGGAGACACGCGGCGAGCTTCGGCACCGCGCGGGCACCGGCCCGGACGAGCGCCGCTCGAACGGGCGATTTTTCCCGAGGGTCGTCGCGGGAGAGCGCCGCCACGAGAGCGTCGAGCCCGGCTTCCGATGGAATGTCCGCGAGCGCGAGAAACGCCGCTTCCCGCACCGTGGGCCGCCGCTCGTCCTCGAGCAGCGCGACGATCGTCGCGACCGCGTCGACCGCCCCGATCCGGCCGAGGGCCCCGAGCGCCGCGGCGCGCACGGTTTCGTCGTTGTCGCGAAGGAGGAGCACGAGCGCGCTCGACGCGCGAACGTCCCCGAGCTCGCCGAGCGCCGTCGCGAGCGCGCGCCGCACGCTCGGGCGGTTGTCCTGGATCTTCCCGACCAGCGGCACGACGGCCCCCGCGTCCCCGAGCCGCGACAGAGCGACGATGACCGCCTCGCGCACTTCCGGGTCCGAGTCGTCCAGACGCCCGAGGAGCGGAACCGTGGCCGAGCGGACTCCGGAGGCGCCGAGCGCTCGTGCCGCGGCGACCCGCACGGCGCTCTCCGGATCCGACAGCACCCGGCCGAGCGCGGGCACCGCCTCGGGCACCGGGTCCTTCACGAGCGCCGAGGCCGCCGCCCGCCGCACCCGGGCATCCGTATCCGAGAGCCACGGGGCGACTCGCCTGCCGAGCCCGCGCACGCGCGCCTCGAACAGCGCTTCGAGGGCCGCCACGCGGACGTCCGGATCCGGGTCCTCGAGCGCCTTGGAGCCGAGACGCTTCACGACCGCCGGCGCGAGTTCGAAGAGCTCGCGGGCCGCTCTACGCCGAACGGCGGCGTCCTGGTCGGCGAAGGCCCGCTCCAGCCGGTCGACCGTGCTCGGCCACACGAAAGCCCGTGCCGGCGCCGACGCGGCGAACACCGCGGAAGCGAGGGCGAGGATCGAGCACGCGCGCCGCACGGACCCAGTCTACACCACCCGGCGCGCCGTCGAGGGCGACCGGGCGTGCGCCCGGATTCATGCGAACGTCACGCCCATCTCTCGAAACGCTTCCGCGGAGGCCCGGCGCTGCGCCGGCCTGAGGTACCCGTAGTAGACCGCGTTCTGCACCACGAGGCGGAGGACCATGTACACCTCGAGGACGTCCAGCATCGACGCGAGCGCGATCCCGAAGACCAACGAGCCGAAGCCGAAGAACCCGCGCCAGAGGCGCATCGCGGAAGCGGCGTGCTTCTCGTAGATGCGCGCCCGGGTCTCGTCGTACTCCGGGAGCGCGGAGATCCTCGGCGCGGTGAACGGGTCGAACCTCTGCATGTAGTCCTGCTGACTCTTCACGTAGAAGAGATAGACGGGCCATGCGAGCCGCGCGCCGAAGCTCGACTCCTCCTTCGGCATGTCGCGATAGCGCGCGAGCGCCGTCTCGAAGTCCTCCCCCTCCCGGTACGAGGGCGTCGTGAGACGGAGGTAGACGTTCTTGTAGTGGTCGTACATCGTCGTGTGGAACGACCCGGTGACCGTCGTCGCGCCGGCCATCGCGAGCACGAGCGCCGTCTCGAGCGGCGTCCCGTGGTGCCGCTGGTAGAGCACCCAGATCGCGCCCGCGACGGCGACCGTCGTCACGACCAGGTCGGCGACGCCGTCCAGCATGCGACCGAGCCGGGACGACGACTTCCGCATCCGCGCGAGCTGGCCGTCGGCGCAGTCGAACACCGCCGACGAGAACAGAAACGCGCCTGCCATCTGCATGTGGTGCGGAACGGGAGCGAAGTATGCCCAGCCGGAGGCGAGGCCCAGCACGATGGAGCCGAGCGTCACGAGGTTCGGCGTGATCGGCGTCGGCATGAGCGCCTTGGCGAGCACGTACGCGATCGGGCGGTGGACCCACACGTCGATGGGTTCCTCGACCGACAGCGGCTTCAGACTCTGGAAATAGCCCGACCAGAAGCCCATGCAGGACCGACCTCGGGACCGCGGGCGCCCCGAAGGAGCGCCCGCCTCGAAACGACGTTCACTCCGCGTCGCTCGGCGACGCGGCGAGACGCGGCGCCTTGCGCGCCGGCGCGCGGCGGGAAACGACGCGCTCGAACGCACGGATGCACCGGCTGTTCTGCTCCGCCGTGCCGACCGTGATGCGCACGTAGCGCCGCGTCGCGTGATGCACCTCGAGCGAGCGGATGAGCACGCCCTCGGCGAGCACCGCCGCGACGAAGTCCGCAGCCGAGAGACCCGTGGCGGAGATGTCCACCAGGACGAAGTTCCCGTCGCTCGGCAGCACCGAGAGGCCCGGGAGCGCCCCGATGCGATCGACGAGGAGCGAACGCGCCGTGCGGAGCGAACCGACGCGAGTCTGGAACTCCGCGACGTCGTCCAGCACCGCTTCCGCCGCCGCGAGGGTGACGGAGGGCACGTTCCACGGGATCTTCACGCGCGAGAGGAGCTCCGCGACCGCGGAGTGCGCGAGCGCGTACCCGAGCCGCATCCCCGCGAGGCCGAAGGCCTTCGAGAACGTGCGGAGCAGGATCATGTTCGGGAACTCCCGGAGGAGATACGAGAAGGTCCTCGCATCCCCGAGCTCCACGTACGCTTCGTCCACCACCGTCGGGAGGCCGAGCCGCAGCAGCCGGCGGAGGTCGTCCTCGTCGACGGGGTTGCCGGTGGGGTTGTTCGGCGTGCAGAGGAACAGCACCTTCGTGCGCTCCGTCACCGCGCGGATCATGCCCGTCACGTCGTGCTCGTGGTCTTCCGTCATCGGGACCAGCACGGGGATGCCGCCGACGACGCGAGTCCGCGCCTCGTACATGCTGAACGTCGGCACGCTGAGGAGCACCTCCTCCCCCGGGCCGACGAACGTCCGGATGATGAGGTCGATGAGCTCCGTCGAGCCCATCCCGAGGAGCACGTTCTCCGCTCCGAGCCCTTCGCGGCTGCCGAGCTTCGACTTCAAACGGAGGCCGTTCGGCGGGTAGAGGTTCGCGTTCATCGCCGCGTCCATGATCGCGGAGAGCACGCGCGCGCTCGGCTTGTAGGGGTTCTCGTTCGACATCATCCGGGCGACGTCTCCCCGACCTTCCGCGATCGCGAAGTGGCCCTCGTTGTAGGGCTTCGCCGCGCGAACCCACGTCGGCGCGAACAGCTCCACGGCCTCCGGATGGACCGCGCCCACGCTCTCGGGCTCGTCTCCGAGCGCGTCCCCGAAGACGCGGAGCATCGCCTCGGCGCGCTCCATGGCTTCCGGCGTGTCCACGTCGATCCACCGGGCGTCGCCCACGTCCGCCGCGAAGAAGCGGCCGCGCGACGCGAGCGCCTTCACGCCGTCCGACAGGGACGCATCTCCGCGCTTCTCCACCACGGCCTCGAGCTCCGCGACGAGCGCGGGACCGATCCGGAACACGCCGGTGTCGATGCAGTCGTAGTCCGGGAGCTCCTTGCCGATCTCCACGATCCGGCCGCTCTCCGTGACGACCTTGGTCGCGTCGTCGAGGTCGAAGCAGCGGGGGATGTCCCGGTCCACGCCGAGCGCGCAGGCGCCCGCGGGCAGCTCGACCGAGAGCAGCCTCCGCGGGAGCTCCGGCGAGTAGAGATGATCGGACATCGTGAGCAGGCACTCACGGTCGATGTATTTCTTGGCCGCGAGCAGCGAGACGCCGTTCTTCGCGTGATAGTTCGGGTTCTCGACGAACGTGAGCGCGAGGCCGATGCCCGGGGTCGCCGTCAGCTCCCGACGGATCATCTCGCCGCGGTGCCCGATGATGATCACGGCCTCCTGGATGCCGACGCTCTCGAGCGTACGGAGGACGCGAACGAGGAGCGGCACGCCGCTCACCTCCCGGAGAGGCTTCGGAGTGTCGCTCTGAAGCCTCGAGCCGAGGCCGGCCGCGAGTACGATTGCCCGAGTGATGCGCCGTTCTTTCATGGGACCTTCACAAAACCCGCGTTCTGGTAACACGCGGAAAGGAAACTCAGCAATTTTCTTTTCGTTTCGGGAGGTTACCGACCAATGGAGTGTCGCGTTAAAAACACAGTGTTGCGATTCGGATACACGTCACCCACATCGGGTGACTCGCGACGGCCAGGTCAGCAGCAGGTAATTAAGCTGTAATGTCGGATATTTGGCCCCGCTGTCAGGGCGGAGGACGAGAGGGCATAAGAGCAAGGAGGGTGCCACGTGCCGGAGTGCGTCATTGAATTCGCACCGGGCCGTTCTACGCCCGTCACTTCGCCGCCCTTCCCCTGTCAACTACCCGGATTTGCCGCGAAAGCGACGTCGCGCCGGTGTGCCCCGGCGGTACACCGTGCCCGGATTGTCACGCTGGGAACAGACGAGACGCGTTCTCGAGGTCTTCCGGCGAATCGACTTCGCACCAGCGAACGCCCGTGACGTCGGCGACCCCCACGCGGAGCCCGGCCGGAACGAGCCGCGAGTACACGTCCTCGTAGTAGAGGCCCGTTTCGCCGCCCGAGATCGCGCGGTCGAGTCCGGCGAAGAGGAGCCCGCTCGCGTCTTTCCGCACGAGCTCGATCCCGATGCTCTCGCCTCCGGATTCGGAGAGCGGGATTGCCTTGCCGAAAGACTGGACGTGAAGGCCGTCCGGCTCGAGGCGTACCTTCATCGCTTCTGCGTCGAGCATGCGGGCGCGATCGACGGCCGCGACCAGCGGTGCATCCACGGCCGCGAGCCGCGAAAGGATCTCGGGATCGAAGACGACGTCGCCGTCCAGGCGAAGGAAATCCTCCGTCGAAAGGACGTCGCGGCAGAGCGCGAGCGAAACCGAATTCTGCGTGGTCGCGTAGTCGGGGTTCGGGCGATAGACCACCTCGACGGGAACGTTCGCCAGCGCGCGACGCAACGCATCCTCGCGATACCCGGTCGCAATCACGAGCTTCTTCACGCCGAAAGCGACGAGATGATCGACCGCCCTCGCGAGGATCGTCCTTCCGGACACGGGAACGAGCGCCTTGGGCTTGTCGTCGGTGAGCGGCCTCAGGCGGGATCCGACGCCCGCGGCGAGGATGCAGGCAAGACGAGGCTTCATCACGGCTGGCCCGACGATTGCACACTCGAGGGATACTTGATAGGAGCCGCGAAAGTCACATGAAGCAGCCCGAACGAATCGCACCGCCCGAAGGCAAGCTCGCCGTCTTCCTCCCCGGGATGGGAGCCGTCGCCACCACGTTCATCGCGGGCTGCATGCTCGCGAGAAAGCAGAAGGCGCTCCCCATCGGATCCATCACGCAGATGGGCACGATCCGGCTCGGAAAGCGCACGGACAAGCGCGCGCCGAAGATCTCGGAGTTCGTTCCCCTCGCTTCGCTCGATCAGCTCGAATTCTGCGGCTGGGATCTCTTCCCCGACAACGCGTTCGAGGCGGCCACGAAGGCGGAGGTCCTCGAGTCCAAGCACCTGGATCTCGTGAAGGACGAGCTCTCCGGTGTGAAGCCGAAGCCCGCCGTGTTCTATCCCGAATACGTGAAGCGGCTTCACGGGACCCACGTGAAGAAGGGTGGCACCAAGGCCGACATGGTGGAGGCCATCCGGGAGGACATCCGTTCGTTCATGAAGGAGCGCGGGTGTAGTCGCGCGGTCACGGTGTGGTGCGGCTCGACGGAGATCTATCTCCAGCAGACCGCCGTGCATCGGACGATCGAGTCCTTCGAGGAAGGCCTCCGGAAGGACGACCCGGCCATCTCGAGCTCGCAGATCTACGCCTGGGCGTGCATGAAGGAAGGCGTGCCGTTCGCGAACGGCGCCCCGAACCTCACGGTGGACTTCCCCGCCGCGCACGAGCTCGCGAAGCGCACGAGCACGCCCCTCTGCGGCAAGGACTTCAAGACGGGGCAGACCCTCATGAAGACGATCCTCGCGCCCGGCCTCAAGGCTCGAATGCTCGGCATCGACGGCTGGTTCTCCACGAACATCCTCGGCAACCGAGACGGAGAAGTGCTGGACGACCCCGACAACTTCAAGACGAAGGAGGTCTCGAAGCTCGGCGTGCTCGAGCACATCCTCCAGCCCGAGACGTACCCCGACCTCTACGGTCGCGTGTACCACAAGGTGACGATCAACTATTACCCGCCGCGCGGAGACGCGAAGGAAGGCTGGGACAACATCGACATCAAGGGGTGGCTCGGCTACCCGATGCAGATCAAGGTCGACTTCCTCTGCCGGGACAGCATCCTCGCCGCGCCCATCGTCCTGGATCTCGCGCTCTTCATGGACCTCGCGAAGCGCGCGGGGTTCCGCGGCGTGCAGGAGTGGCTCTCCTTCTTCTTCAAGAGCCCGATGACGGCCGAGGGGCTCTACCCCGAGCACGACCTCTTCATCCAGAGCATGAAGCTCAAGAACACGCTCCGGTGGATGGTGGGCGAAGACCTCATCACTCACCTCGGAAACGAGTACTACGACTGACGCTTCACGCTCACGAGAGCCCCGCCCGGCGCCTCGACACCCAGTGCGCGCCGAGCACGACCGCCGACGCGAGCGACCACGCCCACGGCGGGAGCACCGGCGTCACGTGGCGCTCGGCAGCGACCTCCGTCGCCTCCGGAACGGGGATGCTCTCGACCTCCGCGGGGCGCACGGCCCGGCCACCCGTGACGCTCGCGATGCGCTGGAGACGTTCGGGATCCGGACGCGAATCGCTCCACGCCGGGCCGCCGCGCTCGCACGCGAAATCGTGCCGCGTGGGCGGTGACGCGCCGACGCGGACGCGCGCGGTGTAGCCGCCCTCGGCGAGCTTCGGCACGGGGACGTCCACGACGGCCCCGCCGCCCTCCGCCACGAGCTTCACCGGCTCGCCCTTCTCGGCGGCGAGCGGCTCGATCCACGCTTCGACCGGACCGTCCATCCCGGGGAGACGGGTCACTCGAAGCTTCGTGGGCTCACCGGCGACACAGTCCTCCGGGAGCTCGACGCGGGCGGCTTCGTACCGGGCGTCTCTCATGAGCCAGCCGAGAAGCCCGTCCCAGAGCGCTCCGTAGGCCCGGCCCGCCACCTTCGCGGCGAGCTCGCTGAAGGCGAGCTGGTGGGTGTCGTCGACCGAGAGCGCGATGGCGCGACCGTCCCCGGCCTCGCCGAGCGCGAGCACCGGCATCGGGGAGCCGCCCGCGAGGAGGTGCGGGTGCTCGAGCAGCACGATGGCGCCCGGACGGACGGCGCCGAGGAGGTTCGTCCCGTGCATCACCGGAAGTTCCGGACCGAGGAGGTCGCGCAGGGCTCGCGTGACCGGCGCCGCGAGGCCCGCGGGCGTGTAGACGGGCGTGAACGGCGCGGGATCGACCACCTCGTCGCCGGCGACCTGCCCGACGGGCAGCACCGAGTCGAGCGGCGTTCGGGCGTAGTTGCCGCCGGCGAACGAGGACGGACCGCCGACCATGATGAGCCCCCCGCCGGACTCCACGTAACGCGCGAGCCGCGGCAGGTGCTGGTCGAGCTTGTACTGCACGGCGTCGATGTCCTGCAGGATCACGGCGTCGAAGCTCGGCAAGTGCGTCGTGAAGAGCTCCGTCACCGGGAACTCGATGAGAGCGAGGTCCCGCTCGTCCGCGTTGGGATCGTCCTGGCCCTTGCCACCCTCGCGGAGGATGAAGAACGCGACCACGTCCACGGCTTCGTCGCTCTTCAGCCAGCGCCGGAGAGCGCGCACGTCGTACGTCGGACGTCCGGCGAGGTGCAGCAAGCGCACGCGGTCCCTCGCGACGGCGAACGTGAGGAGGCGATGATCGTTCTCCGGCACCTCGTCGCCCTCGGGCGGCTCGATCGACACCTGCAGGATCCGCGCGCCCGCCCGGTCGAGCGTCACCGAGAGTTCGAGCTTCCCGACGCCGTCCTCGACTTTCGCTTCTCCCGCGGCGAGGAGCGCCGGTTCGACGCCGCTCCGGAGCTCCGTGACCGTGACCGGCACGAGCTTGCACGGAAGTCCGCCGCTGCATCCGACCTCGATCGTGAGCGCGAGCGGCTGGTGCGCGACGGCGGCGCCCGCGGCGCGCACGGACCGGATGGAGGCGTCCGCCGGGGCGCGATCGCCGATCGCGACGGTGTGGACCGGGACACCGAGCCGGCCGAGCGCTTCCGCCGAGACGGCGTCCCCGGACGGATTCGAAAGACGGCCGTCGCTGACGACCACGATGGCGGAGGGACGCTCCCCGACCACGTCCGTGATGCTGCCGAGCGCCGCAGGGAGGTCGCTCTCCTTGGCCGTCGGGCGAGCAGCGCCCGGATCCGTCGACAGCGGCGTCGCGGGACCCGAGCCGAACTCGAGCGTCGTCACGCGCGCGTCCCGGAAGCGCTTGCCGAGGGCCCGCACGGACGCGATCGCCTCGTCGAAGCGCGTGCCGGCCCTGTCCTTCTCGGGAATCAAGAGCCGCCGGGAGCCGTCCACGAGCACCACCACCTTCGGACCGACGCGAGTGCCGAGGACCGACACTCGCACCGGGCGGAGGATCGCGCCGGCGAGGAGAGCGAGCGCGAGGATCCCGGTCACGACCACGCCGCGGGCGCTCCGTTCGCGGTGCCGCGTCTCGAGCACGAGGAGGACGAGCGACGCCGCCAGCACGACGAGCACGGCGACGACCGCCGCGGAACCGAGGTCGTCCGATGGAGAGACGCCGCCGACGGTCATGGCTCCGACTTGCCGCGACGACGCATGAGCGCCTGCGCGTGGACCTGGTCGTCCTTGTAGTTCGAGCAGAGCACGTACATCGCGAGGTTCACGGCGAACCGGATGGCGTATTCGCGCTGCTCCTGGCCGCCGGGCTCGACGGGGAAGCGGAAGCCTCCCTCCGGCGTCCGCGCGAGCGCGCCGAGGAGGTCGTGCGACAGGAACAGGACCTCGGCGTCGCGACCGCGGACGATCGCCTCGACCCAGGGCGTGCCGTCGACGCGCCCCACGGGACGATCGATGAGGTAATAAGACTTGAAGATGACGTGCTCCTGGCGCATGTCGCCGGACTTCGCCGCGAGCCGCACCAGGGGCGACTCGGGCAGCACGCGACGAAGCTCGCGCCGCGCGGCACGCCCGAACTCGCCCGACGCCGGATCCGAATCGTCCACGACGAGCACGCCGCCGAGATCCAGGAAGCGCCGGAGACCGCCGATCTCGGACTGGGACAGGGCTGCCACGTCGCCTTCGCCGGCCCAGATCGCGAACGGCTCGGCGAGGAGCCGCGGCTCGTCGGCCGCCACCGTGCCCGGGACGAGCCGCGCCGGAGCGCTCGTGCGCCGGACGAGCTCCCACGACCAGCGGCCCGGACCGGAAGCGCGCGGGCCGTCCACGGACCTTCCCCCCGTCCGGAGCAGGCGCGGATGGAACGCACCTTCCTGACCGAAGGCTCGCGCGGCGCCGGCGGTCGCCATGCCCGCGAGCAGCGCGCGCCGGGTCAATCGAAGTCGAAGATTCGCCACACGCCTGCCTCTCTCACGAGACGCACCTTGTGCCCGCCGGCGAGCACGACCTCCGCCGTGTCTCCTCGGACCTTCACGTCCAGAGCGTCCGGGTTCTCGAGTCCGCTCGCCAGGGACCGGAGGTCTCGTTCGAGCGAGGCGCGAGTGGACTCGGCGAGCACCCGCACGAGCGCGGCGTAGCTCCGCCGAACCAGCGCGACGCGAAGATCCGAGAGCGCCTGGGCGGGCGTCCTCGGGGACGACGGGAGCCCCGCCGCGGCGGACACCCGGAAGCGCCCGTCCTCGACCTCGACGATGGATCGCTCCCCATCGGAAAATGGCACCTCGGCGACGATCCGAAGCGTCGCACCCTTGGCCGTGACGGCCCGCGCCTGGCTCGCGAGCTCGACCCGCTCGTCCCGAACCAGGGCGTCCGTGCCGCGCTCGCCGTATGCTCGGCGTGCTTCCTCGGACAAGAGCGCGTAGACGGCGCGCGAGTCGCCTTTCCGTACCGCCGCCGCGTACTCGTCCACGGTCGCTCGCGGGTCGGGGAGCGCCCGCCCGCTGCAGCCGACCGTGGCCCCCATCGAGAGCAGAGCGAGTGCGGCGGCGGCCAGCCTACCCATGGGCTCCGAGAGCTAGCGAAAGCGACGGCACTTGGCTACCCTAAGCGCCCGGATGACGGGAAAAGCGTCTCGACCGAACCCATTCGCACGGGGACGCGTCCTTGCCGGGCTGCTCGCGCTGACCGGCAGTCTGGCCGTGGCCTGTGGCAGTCCGCCCCCCCGCGCCCCGAACCCGACGCGTCCTCTGGACGAGCGCCGCGCCGTGGAAATCATCCTCGGCGCGTTCCGGGCGGAGCACGACCGCGGCGTCCGCGGACGCACGGTGAAGCTCCCGAGCGGAAAATCCCTCGAGGTGGACGTCTCGGCCTCGGGGAAGAAGTTCGGCGTCGCGTACCTCACGGCGAACGAGCGGCGCGAGCTCGGGAACTCCGTCCCGATGCCCGAACCGGGCATGGAAGACGCCCTTCACCTGATTCGCGGAACGGGTGAGGACACCGAAGCGAAGATCCTCGTGCTCCACGACACGAACTACCTCTACGACGATCAGGTCGGCGAAGAACACGAGGCGACGGTCGTCACCGCCGAGAACAAGCTCGAGCGAGACGTCCGGGATTTCGTCGTTCGGGCCCACGCGGAGAAGTGGCCGTAGCCCCGGGCACGGAGGACGCGGTCGTCGCCTGGGCGCGGCGGCGGATCGCCCTGGCCGCGACGGCGACGGTCGCCGGCATCGCGACGTCCCTCATTCTGGATCAGACCGTCGGGGCCTGGCTCACGACCGCCGCGTTCGCCTTCCTGCTCCACGCCCTCCATCGGTTCGGTCGGAGCGGCCCCGCCTAGCCGCGCCCCGGCCGCTCACGTCTCGCTGCGGAGCACGAGGATCCCGACGTTTTCCCCGAGCATCGGCGTCCTCTGGACGGCGTAGCCGTACTGGCGTCCGGTGATTTCGACCTTGTCCGACGCGATCGCGTCCCCCGTCGCGCGCGTCAGTGGATGCAGCGCGGACAGCGTCGAGCGCGTGACGTCCGGCGAGACGGGCGCGCCGTAGACGGAGTCCCCGACCACGACGAATACGTAGACGAGCGGTTCGTTCTCCTCGCGCCTGGCGGAGAGCTCGGAGCGAATCTTCCCGCGGAGGGCGAACTCGAGCCGGTACGCGTAGCTCGACCAGGACCACCCGGTCACGTACACGCCGGCGAGCTCGCCGGCGACGACGACGGGCGCGCCCGCGATCCATTGACCGTCCGCGCGCGGGGCTCGCACGCCGGCGGCCTCCGGCATGGACCCCATCGTTTCGGTGTACTTCGCCTTCGCGGCGGCGAGGCCGGGGAAGCTCGCGAGGAGCGACTTCCCCGCCATGCGATCCTGCTCCTGATCGTTCCGGACGACGACGAACGAATCGTCGGCGAACGCGAAGAACGTGCCCTTGGAGATGCGGAGGTCCTGGACCTTGCGCCGCGCGATCGCGAGCGCATCCGCCGTGTTCTTCGGATCCGTCTTCACCGTCGGATCCGCCGCGAGGAGTCGCGAAAACTCCTTCGCGCCGTCGGGCAAGCCGGAACGCACTTCGCCGACGTCTTTCACGACGGTTTCGGAGAGAAATCGGACGTGCTCGACGGCCTGCGCGGCGCTGATCTTCGCGGAGTCCTTGCAGCCGACGGCGGTGGAAACCACCGCCACGACGAGAACGCCCCAGGCACGCCGGACGAGCGACGACCGGTGCGACGATGTGGGTGGAAGGCTTTCCTGCATGCTGCTCTCGCTTCTATCCCAGATTCCGGCCGAGTCGGAGGATCGGACGGTTCCCGCGCGAAAAAGGCGCGCGCGGTGCTCCGACACTCGAGGCGGCCGCCTCTTGGACGACGGCCCGTCGAACGGAACCGAGCGCGCGTCGCCGTCTCGTCACGGTGCCTACGGAAACGAACGGGGGATTCCCGAGTCCGCTTTTCGTCACGGTCGGAGCCGCCGCGGCCGTGGTAACCTTCGAAGCGTTTGCACGCGCTCGGGGCGAGCGGTGAGAGGCTTCGAAGAGAACGTGAGCGTGTCGAAATCCAGAGATAGTCGCTCGAATCGACTCTCCGACGTGCCCGTCGTGGCGGGGACGCACGCGCCGATGCTCGCGGTGTCGGAGATCGTCGCCGCAGAGGATCTCAGCGTCGTCTTCCAGCCGATCATCCACATGGATGACGGCCGGCTCTTCGCCTACGAGGCGCTGGTCCGGTGTCGGGTACCGGCGTACGCGTCGCCGCCGGACCTCTTCGAGCGCGCGTCCGAAGCGGGGTCCGCGGGTCAGCTCGGGCGGATGATCCGGGAAATCGCCGTTCCGCTCTCCTCCGGCAAGCCGCTCTTCCTGAACGTGCACCCGGACGAGCTCCGCACGGGGTGGCTGGTCCGTCCCGACGACCCCATCTTCGCCCACGACCACGACGTCTTCCTCGAGATCACGGAATCCGTCCCGCTCACCCACTTCGATCTGTGCCGGAGCGTGCTCACGGAAGTGCGCACGCGGGGCGGCGTTCACCTCGTCGTGGACGACCTCGGCGCCGGGTACTCGAACCTGAAGCGCATCGCGGACCTCGAGCCGAAGGTCGTGAAGCTCGATCGGGAGCTCGTGGCCGGGATCCACATGAGCAAGCGCCAGTGCCAGCTCATCACCGGCGTCGTGAAGCTCTGCGTGGACCTCGGCGCCGTCGTCGTCGCGGAAGGAATCGAGTGCGGGGACGAGTACTCCGCCCTCCTGGATACCGGCGCCCACTACGCTCAGGGCTTTCTGTTCGCGCGCCCGGGTTTTCCCATGCCGAACGTCGCCTGGCCCCCTCCCCCACCGTCGCTCCCCCCCTCGAGCCGAGGCGCCCCGCCCACCGTCCGCTGGCCCTAGCGAGCCAAGCAGCCGCACGGCGAACGCTGCCGCGGGGGGTATCTCCTCACCGGACAGTTTGTATACAAACCAAAGCGACGAGACCAGCCACACCCCACGATTGGTCCCACCGTTTCACGGCCCCGCGAGCACGGCGAGCGCGCGCCCGATGGGCGCGGCGGGGGAGAGGTCCCACTTCAAACCGACTCGAGCACCGCGTCCGAGTGGCCGTCGACCTTCACGCGACGGAACACTCTCTTCACCTTGCCGTCCGACCCGACGACGAAGGTGCTCCGCTCGATACCCATGTACTCGCGACCGTAGTTCTGCTTGAGGACCCACACGCCGAACGCCCTGGCGAGGGTCTTGTCCGTGTCGGCGAGGAGCGAGAACGGAAGCCCGTACTTCTCGGCGAACTTCGCATGGCTCTTCTCGCCGTCCGGGCTGACGCCGATCACCGTGGCACCGAGAGCGCCGAACTTTCCGAAGTCGTCTCGGAAAGCACACGCCTCTCGCGTGCAGCCGGGCGTGTCGTCCTTCGGGTAGAAGTAGAGGACGTAGGGTTTGCCGGCGAGCGACTCCGAGGAGATCGTCTTTCCGTGCTGATCGGGGAGCGCGAAGGCCGGTACCGCGTCTCCGACGGAGATCCCGGGAGCGGAGGCGGGCTCGGCCATCGCGTCGGGCTGCTTCTTCGGGGCCTTCGCGGCGGGTTTCGCGGGCGGTTTCACCTTCTTCGACTCCTTGCCGGCCGCCTTCTTCG
>DASZXK010000036.1:0-29255 GCA_035545855.1 Polyangiaceae bacterium
GTGGGCGCGCGCTGCCTCGGCGAGCGGGTAACGGCCGCCGATCCGGATCTTCACGGTGCCCGTCTTCACGGCGGAAAACAGCCGTTCCGACGCGGCGACGAGCTCCGGCCGGGTCGCGACGTACTGGTTCAGCGTCGGGCGCGTGAGAAAGAGGGACCCCTTCTGCGACAGGAGCTGCGGGTCGAACGGCGGGACGTCCCCGGACGATTGCCCGAAGAGGACGACCAGCCCGCGCGGCTTCGCGCAATCGAGCGACGACAAGAATGTGTCCTTGCCGACGGAGTCGTAGACGACGTCCGCCCCCGCGCCTCCCGTCGCGCGGCGCACGGCGGGGACGAACTCTTCTCGCGACGTCACGACGGCGTGATCGGCGCCGTTCTCTCGCGCGAGCGCCGCCTTCTCGTCCGTGGAAACGACGGCGACGACGGTCGCGCCGAGGTGCTTCGCCCACTGACAGAGGATGAGCCCGACGCCGCCCGCCGCGGCGTGGACGACCACGGTTTCACCTTCCTTCACCGCGTGGGTCCGGAACAGCAAGTACTCCGCCGTCAGCCCCTTCAGCATCATCGCGGCTGCCGTCTCGTCCGAGACGCCTTCGGGCACTTTCACGAGCGACGCCGCGCCGAGCGTCCGTCGCTCGGCATAGGCGCCGAAGGGAGGCGCGCAGTAAGCGACGCGATCGCCCACGGCGAGATCCGCGACGCCCGCGCCGACCTTCTCCACCACGCCGCACGCTTCTCCGCCGATGCCGCACGGCGGGGGCGGGGTCAAGTAGCGCCCGGTACGGAAGTACACGTCGATGAAGTTCACACCGACGGCCGTCTGCCGGAGCGTGACCTCGCCCGGTCCGGGATCGGGAACGGCGACGTCTCGGAGCGAGAGATTTTCGGGACCCCCGTAGGCGGAAACGACGACGGCGCGAGACATTCGCCCCGTTCTAGCGCCCGGGCGCCCGAACCGACAGACCGGGCCGAGCGCGAACGGCCACCGCGAGCCCGTCGTGGGTGCGTCCGAAGCGAGCCTCCGGTCCGGCCGAAGCGGTCTCCGCTCCTGGTGACGATTCGCGCGGCGGGGGCTAGTCTCCCGCCCCTCGCACGAGTGGCGGAATTGGCAAACGCACCGGGTTTAGGTTCCGG
The DNA here is from genome assembly GCA_035545855.1 of Polyangiaceae bacterium. Lineage (GTDB taxonomy): Bacteria > Myxococcota_A > Polyangia > Polyangiales > Polyangiaceae > DASZVB01. Next base: position 1,137 of record DASZXK010000036.1, read on the forward strand.
CGCCGCAAGGCTTGAGGGTTCGAGTCCCTCCTCGTGCACGAAGCAGAAAACGAAGGGTTTGGAGTGAGGTTGCACCTTCGATCCACCGTTCCACCTGGGGAGCTTCTCCATCGCATTCGCGTGGGTTGCGACGAGGAGCGTTTCTCCCTGTGGTCCATGTCGGGCCGCGCGGGGGACCGGCCGATCACAGTCAAGTTCGATCGGGACCGCTTCCGGCTCCAGAAACGTCGCTTCTACAACAACAGCTTCGCCCCGTTCTTCTACGGGGAGGTTCGCCCCACGGATTCAGGCTCCGAGCTCTCCGGCGAGTTCAAGCTCCACCCGTACTTCCGCAGACGATTCGACCCGAGGACGGCTGGTCGAAGCGCTCACGGACGCCGTCCGACGCACGCTTGCCGAGAAGCCATTGTTCGAGCGGTTCGACTGCCTATCCGCAGACCACGTGTGTCGATTGCGCCAGACACTGCGCCGGGTTCAAGTCGAGTAAGCCGCGGTGGCGCCTGCGGCACTACCGCGTTGTACCTCGAAAGCTCAGGAAGCTACGGAGCCGACATGAGGGGCAGCGGCGTCTACACGACCGCTGGTGTTCGCTGCGCCCGATCTCCGTGAGGACCGTCGAGGCAATGGTCGGGCGCAACCGGTTGAAGTCGTGTCCCGTTGTGAGCACCATTCAGCCTCTTAGACCGCTCGAACCTGTACGCCGAGGTCGATCCCCTGCAGGACTGGCGGCAACCCACCCGGCTGATACACGACGTGAGCGAACGCGAGCGTGGCGGGCTCGCTGTCCGTCGTGTCGTACAGCACGTCAAACCAGGGGCGTCCGGCAATTCCGATTCGAATCACGCCGACGTGCAGACTCATTGGACGAACTCTAGTCGCGAGCGCAACGCGAGTCTTCGACAGCGCTCTCCCGGAAACACGGGCGGGAAGCTCCGAGCCCACGTAATCCTTGACCCGGAAGAACCGTGTGCCGAACGTGAGCCCCGGCAGGTTCCCCGCGCTTGCGCTCGCGAGCCATTTCGATACTACAGATGCGAGCCCAAGACCGGCATCGTGGAGCAAGTCGCTCGACATGCGTATCTCGTCCGGGAGGGCCGCGACGAGGGTCGTCGGTACTAGCTTCATGTAGTCCGCAGTCGGGTCGGGCGTTTGCGGCGGGCGATTCAGCGGAGGCGGCGGGTCCGCCACTAGCGCTACGAACGCGTCGCCTGCGGCACCGGAGGGAGGCGGTACGTCGAGCACCCGAAAGCGTACGCTGGGTCCAAGGTTGTCGTCGTGAAGGTAGATGTGCTCGAGCGCAGCGTCATCCTCAGAGCCGAGCCCGCCGGCACCACCGGCGTCACTGCGGTCCGAAAACCAACGGCGCATACGGCGTGCCTTCCCGATTGCCGGTAGCCACCGGCGCCGTCGTCTTCGAGCACGAGCGCGCCGACAAGAATCGGGTAACCCGAACGGAGTAGCGCTGCGCACGTGCTCCGAAACCGCGCGGGGCTGAAAAAGGGCGCCATCCCGCCGCGCCGGTCTCCCTCAAACACCGCGGGCGCGAGCTTCTGCGCACGAATCGCCTCGCACATCTGTTCGACCTGGAGACCGTGGCCCGCTGGAAACGGCCGCCGACCGATGGACCACCCCTCATTCGCCGCCTTGGTTACGTCGGCGGTCGTTGGGATTGAGTGGTGTTCGTCCAGCGCTGACGAATGGAACATGGACCACAGTGCCACCGTGGCGCATGCTCCCACGGCTGTGTCTTGCTGCTGCCAAGCCAGCCCGCGAACCGTGAAGCGAATTCCGGCAACGTTCGTCTCGTAGAGCCGTGATGGCGACGTGACACGTGGGGTCGTTGGCTTGGTCTCGGGGTACCAACGCAGAACAGTTCTACCAAGAGGCGTCGCCACAGTCGGCCGAATGACAACGAATCCCAGGTAGTTTTCCTGCAGAGCGCGATGTTCTGCGTCGTTGCCCGCGGTCGCCCGTGCGAAGCGCACCCGGAGCTCCGCCAGGGGCACGCTGAATAGATGCAAACGGCGACACACGTTCTCGTAGCCACGTGCGCTCGTTCCGTAGAACGCGGTGAACTCGGCCAGGTAGTCCCGATCGAAGTATTGCGGTTCTTCGAGAATCGATTGCGCTGCGAGGTCCGCAAGGTAGGACCGGAGGTACGCGACCTGATTCGACCTCGCGACACCGTCCGGAAAGGATGCAATGTCGAACGCAGAGAACCGCAGCGCCTTCGGACCGTGCTCGCGTGCCATGCCCCGCCCGCGCGCTCGATGTTAGAACACGCAGCGACGCAAGGTCTCGTGTGTCACCGGCGTTCGATACGCCGACGCACGCTCTTCGACATCACGCTGAGCCTCTTCGCGCAGCGCGTCCGCGTCGACGCTCGCCCCGCTCGGATGAATGAGCACGTCCTGCAGCGGCGCGTAGCGCGCGTTCGCCGGCGCAGTCCACAGGGACGGCGTCGGCTGACTATCGGGGGACGAAGCGGAACGCTCGGTCACGGGCCTCTCCTAGCAGAAACGATATGGGGACACGGAATTCCATGTCAATCCATAGGGTTCCGGTCACAAAAGAGGCGGCTTTTGGATTGCCCGACGGGGGCAATCTTGGCGGAAGGACGCTCTGGGGGTGCCGAGCTCGCCGCTCCCGCCCGGCGGCGGTCCGATGTGTCTCCGGCGCCGCCGCTAGACCGTCGTCGCTAGGACGACGAACGCCTCGTCGCGGTCGTCGACGAGCTTCGGGCTGCGCAACAAGTCGGGATTCTCGCGTCCGAGGAGCCTGATGAGGCTGACGAGCCACGCAGCGACGGGACGTCCCACGACGCAGCGCCGATCGTCGAGAGGCGCCCGCGAGATTCTGATTGCGGACTCGGGCCGTTCCTCGCAAGTTCGCGGCATGCCGGTTCGTGACAGGGGTCCCGCTGTTCTCTTCGCCTGCGTTATTCTCACCGCTTGCGGCGGTGGCGATAGCTCGAGGAAGGTGCCGGCGGAGAGCACGGACTCCGGCGCCCGCGAAAGCGGGGGCAGCTCCGGCGCGGGCGGCCGCTCGTCCAGCGGCGGCTCTGCGAGCGGCGGAGGTTCCGCGGCGGGCGGTCAGGGGACCGGCGGAGGGGTCGCGTCCGGCGGAGCGTCGTCGGGTGGCGCGGACGCGGGGAGCACGTCATCCGGCGGTGCGTCGACGGGCGGCGCGGACGCGGGGAGCACATCGTCCGGCGGAGCGTCGTCGGGGGGCGCGACGGACGCGGGTTCCGTCACCGACGCGTCTCCGACGGATTCGTCGGTGAACGGTCCGTCGGACGCGTCGTCCATCGACGCCGCCGATGCAGCGCCGCTCCCGCGCTTCTACTGGCAGTACCTCCGCATCGACGACTGCCCCGGCACGGACGACGGAGCGCTCGGCTATACGACGAGCTCCGACCAGCCCGTTGCGGCGAACTGCGACGCGAGCCGGGTCGGACGCGCCGCCGTGTGCTGGGACCAGACGACCTATCACAACGAGGGGAGTGCCTCTCCTGGCTGCACGTACAAGACGATCCAGTCGAACGCGTGCACGGAAGGCCCGCGATCGGGCTACCTCTGGGTGTGCGTGGATCGGCTCCGGGACGGAGGAGTGACCGACGACACACCGGCCCCGGAGGTCGGCTACTGGCGGTGGGTCCGCATCGGGGATTGCCCGGGGAACGACGTCGCGGCGATCGGCTACACGACGACGTCGAAGCTTCCGCTCGCCGCGGACTGCACGGCGTCGAGCCGCGGGCTTGCCGCGGTGTGCTGGGATCAGGTGAATGTCCACAACGCGGGCGCCGGCGTCGCGGGTTGCACGTACAAGAGCGTGACGGCGGCGGCGTGCACCGGCGGCAACAATCCTGGATACCTGTATGTCTGCGATGCGCCCTAGCACCGGGTCGAGGCGCGAGGAGCCGCGGACGGTGGGAGCCGACGGCGACGCGCCAGCGTTCTGCTCCCTGAGCGGTGGCAAGGACTCCTGCCTCGCGCTCTTCGAGGCCCGCGAAGCCGGGCTCGACGTGCGAACGGTCCTCGTCATGCTGGACGAGAGCGGGGATCGCTCGAGGTCGCACGGCATTCCGCCGGCGTTGCTCGAGCTCCAGGCCCAGGCGCTCGGCGCGCGTCTCGTCACGCGGACGGCGAGCTGGAAGGACTACGAAGCGGTATTCACCGAAACGCTTCGCGAGCTCCGCGAAGAAGGGCACGAGGTCGGCGTGTTCGGGGACATCGATCTCCTGCCGCATCGAGAGTGGGAAGAGCGGGTCTGCGCGGCGGCCGGGATCACGCCGCACCTTCCGCTCTGGCTCCGAAATCGGACGGAGCTCGCGCACCGGGTGATCGCGCTCGGCTTCCGGGCGATCGTCGTGTGCGTCGATTCCCGATTCCTTCCCGACTCGTTCGCAGGTCGCGAGTACGACGAACGCTTCCTCGCGGATCTCCCGCCCGGTGTGGACGCCTGCGGGGAGAACGGCGAGTTCCACACCTTCGTCTACGACGGACCGTGCTTCTCCCGGCCGGTGCCGTGCCGCGTGGAGTCCAAGGAAGTCTACGTCGCTCCCGCGGAGTACGGCGGAACCCGTTATTGCTTCGCGAGAGTGGTGCGGGCGTGAGGAGCGCCGGCCGTGTTCCGCTCACCCCGTCGGCACGGCGGCGAGCAGTTCCAGCATGCGCACCGTGAGGTAGAGCCTCGGAACGACGCTCTCGAGGTCGGCCCACTCCGCCGCGGAATGGAGCCCTCCGCCGACGATGCCCATCCCCTCGAGCACCGCCGGCTTCGCGCTGCCGGGGTGATACGCGAATCCCGCGTCGGTGCCGTAGCGCATCGCGACCGGCGTGAGCGGCCTTCCGAGCTCGCGATACGCGCGCGTCGCGGTCGCGGCCAGGCGCTCGCTCGCCGCGTTGCGAGGGAACGGAGGGCGGCGGGGATCCACCGTGACGGCCACCTGCGCGTCGGGAACGAGCCGCTTCTCGAGGAGGCGCTTCGCGTCGCGATCGACGCGTTCGAGCTCGGACGGATCGGAGTAGCGCATGTCGGCGGTGGCGCTCGCGGAGTCCGGGATGACGTTGATGCGGTCCCCCGCCTTGAGCACCGTCCACGTCACGGTGGTGCCTTTGGTGGCGTCGCCGAGGTCCCGGAGCTGCGACACCTGCGCCGCGAGCTCGAGCGCGGCGTTGCTCGCCTTCTCGGGCTCGGAGGCGTGTCCGCCGCGTCCCTTCACGTCGAGCTTCACGATGGCGATGCCGTTCGTCTGGACGATGACCCGGTCGCCGTCCGGGGGCTCGTAGGAGAGGACGTAGTCCTGCTCGGCGGACGTCTTCTGGAGGGTGTCCCGAGAACCGCTCGAGCCTTTCTCTTCGTCGGAATCGAAGAGCACGGTCAGCGTGTCGTAGGCGGAGAAGCCGCGCTGCTTCGCGATCGCGAGCGCGTGGAGCATCACGGCGGCGCCTCCTTTCGCGTCCGCGACGCCGGGACCGAACGCGCGCGTTCCCTTCACCTCGTACGGGCGCCGCGCAGCCTCACCCTTCGGGAACACCGTGTCGAAATGGATCATCAGGAGCAGCTTCAGGCGGCCTTTGCCGTGGAGCGTCCCGCGCACGATGGTTCCGGCGGACGGCGACTCCGGGAGCACGTCGACCGTCGCGCCGAGATCGCGGAGACGGGTCGCGAGCCAGTCGCTCACGTGCGACAGACCCTCGGCGTCGTCCGTGCCGGAGTCTTGATTCACGAGCGTCGCGAGATCCTGGAGGACGGCGGCCTTCTCCTGTTCCGCGGCGTGGAGCAACGAACGGTCCGGCACTCCGGGCTTGTCCGCCGCGGCGGCTGCCTCGGGACCGAGCTCTCGGAGGTCCGCGTGAGGGCTCGCGCACTGGGCGGCGGCGACGAGGAGCGAGAGCGTGAGGAAGAAGGAGCCACCACGCCGACCGCCAGAGCCCATGGCGTGGAGGTACCGGTGTGCATCAGGCGCCGCAACCGGAGACGCGGGGCATGCGCCTTGCACCCGGCCGCACTAGGTTTGTCCGTCATGCACAGCCCCGGCCACGCCGGACACGCGCACGGCGCGCCCCCGCCCGACGTTCCCACGGCGAAAGACCTCGTCTGCGGGATGACCGTCCGGCTCACGACGCCGCACCGTCTGACCCACGAGGGGACGGAGTACTACTTCTGCAATCCCCGCTGCCGCGAACGGTTTGCGTCGGATCCGGCAAAATACCTCGCGCCGAAGCCCGCGCCGGAAGCGCCGGACGCGTCCTCCCCGCAGGTGCAGCACGCGAAGGCGGAGGCGCCCGCCGCACCGGGTCGGACGAAATGGACCTGCCCGATGCACCCCGAGGTCCTGAGCGACCGCGCGGGGGCCTGCCCGAAGTGCGGAATGGCGCTCGAGCCGATGACCGCGACGGCTGCCCCGCAGGAAAACCCGGAGCTCGCCGAGATGACTCGGCGCTTCTGGGTGTCCGCGGCGCTCACCGTTCCCGTGTTCCTGCTCGCGATGGGCGGCGGCTTCCTCTCGGAGTTCGTCTCGCCGCGGACGGCGACGTTCCTCGAGCTCCTCCTCGCGACTCCCGTGTGCGTCTGGGGCGCGTTCCCCTTCTACGAGCGCGCCGTCGATTCCATACGGCACCGGAGCCTCAACATGTTCACGCTGATCGGGCTCGGCGTGTTCGTGTCCTACGGGTACAGCCTCGTCGCGGCGCTGGCTCCCGGCCTCTTCCCGGAAGCGTTTCGCATGCACGGCGAGGTGTCCGTCTACTTCGAGGCGGCCGCGATGATCGTGACGCTCATCCTGCTCGGGCAGGTGCTGGAACTCCGCGCGCGGGCCGCGACCGGTACGGCCATCCAGAAGCTCCTCGGTCTCGCGCCGAAGACCGCGCGTCGCATCGACGCGAACGGGGCGGAGCGAGACGTCTCGCTCGACGCGGTCCGGGTCGGTGATCGCCTCCGTGTCCGGCCTGGCGAGAAGATCCCGGTCGACGGGGTCGTGCTGGAGGGTGCCTCCGCCGTCGACGAATCCATGGTCACGGGGGAGCCGATGCCCGTCGGGAAGCACGCCGGGGACCGCGTCGTCGGCGCGACTCTCAACGGCACGGGAGCCCTCGTGATCCGCGCCGAGAAGGTCGGGACGGAGACGCTCCTCGCGCGGATCGTGCAGATGGTGGCGGACGCGCAGCGGAGCCGCGCGCCGATCCAGCGGCTGGCCGACGTCGTCTCCGGGTACTTCGTGCCGACCGTCGTCCTCACGTCCGCCGTCACGTTCGTGCTCTGGAGCGTGCTCGGGCCGGACCCTCGCATGGCGCACGCCCTGGTGAACGCCGTCGCGGTGCTGATCATCGCGTGCCCGTGCGCGCTCGGGCTCGCGACGCCCATGTCCATCCTCGTCGCCACCGGGCGCGGCGCGTCCATGGGCGTGCTCTTCCGGAACGCCGAGGCCATCGAGGTGCTGCGGAACGTGGACACGCTCGTCGTGGACAAGACGGGCACGCTGACGGAAGGCAAGCCGACGCTCGTCGCGGTCGTGCCTTCCGGGGGCTTGGACGAGCGGGCGCTGCTTCGTCTCGTCGCGTCGCTCGAACGGGGAAGCGAACATCCGCTCGCCGCCGCGCTGGTGAAGGGCGCCGAGGCTCGCGGAATCGAGCTCGCCGGCGTCAGCGGGTTCGAGAGTCTCACCGGACGCGGCGTGCGTGGAACGGTGGACGGCCGCGCCGTCGCGCTCGGCAACCGCGCACTCATGGAGCAGCTCGGTGTGGACGTCTCCGCCGTCGCGGATCGCGCGGAAGGGCTCCGGCGAGAGGCGAAGACGGCGATGTTCGTCGCGGTCGACGGCCACGCCGAAGGTCTCGTCGCGGTCGCGGATCCCGTGAAGCCGACGACGCCGGAGGCCATCCGGGCGCTCCACGCCGAGGGCCTTCGCATCGTCATGCTGACGGGGGACGGCGCCTCGACGGCGAACGCCGTCGCGAAGGAGCTCGGCATCGACGAGGTCATCGCGGAGGTGCTTCCGGACGAGAAGGTCCGCGCCGTGAAGAAGCTCCAGGCGGAGGGAAAGATCGTCGCGATGGCGGGCGACGGCATCAACGACGCGCCCGCGCTCGCCCAGGCGGCGGTCGGCATCGCGATGGGGACGGGCACGGACGTCGCGATGGAAAGCGCCGGAGTCACGCTCGTCCGGGGAGATCTCGGCGGCATCGTGCGCGCGCGCCGGCTCTCGCGGCGGACGATGCGAAACATCCGCCAGAACCTCTTCTTCGCGTTCGTCTACAACACGGCCGGCGTGCCGATCGCCGCGGGGCTTCTCTATCCGTGGTTCGGCATCTTGCTCTCGCCGATGATCGCCGCGGCGGCGATGAGCGCGTCGTCGGTGTCCGTCATCGGGAACGCCCTCCGCCTGCGCGCGGCGGCGGACTGAGGGCTCGCGCCTACTCGCCCGTCTCGGGCGGCGTGCCGGTCCCGCCGGGTCCCGTCTTCAGGCAGAAATCCTGCCAGCGCCGACGAAGGGGCGTGTTGCCGCGGAGCTCGGGGACCACGGCGCCCGCCATCGAGATGCCCGCGATGAACGCCGCAGCGCTCTTCGCGTCCTCCGGAAGACCGAAGCCCGCGGCGAGACGCTGGAGTCGCCCGAGGATGCGACGTGCTTCGGCGCGCGCGTCCTCCACGGCGGGGTTCGAGAACGCCGCCCTCGGATCGGGCGCGGGGGGAAAGAGGAGCGCGAACGCGGCCGGCTCCGCCTGCGAGTATCGGAGCGGGACGTCCAGGGCTTCCATCAGCTCCGGCGCGGCGGCGACGCGGGCGGAGAGACGCTCCAGCGCCCCCTCTGCCATGGCGAGGACGAGCGCTTCGAACGATTCGAAATACCCGTAGATCGTCGCGCGTCCGAGCTCGGCCTCCGCCGCGACCTGTTCCACGCTGAACCCGGCCCAGCCCGCGCGCTCCGCGACCCGGAACGCCGCGGCGAGGATGTCCGCTCGCCGCTGCTCCCGCTCGCGCGCCCGTCGTTCGTCGATGCCCATGGACGGAGACTTCAATTGGACCCCCGCCCCCGGGCACCGTCAAGGTACCGGGGTCATGTAAATAGTCAGGTGATTACACGGGTTTGTCGGCGTTCGGGGCGTTCGGGCGACACCCCCGTCGGAAAGCGACGCTCACGCCGGGCGCGCCGAGCCGCGAGTCTCGGGAGTGGACTCGTCCGGGAGCGTTCCCGGACGTCCGAGGGAATCACCGCATGACGGCTCGATGGTTCGGGATCTGGGGAACGGTCTGGCTGACGTGGCTCACGAGCGCGTGCTCCGGCTCCGGCTCGGATGGCCTGTTCACTCCCGGAGCGGTCCCATCGACCGGCGGAGCGTCGGACGAACAGCCGGGGGCCGGCGGCGATCCGGGTTCTGCCGGACGTCTCGGCACGGGCGGGAGCACGCCCGCGGACGGAGGCGGTGAATCCGGTGCGGGCTCCACGACGGACGGAGGGGTTCCGAGAGAGCCCGGGGACGCGGGGACGAGCGCGTCGGGCGGCAGCGCGAACGGCGCCGGAGGGTCGTCGTCCTCGGGCGGCGCATCCTCCGGCGGCGCGAGCGGCGCCGGAGGACACGCGGGTGCAGGAGGAACCGTCGCAGCCGGCGGGGCCGTCGGCGCGGGCGGACAGGAGAGCGGGGGCGCGGGCGGGTGCGCCCAACCGAAGACGTACTACCCGGACGGCGATCACGACCTCTACGGACGCACCGACGGAGCGACGTCGATGTGCACCCCTCCCGATCCGGATGCCTGGGCCGTGAACCCCGGCGACTGCGACGACGAGGACCCCCGGGTGCATCCGGGGCAGACCGAGTACTTCGACCAGCCGTACTCCGTGGTGGGCGGAGATTCCTTCGACTTCGACTGCTCGAAGGCGGAAGAGGGCGATCCGACGATGGACGGCGCCGCTCCGAGCTGTTCCCTGCTCTCGATCGTCGGGTGCGGCGGCACCGGCTTCTCGCCCACGCAGCGGTCGGGAGCCGGGCGCGACTCCCTCTGCGGAAGCAAGACGACCGTGACGTGCACGCCGTCGGCGCTCTCGTGCAACCCCGTCGCGGCCACCGTGCAAGACGGCTATCGATGCCACTGAAGCGGACGGCGGTCGGGGCGACCGCGATTCTCGCGACGTTCGTTGCAGTGGACGCCCACGCCGACTCCGCCGAGAGGCCGCCGTCTCACGGCTTCCAGATGTCCATCCGGACCGGCGTCTCGTTCCCCACCGGCGACGCGACGGGGGCTTCCGGCGATACCCTCGGGAGGCGCTACGCCTGGCAGATCCCGCTCGCCCTCGATCTCGGGGGCAAGGTGAGCGACTCCGTGTACGTCGGGGGATATCTCGGTCTCGGGTTCGGCGGGGAGGGGAGCGACTTCGTCACGGAGTCGGCCTGCCGGGACGACGACGACGACCTCCAGAACGACATCGCCTGCAGCGCGTTCTCGTTCCGGCTCGGCGTCGAGGGGGAGTACTCGTTCTCTCCCGGCGAACGCTGGAACCCGTGGATCGGATACGGCGTCGGGTTCGAATCGTCCGAGGAGTCGATCGAGGACCGTCGCCGCCACTACCGGGAGACGCAGATCTCGACGGGCTATACGCTCGGGAAGATCTCGGTCGGGGTCGATCGCCGAGCCGCCGTCGGGTTCGGGCCCTTCCTGGAGGTCGCGCTCGGACGGCTCACGCACGGGCGCACGCTCGTGAACGACGCGGAGGTCGGCTCCGGGACGATCCCCGCGCAGGCGTTCCACGCCTGGATCACCCTCGGTCTCCGGATGGTGATCCGTCCATGACGCGCCGCCTTTCCGCCGCCGGCCTCGCCGCGCTCGCTGCCTCGCTCGGTTGCTCGACGTCACCGGGGGGACCCACGCTCGTGAACGTCGGAGTGTACGCGACGCCCGCCGGCGCGCCGGAGGAGCTCGCCGCCTGCGTGACCCTCCCCGTGCTGCTCGGGAGCCACGTCCAGCGGCACACCACCGTGCGAGCGCTCCGCATCGACGTCGACGCGACGAGGGACTCGGTCACCGTCTCGCTCTCCGGCGATTCCGGGACGGACGCGACGCCGATCTCGGTCCAGGCGAGCCAGGTGCGGGCCGGGTACTCGGAGGAGACGACGGTCTCCACCACCGACGGGGACTACGCCGTCCGGGTGAGCTCGTCCTGCCAGGGCGCGACCCTGCCCTGAGCCGCTTTGCACGCGGCCGCACTTTCGGTCAGGCCGCGCCGCTCCGCCCTCGCTAACGTCGGGGAGTGAGCGTGCGAGGCCCCTCGACATGACCCCTCCCGCGTACCGGGCCCGGTTTCGACGGATCCTCGATCACGTGGACCAGAACCTCGGCGGAGACCTCGCCGTGGACCGCCTGGCGGATCTCGCCGGCTTCTCCCGGTTCCACTTTCACCGGCAGTTCTCGGCGACCTTCGGGATCGGCGTGCACGAGTACGTCCGGCTCGCGCGCCTTCGCCGGGCGTCGTTCGAGCTCGCCTTTCGCGGGGACTCGTCCGTCCTCCGGGTCGCTCTCGAGAACGGCTACGAGAGCCCGGAGGGATTTTCCCGCGCGTTCAAGAAGCTCGCCGGACAGACCCCGACCGAGTTCCGACAAGAGCCGGACTGGACGGCTGTCCGCGACGCCCTTCGCCCCTTCGACCACGTGAGGAGAGAGATGAACACCCGAACGCAGTACGGTCCCGTGACGCTCGTCGACTTTCCGGAGACGCCGGTCGCCGTGCTCCAGCACCGCGGTGATCCGAGGACCATCGGGGACACGATCCGTCGGTTCATCGAGTGGCGACGCGCGAACGGACTCCCCCCGAGCGCGAGTGCGACCTACAACCTGCTCTACGGCGACCCGGAGACGACTCCGCCGGAGGAATTCCGGCTCGATCTCTGCGCCGGGATCCGCGCTCCGGTGGCCGAGAATTCCTACGGCGTCGTCGAGAGCGTCATCCCGGCCGGGCGTTGCGCGGTGCTCCGTCTCGTCGGAGGCGACGAGCAGTTCGCCCCCGCGTTCCAGTTCCTCTACGGGGAATGGCTTCCGGCGAGCGGGCACGAGCTCCGCGATTTTCCGCTCTTTCTACAGCGGGTGAAGATGTTCCCCGACGTGCCCGAGAACGAGTCGGTGATCGACGTCTTCCTTCCGCTGTCGTGACGCGCGACGGCGGCGGTCGCTTTCTCCTCGTCGCGGTACCGCTCGTTCTTGCGCGGCTCGGCCCCGGGCGCGACAATTCCCCATGCGCGTCTTTCGCGCGGCGGGGCTCGTCGCCGCCACCGGGACCCTGCTCCTCGCCTGTGGCCGCATCGGGTTCGACGAGCTCGACGTTCGCGCGGGCGGCGTCTCGGGAGCCGACGCGAGCGCGGGTTCGGGTGGCGGCGGCGCGTCGAGCGGGGGCGCGCGCGGCGGCGGCGCGTCGAGCGGGGCCGCGGGCACCGGCGGGGCTCGTCCGATGGTCGACGCGAGCGCCGGCGGCGCGTCGTCCGGAGGTGCGGGAGGCATTGCCGGCAGCACGAACACGGGCGGAAGCGCCGGGACCGACGCGGGGACGTCGAGCGGCGGAGGGGCGGGGAGCCCCGTGGACGGAGGCGGCGTGGACGCGTCGCCGTGTTCGGCCGTCTCCGGGGACACCGTGTTCCGCGACAAGCTCGCCGCCGCGTTCCCCGCGGACCTCGCCGACTGGAACCAGAACGGCGGCGGCGTGTGCAGCGGTTCGGCCTGCGACGGCGTCGATTTCGCGTGCGCGTCCGGAAAGGAATGCGGGATGTACTCGTTCGCGCCCGCGCATCCGAAGAGCGGCAACTGCGCTTCCGGCGCCGTCTGTCGGTTGAACGGCGAAGGCGCGCCGCTCGATTTCGCGAACCCCATGGTGTGCGCGACGGGCTCCACGTGCCTCGTCAGCGCGTACAACGGCGGCGTCACCGGGCCGATCGTGTGCGAGACGGGCGCGACGTGCGTCTTCGACGCGCACCAGGGAGTCCTCACCGACGTCACCTGCGAGTCGGGCTCGGCATGCTTCTTCGACTGTCACAACGGGACGTGCTCGAACGTCGTGATCGACGCGGGCGCAACGGCGCTCTTCGATTGCGCTCAGTCGGGGTGCAGGCTCACGTGCCCCGCGGGGGCGCTCTGCGCCGCCGATTGCACGAACACGAACGCCGTGGATTGTGTCGCTTGTGCGACGGGCGCCGACTGCGCCTGCTTCGGCGGTACGGCGTCGGCATGCGGGCAGCTGTGCGGAACGGATCACTTGCCCGCGTGCGCCTCTCCGGGAGCGGAGCGGCTGCTCTCCGGGTGCTGGGGTTTCTGAGACGCGCCGCGCGAAATGCGGCGCGGGTGCACGGTTTGCGCCGCGTGGAGACCGCTCGCGCGCCCGGCTCGGGAGAAGGCCTCGTTCCCGCGCGGAAAAATCAGCGCCGTGCACTCCCTGCGCCGAGGTGGCATGGACGCTGCAACGTTTTCCACGGAGGCCATCATGTTCAAGCACATCCTCGTCCCCACGGACTTCAGCGAGCCCGCCCAGCACGCGCTCGACATCGCCGTCGACCTCGCGAAGAAGGACGCGGCGGCGCTCACGCTCCTCCACACGTACGACTCCCCCGTGTACCCCTACGCGGGCCTGCCGCCGATTCCGAGCGACTTCATCGGCCCGATCCGGGACGCCGCCGAGCGTTCGCTGAACGCCGCGCTCGCGGAGCTCCAGAAGCGGTTCCCGGCGGCGAAGAGCGCGCTCGCTTACGGCGTCGCGTGGCAACAGATCCTGCAGCTCGCGAAGGACGCCGGCGCGGATCTGATCGTGATGGGCACGCACGGCCGTCGTGGGCTCTCGCACGCGCTTCTCGGGAGCGTCGCGGAGAAAGTGGTGCGCTTGTCGGAAATTCCCGTGCTCACCACCCGGGGAGCCGCTCCTTCGAAGTGACGGCGGGTCGACCGGACGGCGCGAGCGTTTGTCGCGCGAGCGTCGACCGCGTGCGCGTCCTCGGAGGGCCGCCGTGCTCAGCCGAAGCGCTGGAGGTTCCGGAGCTTCGCCTTCTGCGCTTCGATCTCGCGGTTCTTCGGCGGCGCCTTCGTCTCGAGGGAGTCCACGAGGCGCCGCGTGATCTTCGCGATGTCCTCCACCGCGCGGTCGAAGACGAGCTCGTTCTTGCCCTTCGGCTCCCGGGTGCCGCTCACCTTGCGGACGAACTGGAGGGCCGCGGCGTGGACCTCTTCGTCCGTCGCGGGGGGCTCGAAGTTGAACAGGGGGCGGATGTTCCGGCACATGCCCGGGAGTGTAGCGCCGTCACTTCAACGTTCGTACGGTCCCGGCGTCCGCGAGATAGCCGCTCACCGCCGCGGCGGTCAGGGACGACGCGAAGTCGAAGTCCGTCGCGCCGAGCCGGCGGATGCCGATCCGGCTCCCGTCGGCGTCGAAGATGACGAGGAACGTCGCGGATTCGTTCACGGGGCGCTCGAAGGCGACGCTGCCCCCGCCGGTGATGTCCTGGAACGAGTAGAGCGTCGTGGTCGCTTCGAGGGACGTCGTCACCCCACCGAGGATCTCCGCGACGTCGAGCTCGCCGCAGCCGCCCTGGTACGTCGGGTCCGACCCCATGCCGCGGCAGTTGCACCCGTACTGCGAGCTCCGGATCACCTGAGTCGGGAGGATCCAGTAGGCGGGCGTCTCGTCCCCGATGGGCATCCGCATCTTCACGGCGAAGAGCTTGCTTCCCCGGGCGTCCCCGCCGAAGCCGTGGATCGGGAGCCCGGACGACCAGCCGCAATCGCTCGAGGCCGTCGAGCCGTTGCAGAGCGCGTCCGACTCGACGTGCACTTCCGTCCCGGCGGCGATGGAGCCCGAGAATTGCACCGGCGTCGGGCTCTCCTTCGTGCCGTCGGCGACGACGTAGCTCTCCACGAAGCCGGCGCACTCGTACCAGTGCTTGTTCCCGGTGAACGCGAGCCCTTCCGTCGTGCAACGATCCCAGTACGCCTGGCGCGCCCAGGCGCCGTTCTCCGGGCGATAGACGGCGAGCTGGTAGAGCTCGATGGGTCCCGCGAAGACGAAGGTCATCTCTTCGTCGAACGGGGCGAGCGGGCCGCTCACCTGCTTTTCCTGCTTGTAGACGGTCTTGCAGAGCGTGCCGTCCGGATCCCCGACGCAGCCCGTCGCCTTCGACCAGCCGTCCACGACCTGGGCGTACGCGCCCGTCGCTCCCACGTTCTCGTAGGTGAGGGACGTCACGGCCGTCTTGCCGGTGTTCGGCGAGAAGACGTCCGAGCCGAGCGGGGTGTTCCCGGCGTCGCTCGCGGGGCACGACGCGGGCGGCGTCGCGCCCCCCGCCCCGGTGTTCGCCGCGGTTCCCCCGCTTCCGGCCGCGACGGTGCCGCCCGCGCCCTGCCCGCTCCAGCCGCCGTTTCCGCCGCTTCCCTTCGTTCCGCCCGTCGCCGACGCGGCGCCCGCGTCCCCGCCGGCGTTGCTCGAGCCGGCGCTTCCTCCCGTGGCGGTCACGCCGCCCTCCGGGGAGAGGCGAGCACCCTGGGTTCCGCCGTTCCCCGACGAGCATCCGGGTCCGAGGACGAGCGCGACGGAAAGCGCCGCGGCGAAGCGCTCGACTGGCCGCGTGCACCGCACCGCTCCCATCTGGAAAGCGTAACGCGGAACGCCCACCCGCGACTACCCGGGGAGGCCCCGGCCCTCGTCGACGTTCGCGGAGCTCGTGAGCATCTTCCGATGCGCGTGGAGAGCGCGGTATGCTGAGAAGGACTCCGCGATCGGCGGAACTTCACGACGGAGGCATCATGGCCAAGGGACAAGTCAAAACGAACAAAGGCAATAAGCCCAAGCTCTCCATCAAGGAGAAGAAGGCCAAGAAGAAGGAAAAGGCCCAGACGAAGGGCATATGAGCCGTTCCGGGGGGACGAGGTGAAGCGGCCGGCGCACGCCGTGAGCCGGCCGCCGCTTCACTCCGTGATCACTGACAGCGCATGAAGCCGGGGAGGCTCGTGGACTCGGCGCACGTCGGCGTGAGGCTCGGGCAGTCCGAGTTCTTCCGGCAGAGCACGTACAGACCGAGCCCGCTGCACGTCGCCTGACAGGCCGTGCCGAGGCTTCCTGCGAGCCCGACCGTCTCGCAGCAGACGGTTCCCTTGACGCAGTTGTCCGGGCCGCCGCACGCGATCGTCGCGACGGTGCAGGAATCCCGGCACGTGTAGCTCGGTGTCGTCTGGCCGAGGATGCCGCCGATGGTGTCCACGCGGCAGCACTTCTTCCCCGGGTCGCAGTCCTCCGCGCCGTCACACGAGACCGCGACCTCGGTTCCGCCGCACGGCTTGTCCGAGCACGTGAAGCTGCTCAGCACGGGCGGAAGGAGCGTCGCGGGCGTGTAGCAGCACACCTCCGCCGACGTGCACGTCTGGTCCTTGCACCCGACGACACCGACGGTCGAGGGATCGGGGCCGCTCGCGTCGACCGGCTCGGTGCCGGCGTCGGCTGCGCCGGCGCCGCCCGTCGCGCTCGCGGCGGAACCTCCTGCTCCGGTCGAGCCGCCACTCGACTGTCCACCCGAGGACACGCCCCCGCTCCCGGCCGTCTGGCCGCCGGACGAGCTCGTCGCTCCACCCGTTTCGGCGCCGCCCGCGCCGTCGGGGAGCGCGCCGGCCGCGCCGCCCGGTGCACGGACGGCGGTCTTCTCGAGATTCTCTTCGCAGGAGAGCGAGAAGAGGACGGAGACGACGGGGACGAGGACCGAAATGGGGCGCATCGGGAGGCGGGCGAGACCCTAGTGCCGCTTCCGGGCAAATCAATGCTCGCGATTCGCGCCGGTGGAGGACCGGCACGCCTTGCTCGAAAGGGCGCATTTTTCCAGGGAATCCGGCCAGGGGACCGGTCGTGATACGAAGAGGAACCGCTCGATGGTCTCCCGGCCCCCGGCACCGCTAGCGACCCCTCACTCGTCTCCGGCGGCGTTCCTCGTGGGCGTCGTGCGTTCGTTCGCGGAGCGCGGCGCGCTCGTCGACGCGGGCGCGATGGCCTTCTCCCTGTTCCTCGCCAGCATCCCCATGATGGGCCTGGTCGGGAGCATCCTCGCCCACGGCCTCAGTGCGAACGCGCGCGGTCTCGCCCTCATCTCCTCGCTCTTCGATCTCGCGCCTGCGGAGGTCCGGACGATCGTCGATCGGCAGTTCCTCCGGGGATCGGGCGCGACGATCGCCCCCGTCTTCCTCATCGGCTCCCTCTATCTCGCCGCGGGAGCGTTTCACGACGCCATGACCGTCTTCGAGGTGGCGCTCGGGGCCGAACGGCGCTCCTGGATCGAGAAGCGGGCCATCGGGCTCGCGTGCGTCGTCGCGTTCCTCGCATTCCTCTCCGTGTTCGGCTTCGTCGCGGTCACGCTGTCGGGCGGGATCTTCGCGCTCGCCGCGGCACTCTTCCACGACCCACGCCTCGCGCTGTCCGTGCTCCCGCTCTTCGCCATCTCGGGCGCCTGGATCTTCGTCGCCGGGTTCTTCCGCGTCGCGGTCCGCCGCGCGGATCACCAGGTCGCCGTCTGGCCCGGCGCGACGGTCACCGTCGCGATCGGCTCGGTCGCGTCCACGGCCTTCGCGCTCTACGCGCGGTCGCTCGCCGACTACGCCGCTTTTTACGGAAGCCTCGCGGCGGTCGCCGTGTTCATGGTCTGGCTGTGGATTTGCTGCATCGCGCTGCTGCTCGGCGTCGAAACGAACGCGAACATCGACCGGATCCGCCGTCCGGGCGTGACGATGCCCAGGGCTCGTGGGTAGGCTCCGCAACATGAAGGCGAAGGTCGTCGCCTGTTCCCTGCTTCTGGCCGCCTGCACCCGGGACGACCCGGCGAAGAGCACCCCTCAGCCGGCGTCCTTCGGCGCGCCGGTGGCGTCCGCCGCCGCCGTGCTGCCCCCGTCGCCGGCGCCCTCCGGTTCGAGCGCGCCGATCTTCGAGCGCGTCGAATGGGACGTCCCGCCGACCTGGAGGAACCTCGGCGTGCCGATGCAAGGGCTCCAGCGCGCGCACTTCCAGGCGCTCGTCGATCCCGCCTCGGGAACGCCTCCCGAGCACGTGGACGTGTTCGTCGTGCGAAGAGAAGGGCTCGCCGCGAAGACCCCGGCCGAACGCGTCGCGGAGGCCCTCGGCCACGAGGCGGACTCCTTCAAGAAGGTCGACTGGAAGAAGACCGATTCGCGCGTGGTCGACGGGCGCACGGTCCCGATCGTCGAGATTCACGGGACGATGCGGGAAATGGTGCCCCAGCCGCCGGACTGGGAACCCGCGCTCGTCGAGCGGCCGAAGCGCATCGAGATCTCGGCGATGCTCCCGACGAAGACGTTCCCGTATCGCGTCGCGATGCACGGGCGCGACGACCTCGTGGACAGGTGCCGGGAGGACTTCTTCCACTTCGTGGAGAGCCTCCGCGTGAAGAACGAGCGGAGCGAGTGAGCCGGCTCAGGGCCCGGGCACCGCGCCCGAGTCCGGATCGAAGCCCGCACGCTTCCGGATCGGGCTCGTGTCCACCGCCTCGAACTGGTCGCTGGAGACGCTCTGCACCTCGTCGAAGATCGCATCCGACCATTTCGCGCTGGGTTCGCCCTGGACGTACAGGTTCGAGCCTCCGTCCGCGAGGTACATGCCGTACTTCTGGAGCGCGCCGAGAATCGCCTTCGACTGCGTGCCGTAGCTCGCCGGGATCTGGAAGGAGCTCTTGAGCCGGAAGAGCTGGCCCATCGGGGGGAGCGTGGCAGAGTCCGTTCCGTTTCCGGTGAGGTGGCGCGCCGGCCACGTGTAGCTCGTGCGGATCGAGCTCGAGTCGATCGTGAAGCGGAGGGCATGCCGGATCTCGCCGGAGGACGCTTCGTCCGCTCGGAGGAGGAGCGGGAGGATGGGGAAGCCCGCCGCGTCGGCGGACGTCCACGTGTCGGGGCGAAGCGTGTTCGAGCGGAGGTCGAACGTCGCGGAGCCGAAGATGTGCCAGGTCCCGCCCGGGCCCGTGTACGCGTGATAGAGCTCCCAGAGCCGGCACGTGTTCGCGTCGAGCAGGAGCAGGTGATGGTCGCCGTACTCCGAGCTCGCGTCGTCGGGGAAGATGCCGCCTTCCACGAGGGGTGACGCCGGGATCGGGAACACGGGCGCCGGCGCGGAGCCCTGGGCGCACGGCGCGATGATCGACGCGTGGTCCCCCGCGACCACGCAGTCCGATTCGTCTCTCGGGTTCCAGTCCATGCCGGTGTCGGTCGTCGTGTAGTCCGCGCTCGCCCAGGCGAGCGAGTTCCCGTGCACGACGTTGTAAGGGATGCCCCAGTACGTGTCCGTCTGGGTGATGTCCTCGTTCTGCCCGAGGTCCAGGTGGATGCGCACGGAACCGATCGTGTCCATGTAGCCTGCGCTGCCCGGGTCCACGGGGAGTCCGTCGATCGGCGTATTGAAGACGTGGTCGTCCGGGAGCATGGGGCAGCCCGCGATCACCGCGGCCTTGCCCGTCGGGGAGACGCTGCCGCCGCCGGAGCCGGTCCCGCTGCCGCCGTTGCCGGAGCCGCCGTTGCCGGAGCCGCCGTTCATGGCGTTTCCGCTTCCCCCCGCCGCGTTCCCGCTTCCGGAGCTGCCACCCGCGCCATTCGACGGCGAGGCCGAGCCGCCGCTCGAGTCCGAGCCGCAGCCGGCAAGCGTAACGAGTGCGAGCACCGAGAGGACACCGAGCTTCGTCATCGCGACCACCTCACGAAGAAGAGAAGCGCTCATCGTAGCCGATATTCGAGGGGCCGAGCGGTCGCCGTCACCCGGATTTCACGACGGGCGCACAAAAAGTCGCCAACACCTCACCGTGTGGGACACGGACAATCCCTAGACTCGTCTCACCGGGCCGATACGCGCGTCCGGAGAGGCTCCATGACGAACCACGCGGCGACCCTGGCATCGGTGGCGAGCGTGATCGGCCTGCTTGCGGGATGCGATTCGACACACGGCGAGTTCGCCGATCGCGAGGTCGGCCCGTTTCGGACTGCGCGCGCGGTGGTCACGCTGGCGAACGCTCCTGCCGACGCCTCGTGCGTCCGTGTCAAAGTCGCGGGAACCCGCGCGGACGTGAGGACGTTCCAGCTCGAGTCGCGGAAGCACGTCGAACTCGCCATGGAGAGCTTGCCCGTCGGAACGGATACGTTCTCCGTGGAGGCCTTCTCGGCGGATTGCGCCGTCCTCGATTCCGGCGTTTCGCCGCGCTGGTACTCGTCCACGGTCGTCGCGAACGTGAGCGAAGACGACGTCGCGCGCGTCTCGCTCGCCCTGATCCCCGGGGGCGAGGCGCCTCCGAACGGGAGCTACTACGTGACCGCGGCGGGCGTCAGCGATACGGCCGGGTTCGCTCGGCGTTGAGGGCTCCGCGTTTCATTCGTCCGGCAGCGGGATGAACTCGACGTCGTCGCCGGGGACCCTGGGAAAGCGGCCCTCGCGCCAGTCCGCCTTCGCGCGCTCGATGCGTTCCCTGGAGCTCGACACGAAATTCCAGTAGACGTGCCGCTCGCCGAGGGACGCGCCGCCGAGGAGCACGGCCCGCGTGTCCTTCGTCGCGGTGAAATTTCGCTCCGCGCCGGGAAGGAACACCGAGAGATCACCCGTGCCGGCATTCAAGTCGTTGGTCCGGATTGCGCCGTCCACGACGTAGACCGCGGCTTCCTCGTGCTCCGGAACGGCCAGCGTCGCGCCTGCGGGGAGGTCGGCGGCGACGTAGAACGTCGGCGAGAGCGTCGCGACGGGGCTCGTCTCGCCGTACGCGGTTCCCGCCACGACGTGGAGGTTCACGCCGTCCCGCGAGATCTTCGGGAGGCTCGCCTTCGGATGATGCACGAACGTGGGCCTGGTCTCCTCGTGCTCGAGCGGGAGCGCGATCCACATCTGGAGGCCGTGGAGCTTCGGTCCCGCGGCGCGGAGCTCCGGCGGGGTGCGCTCCGAGTGAACGATCCCGCTTCCGGCCGTCATCCAGTTCACGTCTCCCGGGCGGATGGGCTGCTCGGAGCCGAGGCTGTCCCGGTGAAGGATCTCGCCTTCGAAGAGGTAGGTGACCGTCGCGAGGTTCACGTGCGGGTGCGGGCGCACGTCCATGCCCTGGCCCGGCGGGAGCGCCACCGGCCCCATGTGATCCAGGAACACGAACGGGCCGACGTGCCGCCGGTGCGGTGATGGAAGGACCCGGCGCACCGAAAATCCGCCCAGATCTCGCTCGCGAGCGGTGATGACGTCGATCACGGCGGTGCGTTCGCTCATGGCGCGCATCGTACGACGGGTTCCCCCGTCCGGCACCCCCGGGACGCGGCCGTTCCCTGTTATCCTCGCGAGGATGGCGTTGTCCCCGGAAAGGTCCGTCGCCGCTCTCACGTCGATCGCGGCGCTGTTCGCCGTGAACGCCTGCTCGACCGACGCGAAGACGCCCTCCGTGGCGCCGTCGAGCGTCGACGCCGGCGGCACGGCCGATGCCGCGCCCGAGGGCGGCACGCTCGCCGACCGGGCGACCGCGCTCGTCCAGCAGATGACCCTGGAAGAGAAGCTCGCGATGATGGCCGGAAGGGGTGCCCTCCAGAACGGGTTCTGGCCCTCGCCGGGCGTCTCGCGCCTCGGGGTGCCCGATCTCGTGATGTCCGACGGAGCGCGAGGTCTCGCAGCGCCGCAGTTCGTCCCGGGGTCGCCCGTGCGGGGGACGGCGTTCCCCGTCGCGAGCGCTCGTGGCGCGTCCTTCGACGTCGCGCTCGAGGAGTCCGTCGGTCTCGCGATCGGCGAGGAGGCCCGCGCGTACGGCGGAAACGTCATCCTCGCGCCGGTCGTCAATTTGCTCCGTCACCCCGCGTGGGGGCGCGCCCAGGAGACTTACGGCGAAGATCCGATGCACCTCGGCGCGATGGGCGCGGCGTTCGTCCGCGGGGCGCAGCATCACGTCATCGCGAACCCGAAGCACTTCGCCGCGAACGACATCGAGGACACGCGGTTCTCCGTCAGCGTGAACCTCGACGAGCGGACGCTCCGGGAGGTGTTCCTCGCGCCCTTCAAGGCGACGATCGACGCGGGCGCGCTCTCCGTGATGACCGCGTACAACAAGGTCGACGGTACCTACTGCTCGGAAAATACCCATCTCATTTCCGACATCCTGTTCGGCGAGTGGAAGTTCACGGGCTTCGTCGAATCCGACTGGATCCTCGCCGTCCGGAGCACCGTTCCGTCCGTGGTGGCGGGGCTCGACATCGAGATGCCCGGCGCGAACTACCTGAAGCCGGAGCTCATCCAGGCGGGGCTCGACTCGGGGGACGTTCCGCTCGAAAAGATCGACGACGCGGCGACGCGCATCGTCCGCGCGGAGCTCGAGCTCGCCGCCCGGCAGGACCCGGCGGAGCCCGCACAGGACGTCGTCGGGGGAGCCGCGCACACGGCGCTCGCGCGCGACGTCGCCCGGAAGAGCATGGTGCTGCTCCGGAACGAGGGGAACCTTCTCCCGCTGGAGAAGGCGGCGCTCTCGCGCCTCGCGATCGTCGGAAGCTTCGCGAACATCGCGCGCCTCGGGGACGACCGGAGCAGCAACGTCGTCCCGGCGCATACGGTGACGCCCCTCGACGGCATCGCCGCTGGAGCGCCGGGGCTCGCCATCGACGCGATCCCGACGGACACGCCGACGGCCGCCGATGCATCGACGATCTCCGCGGCGAGCGCCGCCGTCGTCGTCGTGGGCCTGACCGCGGACGACGAGCACGAGAACACGACCGGGACGGGAGGCGATCGCAAGACCCTGCACCTCTCGGCCGCCCACGAGGCGTTGATCACGCAGGTCGCGACCCTGAATCCGAAGACCGTGGTCGTCGTGGAGGCAGGGAGCGCCATCATCACGACGCCGTGGGTGGACTCCGTGCCGGCGATCCTGTTCGCCTGGTACCCCGGTGAAGAAGGCGGGAACGCGCTCGCGGACGTGCTGTTCGGCGACGCGAACCCTTCCGGCCGCCTCCCGGTGACGTTCCCGAGCGAGGACGCGGATCTCCCGCCGTTCGACCGGACCTCGACCGAGGTCGCCTACGACTACCTCCACGGGTATCGCTTCGCGGACACGAACGCGAAGACGCCGACGTTCCCGTTCGGCTTCGGGCTCTCGTACACGACCTTCTCCCTCTCGAACCTCGCGCTCTCGGGATCCTCCTTCGACGCGAAGGGCGAGGTGACGGCGACCGTGGACGTGAAGAACGACGGGGCCCGGGACGGGGACGAGGTGGTGGAGCTCTACGTGTCGTACCCGGGGTCATCGGTCGTCCACGGTCCGGAGGAGCTCCGGGCGTTCACGAAGGTCCACGTCTCCCGGGGCGGGACCGCGAAGGCGACGCTCGTGCTCCGCTCGAAGGACCTCGAATACTGGGACGTCGGCGCCGGCGCCTGGAAGCTCGAAGCCTTGAAGTACGGCATCGCCGTCGGTACCTCGTCGCGGGATCTCCCGCTCCATGCCGAGATCTCGGTGCCGTGAACCGCCCGGCGCCGCCGCGCCGTGATAGGACGCGACCCGTGAAGCCGCGACGAGACGAGCGGAAGCGCCCCGTCGAGGCGCCCCGGCCGGCGCAGAATTCGGGCGTGGTGCTCCGCGACTCGGCGTTCGAGGCGCCCGCTCCGGCGCCGCTCGACCGTCTCCTCCGCGATCACTACGCCGGCGCGAGCTGGAACGACGTCCGGCGGCTCGTGAAGACCGGCAAGGTGACGGTCGGCGGTTCGCTCGCTTCCGATCCGGCGGCCGTCGTTCGAGCGGGGACGCCGATCGCCGTGCGCATGGCGGCGCCGAAACGAGCCGCCGGCCCCGTCACTCAGGACGCCATCGTCCACCTGGACGCGCACGTCGTCGTCGTGGAAAAGCCAGCCGGGATCGCCACGGTGCCCTACGAGGACGAGCGGGACACGCTGGACCGCCTCGTCCAGGGGCTCCTCCGGAAGCGCGCGCGCCCGGGGACGAGCGTCGCGCCGCTCGGCGTCGTGCAACGACTCGACAAGGACACGTCGGGGCTCCTCGTGTTCGCGCGCACGACGACGGCCAAGCGCGGCCTGCAGCAGCAGCTCAGGGTCCACACCGTGCACCGGAGATACCTGGCGCTCGCCCACGGCGACGTCCGCAGCGAGACGTTCCGCTCGCGGCTCGTCGACGATCGCGGGGACGGCTTCCGCGGCTCGACGGACAATCCGCTCATCGGCCGCGAGGCGATCACGCACGTGCGCCGACTCGAGTCGTTCGGCGTCGCGACGCTCGTCGAGTGCCGGCTCGAGACGGGCCGGACGCACCAGATCCGCATCCATCTGTCGGAGGCGGGGCATCCGCTCGTCGGCGAGCGCGTGTATCAGCGCGCGTACGAAGGCCCGGTGGTGGACGCCCCGCGGCTGATGCTCCACGCGGCCGAGCTCGGCTTCGAGCACCCGGTCAGCGGACTACCGCTGTCGTTCGAGTCGCCGCTGCCGGCGGACTTCCAGGGCGTCCTCGCCGGGCTCCGGCGGAAGGCCTGAAATTCGTCCGACCCATGGACGAAATGTGCAGGAAACATCCTGCACGATACCGACACGTTCATGAAACACACCTGGCCGACCTCCAGCCTGTCCCAGGGGTCCCGTCGCGCCGTGCTCTGGGCGCTCGGGATGCTCGTGCTCGCCTGCCTCGCGTTCATCGCGCCTCCGTCGCGCGCGGACGAGCCCGCTCCGCAGGCAGCGCCCGCCGCGGCTCCGGCGGCGGCCGCGGCGAAGCCTCCCACGATGGAGGAAATGGCGGCCCGTCTGGCCGATCTCGAGGCGTACGTGAACAACGGCGCTCGCGCGGACGCCGCGTCGTCCAAGGTCGCGGGCCCCGGCCCCGGCCACAACGGCTGGATGATGGTGTGCGCGGCGCTGGTGCTCTTCATGACGCTGCCGGGGCTCGCGCTCTTCTACGGCGGCCTCGTCCGCTCGAAGAACGTGCTCTCCGTCATGGCGCAGTGTCTCGGGCTCGCGGGCGTCGTGACGCTGATGTGGTGGGCGTTCGGCTACAGCATGGCCTTCGCGCCGGGGAGCCCGTTCATGGGCAGCATGAAGTTTGCTCTCCTCCATGGCGTGGATTCGAGCCCGAACGCCGACTACGCGGGCTGGGTCTCCCAGAACGTGTTCGCGATGTACCAGCTCATGTTCGCGATCATCACTCCCGCGCTCATCGTCGGCGCCATCGCGGAGCGCATGAAGTACTCCGCGCTCATGGTCTTCATGGTCGCGTGGATGGTCGTCGTCTACTTTCCGCTCGCCCACATGGTGTGGGGCATCGACGGCCTCATGAACGGCGTCTGGAACGCGAACGCGAAGATCAAGGCGATCGACTTCGCGGGCGGCACCGTCGTCCACATGTCCTCCGGCTGGTCGGCGATCGTGCTCGCGCTCATCGTCGGCAAGCGCAAGGGCTTCGGCGAGGCGCACTTCGCGCCGCACAGCCTCGTCCTCACGATGGTCGGCACGGGCATGCTCTGGGTCGGCTGGTACGGGTTCAACGCCGGTAGCGCCGTCGCGGCGGACACCGTCGCGGCTGCCGCCTTCACGACGACGACGCTCGCCGCCGCCATCGGCGGCCTCGCCTGGGCGGCCATCGAGTGGGTCACGCGAGGCAAGCCCTCGGTGCTCGGGTTCTGCTCCGGCATCGTGGGCGGCCTGGTCGTGATCACGCCGGCGGCGGGCTTCGTCAGCGCTTCCTCCGCCGTGATCATCGGCGTCCTCGCGGGCGTCGTCCCGTTCTTCGCGGTCACCTACCTGAAGGCGAAGCTCGGCTACGACGACGCGCTCGACACGTTCGGCGTCCACGCCGTCGGCGGCACCCTCGGCGCGTTCGTCACCGGCATCTTCGCGACCGCGGACGTGAACCCGAACCTCTCCACGAACCTGAAGGACATCGTCGGACGGTCGCTCTGGACGGAACAGCTGAAGGCCATCGGCCTCACGCTCGTCCTCTCCGTCACGGCGACGGTCGTCCTCGCTTACGTCATCAAGGCGGTGCTCGGCCTCCGTCCGTCGGAGGAAGACGAGGAGACGGGCCTGGACCTCTCCGACCACGGCGAGCGCGGCTACCACATGGAAGAGAACTGAAGAGGACCGCGGGCCCCCGCCGAAGTGCTAGGGTGCGGGGGTCATGCTGAAGCACAACACGTATTTCGACGGCAAGGTCCAGAGCATCGGGTTCGAGCGTCTCGGCAGGAAGATGACCGCGGGCGTGATCGCGCCCGGCGAGTACCACTTCGGCACCGAAGCTCCCGAGCGGATGACCGTCGTGAGCGGCGAGCTCGAGGCGAAGCTCGGGGATTCCTGGGCGAAGTACCCGGCGGGTACCGCGTTCGAGATCCCGGGCAAGAGCGGCTTCGACGTGCGGGCGAAGGAGCCCTCGGCCTACCTCTGCGAATTCCTCTGATCGGGGGCGGGTCCGGGCGCGCGCTGGAACGGGGGACGGACGGATGCCTCCCGATTCGACCTATCGAGTGGAGACGCCGGAGAACGTCGAGCTCCACTTCGAGCTCGCCGGTCCCGGCTCGCGCTTCTGCGCGCTCTGCATCGACGGTCTGCTCGTCTCGGTCGCGGGTCTCGTCATCGTCCTCCTCGCCGTCCTCGCGGGCGTGACTCTCCCGTCCCTCTTCGAGAGCGACGGCGCGCGCGCGCTGAAGTCGGGGACGATGTCCGTCTTCTTCGCCCTCGTCGTCGTCGCGCTCGCGATCCTCACGTCGGCGTACCACGGCATCTTCGAGCTCTTCATGCGCGGGCAGACGCCGGGAAAGCGGGCGATGAAGATCCGCGCCATCTCGGACGACGGGACGGCGATGTCTCCGTCCCAGGTGCTCGTCCGGAACGTGCTCCGGACGATCGACTTCCTCCCGGGGATGTACGGCGTGGGCGGCCTGGTCGCGCTCTTCTCGCCGACGAGCAAGCGGCTCGGGGACCTCGCGGCGTCGACGATCGTCGTGAAGGAGGCGGAGCTCGACTACCAGGCGGCGACCGACGTCCGGAAGCGGCCGCCCCCCGTCGTGGAGGTCGCGGCGACGGCCGTCCTGTCGGCGGAAGAGACGAGGATCGTGCGATCCTTTCTCGAGCGTCGTCCGGAGCTCCTCCCGGACGCCAGGGCCCGCATCGGCGAGGACCTCGCGTCGCGTCTCGCGGAGAAATACGGCGGTCCCGTCGGGGACGCGGAGACGTACCTCGAACGATTGCTCCAGGGAGGCGCCGGATGAACGCGGTCGCCCTCGCCCAGGCCCGCGAAGCGAGCTGGACGGAGCTCGAGGCCATCGTGAAGCTCGCGGAGCGCCGAGGAGCGTCCCGGCTCGAGCCGGCGAGCATCGACGCGCTCCTCCATCTCTACCGGAGCGCGAGCGCGGATCTCGCGCGACTCCGCGCGCTCGACGCGGACCCGGCCGTTCTTCTCCGGCTGAACCGGCTCGTCCAGCGCGCCCACGCGCTCGTCTACCGGTCGCCGAAGAAGAGCGTGTCCCTCGCCGCGTTCTACGCGCGGGATTTCCCACGACTCTTCCGCGAGACGGCCCGCTACACGGCGTGGAGCTTCGGGATCTCCGTCGTCTTCTTCGCGCTCGCTCACGTCGCGGTCCGGACGCGGCCCGAGCTCGTCGCGGATCTCCTCGGCGGCGGGCTCCAGGAGTTCTCGGCCGAGCACCGCTCCGGGGACATCCAGGAGCGCTTCCAGATGGTGCCTTCGCCGCTGCTCTCCGCGCTCGTCACGACGAACAACATCGGCGTCGCGCTGAGGGCCTTCGCGTTCGGCATCACGTTCGGGCTCGGGACGTTCTACGTGCTCGCCGTGAACGGCGCGATGCTCGGCGGCTTCTCGGGCGCGTACTCCCAGGCGGGCCTCTCGCGCGAGCTCTGGGCGACGCTCCTCCCCCACGGCGCCCTCGAGCTCAGCGCGATCGTCGTCGCGGGCGGCGCGGGACTCCTCCTCGGCGGGTCGCTCGTGTGGCCCGGGCGGAGGTCGCGGCTCGAAGCTCTCCGAGACGAAGCCCCGCGCGCCGCCCAGCTCGCCGCGGGGCTCGCGCCGGCCTTCGTCGTCGCGGGGACGTTCGAGGGCTTCGTCACGCCGAGTCACGCGCTTCCGGCGGCGCTCAAGGTGAGCCTCGGAGCGCTCGCGGCGGCCG
>DASZXK010000037.1:0-15292 GCA_035545855.1 Polyangiaceae bacterium
GGTCGGGCTCATCGCGGCGCGGGCGAGGTCGAGGCCTTTCTCGTAGGCGTCCGGCAGGAGCTTCCGGACGTAGTCCCGGACCATCTCTCCCTCACGCGGCGAAGGCGGGAGGGCACGCGCGAGGTCGAGCTCGAACTCCTCCGCGGAGGCGTGACGCGCTTCCTTCGACTTCTCGAGCGCGCGCATCACGACGGCCTCGAGCTTCGCGGGGTAGCCCGGCACGAGCGCCGAAGGCCGCGTCGGCGCGTCGGCGGAGAGCGTCGCAGCCACGGCTTCCCGGGCCTCTCCCGGCCTCCGGAACGGATGGGAGCCCGTGGTCATCTGGTAGAGAACGATGCCGAGGGAGAAGAGATCCGCGCGCGGGTCGAGCGGCTCCGAGCGGAGCTGCTCGGGCGCCATGTACGGGACCTTGCCCTTCAGCACGCCGAACTCGGTGTGCCCGAGCGCCTCCGTCGTCACCTTCGCGATGCCGAAGTCGACGACCTTCGGGACGCCGTTGAATCCGACGAGGATGTTGTGCGGAGAGACGTCCCGGTGGACGAGACAGAGCGGCGTGCCGTCTTCCCTCACCAGGCGGTGCGCGGCGTGGAGGCCCGCCGCGGCGCCACGCGCGATCCGCACCGCGACCGGGATGGGGAGGGGATCGTTCTGGCGGGAGGCGGCGGTCATGACCGTCGAGAGCGCGGCGCCGTGAATCCACTCCATCACCAGGAACAGGGTCTCGTTCTCTTCTCCGAGGTCGAGCACCTCGATGACGTTCTGGTGGTGGATGCCCGCGACGAGCGACGCCTCGGCGAGGAACATCCGCACGGCGTCCGGCTCCTCGCGGAGCGCCGGATGCATGACCTTCACCGCGACGAGCTTCTGGAAGCCGTGCGTGCCCATGAGGCGTGCCGCCCAGACGCTCGCCATCCCACCGTCGGCGATCGGACGGAGGAGCTCGTAGCGACCGAGCTTCGTGCCAGCAGTGAGTCCGGCCAGGGACATGCGCATTGGATCAACGACCCCTTTCCTCGGAGGTTCACGCCTCCGGGCGCGAAATGGGCGCTTTTTTCCCCCGATCCGGTGCGGGACGCGCACCCACAGCGGCCCCCGGCATTGCCGAACGGCGCTCGGGTTCGAGCGGTAAACTCCCGTGTCCGCGGAGCTTCTCTCCGGCGCTCACACCCCCGCGGATGTGGGGTAAGGTCCGCCCGCTTGTCCGCCCCGGAGGCCGTTCCGCCCGAGCGCCGAGCGCCGGAGCGGCGCCGTCCGAGGTCGTTTCGCGCCGTCGCTCTCGGCGGGGGCTTCCTCGGCGCGCTGATCGTCGCGGTGAGCTTCGCGCTCTACGTTCGGTTCGTTCGCTACGAGCGCATCGCCGCTCATCACGTGCCGGAAGGGTCGGTGCTCGCCGCGCGCATCGACGTGCAGCAGGCGATGCTCTACGACCCGGTGCGGCGCCACGTGCTGCCGCTCCTCGGCGGTCCCTCCCGCGAGCCGAAGGACGGGGACGCCGCGCTCGCCCGTTTCGAGGCCGTCTCCGGCCTCGACCGCGGGGATCTGCGCGAGATCGTCGCCGCGCGCGGCGCGCGTCGCGAGGACTGGGTGCTCGTGTTCACGGGGCTCTTCGCGCGATCGGTCACCGTCGGCCAGCTCTGGGTCGCGCTCGGCGCGAACGACCCGGCGTGGAAGCTTTCGGATGGAGGCGCTGCCGTCTTCCGGAGCGACTCGGGGATCGCCGTCGGGCGCGCCGCGGACGGCGCCTTCCTCCTCGCGTCGTCGCTCGGAGAGCTCGAGCGAGCGCGGCCCTCGGCGTCCGCCGGCGTCGCGCTCGGCCTCGAGCCGCGAGGCCCCGGGAGCTTCGCGCTCGGCCCGGCCGCGGTGCAGGAACTCGTCCGTTTCCCGGCGGTGCTCGCCCGCCCGGAGCTCGCCGCCGCGCTCGGGTCCGTGACCGGTGTGGCGGGCTCGCTCTCCCTCGGCGATCAGGTAGGCCTGCGGGTCGTGTTCAACGGGGCGGGGGCCCCCGCCGCCCGGGCGCTCGTCGACGGCATCCGGGAAATGCTGGGCACTTTCGGCAAAATGGCGGATACGGAAGGAGGCGCCCTCGCTCGCGCCACTGCGGAGCGCGCCGAGCCGCTCCCCTCCGGGGACGGCGTTCAGTTCCGGTGGGAGCGGGAGGAGCTCGACCGGATGTTCGTGCTCCTGGCGGAGGCGATCCGCCGCCGGGCGGCGGGACCCGAGTGATTTCGCGGGTCCGTGTGTTGACGGCACGGGGTCTTCGGGGTACCGAGTGCCCCGCTCGGACGTGACACGGGCCTGCTCGGGCAGCGCTCGACGGTACCGCTCACGCCGAGAGTCTGTACGGAGGTTTCTCACCATTCATGTCGGCTACGGAAGCAAGTTCAACCCAAAGCTCCGGCGATAGCTTCGCCGCAATGTTCGAGTCCCAGACGGCCGAGACCGGCGGTCGGGACACTGGTGGCGAAGGTCAGATCGTCAGCGGCATCGTGGTTCAGGTGAACCGCGACGCTGTCGTCATCGACATCGGCGGCAAGAGCGAAGGGGTGATCTCCAAGAGTGAGTTCCTCGACGCGCAGGGCGAGTTCCACGTCAAGGCGGGCGACCGCGTCGACGTCTACGTGGAGAGTCGCGAAACGGACGACGGCCTGATCTCCCTCTCGAAGGAGAAGGCCGACAAGATGAAGGTGTGGGACGAGATCTCGAGCGCGTGCGAGCGCGACGAGATCATCGAGGGCACCATCACGCAGCGCGTGAAGGGCGGCCTCTCCGTCACCATCCGCGGCGGCGTGAAGGCGTTCCTTCCGGGCTCCCAGGTGGATCTCCGCCCCGTCCGGAACCTGGATAAGCTCATCGGCCAGACCTACGAGTTCAAGGTCATCAAGTTCAACAAGAAGCGCGGCAACATCGTGCTGTCCCGTCGCGTGCTCCTCGAGAAGGAGCGGGACACGATGAAGGCGCGGACGCTCGAGACCCTGCAGGAAGGCATGGTCCTCGACGGCGTCATCAAGAACCTCACGGAGTACGGCGCGTTCGTCGACCTCGGCGGCATCGACGGCCTCCTCCACATCACGGACATGTCCTGGGGCCGCGTGAACCACCCGAGCGAGGTGTTCAAGGTCGGGGACAAGGTGACCGTGAAGGTCCTGAAGTACAACGCGGAGACGGAGCGCGTGAGCCTCGGTCTCAAGCAGACCCAGGAAGATCCCTGGAATCACGCGGAAGAGGCGTACCCGCTCGGCAAGCGCGTCAAGGGCAAGGTGATGAGCATCACCGACTACGGCGCGTTCGTGGAGCTCGAGCCCGGCATCGAGGGCCTCATCCACGTCAGCGAGATGAGCTGGACGAAGAAGATCAAGCACCCGTCCAAGCTCCTCGAGGTCGGTCAGGAAGTGGAGTGCCAGGTGCTCGAGGTGGACGCGCGGGCGAAGCGCATCAGCCTCGGCCTGAAGCAGCTCGAGCCCGATCCGTGGACGCTCTTCACGGACAAGTACCACCCCGGGGACAAGATCAGCGGCAAGGTCCGCTCGATCACGGACTACGGCGTGTTCGTGGGCATCGAGGAAGGCGTCGACGGCATGGTCCACAAGACGGACCTCTCGTGGACGCTCAAGGTCGGCAACCCCGCGGACCTCTACTCCAAGGGCGACGACGTCACGGCGATCATCCTCTCCATCAACCACGACGAGAAGAAGGTCAGCCTCGGCGTGAAGCAGGTCCACGACGACCCGTGGGACACGATCCTGAACCGCTTCCGTCCCGGCACGGTGGTGGAGCAGGTCACCGTCCTCCGCGTCGCGGACTACGGCGCCTTCGTCCGCATCGAGGACGGCATCGAGGCCCTCATCCCCACGGGGGATCTCCCCGACACGGGTGTTCGCCCGGGTGACGTCGTCCGCGCCGAGGTCTCCAACGTGGACACGATCGACCGCCGCATCACGATGACGTGCCGCGCGGTCGGCGAGTCCGCTGCGGCGGACCAGGCCTCCGCGGTCCAGCGCGAGACGCAGGCCGCGAGCCGCGGCGGCACGCTCGGGGACCTCCTGAAGGAGAAGCTCGGCGACAAGCTGTCGTCGATCACCGGCGGCGGCGACTCCAGCAAGCAGTGACGAAACGCCGAGGGCCCTCGTGAACCGAGGGCCCTCGTGTTTTTTGTGAGCCAGGAACGAACGCGATGATGACCGACAGCCCGATCCCCGCCAGCGGCTCGGGCACGGGCTGGACGCGAAGTCGAGTCGTGTTCCTCGCCGTGAGCGGCGTGCTCGCCCTCGGGGTGCTCGTCCTCACCTCCGAGATCCTGCTGCCGTTCCTGCTCGCGGTGCTGACGGCGTACGTGCTCACGCCGGCCGTCGCCCTCTGCGAGAAGCGCCTCCGGCTCCCGCGGGGGCTCTCGATCATCCTCGTCTACGCCGTCACCATCGGCGCGCTCTATTCGACCGGCGCCGCCATCTTCCCGCGCATCTTCACGGAGATGCAGAGCTTCGTCCGGGAGACGCCGGCGATGGCACGGAGGCTCGCCGCCCAGTGGGCGCCGATGATCGAGCGACGCACGCGCGACGTGTTCGATCAGGTGGGGGACGCACCTCCGGAGCCGGCGGACAGCGCCGCGGCGTTCCAGGTGGAGAAGGCGCCGGACGGCACCGTGTCCGTGAAGCTCGGCGCGGGCGTGGACATCGTGCAAGAGGGGCCGAAGCTCTGGCGGCTCCGCGCGGTCCGCCCCCGGTCGGACAAGTTCAGCATCGCGGCGCTCGTGAGCGACGCCACGGCGGAGACGGCCGGCTACGTCCGGCGGAACGCGCTCGAGCTCATCCGCATCGGGCACGTCATCGTCGCGAAGATCGCGCACGGGATCTTCCTCACGTTCATGACCCTGATGGTGGCCGCGTACCTCATGTACACGCGCGAAGGCATCATCGAGTTCTTCCGATCGTTGCCGCCGCCCAGGTCTCGGCTCGGGTTCGATCGGCTCCTCTTCCGCATCGACCGGGGCTTCTCGGGCGTCGTCCGGGGCCAGCTCATCATCATGGTGATGAACGGCATCCTCTCGGCCATCGGCTACTGGATGTTCGGCCTCAAGTACTGGCCCGTGCTCGCCCTGGTCTCGGGGCTCATGAGCATCGTCCCCATCTTCGGGTCCATTCTCTCCAGCGTGCCCGTCGTGATGGTCGGGCTGACGCAGAACTTCTGGACGGCGCTCTGGGTGCTCCTCTGGATCCTCGGGATCCACCAGGTGGAGGCGAACATCCTGAACCCGAAGATCATCGGTGTGGCCGCGAAGCTCCACCCGGTCCTGGTCATCTTCTCCCTGCTCGTCGGGGAGCACTTCTACGGCATCTGGGGCGCGCTCCTCGCCGTGCCGACGCTCTCGCTCGCCCAGAGCTTCTTCAACCATTTCCGGTTCGAGTCGCTCCCGGACGCGCCGCCGGACAGCGTCATCCTCCAGACGTCCCGGCAGCGGATCGGGCCGCCGGCCACCTGAGAGCCGCCGGAGACGCTCCGGGGAAACACGGGCAAGAGGCGCGAAAAGCGCTGAAATGAGCCGGGTTCGGTTGCGCCCTGGGGCTCCGCGGCGCTAAGACCCCGAGCGTCCCATGGCGGATTCCAAGCGCCCGAGCACCGTCCCCGGCAAGACGAAGAAGAAGCAGAACAAGGAGCCCATCGTCCAGAAGGTGGAGGCGCCGGATCCGTTCAATCCGCAGGCGCTCCGCCAGATGGCGATCCGGCTCGGTCTCCCGCTCGTCGCCGTGTGGGTCATCGGAGGGTGCGTCGCGGGCGTGAGTCAGTCGAAGACGGTGATGTCCATCGCGCTCGGGCTCCCCGGCGCGATCACCGTGCTCCTCGCCGGCATCGTCGGGTGGGCCGCGCTCCAGGCCCGGAAGGCGAAGGGCGTCGCGAGCATCATCCAGGGCGTGGAGTCCGCGGACGACCGGAAAGCGGCCCTCGAGAAGCTCGAGGCCCAGTACGGCAAGAAGGACCCGGCGGCGATCTTCGCCAAGGCGCAGCTCCTCCTCCAGGAAGACCCTCGGAAGGCACTCGAGGCCCTCGAGCAGATCGACCTCGGCCGGGTCCTCGCCCCCGTCGCGGACGAGGCGCGGGCCCAGCGCGCCATGATCCACCTGCTCCTCGGAGAGGTGACCGCCGCGCGGGACCTCGCCGACGGCATCGACCTCTCGCGCCAGCAGGACGCGAAGGCGCGCGCCATGATGAGCGCGGTCGTCGCGGAGGCGTGGTCACGCACCGGTCAGGCGAAGAAGGCGCAGGAGACGATAGAGCTCTACGACCCGGAGGACGCCGACCTCGCCCAGGTGAGCCCGCAGCTCCACCGGGCGCGGGCGTTCGTCTACGCGCAGACGGGCGATCTGAAGCAGATGAAGCGCTCCATGAAGAAGCTCGTCGACCAGGACGTGCGGCTCCTCGCCGGCTTCATGGGGAAGCGCACGCACCCGCTCCTCCAGAAGGAAGCGAAGAAGCTCCTCGAGCAGTCCGGGCAGGTTCCGCGCAAGATGATGGTCCAGCGCCACTGAGCGCCGGACTCAGAGCCCCGCGAGCGTCGCGCGGGCGCGCGTCTTCAGCGCGATCTCGGGCAGGAGCTCCGTGAACGAGAGGACGCGGACGTCCGGGAGATCCGTCTCGAGCAGCTTTCGCACGAAACGCCGAACCTCGGGGCGCGTCAGCACCACGGCGGGGCCCGTTCCCGGCTCTTCCAGCGCGCGGCGAACGGCGGCCACGACGTCACGCGCCGCCGCCGGGGCGAGCGCGAGGAAGCTCCCCGCGGACGTCTTCGCGATCGCAGCGCGGATGGACTCCTCGATCGCCGCGTCCAGCAGGACGACCTCGAGCTCGGGGGCGCCGCCGGTGAGGCCGAACGTCAGCGCGCGACGGAGCTCGCTCCGGACGTGCTCGGCGAGGGCGAGGGGATCCCGCTCCGTCTCGGGGGCGCGAGCCAGCGCTTCGAGGATCGAGCCGAGGTCCCGGATGGAGACGTCTTCCTCCACGAGCCGCCTCAGCACCTCCGCGAGCGCCCGGACGTCCAGGATCTTCGGAACGACGGCGCGCACCGTCTCCGGGGACCGCCGGTCGAGCGCGTCGAGGAGGGACCTGGTCTCCGCGATGCCGAGGAAATCCGACGCGCGGGAGCGGAGGAGCGCGAAGGCGGCGGCTTCGAGCGACGCGGCGGTTTCCAGCGGGCCCTGGCCCTTCACGTCGACGACGCGCGCCGGGAGCTCGTGGATCGAGAGCACGGCGGTGCCGTCGGGGAGCTCCGGGTCCACGCCGAGGCGCGTGCCGGGCAGGGGAACGCCGCGCTCCGACCAGACGCGGGCCCGCAGGCGGTCGACGAGCGCCGTGTCCGGCTCGCCGAGGGTCCCGAGCGCCTTCTCCACGTCGGGGGAGACCTCGAGCGCCCAGGCGTCCACCACGGGGACGAACTCGAGCGACCCGGGCGCTCGCCGGGACTCCGCGCGGAGCCCGAGGCGTGCCGCGACGCCGAGCGCCGCCCCGATCGCGAGGAAGGGCAGTGCGGGGAGGCCCGGCACGAGAGCGAGGACGAGCACGAGGCCCGACGCGACCACGAGCGCCCGCGGGGCGGAGAAGAGCTGCCGCGCGAGCTCGCTGCCGAGCGCCGTCCGCGGCCCGTCGCTCTCCACGCGCGTGACGAGGAGCCCGGCCGCCGTCGCGAGGAGGAGGGCCGGGATCTGCGTCACGAGGCCGTCCCCGATGGTGAGCAGGCCGTACGCGCGGAGGGCGGCGCCGAACGACAGCCCGCGCTGCCCGACGCCGATGGCGACCCCGCCGATCAGGTTCACGAGCGCGATGAGCACGCTCGCGACGACGTCCCCTTTGACGAAGCGGGACGCGCCGTCCATCGCGCCGTAAAACTGGCTCTCCCGGTCGAGGGCACGGCGGCGCCTGCGCGCGCCCTCCGCGTCCAGGGAGCCGGCCCGGAGCTCGGCGTCGATGGCGAGCTGCTTGCCGGGGAGGGCGTCTAGAGAAAACCGCGCCCCGACCTCCGCGACGCGCTCGCTGCCCTTCGCCACGACGACGAACTGGACCAGCGTGAGGATCGCGAACACCACGGCGCCCACCGCGAAGTTTCCGCCGACGACGAACGAGCCGAACGCGGAGATGACCTCGCCCGCGTCCGCCCGGAGGAGGATGAGCCGCGTCGTGGAGACGTTCAGCGCGACCCGGACGAGCGTGGTGACGAGGAGCACCGTCGGGAACGACGCGAGCTCGAGGGCGCTCCCGACGTACAGCGTGACGAGGAGAATCGCGACCGAGACGGCGAGGTTCGTCGCGAGGAGGACGTCGAGGAGCGGCGTCGGCAGCGGCACGACGAGCAGCGCCACGACGGCGACGACGAGGACGGCGAGCGCCGAATCCGCCGCCCGGAGCCCGCGACCCCGATCTTCCGAGAACGTCACCCCCATGTCGCCTCTAGCTGGGAGACGTGAACAACGCCACGACGCCGTTGTAAAGCTGCATCGCCGGCTTACCGAAGTGGGGCGCGATCTCGAACGAGGAGGCGAGGCCCGCGAAGGGCATCCCGGGGAACCGGCCCCGGAGCGCCTTCACGTCCACGTCGGGGGTCCCGTACAGGCTCGATCCGCGGCCGGCGCAGTCGATCAGCACGCCGAACCGGGGCAGGGCGCCGGCGATGTCGCGCTCGAGCTCGCGGGTCATGGCCTCGAAGTCGTCCCGGGCGGCCCGAGGGTCGCGTACCGCGAACGCGATGCGCATCCCTTCCCGGATCTCGTTCGAGACGACCAGGGCCCGCCGGTCCGGATCGACTCCCTGAATCCCGCGGATGAGGAGCGGGGGCCGACCCGTCTCGGCCTCGTCGGGTCCGGGTTCGTTCGCCAGGACCAGGAACAGGAGCTGCCGGTCGCCGACGCGCTCGCCGTGAGCGGCGAGGACGTCGAGCGCCGGCTCGCCGTCGATCTCGAGGAGAAGCGCGCCGCGGCTCTGCGTGATCGGGCGGAGCGGTCCGAGCAGCCGCGACGAATGCGCCGTGCGGATCACGGGCGCGGAGAGGCCCCGCAGGATCATCGCGGAGGGGCCCACCGTGACGCGGCCTTCGACGTCCACCGTCGCGGAGCCGGGTCTGCCCACCGTGCCTCCGCCGAAGACGTGTCTCGTCCCGCGAAGGTCCGCGAGGGGCGACAGCGTGGATGGTCCGAAGCCGTCCGGCGGGAGGAAGAGCAGGACCGTGGGCGAGGTCTTCCCGGTGCGATCGGCGAGCAGGCGCGCGAGCGCATCCCCCACGTCGTCGTCGGAGCCCGGGAGGAGCGTGAGGAGCTCCGAGCGTCCCCCCGACCAGACGATGCCCGTCGCCGCGGGCTGATCTTCGATTTCGCCCCGCTCCGTGAGCACGCTGCCGCCGCCGGCGACCACGAGGGGCACGCCGGCCTTCTTGGCGGCGATGGCCTCGGCGACGGTGCTTACGTGGCCCGTGAGCGCCCCTCCGAGGAACACGAGCGCACCGCCCGGGTTCCGCACCTGACCCACGGCTTGAAGGAACGCCCCTGCTACCCGCTCGGGGCTGTTCGTCTTCGCTTCCCAGCTCGAGCTCAACGACAGAGCAGCCATCCCTCGTTTATGGACGAAAGCTACAGGTCCGGACGAACCCTCGGCAAGAGCCGACCATCCGTTCAAAAGGCTTCCGTTAGGCCCCCGTTTTCTCTAGCCTATATGTTTCCGCATGATCTCGCCTGCGCTGGTCGTCCGCTCCCACGGGGCATCGGACGTTGGACGTCGCCGTCAGGTGAACGAGGACGCCTACCTGGCGGACGACGCCCTCGGGCTCTGGGTCGTGGCGGACGGCATGGGGGGGCACGCGGCCGGCGAGGTCGCGAGCCAGGAGTCCGTCGACACCATCTACGGCATGGTGAAGCGCGGGAAGCGCCCCTTCAATCCGGAGGATCCCGAGACGTCCCTCCGCGCCGCCGCGCGGCTCCTGGAAGGCGCCGTGCAGGCGGCGACGTACATGATCTACGCGATGAGCGAGCTCGACGCCTCGAAGAGCGGCATGGGCACGACCATCACCGCGATGATGAGCCTCGGGGATCACATCGTGACGGCGCAGGTGGGGGACAGCCGGATCTACCGGGTGCGGGGCGGCGTCGCCTCCCAGCTCACGGAAGACCACACCCTCATCAACTGGCAGCTGAAGCAGGGCATCATCACCGAAGAGGAAGCCAAGCACAGCAAGCACAAGAACGTGATCACCCGCGCCGTCGGCAACCGCGACTACGTGCAGGTGGACACGAACATCGTTCAGGTGGAGGAAGGGGACCGATACCTCCTCTGCAGCGACGGCCTCCACGGCTACCTCCGCACGGAAGAAATTCCCGCTTTGGTTTCGGTGGGTGGGAAGGAATCCGTGAAGCGCTTCATCGACCTCGCGAACAGCCGCGGCGGCAAAGACAACATCACGGCCCTTCTCGTCGAAGTAGGTTGAAGCCCGTCGAGCTAAGTCCCGGAATCACGATGTGATTCGGCGTGAGGTTGGCTCGGGGGCGACTCGCCGCCCTTCGGGCGAGCTCGACGTTGGTTTGTGGGGGACCTTGTCCCCCGAGGCTTCCCTTGCGGTCCTCGGGCTTCGCCCTGCGGTCCCTCGGGAACCTCGTCCCCTGCCGCGCCTGGCGGCGCGCGCTCGCTTTGCTCGCGGGTAGCCGTGTATCGGCTGGACCAATCACGGGGGAATAGTTTGTATACAAACTGTCGGGTGAGGAGATACCCCCCACTGCATCGTTCGCGGTGAGGGTCTGATGGTCCCGCTTCGCCCGGCGGGGGGGGCGCTGCTCGATATTCCAGCAGGAGCGGCGCGCGGTTTCTTGGCCCGCGGGACGTCCTGGAGATAGGCGTGAGAGCGATGAACAGCGGGAAAATTGGCGTCATCATGGGTGGAACCTCGGCCGAGCGAGACGTGTCGCTCACCTCGGGGCGGGCCGTCGTCGCGGCGCTCGAAGACGCCGGCAAGGAAGTCGTTCCCGTCGTCATCGAGGATGGCCCCCAGGCGCTCGCCGCGGTGCTCGCCGCGAAGATCGACCGCGCGTTCCTCGCGCTCCACGGGAGGCTCGGCGAGGACGGCTGCGTGCAGGGGCTGCTCGAGATCCTCGGCATCCCGTACACGGGCTCCTCGGTGCTGGCGAGCGCCCTCGCCATGGACAAGGTGAAGGCGAAGGAGCTCTTCCGCCTCCACAACGTGCCGACGCCCCCGTACTACGTCTTCGACGCGAAGGACTGCGCCGGGGACCTCGAGGAGATCCACGGCTCGTTCGGTTTCCCGGTGGTGGTGAAGCCCCGCCGCGAGGGCTCGAGCATCGGCGTCTCCAAGGCGAAGAACCTGGCCGAGCTCGCCATGGCCATCGAGCAGGCCCTTCTCCTCGACGACTCGGTGCTCGTCGAGCGGTTCATCCAGGGCAAGGAGATCGCCGTCGGCATCCTGGACGGCCGGGTGCTCGGCGCCGTCGAGATCGTGCCGAAGAGCGGCATGTACGACTACGAGGCGAAGTACACGCCCGGCGCGACGGAGTACCACTGCCCGGCGCGGCTTCCCGCGACCCGCTCCCGCGGCGTCCTGAACCTCGGCGAGCGCGCCGCGGAGGCGCTCGGGACGACCGGCGCGGTCCGCGTCGATCTCCTCGTGACCGAGGGCCAGAACGAGTACGTCCTCGAGGTGAACACGCTCCCCGGCATGACGCCGACGAGCCTCCTCCCGAAGATCGCCGCCTCCGTGGGTTTCCGGTTCTCGGACCTCTGCGTCGCGATCACGGACCGGGCGCGCCTCCATACCGCCCAGGTCCGGCAGAAGGCGTCCGTCGTCCGCTTCGAGTGGGCCGAGGACGGCGCCGCAGAAGACGCCGTGGCACGCGCCGTCCGCGTCGCTTGACCGCTCAGTTCCCGCCGCCGGCGGAGCAGGTCTGCTTCATTTCCGAGTTGTACCCGCCGACGAGCGCCTCGACGTCCTTCCGGCCATCCGGGGGATCGAAGAACACGTGGCGCGTCGCGCGCACCCGAGTGCGCTCGGCCGTCCCTGGATTCACGACGAGCCCGGCGATCCCGAAGCCGAAGCCGCCGAGCACGGTGAGGCCGCCACCGGCCGCCAGACCGCCGTTCACGGAGTTCTCCTCCTTCCGGGCTCCCGTGGCGGGGTCGATGCTCGTCTTGGTCTCGAACGCGTTCACGAAGAGGATCGTCCCGACGGCGATCGCCACGACGCCGACGGCCCCGAGCGTCCCCGCGACGATCTGCTTGGTGTCGTAGCTGCCCGTCTCTTCCCGCTTCCTCCGGATGCTCGGCGAATCCAGCCCCTCGACGGAGGTGAGGTCGAGCGGGTCGTTCGAGCCCACGCGGTAGAGGCCGAGGCCGTTCTTCGGGTGGCTCGTCTTCGTCTTTTCGTCCGTGACGTCCGCCCGGGTGGGCGCGATCACGAGGTACCGCTCGGACTCGCAGGGAGTCGACGCCGCGCCGCCCGGCGTCGCGGGCTCCCCGGGAAGCCGGTACACCGACGATCCGCACCCCACCAGGCAGACGCACGCGAGTCCCAGGAGCGAGCGCATTCGGAGGGACGGTAACACGGCTTTCGTCGCCCGCGTCAGGCGTCTTCGGCGTACGCGGCGCGCTTACGGAATCAGGGCGTGTCGCGATCCGTGCGGAGCGCGGCGATCGCGTCGGCGTCCCGGTACTCCTTGATCTTCGCGACCAGGAGCTCGCGATCGGACCAGGGGAGGATGTTTCCGCGAGGGGTCTCGTACTCGAGGAAGAGGTTATCGTCCGTCGACACCATGGTCTCGCGGGGCCGCCCGGCCTCCTCGGCCATGTCGTCGAGGAAACGATCCAGGGAGGCGTCCACGAGGAGCATGTCCTCCGTCAGGGTGTCCAGGTTCCGCCCGTCCGGCAAGGTCGCGTGGATCCCCTCGTGGGTGGAGAGCTCGTGGGCCCGACGCTCCGACCATTGGAGTGGCCGCATGGAGGCGATGAGCATGCCTTGCCCGCCGCCGTAGAACAGGGCGACGTGCGGGAACTCCTTCCGGAGGGTGTTCACGAGCGTCGCGAACACGGGTCGGTAGACGTGGTGGAGCTGCACCCACTGCTGGTAGACGCCGCCCTCCGCGAGATGGTCGCGGACGAGCCGGTAGTACTCGGAGCTGTAGAGGCTCGCGGCGCCGGCGAACCAGACGCTCGAGAGCTCCATGCTGATGAGGTCGTACTTCTTCGGATGAACGAGCAGGTGGTTCCGGGCGTCGTCCAGGATCAGATGAAACCGCGGGTCGTCGAACACGTGCCGGTTCGGTTTCTCGAAGTAGTTCTTCGCCGCCTCGGCGATGGCCGGCGAGATCTCGACGAGGTCCATCTGCTTCCACGGGTACGTGGCGAGCGTCCCCGCCGTGGTCCCCGTCCCGAGGCCGATGATGAGCACGTCGTCGAACCTGGGGGCGAAGAGGGAAGGGAAGTGGGCGAAGTAGTACTGCGCCTTGAGCTCCCAGCCGTTGTTCCCCTGGAACTTCCCGTTCGTGTAGAGCGTGCGGACGTTCTGGTGGAGCGTGACCGTCGTGACGCCGCCATGAACGTCTTCCCGCACGGAGAGGATCGTGTCCATCGGCTGCGCCCAGTCGAAGTAGACGTTCGCGCCGAGGGTGAGCTTCACGAGATTCCACCGCGGCGCCGCCACCGCGATCAGGGCCGATGTCGCCGCGAACGCGACCGGGACCCGGTTCCGCCCGAAACCGCCCTGCTTCGCCGTTCCGATCGCGAGGAGCACGAACGCCGCGAGCACGACGAGCAGGCTCTTCTCCGAGCCGAGCCGCGGGAGCAGGACGTACCCCGTCGCGAGCGCCCCGAACACCGCGCCCACGGTGTTGATCGCCGTGAGGCGCCCGACCAGGACGCCGACGTGCGGGCTCGCCGCGGCCCAGCGGAGGATCAGCGGAAACGTGAGCCCCATCATCGTTGCCGGGAGCACCAGGATGGAAAACGCGACTGCGGCCCGCATCGCCTCGCGGGACTCGAAGGTGCGGAGGTAATCGTCGAGCCCGACGAAGAGACGGGGGAGCTCGTCCCAGAGGGGCAGCGTGCCGGCGATCGCGAGCGCGGTGAGGGCGAGGCTCGTCGCGAGCGCCGCATCCCCGAGACGCCGCGCGAGGGCGGGGGCGAGCGCGGCGCCGAGGAACAGGCACGTGAGGAACGCCGAGAGGATGAGCCCGAACGCGTAGGCGCTGTTGCCGATGACGACCGCGAGCACGTGCGTGGTGACGACCTCCACCGTGAACGCGAGTCCGCCCGAGGCGAAGGAGAGGACGAGGAGCCAGTTCTCCGAGAGCGCGCCCGAAGCCGTCGCCCGGGCCTCGGCTTCCTTCTCCGCCTCCGCGCCCGGCGAAGCGGCCACGTCCAGGGTCGATTCCCGGGAGCGGCCGAGGAAGATCGCGATCGCGCCGGCGACCGCGCTCAGCACGGCCGCGGCGTACAGCGTCTTCGAGAGTCCGAGCGCCGGCAGGACGAGGTACGCGCCCGCGAGCGCTCCGATCGCGCCGCCGAAGGTGTTCGCCGCGTAGAGGGCTCCGAGCCGGCGTTCCCGGAGCGTCCGCGCCGCGCCCGTCCGCCCGGAGGCGAGCGCCGCGGACACGAGCGGAAGCGTCGCGCCCATCGCCGTGGTCGGCACCACGACGAGGAGCATCGCGAGCGCCCAGCGCGCGACCTGGATCGTCGCGAGGGAGCCCTGCGCCGCCCGGGCCACGGAGACGTAGAGCGGCGTCAGCAGCGAGAACTCGAGCGGCACCAGGCACACGGCGAGCGCCACGACGAGCTCCGCCACGCCGTACGCGACGAGCGGGCGCTTCACGCGCGCCGAGAGCCGTCCCCCGAACGCCGCGCCGAGCGTGAGCCCCGTCATGAACGCCGCGAGCACGGAGCTCGCCGCGTACGCCGTCGCGCCGACGACGTACGAGAAGTACTTGGAGAAACAGACCTGGTCGACGAGCCCCGCGCCGCCGGAGAGCAGGAACAGCAAGACGAGGCCGCGGAACCTGCCTGTCGTCAAAGCCGAACCCGAGCCCGAACCCGCGCCGTCCGCCATGCGAATGACCGCGGACCTTAGCCGCGGGGAGGGTCCCGGAGGAGCCCTTTTGGAAGGCCCCCCGGACCTCCCGAGACCCCTCGGATTTTCGACCAGAAACCCTTTCGCGA
This sequence comes from Polyangiaceae bacterium, assembly GCA_035545855.1. GTDB lineage: Bacteria > Myxococcota_A > Polyangia > Polyangiales > Polyangiaceae > DASZVB01. The sequence goes on from DASZXK010000037.1 coordinate 15,184, forward strand.
GCCCAAGGTTCCGACTATGTTCCCGCCCCTCTCAAGTCCCCATCGTCTAGAGGCCCAGGACTCGGCCCTTTCAAGGCTGCAACAGGGGTTCGAATCCCCTTGGGGACGC
>DASZXK010000038.1:0-11975 GCA_035545855.1 Polyangiaceae bacterium
GCGGCCGAGCCTCCGATGCTCGTGCCGCCCTGGCCGGGGGCGCCGTTGCCGGCGGTGATCTTCAGGTGGCGGAGCGCGACGTTCTGCGAGGCGTTCACGAAGACGCCGATGCTCGACGTGCCGGCGCCGACGGCGTTGGCCGCGACGATTTCGAGGTTCTGGAGGACGGCACCGGTCTGCGCGCTGTCGATCTTCCAGGCGATCGCTCCGGGGGACTCGACCTTGGCGCGGAGTGCATCGTCCCAGGTCCAGTCGGCGCAGTGGAAGCCGGCGAAGACGGCGGCGCCGTCGGGCGTCGTCGCGACGCTCTCGCCGTAGCTGCCGCCGTCGGCGCAGACGTAGACGCGCTTCGTCGCGTCCTTCGCCGCGGTGAGACCCTTCGCGAGCGTCTGGTACGGGTGCTCTCGCGTGCCGTCTCCGGAGGAGTCGTTCCCGCTCGGCGAAACGAACACGCCGTACTGCTCGTCCACGACGCACGCGGTTTCTCCCGGCGTCTTCGTCGGATCACAGGCGGGCGGTGCGTCCATGACGTCTGGCCCTGCGTCTCGCGCGCCGCTCGCGCCCGCCGTTCCACCTGCGCCGCTCGCTCCGCCACTCCCGCTCGTTCCGCCGCTGCCGCTTGCTCCGCTCGCTCCGCCGCTTCCGGAGCCGCTCGCGCCGGACGCTCCGCCTGTTTCCGGCGTTCCGGCGTCCGCGCCTCCGCCTCCGCCGACGGGACCGCCGCAGGTGCGCACGAAGTTGCAGTCATCGGCGTCACTCGAGCAACCGACCGTCGCCAGCACCAGAGTAGCGACCGACGTCGCGCACAGTCCCCATCGAACCTTCGTCATGTTCCCATTCCTCTCAGAACCGAGTGCCGAGCCACGCCCCCGCGCTCCTGGCCGTGACGCTCGCGCCCACGTGGACCGAACTCCTTGCATGGGGCTCCGGCCAGAACAACCAGTACGCCACCGTCCCCACCGCCGCGGCGCCGGCCACGACGAAACCCACCGTGGAGACGTTCAAATCGCGATCGGCGCTCGACGCGGCATCCTTCAGGGCCGCGCAGTCCGACCCGGACCCGGCCCCGGGTTCGCATCCGCCGGGCGGGATCTTCGACTGAAGGGCGAGAGCGTGGTCGTGCCGATCGTTGCCTGCGGCGCGGAAGCCGAGCCCGAGCCCGAGGCCGACGACGACCACGGCGCCGCCGATCAGGACCGGCGCGATGCTCTTTCCCGGGGCAGGTTCGGGCGGCGCCGGCCGATCTTCGATCGGTGCCGGAGCGCTCCCGGCGATGCCGAGCGCGAGAGTGACGGCAGGGTCCGTCCCGGCTTCGGCGAGGAGCGTCTTCGAGACGACGCTGCCGCTGAGCTTCGCCTGCAGCGTGTGCACGCCGGGCGCGAGGTACACCGGCCTCGCGAGCGGCGATTGTCCGACGGAGCGTCGATCCACGAGGACCTCGGCGCCGTCGTGGTCGACGGAGACGGTCACCGTCGCGACGCGCGAGCGGACGTGCTCGAACGCGGTCTTCGTCTGCTGGAGCGTCTGATCGCTCTCCACCGGCGCGAAGTTCCGGATCGCGAAGTCCAGATGCTCGGCGGCGTCCGCCGGAAGCTCCAGTTCGAGCTCGACCTGCGCGAGGGAGCTCGCGACGTCGTACGTCTTCCGGATGTTCCACGCTTCGAGGAGCGCGGTCCGTGCTTCCTCGAACTTCCCGGCCTTGAACGCCTCGCTGCTCTGACGGTAGAGGAGCCGCGCGCGCGTGTTTTCGTCCGGGGCTTCGACCGGAGCGTTCGGGTCCGCGGCGAGCGCGGGAGACGCTTGCAGGAGCGCCAGGGCCGTGAGGGTGCGGAGGGCGCTGCGAGCCAGGAGCGGGATCATCGAGGTTCGTTCCAGAAGCCTTGGGTCGCGGCCGGCACGGGCGCCGAGCTGGTCGCCGCCGCGCGCGTCGCGGAGGGTAGCCGAGGCCGTGCCTCGGGAGTGGACTTCCGCGGGCGGGGTGACGGACGTTCGCCCGGGGGGATCGGCCGACTCGTCGACGCGCTCGTCGAGCCGGGCGGGGCGGGGACTTCGCGGACGCGCTCGGACACTTCCGGAAGTCGGACGTCGGTGGGCGCTCGGACGCCGGGCGTCGGCGTCTTCTCCGGGCTCGCGGCTGCCGGACGCACTGGATCGCCCCTCGGGCCGGGCGGGTCCGCGCGAAAGAGCCCGCTTGCACCCGCGAGCGCCACGAGCGCGACGCCCGCGAGCACGTACGCGACTGCGCCTCGGCGCTTTTCGGCCGGCGGCGGCGGCAGGGCAGCTCCCTCGGCCGTCGACAAGGGCCGGTTCGGCGGGACGGTGTCCTGGAAGTACTCCGGCCCGAGGCGCTCGAGCTTGGCGGCGGAGAGCTCCTTGCGCAGCGTCGGCGAGACGGACATCGACTGGAACTTGTACGGATCGAACTCGGCGCTCGCGTCGCCCGGCGGCTGCTCCGCGTTCGCGTCCGTCGGCTCGGGCTCCTGCGTTCCGGCGCCCGGGAGACGCTCCGTGTTCATTGGATGTCGTCCGCTCCGTACGCGGACTTGGTTGCGGTGTGGGACCGCGCTCCGGCGACCCAGACGGACGACGCGGCAGGCTTCGCCGGGCTCGCGACGACGGGTTTCGGCTTCGGCGGAGAGGCGCCCTGCGCCGCCGGTGCGCGCGACGCGACGATCGGGGCGCTCGCGACCGGGGGTGATGTAGCGACCACTGGTGTGGTCGGTTCTTCGTGGGCGGACGACGCGGGCGGCGGAGGAGCGTCCACCGCGGCGGGTGCCCGGGACGGAGGGGTCACGGTCGCGGCGGGCACGGCCGCCCTTGCCGCGGGCTCCGGGGCCCTTCGCTCGGGCGCCGGCGCGTACGCGAGCCCGAGCGCGACGCCCGCGATCGTCCCGATGGCGAGCCCGACGCCGACGACGGTGCGCGCCGACGACCGGTGCGACGTCACCTGGCTCGTGTGCACGGACGTGGAGAGTCCGGGCGCGGTGTTCGGCACGACGCCCGTGTGCGTCTCGATGCTCGCACGGGGATCCGACGTCTCCGCCATCACCGACGGCGCGGGCATCGGCGCGAGCGCGGCGGATTCTCCGATGATCTCCGTGGAGCCGAACGCGCCCGGCCCGGGCTTCGTGGTCCAGGTGCTCGGCCTGCCGCTCGTTTCCGCCACGGGCTTCGAGCGGACCCAGAGCGGACGCTGGGGGACGACGCTCTCGCCGGTCTCCGTCGCGATGCGATCGCCCGCCGCGCGGAGCGCGTCCGCCACTTCCTGCATCGTCGCGAAGCGATCGGCCGGGCTCTTCGCGATCATCCGCTGCACGATGCGATCCACGTGTCGCGGCACGGACGGGGCGAGCTCCGGGAGCGGCGGAGGCCTCCGGTTGATCTGCGCCCACGCGATCGCGTTCATCGTCGGCTCCTCGATCCCGAGGAGGCAGGGCGCTCTTCCGGCGAGCATCTCGTAGAGCATCGCGCCGAGGGCGAAGATGTCGCTCTGGGCGGTGACGCGGAGCCCCTGCAGGTGCTCGGGGCTCATGTACGGCAGCGTGCCGTGGAGGAGGTCCTTCTGCGTCGTCTTCGCGTCCTGACCGAGGAACTTCGCGATCCCGAAGTCCAGCACCTTCGCGACGTTTCCCTCCAGGATGAACACGTTCTCCGGCTTCAGATCCCGGTGCACCGTCTTCTCCGCGTGGGCGGCCTCCACGCCGGACGCGACGGCGGCGCCGACCGCGAGCGCCTCGGAAACGGTGAGGGTGCGGAGGTCGATCAGGGCCTCGCGGAGCGTCCGCCCTTCGAGCCGCTCCATGATGATGTAGACGAAGCCCTCTTCCGTCGCGCCGGCATCGATGACGGAGACGACGTTCGGGTGGTTCAGCTTGCAGAGCACGCGCGCCTCGAGCTGCGCGCGCTTCCGGAGATCTCGCCCCGGCTCCGTGGGATTGATGATCACCTTGATGGCGACGTCCCGATCCAGAAAGCCGTCGTGCCCGTGGTAGACGAACGCGTGCCCGCCGCGGCCGAGCAGCCCCTTGATCTCGTACTTCGTGAGGACACGGTCCCCGACGGCGTAGGGGCCCACCTGCGGATCCACGGGCGGCATCCTACAACCAGAGCCTCCGGAGGATCGCGACGAGTCCGGCAGCCGTCGTCGCGGCGACGGTCGCCTCGAGCACGAAGACAAAGAGGAGGAGCGGCGTGACCGGCACGGGTTTCAGTCGGGTTGAACCGAGCCGCCCGGTCGGTTCCGGATCCGCGCGCGGCGTCGCGGTGATCCAGGAGGGAGCGAGAGCGGTGGTCTTCGTCGGGAAGGCATCCGCGGGAAGCGGCGGCGCCTCGTCCGGCCGCAGGGTCACACTGGATGGGAGTGCCTGGATGGCCGTGGTCTGGAGGAAGGACGGCGCTTTCGCCCGGTCCGCCGCGCACGAGAGCGCTTCCCGGAACTCCGCCGCGCTCTGGAAGCGGTCCTCCGGGCGCTTCGCGAGCCCTTTCGTCACCGCGTCGACCACCGGCGCGGGAAGCGGGCTCGCCCCCGCCCGGCGCGGAGGTTCCGGCGCGGCGTGCGCGTGTGCGGAGAACAGCGCGTTTCGACCAGTGAGGTGGTCGAAGGGACCGCGCCCCGCGAGCATGACGTAGAGCACGAGGGCGGCGCTGTAGAGATCGGCGCGGCCGTCCACCCTTTCGCCGCGCGCGCCCTCGGGGCTCACGTAGCGCGGCGTTCCGACGATCGCGCCCGTGACCGTCGGGAGCGGGAGGGGAGGGGGCGCGGCGGGAGGCGCTTCCGGGAGCACCTTCGCGATGCCGAAGTCCAGCACCTTGAGCCACCGCGCGCCTCGGCCGTCTTCCACCACGAAGAGGTTCGACGGCTTGATGTCCCGATGAACGACGCCGATGCCATGAGCGGCCTCGAGCGCCGAGAGCATCTGGTCCGCGAATGCGAGCGCCTCGGACACCGGGAGGGGGCCGCGCGCGGCGACCTCCGCGGAGAGTGAGCGCCCGACGAGGTGCTCGAGCAGGAGGTAGGGCCGCCCGTCCCGCGTGGTGCCGACGTTCACGACGGAGACGATGTGCGGGTGCCCGAGACGGCCGAGCGCGCGCGCCTCCAGGCGGAAGCGCTCCACGACGAACGGGTCCTCGGCGAGGGCCGCCTTCAGCACCTTCGCGACGAACGTCCTTCCGAGCTCCCGGTGTTCGACGACGAAGAGCTCCCCCATTCCGCCGACGGCCAGGCGCCCGACGACCCGGAGCGCCGGATCTTCGAATCGGGGGTCCGGGTCCGATGGCATCTGGGGCGAAGAACGACCGTTCACGGCGCTTTCAGGCAAGTCGTCACGGCACGCACCCCGGTTGCGCACTTTTTCCGGGTCCCGTGCGCGCACGCCGTTCGAGGGTGTGCGCACGCCCTCGGGGGTGACCCGTGGCGTCAGAAAGGCCGATTTTCAGCGGGATCGTCTCGGCCCGGGGGCTGGCACGCGCCCTGCTCTGGACCGCGCGTCTCTCATCCCCCTGCACCACCCGGAGTCCCATGAACGACAAGCAGCTCATCGAAGACAACCTCGCCGTCATCACCGAACGCGCCCCCGACGTGGTGGGTCGCTTCTACGCGAAGCTGTTCGAGCGGAACCCGGCCCTGAAGGGCCTCTTCGGCCGCCGCTCCCAGGCCGCGCAGGAGAAGATGGTGCTGGATGCCATCGTCGCCGTGGTCGACCACATGGAAGACGTCGCCTGGCTCCGGAGCGTCCTCCTCCCGCTCGGCGCGAAGCACGTGTCTTACGGCGTGACGGAAGGAATGTACCCCCTCGTCGCCGACGCCCTCGTCGCGACCCTCGCCGAGTCCTCCGGCGATCGCTGGAACGACGCGACGTCCGCGGCCTGGGGTCGCGCCCTCGGCGCCGTGGCCGGGCTCATGATCGAGGGCGCCCGCGGGGCAGCGGACGCAGAGGCCGTCCCCACCGCCCGTGTCGCCAACGGCTAGGCAAGGCTCGTACGACGAGCGCCCCGCCGTTCCTGCCGCCCGGGGGCTCCGTCTCGATCCGATGGTTTGCATACGAACCATCTCGGCGCGGTCGAGCCCCCGTCCGCGAGCGTGGTGATCCCGCTCCGTCAGCCCTTCGCGATCACCGCCGTCGCGATCTTCGCGTACGCCTCCTTCCACGCCCGCTCCGCGGCGTCCGACCACTCGGCGCCGCAGGCCTCCCCGATCGTCTCGATGAGGGCGTCCCCGACCCAGGCGTACATCTCGGGCGTCACGCCGTACGAGCGGTGGCTCGCCGCGACCTTGCCGAGCTCGCGGTCGAGCCACTCCGGATCGGCGACGTGATCGACGATCATCGCGAGCTTCTGCGCGAAGAGCTTCCGCTGCGCGCCCGGGCTGTTCCGGTGGAACATCGGGATCACCTCGGGGTGGTCGGAGAAGAGGCGGTCGTAGAAGCGCTTCGGGAACGAGTCGTCGGCGGCGAGCGTGATCTCCAACGTTTCTCTCAAGATCTTCGCGAGGTCCTTCATCCGTCCCCTCCGCGCGGCTCCGACAGGCCGTGCTTCTTCAAGAGCCGGTGGAGCACGTACCGGTTCTTCAGGCCGAGCGCTTTCGTCAGCTGCGTCGGACGGTGTCCGAGCTCTGCGATGGCCTTTTCCAGGGCGTCCTTCGTGATCTCGGCGTGGCCGCCGGAGTCGGCGTCGTCCAGCTCGGCGTCCACGGCCTCCGTGACGCCGATGTAGTCGTCCTCGGCCGAGCCGATCGCGAGCCAGGTGAGACGATCCAGCTCTCGCACGTGGTGCGAAAAGCGGTGCCGGAGGAGCCGGACGACGAAGCTCGGCGCGATCTTCGCCTCCGCGAGCACGCCGCGCCGTCGCTCGAAGAAGCGGCTGGCGATCGACGGGTTCTCCGCCGCGATGCGCGCGAGGAGCGCCCGGAGCACGAGCGGGACGTCCTCCCGGCGGTTCGCGAGCCCGGGCACGGTGATGCGGTGGGTGAACCTCGCGAGCACGTCGTGCTTCAGCGCCGACTCGTCCCGGTTCGTCGCGGCGACCAGCCGGAACGCGGACGCCCGGCTCTGGCTCTCGCCGAGGCGTGTGTACTCCCCACCGCCGTCCAGCACGCGGAGGAGGTGCGTCTGCGAGGATTCGGGGAGCTCGCCGATCTCGTCCAGGAAGAGCGTGCTTCCGTCGGCCTCGCCGAGGAGGCCGGGGCGCTCGGGCATGCCGGCGTTCGGGTAGTTCTTCGCGTTGCCGAAGAGCTCGGCGTCCACGAGCGAGGCCGGGAGCGTCGCCGCGCTCCGCGACACGAGAGGACGGCGCGCCCGGTTCGAGAGGCCGTGGAGCGCCCTCGCCGCGAGCTCCTTCCCGGCGCCGCTCTCCCCGAAGAGCAGCACGTGGCGGCTCGTGCCCGCCGCGAACGCGAGCGATTCGCGGAGCGCCCACGCCGCTTCGCTCTCGCCGACGATGCCGAACGGATCGGCGGAGCCGAACGAGAAGACCGGCGGATCGCCGCGGAACGGCGCCGGCGTCTTCGGGCGCGACACGACGAGGAAGACGGCCGCGTTGTGGAGCTCCACGACGTCCCCCTCCCGGGCGATGCCGTCCGTCTCGGTGCGGCCGTCGATCCGGAGCTCCGCGCGCGCGAGGGACCTCAGCCGGATGCCGCCGTCCTTCGGCTCCGCCGTGAGATGGACTCGCGCGATCCGGGAGCAGTCGATCGGATCGCACGGGCGAACCTCTCCGGGCCGGAAGCGCACCGGTACCGCGCGCGGCGCGGGGTCGTCGGCGAGGGGACCGCCCCGGCCGACGGTCAGCCTGCGATCGACCGCGATGCTCTCACCGAGGCGCTCCGGCTCGTCGAGTGACCAGGCGAGCACCAGGTGGGGCACCCGGGGCGCCACGCGCTTGCGGTCTCGCTCCCACGGAAGCTCCTCTTCGGACGCGGGGCTTCCTTCGGGCATCGGAGGGCGGAGTCTACACGCGGCGCCTCACCCGAGGAAGCGAGCGGCGGCCGGGGTCATCTCGCCCGGTAGGAGTAGACGACCTCGGCCGGGTACACGACGCGGGACCCCGGTTCCTTCACGACGACCTGACGCGCTCCTTCGACGACGTGCCGCGCGGTGAGGACGAGGCCGTCCGTCGATACGAGGTAGCCGCTCCCGTGTCCCGCGATCGGCACGGCGAGCGTGTAGTGGCGGCCGTTCTTCTTCGCCTCCACCTCTTGCTTGTCGACCCCGAGCATCGAAAAGATGCGCACCGTCGAGAGGTCGAGCTCGGAGTACTCCACCTTGCCCGCGCTCGCCGGCTTCGAACAGAACAGCGCCGCCACGAGCGCGGCGCCCACCCGGTATTCCTTCATGCGATCACGAAGGATACCACGGTAGACTCCGCTCCCGATGTCCCTACCCCGGACGCCCGAGAACGAGGCTCTGCTCGCCCAGGCGTGCGCCGAGGTGGGGCTCCAGAGCTGGTACGTGGACTCGGTGCGGCCGCTCCTCGGAACGAAGCGCTGGCCGCGGTGCTGCGGCGGCGGGTGCGAACCGTGCGCCCGGACGCTGATCGCCGTCGCGGAGAGGGTCCACTCGCTCCTCGGCATCGAGCCCGAGGAGGACGCGCCGTGACCTCGGCCTCCGCCGGTGTGACGGAGTTCGAGCGAAAGCCCTGACGGCTGGCAGATTTCGTCCGATCGACGTCATTTCGGACCCGCCACGAGCGCGGGACACTCCCTCTCATGACCGACGCACTCCACATCGGGTTCTTGCTCTTCCCCCGGGTCACTCAGCTCGACGCGACGGGCCCGCTCCAGGTTCTCGCGCGCGTGCCGAAGGCGCGAGTGCACCTCGCCTGGAAGACGACGGACCCGGTCCCGACGGACGCCGGGTTTTCCATCGTCCCGACGGACACGTTCGAGTCCTGTCCGCCGCTGGACGTGCTCTGCGTCCCCGGCGGCGCGGGACAGGCGGAGTTCATGAGCGACGACTCCGTGCTCGGCTTCCTCCGGAGGCAAGGGGAGGGCGCGAGGTACGTCACCTCCGTCTGCACCGGCTCGCTGCTCCTCGGCGCGGCGGGGCTCCTCCGGGGTTACGAAGCGGGCTGTCACTGGGCGTGGAGGGACCTGCTCCCGCTCTTCGGCGCGAAGCCGCGCGCGGACCGGGTCGTGCGCGACCGCAACCGCATCACCGGTGGAGGCGTCACGGCGGGGATCGACTTCGCGCTCGTCGTCGCGGCGGAGCTCGCCGGCGAGGAGACGGCGAAGATGATCCAGCTTTCGCTCGAGTACGACCCGAAGCCGCCGTTCTCCGCGGGATCGCCCGAAGGGGCGGGGGAGGAGCGCGTCGCTCGCTTTCGTGCTCTGACGAAGTCTGAGCACGAGAAGCGACGCGCCCTCGTCGAAGCCTCGGCAGCGCGCCTGGGATGAAGCGCGCCTCGGGCTCGGCTCAGCCGAGCTGCTTCAGCATCGTCCCGGCGTCGCTCACCTCGAACTTGCCGGGGGCCTCGATGTTGAGCTGCTTCACCACGCCGTCCTCCACGAGGAGCGAGCAGCGCTTCATGCGGGTGCCCATGTTCGGGATGTCCACCTCCAGGCCGAGCTTCTTCGTGAACTCCGCCGCGCCGTCACCGAGCATGCGGATCTTGCCGAGGGCCTTCTGGTCCTTGCCCCACTGGGCCATGACGAAGCCGTCGTTGACGGACACGCACCAGATCTCGTCCACCTTCTTGGACTTGAGCGCGGAGAGGTTCTCGAGGTAGCCGGGCACGTGCTTCGCGGAGCACGTCGGCGTGTACGCGCCGGGCAGGCCGAAGATCACGACGCGCTTGCCCTTGGTGGCCTCGGTCGTGTTCACGGGAGCGGGTGCGACGGGGCACGCCTCGCCGAACTCGGTCGACTCGGTGAGGGTGGCATCAGGAAGACGATCGCCGATTTTGATGGTCATGGGACCGGGACCTTAACCCGAGAGGCTCTGCCCGTGGAACCCGTGCGAGCGCTCGAAGGAGATCCAGGTCTCGTCGCGTCTCGTCGCGTTCGCCCGGACGCGGGGCACTTTGGTCTTTCCGGGGCGGGCCCGGTTTATGCTCCGGCGGCGCTCATGAGGAGAAAGGCCCCCCTCGTCCCGATGCTGGCGCTCGCGGTCGGGCTTCTCCTCGTCTGGGCGTACGCCTGGGTGCTCGACGACGCGTTCGTCTACTTCCGCTACGCGGACAACGCCGCGCTCCTCCACGCCGGGCTGGTATTCAACCAGGGGGAGCACGTGGAGGGGTTCACGAGTCCGCTCTGGATGCTCCTCTGGGTGGCGGTCCGCGCGCTCGGTTTCCGGCACTGGCCCGTGCTCCTCGCGCTCGGATGGGGATCGCTCGCCGCCACCTGGGCGCTTGCGATCTTCGTGAACCGGCGTCTGTCCGGTTCGGCCGTCGGCGAGTTCCATCTGCCCGCGCTGTTCGTGGCCGGCGCCTACGCCGTGCTGTCGCATTTCACTTCGGGGCTCGAGACGCCGTTCGTCCAGGTCGTCGCGCTCGCGTTCGCGGCCCTCGTGCTCGCACCCCGGTCGAGACTGCTCGCGGTCGCCGTCGGGCTCGGGCCCCTCGTCAGACCGGAGCTGAACCTCGCGGTCCTGATCGGCTCGCTCTGGTGCCTCCGGCAAAATCGCGCGTTTCCCTGGTGGCTCGTCGGCACGGCGCTCGGCGGCGAGGGCGCCTGGCTCGCGTTCCGCGTCTACTACTACTCGGACCTCTTCCCGAACACCTTCTACTTGAAGGACGCGCCCTCCGCTCTCCGCGGGTTCCGGTACCTCCACGATACGCTCCGCGCTCACTACCTGTACGAGATCCTCGGCGCGGGTCTCGCGGGGCTCGCGTTCCTTCGTCGATTTCGTCCCGAAGTTCCGCTCCTCGGGCGTCCGCGCGCGGTGCTGTTTGCCTGCGCCCTCCTTCACGCCGCGTACGTCGTCCGCATCGGCGGGGACTTCGTCCACTACCGGTATCTCGCGTTTCCCGTACTCGTCGCCGTCGCCGCGCTCGGCGGCGTCGTGGAGCGGATCCTCGAGGCGACCGTCCCGTCGCGGCGCTTCACCGGGTCGGTCCTCGGCGTCCCGTTCTTCGCCGCGCTCGTCTGCTCGTACCCGCGGGTGCTCTTGCCGTCGCACCCGCTCTTCTTGCGCCCCGCGGGGGACTCCCTGAAGCTCTATCGGGTGAACGGCATCGAGGACGCCGCGTCGCACCGTCACCGCTTCGACATCGCGACGAGGGTGTGGGACCGGCGGCCGGCGGACGTGACGGTCGAGCTCCAGGGCGGAAAGCTCTCGTATCAGGGAGCCTTCGCGGCGGGCTGGTGCCTCGCGGCGTACGATCATCCGAACTGGTTCGTCGTGCAGTCGTTCGGGCTCACCGATCCCGTCATGGCGCACCTCGCTTCGCCGCCGTCCGGTCAGGCCGGGCATCGGTGGGCGATCGAGCCGCTCGCTCGGGACCTGGCGCTCGCGCGAACTCGACTCGTCGTGACGCCGGGGCTCGACGACGACCCGGCGCACCCGTACCGCGTCGCCGCGAAGCACGGGTGGGCCGCGCCGTGGATCCTCCGGAACCTCGATGCCATCGACGTCATCACGGAGCGCACGGAGGGCCCGAGAGGATTCGGTCTCGCGACGAGGCGCATCGCGCGCGGCTGGCCGGAGATGGTCGTCGGCCCGAAGGACGTCGTCGCCGTCACGAACCCGATTCGAATCCCGCCGCGCTAGTGTCCTGAGTCAGCAGGTCGTCACCGAAACTCGGGACACTAGCGGCGGCGCATGGGAGATACCCGCACGTACACGACGAAGCCGCGCTAGGCGCGGAGCGAAGGCGTTCCAGCCTGTCCGAGGAGCTGCTTTCGCGCGATCGTCATCCGGTTCTCCAGGTTCGCGAGGAACGCGGCCGTCGTGCGCTGCGTGCTCACGCCGGAGAGCACGTTCAGCTTCCCTCCCGCGGCCTCGTGAACGAGGGCGTCCGCGAGGTGCACGGCCCAGGGGACG
>DASZXK010000039.1:0-28759 GCA_035545855.1 Polyangiaceae bacterium
CCGTTCTTGCTGCCGAGGTCCTTCACGGTGACCACCGGACCCTGCGGCACGATCTCCGCGTGATGACGAGAAACGTGGTCCTCTCGGATCACGTGGCTGCAGTCTTCCCCGCGGCCGAGCACGAGCCGCCGCTGGAGCGGCCAGCACCCCGACCGCCCCGGAAGGATGGGCGTGAGGACGAGCCGCCAGCGCTCTCGCTCGTTCGGCGTGTCCTCGCAGCGCTTCGTGTCGGTTTCGGTCACCCACAGCACTTGTACCACGGCGCCCCGCGAATCCGCGGCCGTACCGTCTACCTCACCGACAACCCCGACGGGTCGATTCGGGCCTGACTAGGCCGCTCGCGGTGCCGCGGGGCGCCTTCTAGCGAACCGGCTTCGACGCAGGGTTCCTGGCCATCAACGAGAAGCCCACTCCACAGAACGCGAGCGTCACCGCGAGGTGGGTCGTGTAGTTCGCGAACACGAACGCGGCTCCGGGCCCGAGGGTGACCCGCTCCGGAAAGTACATGGCGAGGGCGCAGTAGGAAGAGAGCTGAAAAGCTCCGAAGAAGCCGGGGCCGGCCGGAACGAGGATCGCGATGCTGAGGACACCGAGCACGACCCAGGCCTCCGCGAACGTCGCCGGCACTCCCGCGGCCCGGAGGATGAGTAAGTTCCCGCCGCTCATCGCGAGATAGTAGAGGACGCTGTCCCGGAGGAACGGGACGAGGTGCTTCGCCGAGGGGAGCGCTCGGAGGCCGTCCGCGAGTCGGGAAAGCGTCGAGACGCCTAGCGCCGCGAGCCGCGGCGATACGCGGCCGATCGTCGCGTCCACGAGCGCGACGACCCGGTCGCGAAACGCATAGAACGCGATGATCGTGGCGAACGCGGTCACGAAGAGCGCGAGCGCCGCGTGCGCGCCGTGCCGGACGAGCCCGATGTCGATGTGGAGCGTTCCGAGATGATCCGGGAGCGGCGAGAGCGGCCTCGCGACGGCCATCGCGATCATGAGCCCCATGGTGATGGCGAGCCCGTCCACGATGCGCTCGACGGCGGTGGCGCCGAGGGCCTGAGCGAACGTCACGTCCCCGTCGCGCGCGAGGAGATACGGCCGGACGACCTCGCCGGAACGAAGGGGCGCCATGACCACCGCGGTGAACCCGACGTACCCGACACCGAGGACCCTCGCCGGAGACAACCCCGGCGCGATTGGACGCAGGAGATGGATCCACCGGCACGTGCGGAAGTAGGCCGCGACGGAGTTGGTGAGGACCGCGACCGGGAAGAGCCACCAGGACGCTTCCGCGAACGCGGCCGCGCCGGGCGCGAGCGGAATGCCCCCGCGACGAAGCATCCACGCGAACCCGACCGCGAGCACCAGCGACGCGACGAGCCGCGGAACGAGATCCCCGGACGACCTGCGCGGGACGGGTTCCGTCACGACGTCGGAGCGCCGGCTCCGGCGGAGAGCTTCATGCGGAAGTACTGCACTCGGTCGTTCCCTGGACGTGAGGGGATGATCTCCCCTTCCACCACGCGAAACCCGGCGCGCTCCGCGAGCCAGGCGTACGCCGCCGGGTGACGCGGGTACTGGCCGCGATCCAGGATGGTGAGCAGGTTGTTGAAGAGGCGACCGGGGACGAAAGTCACGTCCAGGGTGACGACGGAGCGAAGGCGGGGCGACGCGAGCAGCGACCGGAAGAGCGCTGCACAGGTCTCGTCGTCCAGGTGGTGGAGGAGTCCGGAAAGGATGACGGCATGCGGCGCGAGTTTCTCGATCTCCGGTCGACCGAGCTCTGCGTTCCGGAACTCGATCCGTTCTCCACGAGCGCGACGACGACGGACGGACTCGCGCGTCTCAGCGGCGGCGAGCGCGCGGGCGTCCGTGTCGAAACCGACGTAGCGCTCGAACGGGCCGAGGTGATCCAGGGCGACGCCGGTGCCGCAGCCCACGTCCACCACCGTGTCTCCGGGGACGGTGGCGAGCGGCGTGAGCACGGGCGCCATGTCGATGCCGCCGACGACGAGAGGACGCACCAGGTTGTAGACGAACGGGGTCCCGAGAACGGCGTCCTTCAGCGACACGCGGCGCATCCTAGCAAACCGCATCGGTCCGACCAAACCCTCAGAGACCGAGGGACCCGAGCGCCTCGCGGCTCTCCGGCGAGGTCGGGCCCTGACGGAACAGGTAGACGTGCCCGCGTTTCTCGACGAGCGAAAACTCGTGCCTGCCGAGCACGGTCTTCAGATGCGCGCGGGCCTCCAGCATGAAGTGGTCTCTGTGGATCAGGAGGTACTCCGCATCCGCGTCGTAAAGGGCGGCGGAGTAGCAATCCGGGTGCGAGGTGAGCAGAGGGACCTCGTACTCCGTCGCCATGACGCTCGCCCTGGGGGGAATCAGCCGGATGAGCGCGCTGACGTTCTCGTACTCGATCCGCTCCGTGGTGCTGAGCGACGGGGCCACCTTCGCGGACCCGCCTTGGAAGTGCGTCGGCGCGAAGAGGACACCGAAGACCAGCCCGTGCGTGAAGAGACCGAACGCCGCGGCCCCCGCTGCCGCACGAGCCGCGTGAATGCCGCGCGACTCTCGGACCACGCGGAGCCCGAGCACCGAGCTGATGAACAGGTACGGAACCCAGTGGCCCGGGTACTGATAGAAGATGGACACAGCCGGCCCGTAGTCCGTGGTGAGCAGCGTGAGCAACGCCGCCGGCGACGCGAGGAGTGCGAGCGCCGGGCGCGTCCACGGCAGGAAGGCGAGCGGCGCGAAGAGGTGCAGGACGTACGTCAGCTTCACCTCCGTGAGGAGCGTCGTGAACACGTACCCGGGGTTCGCGACGAGGGTCTTCAGGATCGCGCCGTACCCCTTCTCGCCCGGTGGCACGAACCCCTTGTAGATGTCCGCGAACCACCAGTTGCCCGCGGCCGGCATGATGACGAACTTCACGACACCGAACCAGACGACGCCGGTGACGAGAAGCGCGGCGCCGATGCGGGGTCGTGCCCGCGTGAGGAGCAGGAAGAGGCCGAGCACCGCGATGCCCGGAGACATGTCCTCCCGGAGGAGCAGGACGAAGAGCAGCGCAGGAACGACGATGCGCGCCCTCTCCTTCGCGATGCCGTACGCGACCCAGAACATGCCGAAGGACGCGCAGAGCAGCCAGTGGAAATCGTAGAACTGCGCGCCGTGGAGCGGCGCGAAGAGGAGGAACCCGAGCGCGACGACCACCGCCATAGCGCGCGGCACCTGCGTGCTCGCGAACAGGTACAGCGGCACCGCCGCCGCACCGATGAACGCCGCCTGAAGGCCGATCAGCAGCTCGGAGCTCGGGTGGAGCGCGTAGAGCGGCAGGAAGAAGACGTGTGCGAAGTGGGCGTGCCCCGCGATGGAATTGCCGGGTCCTGCCCCGAACATGATGCGATTGCGGAAGAAGTGCCCGGCCAGGCTGTTCGCCATCTGGTTGTCGAAGAACCCCATGTCGTAGGAGCCCATCACCAACCGATGGAGATTCAGGATCTCGAGGTACGCCGTGTAGCCGGCGTAGGAAGCGCCCGCGACGGACACGACGGCGAGTCCGACCGCCGGTCGCGACATCCCCGCGGCGAAGGCGCGAAACGGGAAGAAGGCCCTGGCCCATCTCCCGCTCGACGCGGACAGCTCGGTGGCCCTGGCGAACGCGCGCGCGAGCGTGGTCCTGAGGAGCAGCACCGCGACGGAAAGGATGGCCAGATACGTGAGCGGCGCGTTCTTCCAGGCCGGGATGCAGTAGAGCGGTGGAAGCAGGGCCGCGACGATCGCGGGCGACGCGAGGTCCGCCGCCGTCTCCACCGTGGAGAGTGCGCGCCGCCTCCGGAACGCGAAGACCACGAGCGCCACGAGCACCGGAACGATCGCGCCGATCGCGCCGGTCACCACGATGAGCGACCGCTCGTGGGACGTGATCGTGTTCGAGGTGATGAAGCGGGGAAGCCGGCCGCGGAGGCACGCGAACTGGATTCCGAGCGCGATCGAAGCGCCGCCCAGGGCCAGACTCGCGAGGGCCCGGAGGCCGCGAGTCGATTCCGGGGGCGCGTCGAGAGTCGGATCGAAGTCTGCCTCGGTGATCATCGGTGGGGCCGGCGCGGTGGGTGCGGGGAAATACTCAGGCACTCACCAGGCCGCGACCTGCTCGAGGTGCAGCCAGGTTCGCTTCAGCGCCCGCACGCGAACGACGCGCGCCGCGGTCGGGGGAAACGTCCCGCTGACGGACTGGAACGGCTCGACGCGACGGAACACCTCCTTGAAGTGAGAGCCGTCCGTACTGACCTCCACGACCAGCGGCGTCGCGCGTTCCTCGCAACAGTCCCGTCGGTTCCCGAGCAACACGTGGGAGATGGTTCGGGGTGTCTTCATGTCGAAGTCCGCGTACGGGTTCTCTTCCCGGTCCGTATGGAACAGGATCGAGGTTTTCTTGCCGTCGCACATGTGGTCTTCGGGCGAGAAGCCCGCGTACGAGCTGCTCGTCCGGACCGTGGCGCCCACGAGAACGTTCGGGGGCCTCAGCGCGCGAGCGATGCCGAGACCGATGCCGACCACGAGAGCGGCCGCGGCCGTGACCACCAGGATGGTCCGCGTCACTCGCTGGACGATGAGCCGCCTTCGCTCCCCGCCCGCGCCCGGCAGGCGCGCGACGAGATCGTGAACGGCGGCGCGCGCTCTTCTCGCGAGTAGCTGCCGATCCGCGTCGGAGGCGGAGGCGAGGGCGGCGTCGTCCATCTCCGGCGGCGAGGGCGCGGACGAATCCACCCCCGGGAGGCCCGCGAAGACGCGAAACGCTTCGCGGTAGAGCACGAAGGCCGTGGCCGCGCCGTTTCCGGAGCGAAGCGGATCGAGACGCTCCACGGCACGGTCCGCCACCTCGGTGAGCTCGAGCCCGAGCGCGAGCCGGCGCGCGTCGGTGGCCAGCGCATCCCGCTCTTCCGCTGCGCGGAGCGCCCGCCCACGCCAGACCCACTCGAGCACGCCGCCGCGGGCGGGCCGAGCGACGGGCGGCGAGGAGGCCGCGACCTGCCCGGAGTCCTGTTCTCTTTCCACGGATTCCGAGGTCGTCACTGGATTCCGAGCTCCCGCAACGCAGCCGGAGTCTTCGCCGAGTTCTCGTTTCGGCGGAATAGGAACAGCGAATCCCTGCGCTCGACGAGCCCGTAGGGATAGTCCCTGAATGCCTCCACGAGCACCTGATGTGTCCGGAGATGGTTTCGCATGTCCCGATTCACGAGCAGGTAGTCCGCGCCACCGCTGTGATCGCGGAGCGCGAACACGGTGACGCGATTGGACACGTGCGGCACCTCGCTCTCCGTCGCCGCCACGGAAGCGTCCCGCGGAATCTTCGCGGTGATGGCGACCATGTTCTGGTACCGCACGCGTTCCGACTCGGTCATCCGGAAAGGGACGCGCCCGAACCCACCCACGAAGCTATCGTGCTGGAAGAAGCAGCCGAACACGTACGTCTGTCCCGCCGTCGCGAACGCCATGGCGACTATGGCGGCCTGGCGACGGAACGGCTCCGCGCCGAGGAGCCGGAGCGAGAGGACACTTGCGCCGAAGATGTACGGGATCCAGTGCGTCGTGTACTGAAACGCGATGGATAGGGTGGGCTCGTACCCGGTCGTCATCAACGTGAAGAAGAAGCCCGCGCTCGCGAGGAGCGCGAGGCCGAGCCTCCGCCACGGCAGGAACACGACCGGCGTGAAGAGCTGGAGCGCGTAGACGGCCTTCGCCCGCACGAGGAGCGTGCCGACGAAATACGCGGGGTTCGTGATCACCGTTCGGATGACCGCGCCGTACCCGGATTCTCCCTGAGGGATGAGATCCTTGTACATGTTCAGGAAGGACCAAGGCCCCGCCCACGGCATGACGATGAACTTGACGACACCGAAGTACGCGACCGAGACGACGGCGAGCACGATCCCGAAGCGCACGCGAATGCCGCTCAGAGCGAGGAACGTCCCCAGAATCGCGAGTCCGACCGAGACGTCTTCGCGGACGAGCAGGAGCCATACGACGCAGAAGACCGACAGCCATTTCCGCCGCGTCGCGAGCGAATAGTAGAGGAGGAAGTGGAACGGGATCGCCGTCGGCAACCAGTGGAAGTCGTAGAAATTGGGACCGTGGAGGGGCGCGTAGCAGAGATACGCGAGCGCGACGGCGACGGCCGCCCACGGAGGCATCTGCGTCCTGGCGAACTTGAAGAGCGGGAACGCGGCGAACCCGAACAAGCACGACTGCATCACGAGGAGCATCTCTGCTCGAGGCCACAGGGCGTAGAGCGGGACGTACGCGAGCATGATGAACTCGGCGTGGCCGGCGATGTAGTTGCCGCCGTCCGGACCGAGCAGCACGGGCGACCGGAAGAAATGCCCGTGGAGCGCGTTGTAGAGAAGGTTGTCGTAGATGCCGAGGTCGAACGCGAGCGTGGCCAGACGCTGATGCTGCTGGATGGAGAAGTACGCGGTGAACGCCGCGTAAGCGCTCGCACCGGAAAGGACGACGAGCGAAGGCGCGTGTCTCGCGATCCAGGCCGGGAGGCGTTCGGAGATCCCCGCCACGAATTCGCCGATCGACGCACCGGCCTCCGAGATGGCCGCGCGCGTGGTCGCCTCCAGGAGCAGGGCGCTCACCGAGAGCAACAGCAGGAATGGGAGCGGACGGCCGTTCCATTCTCGATGGTCCAGCAGCATGGGGACCGTGCAGGAGACGATCAGCGGCGAGACGATCCGGCCAGCACGGTGGACGGCCCGCGCGCCGCGGGCGCCGAGGACAGCCGCGAAGACGAGCGCGAGGACGAAGGCGCTCCCGAACCCCTCCGTCAGCGCGCCGAAGACGAGATTGCGCTCCGCCGGCGTCGCGACGTTCTCGGCCACGAAACGGCCGGCATCGACGAAGCAGAGCGCGATCCCGGCCGTGACGGACCCGGTCGCGCCCGCGACGAGCAAGGCGCCCACCACGGCGGCGTGGAGCGCCGTGGCCGCTGCCGGTTCCGGCGCAGGTCCGTGGGGTGCCTGCCCGGCGGCGGTCGCCTCCCCTGCCATGGCGTCAGTGCCGCGGCGCACGAACCGTGATCACGGTCGTCCAGCACAAGTAGCCGAGGGCCGGCAACCGAGCGAGGAGTTTCTCGTCCAGCCGGTTCAGCGGCTCGAAGAACCACTCGAGGCGATCGGCGTCCGTATAGACCTTCTTCCAGTAACGCTCCTGTCGTGGATGAACGCGATCCACGAAGAAGAATTTCAGGAAGACCGAGAGCGTGGAGAGCCAGAACTCGCGGTGCGTGACGGACCCGAAGTTCTCCCGGAAGCTCTCTACGTCCTGAAAGCTGAGCGGCCGCTCGTCTTCCGTGCGCGTCGTGTCCGCCAGGCGGCGGTAGACGTCGATCACCGGATTGTACGTCAGGGGCTCGATGAAGCACCCCGTCGCGTGTCGCTTCATCACGCGCGCGAGCTCGGGGCGAGTGCGCGCGAGGTCCACGTGGTGCAGGACGCCATTTCCGTAGACGAGGTCGAACTCGGAGGCGTCTGCCGGGATTCCGTCCCCCACGACTCTCCGGGTCTCTATGGATACGCCGTGGTGCCGGGCAAGGCGCTCCGCGCTCTCCAGCATGCCCGCCGACACGTCCACCGCGACGACGCTCGCGCCCTGCTTGGCCAGGAAGACGCCGCCCTCGGACATGCCGCTCCCGTAGTCCAGTATGCGCTTGCCGCGGACGTCTCCGAACTGGTCGAGGATGTACCGGTTCTCGATGGCGGTCGGCGCCGTGAAGGTCTCGTCCACGAGGGTGGTCGCCGGGTCGATGCGACTCGCCCACTCGTCATGGAACTTCGCCTCCCGCTGCCTGCGCTCCTCGTATGCCTCGACCATGGGATTCAGCTCGCGTGGTGCTACCGCACGCCATCCCGGGAGTCCAGCCGGAGACGAGGAAAATCGGCCCGAAAAGGCGCACTCACGCCGTCGATCCGGCGGGTCTTCGGACGGAGGGGACCGCAAGAAAATGGGGTTGCCTCGGGAGGACGGTCGCTGGAATGTCCCGCCGGTGCAAGAGAGGTCCGGGTGGCGCAGGATCGCCGGCTTGGTCTACGACCGGGCTCCCCTCGCCCTGTCCGTGCTCGCTCTGATGGCGACCTGCGTGTTCTCGGGACGCTTGCACGCCTTCTTCGTCAGGCACGCGGGCCAGATCGGCTACGACGACGGCTACATCCTGTCCCTCGGCGAGCGGCTGATCGACGGGCATTTCCTGCCGTACGTGGACGGCTGCAGCCAGCGGGGGCCCGTCCTCTACTGGGCGGCTGCGCTGGCGCAGCTCGCGACGGGACGGTTCGGCTGGCAGGGCGGACGGCTCCTCAGCATCGTCACGACGTTCGCGACGCTGTTCTCCGTGTTCGCCGTCGGGATCGTCGCGAAGCGGCCGGCCGGTGGCGCGCTCGCCGCCGTCTTCGTGGCGTGGTTCGTTCTCGTCGGGTTCGCCCCGAGCCCGGGCTTCGCGCTCACCGGAGAAGGGGTCCTCTCCCCGTTCGCGGTAGAATCTCTGCTCTGGGTCACGTTCGCCGTCTCGCCCGGCCGTCGGACGAGGGCGCGACGAGCGGGGCTCGTCGCAGCCGGCGCCTTCTCGGCGCTCGCCGGGTTCTCGAAGCAGACGGCGCTGCCCATGATCCTGCCGATCGCGCTGTTCGGCTTCGCCGGCCTCTGGACGACGTCAGAGGACCGCAAGGAGCGATGGATCGGGCTCGGCGCGCTCGCGGGAGGCTTCGTCGGGACCATTGCGCTCATGCTGCTCCCCTACGCCATCCGGGGCGAGCTCCGGGCCTTCTGGTACTGGTTTTACGAGTACAACTCCCAGACGTACATGGCGCCGTACAAGAACGTCCACACGGTGGACGCTTTCGTCGGTTTCATGTGGGATCACACGTTCGCGGTCGCCGGGTTTGCGTTCATCGTCTCCTCCGCGATCGCTCGACCGTTCTCGCGTGCGAAGAGCTTTCCGCGCGGCTTCCTCCGCGCTTACGCCGAGGCGGGGGTCGATTGCACCGCGGCCCTCGTCGGGCTCGCGCTGTTCGTGTCAGCCGTCGTCGCGCTCCGTTTCTGGCCCCACTACTTCCTGGGCGTCGTCCCCTTCGCCGGGTTGCTGGTCGGCTTCCGCGCGGAGGAAGCGATCTCCGGCGGGGGGAAGACGGGCTCGTTCCTCGGAACGCTGGTGCTCCTCGGGCTCGTCACGGGATTCCTCGGTTTCTCTTCCGAGAACAAGCTCGCGCAATTCGAACGGGACGCGAAGCGGGGCGGGTGGGCGCCCCTCCGGCACGAGGCCGTGTGCGACGTGATCGACCGGTTCAGCAAGCCCGGGGAGAGTCTGTTCGTCTGGGGCTTCAACCCGGACCTCTACCTCACGTGCCGGCGACGTCCCGCCACGCGCTTCCTGTTCCTCTTGCCGGTAGCCGGAACGGTCGTGCCGCAGTGGAACGTCGTCCGCGAGGACCTCGTCGCCCGGGGCTCTCGCGAACAGCTCATTCAGGACCTGACCGCGGCGAACCCACCGGTCGTCATCGACGGGGATTCGCCGCAGTGGGGGATCTCACTGACGCGCGTCCCCGTCGTTCGAAACTGGGTCGAGGCGCGCTACTGCCTCCAGAAGGACAGACAGAAGACGATCCTCGCGGGCAAGGTCGGCGTCTGGGTCCGGAAGGATCGGAGCGACTGCCGCTGCTGAGGGCGCCACCTCGGTTGAGGCGGACAGGCGTCCTGAGCTAAGGTCCCGCCCTCGGTGAAGAGCCTCGGAAGCGGCTCTGCCGCGACGAATCAGCCATGTCCGCGTCCCGGCCGACCCTGTCGCTCGTCATCCCCATCTTCAACGAAGAAGAGGTGATCCCGGAGCTCGATCGGCGGCTGGGCGCGGCGCTCCGCACCGTGCAGGAGAGCGTCGACTCGTGGGAAGTGATCTTCGTCGACGACGGCTCGAAGGACCGCTCGTTCGAGCTCCTCGCCGAGCTCGCCGCGCGGGAGCCGCGCTTCCGGGTCGTCTCCTTCGCGCGGAACTTCGGGCATCAGATGGCGATCACCGCCGGCACCGACCGGGCCGAGGGCGACGCCGTCGTCGTCATGGATGCCGATCTCCAGGATCCTCCGGAGGTGATCGTCGAGATGATCCGCAAGTGGCGGGAGGGCTTCGACGTCGTCTACGCGGTGCGCGAAGAGAGGAAGGGCGAGACCGCTTTCAAGCGCTTCACCGCGGCGGCCTTCTATCGGATCTTCCGCCGGATGCTCGGAGGGATCGACCTCCCGCAGGACGCCGGGGATTTCAGGCTGATGTCCCGCCCGGTCGTCCTCGCTTTGCGCGCGCTCCGGGAGCGACACCGTTTCGTCCGTGGAATGGTGACCTGGATCGGGTTCCGACAGACGGCCGTGCGCTACGTCCGGGAAGCGCGCTTCGCGGGGGAAACGAAGTACCCGCTCTCGAAGATGCTCCGCTTCGCCGCCGACGGCATCACGTCGTTCTCCACGTTCCCGCTCCGCATCGCGACCTGGCTCGGGCTGGCCGCAGGCTTCCTCGCGATCGGCACCGGCGCGTGGGCCCTCTACATCAAGTTCTTCGTCAAAGGCGTCGTCACCGGCTGGACGACGATCATGATGCTCGTCGCCTTCGGTTCGTCCGCCCAGCTCCTCATGACCGGCATCCTCGGTGAGTACGTCGGGCGCATCTATGAAGAGGTGAAGCGCCGTCCGCTCTACATCACCGCGCGGGAGCTGAACCTCGACGCGCGCACGCCGGGCACGGCCCAGGCGGCCGACGACGGGTCGTCGAATCGCAACCTGACGAGCTGACACAGTCTGGCACACGCACCCGGGTACGCTTCTTGCTGGCGTGCCCTTCAGAATGGGCTCGAGCGCAGCGAATGAAATCCCCGCGCTCGAATCCGGACCTCGCGACGAGACCTCGATGCGGCCTCGGCCGGTCTCCCGCGTGTCCGGTTTCGTGCTCGCAGAGGGGCGGGGAACGACGCTCGCCGCTGCCGGCGCGTTCACGGGAGCCTTCGTCGCGCTGTCTCGAGCGGCCTTCGAGCTCGCCCATCCGGCGATTCCGCTCTTCGGTCGCTTCGTCCTCGCCGTACTGCTGACGGCGCTCGGGCTCGGCGGGTTCGTCGCGGCCCACGCGGAGCCCGGAGCAGCGCGGCTCCGCCGAGGCGCAAGATCCGCGTGGCCCGTTCTCGCAGTGGTCGCGCTCTTCCCGATCGTGGCCGTGCCGTTTCCCTCTCGGGGGGCCGAGATCGCTGCGGCGCTCGCTTGCCTCGCCGCCCTGCTCCACGCCCGCCGACGAGGCACGCCGCTATCGGCGTCGCGCGCGTTTTCACTCGTCACGCTCTCTCTCGCGCTGTTCGTCGTCTCGACCTACCTCGCGGTGGGGACGACGGTCACCGGGAGCACGAACAACGACGCGGCGTACTACTACGGCGTGGCGCGACACATCGCGACCACCCTCCGGTACGAAGAACCCATCGTGTGGCAGTTCCTCTACCACCCGAAGGCCGTGGTGCACCGGCCGTTCGACTACTGGCACGGGTTGGCCTCGCTCACCTTCGTGCCCGTGTTCCGGGTGTTCGGGTCGGGCCCTCGGGTGGTCGGCACGTTCATGGCGCTCGTGTCGTCCTCCGGCGTCCTCCTCTGCTGGTACGTGGCGTCCATCGGCGCTCCTCTCCGGAGTGCCTGGCTCCAGGCGATGGCGGTGCTCCTGTTCTCGTTCTCTCCGGCGTTGCTCGGCTACCGCTTCGACGCGGAGACGGTGCCGTTCGCTCAGGCCGCGCTTCTCGCCTCGCTGGCCGCCTTCTCTCGGAAGCGCGCGAACCTCGCCCTGTCGTTCGCCTTCCTCGCGTTCTTCTTTCGAGCCGACACGCTGTCCTCGCTCGCCATCATCGCCCTCGCCGTGTTCTCGCGAGAGCTCCGGCGGGGTGTCCGCGCGGGCGTTCCCGCCCTCCTCACTGCGGGAACGTTCGCCGCCGGGTACGTGGGCTTCCACTTCCTGATCTTCGGAACGCCGACGCCGCCAGCCGCCTCCCGAGCACCGTTCGTGACCGACGGCCTCGAGCTCTACCGCTTCCGCGTCGCCCCGCCGCCGCGAGTGGCGCTCGAGCAAGTCGTCGCGACCAGCTATTTGGACGGGAGGGCGCTCGCCGCGGTCGAGACGTTCGCGCGCGAAAACTTCATGGCGCATCCGCTCCTCTGGCTGGCACTCGGAACCGCGCTCCTCTTCCGGCCAAGGACCGACCACGCGACGGCGCGGCTCGCGGCCGCGCTGACCGTCGCAGGAGCGTTCGCGACCTCGTGGACTACGACCCCGGTGTTCGCCTCGTGGCGAACGCTTCACCCGCTGCTCCCTGCCTTCGTGCTGGCAGGGAGCTACGGCGCGGACGCACTCCTCGCCGGCCTCCGGCCCCCCAGGTGCCGGCTCCGGGCGAGCGCGCCGGTCGGAGCGGCGTTCGCCGCCTTCATGCTCTTCACGACGCGCCCATACGAGCGGGCGGTGCCGGAATCGCTCGACGCGGTCCTGGTTCGTCGCGCGGCGCCCGCGCTGCCGAAGGAGGGCACCGTCATGGCCGCCCACCCCTGGTTCGTGCTCGCGGGCACTGGCCTTCCGTCGATCACCGTGCCGATGAACGGCGAGGACGCCATGGAGCGCGCCATCGCGACGTACGACGTCCGTTCGCTCTTGCTCGTGAACGCGGAGGGGTGCGCCGAGCAGTCCCGCGCCGTCTGCGCGGACATCATTTCCGGTAAGCGGACTCGCCTGGGGCACTACCAGCTCACCCGGCTCCGGGCCGACAAGAGCATCACGGTCGTGGGGCTGTCGCGCTGACGGCGCCAAATTCCTCAGTTTCTACCGCTGCTTGTCCGGGTGGACCCACGATCCGGTCCTCCGGTGGTATCCTGAAAAGAGTGGTGCGCAAAAAGACCGCTTTCGGAGTAGCCACGGGTGCTCTGGCCGCCCTGTGCGTCGTCGCACCGGCGTCGGCCCAGAGCGGCCTCCCCTGGGTGACGCGCGTCGCGGACTTCTTTCACGCGGAATCCCCTACCCCGTCCGCGCGCCCCACGACGACCGCCGTCGCTGCATTCCCCGACGTCGCGCCCGAGAAGTCGAAGGCCGCGCCGGACCCGGCCGCGGAGCTCCTCGAGACGAGCCCCTACGGCGCACAGCTCGCTGCCGCGCAGGCGCGTGAGAATCTCTTCGGGCCCGATCTCGACCACCTGGATCCGTACGCCGAGGAGCTCTCGCTCGCGAACCCGTACTCGGAAGATCTGCACCTCGTGAACCCCTACGCGAGCCCGGGTCGCGTGCCGCAGGCCGTGCGTCCGCCCGGGTTCGACAATCCCTACACCGCCGAGCGGATCGCGGTGACGCACCCGGCCGAGCCGGATCTTTCGAACCCGTACTCGCGCCGCTGAGCGGAGCATGGAACGAGACGGGGCCCGGTCCTTCGACCGAGCCCCGCGCTCGCATCCGCGGCCGGCGTCAGTACCGGTAGAGGTCCGCCTTGTACGGTCCCTCGACGGGAACGCCGAGGTACTCCGCCTGCTTCGACGTGAGCTTGTCGAGTTTCACACCGAGCTTCCCGAGGTGGAGACGCGCGACCTTCTCGTCGAGCTTCTTCGGGATCAGGTGCACGCCGACCGGGAACTTCTCGTTGAAGAGCGCGATCTGGGCGACGACCTGGTTCGTGAAGCTCGTGCTCATGACGAAGCTCGGGTGACCCGTCGCGCAGCCGAGGTTCACGAGCCGACCGCGGGCGAGGACGATGATGCGCTTGCCGTCCGGGAAGATGAAGTGATCCACCTGCGGCTTGATGTTCTCTTCCTTGATACCCGGAGTGCTCTCCAGGTAGCGCATGTCGATCTCCATGTCGAAGTGACCGATGTTGCAGACGATCGCTTCGTTCTTCATCGCCTTGAGGTGATCGCCCCTGATGACCTCGAGGCAGCCCGTCGCGGTGATGAAGATGTCGCCCTGGGGAGCGGCCTCGTCCATGGTGACGACCTGGTAGCCTTCCATCGCCGCCTGGAGCGCGCAGATCGGGTCGATCTCCGTCACGAGTACGCGCGCGCCCTGGCCGCGGAGCGCGTGCGCGCAGCCCTTGCCGACGTCCCCGTAGCCCGCGACGACCGCGACCTTGCCGGCGAACATGACGTCCGTCGCGCGCTTGATGCCGTCGATGCCGGACTCGCGGCAGCCGTAGAGGTTGTCGAACTTCGACTTCGTCACGGAGTCGTTCACGTTCATCGCGGGGCAAAGGAGCGCGCCCTTCTTGAACATGTCGTACAGGCGGTGGACGCCCGTCGTCGTCTCTTCGCTGATGCCGCGGATGGGATCGGGGCCCGTGAAGAGGCCCGGGTACTTCTCGTGCACGACGGCCGTGAGGTCACCGCCGTCGTCGAGGATCATGTTCGGGGCCTTGCCGCCCGCGAACGCCTTGAGCTGCCGCTCGATGCACTCGTAGTACTCGGCCTCCGTCTCGCCCTTCCACGCGAACACGGGGATGCCGGCCTTCGCGATGGCGGCGGCCGCGTGATCCTGCGTGCTGTAGATGTTGCAGGTGGTCCAGGTGACCTCGGCGCCGAGGTGCTTCAGGGTCTCGATGAGCACGGCCGTCTGGATCGTCATGTGGAGACAACCGGCGATGCGGGCGCCCTTCAGCGGCTGCTTCGCGCCGTACTCCTCGCGGAGCGCCATGAGACCGGGCATCTCGGTCTCCGCGATCTGGATTTCCTTCCGGCCCCAGTCGGCGAGCCCGATGTCGGCGACGTGATACGTGCCCGCGTCTTGTGTCGGAACCTGGGTCTTCGAGATCTTCTTCGCTGCGTCGCTCATCGTTCATTTCCTTTCGAGAAACAGGGCGGCCCCTCGGCCACCTTCGCGGACGGGAAACCCCGGCCGAAGACTAGTCGCGGGCCTTCCCGGCGCGAACCTGGGGTTCGCGATCCCGCTCTCCGCGCGGCTTTTCCGCCACGAGGGCGAGCCAGGGGACGCGCGACGGCGAGCCCTTCCCCTTCACGAGGGCCGGCCAGCACCCGGGAGGGATCTCCACGACGCGCACGCCCGCGAGACCGGAGCTCTGTGCGAACTCGGCGAGCTCCCGCGGCTCGAAGCCGGACCACACGTCCGCCTCCGCTTCGCGGAAGGATTCGTCTCCGTGCGGGCCGTAGTCCACGACGAGGAGCCGCCCGCCCGGAGCGAGGAGCGCGGAGAGGGCCGCGACCGTCTCTCCGGGAACGGGCGAGTGATGGAGCATCCGGCCCGCGACGACGACGTCCGCGGAGCCCTGCGCCTTCCGGCGCATCTCGGGTGAATCCACCTCACCACAGAC
Organism: Polyangiaceae bacterium; assembly: GCA_035545855.1. Taxonomy (GTDB): domain Bacteria; phylum Myxococcota_A; class Polyangia; order Polyangiales; family Polyangiaceae; genus DASZVB01. The sequence continues at coordinate 15,354 of DASZXK010000039.1, forward strand.
GAACTCCACGTGATCGTACCCGCGGAGCCGCATGCGCGCCCTGGCGTGCCCGAGCCGCCGCTCGCTCCGGTCCACGGCGATGACGCGCTCGAAGAGCGGCGCGATCGCCTCGAGGATCGCGCCGTCTCCGGTCCCGGCGTCCACGGCCATGCCGCGACGCGGGAGCAGGAGACCGAGCGCGAACAGGTACGCGCCGAGATCGCTCGCTTCGACGTCGGCGTCCGTATGAGCCGTCGCGAAGTATTCCCGCGTCTTGTCGTCGCGCGCGCGCACGACGTCCCGCACTCGAGCACGGCTGCCGTCCGCATCCACGAGGCGGAGGCCTTCCCGGAGCGCGTCCGCGACGACGGGGTCCGACGACGCGCCCTCCGCGAGACGAAGGAACGTCCGCGTGCCGTCTCGCCGATCCGTGAGGAGCCCCGCTTGCCGGAGCGGCGCTGCCTGTCGGGATACGTTCGGCTGCGTCTGATCCGAGAGCTCCGCGAGCTCACCGACGGAGAGCTCCGCCTCGGACGCGAGCGCGAGGAGCTTCAGGCGCGAGGGATCGGCGAGGAGCCGATAGAGATGCCAGCGCGCATCCGTGGCTACGGCGGTGGACACGAAGCTTCATTATATGCGTGCATTCGCATGCACGCAATAATCAATAAATATCAGCAATTACAATGACTTATGAGGCACGGGGGACGACGGAAAGGGATCCGCGGAAAGCGTAGAGAAATCATCGCGATGCGGGCGACGAGAACCAAAAGACTCGGCCCTTCGCGTTAGACTCGCCGCCATGGATCGCTTTCGCCGGTTCGACGAAGCGTACTACCACCGCTTCTACGAGAACCCGACGACGCGCGTGCACTCGCCCGAGGAGCACGCTCACCTCGCGAACTTCGTCTTCTCGTTCTCCAAGTGGAACAAGCTCGAGGTGAAGAGCGTGCTCGACATCGGAGCGGGCATCGGGCTGTGGAAGAACTGGATCGAGAAGAACGAGAAGGGCGTCAAGTACACCGGCACCGAAGTGAGCCAGGTGATGTGCAAGAAGCACGGCTACGAGCACCGGGACATCGCTCGGTGGCGGGACCGGAAGAAATACGACCTCATCGTGTGTCAGGGCGTGCTCCAGTACCTGCCCGACCCGGACGTTGCGCCCGCCGTCGCGAACATCGCGGCGATGGCGAAGGGCCTCGTGTACCTGGAGATCACGACGCGGGGCGATCTCCGCGAGAACACGGACAAGACCCGGACGGACAGCGACATCTTCGTGCGGAACGGGTCCTACTACCGGGGCCTCCTCGCGAAGCACCTGCTGATCATCGGCGCGGGACTCTACTTCCCGAAGGATCGGGAGGCGCCGTTCTACGAGCTCGAGATCGGCGGAGCGAAGTAACGAAGTAGCGGAGGGCATCGTGTCGGAACCCGGCGTCGTCAGACGAGTCATCATCCCGGTCGTGCTGCTCGGCCTCACGGCGCTCGGCCTCCTCAACACGTACGGGGATTCCTCGGACGTGCAGCGGCTCGCGGCCGAGACGGCGTGCGGCGGCACCGCGTGCGGCAACCGCCTCGTCGAGTTCTCGAAGTCGCCCTTCTCCCACGAGTACGCCTTCCAGATCGAGAAGGGCGGTGCGCGCGTCGAGGTCACCTGTAAGCGCGCGATGATCTTCCTCGGCGACTACGCCTGCGTGAAGAAATAGCTCCCGCTCGCGCTGACGTGACCGCCGGTGGGCGGCGCGATGCGGACGCGCGGCGGCGGCGAGCGGCAAACGGCGCTCTGGCCGGCGCTGATCACGGATGCGAAGGGGGTGCTCGCACGTGGGGGAGTCGTCATACGAACGATGACACTCGACTTGGTCCGCATGGCGTATATCGCTGCAAATTCCGCAGGTTGAACGGATGCCAATGTCATACGAACTCTGCGCTCGTATGACGCGACTCGAGGACGCGCGTACCCCCCTCACGTGTCGTACGAATTCTGCGCTCGTATGACGCGACTCGAGGACGCGCATCCCCTCTCGCGATTCAACGGGCGGAGGTCGCCTCGCTCCCGCGCCGTCTCGCTCCCGCGCCGCGCGCGAGAGCCTCAGTGAATCGCGGGGGTCGTCCCGCCGAGCTTCACGAGCAATCGCCGGACCTCGGCGACGTCACCGGCTTCGGGACACAGGTCGAGGTAGCGACGGAAATCGCCCTCGGCCACGCGGGGAACGCCGAGGCGCATCGCGACGAAGGCGCGATCGCGAAGATCGTCGGCGGAGTCGGGGGAGAGCTCGAGCATGCGGCTGATGACGACGAGGAGCCGCGAGAGATCGCCGCGCGTCGCGTAGACGCCTTTCAGGTTCGCGAGGAGCCGGAGGAGGATCGTGCCGGGGCTCGCCGCGGAGAGCCGGGCACGGAGGTTCCGGACCGGGGTCGGGCCGCGTTCGAGCCACGACTCCAGCGTGCCCCGCCCCACGACGCGACCGCCGCCGAACGGATCCACGAGGAGCGGCTCGCCCGTCTCCGTTTCGATGCGGACGAGGAAGTGCCGGGGGAAGGAGACGCCGCTCGCCGGAACTCCGGCGCGACGCGCGACCTCCACGTACAGAATGGAGAGCGTGATCGGGATGCCGAGCTTCCGGTCGAGCACGGCGTTCAGGTACGAGTTCTTCGGGTCGTAGTATTCGTCGTGGTTTCCGCGGAAGCCGTGGACGCCGAACAGGTGCTCGGCGAGGAGCACCGCCTGATCTCCGGCCCCGATGCCGGACAGGCTCCCGAGCGGCTCGGCGAGCTCGTCGATGCGCGCGGTCTCACGCTCGAGGGAGAGCGTCGGGAACTCGTCTCGCGCGACGAGGAGCGCGCCGCGAAGCACGTCCATCCGCTCGTCGGGAAGCGCGGCGAGGGTCGAGAAGTCCACCGCTCCGAAACGTATCACGCCGTTCGGTCGGCGCTTCCGGCCTGCTCGCCGAAAACGGCCTCGCTCGACTAGGCCCGGCATTCCGCGTGGTTCCGGGGCGGACCATCGCGGACGATCACGGATCGAGCGTCGGCTTGCAGAACGCTTCGGGGTTCACGTCCGGCGCGTCGTCGACCGTGTGCCCGGCGCCTGCGAAGGAGACGAAGTAGCGGCCTCCGGGGCGGCCCCCATCGGTCCCCGCGTCCGCGCCTTCGCTCGAGACGTCGACGCCGACGTCGAATCCGATCTCGTTCCCGGCGGAGAGGAGCCAGGGGCTCACGCCGAGGTCGGCGCCCACGACGAAGGCCTCCACGACGTAGCCGTCGTTCGTCGGGAAGGCCCGGAACAGCGTCGAGAGCCACGGCTTCGGAAACCCCACCTGGAGATGGGCGTCGATCTCGCCCTGAGCGCGAGATGCCACCCGGTTCTCCGGGGCGGAGATGACGAGGCGCCGGGTTCCCGTCGCGTCGTAGTGCGGCGGGGGCGGCGGCGGAAACGTCCCGTCGGCGTCCGCGAAGAGCTCCACGGCATCCCCCAGGTCGACGGGATCGGCGGACGCCGCCGGAACCACCCGCGACGTCTTCACCTCCACGTAGAAGTAGAGGCCGTCGGGGCGCCACGCGACGGCGTACGACGCCGACGATCCCTGGACGTCTCCGAGCGAGTTCGTGGTCGGGATCGGGTGAGCCTCGAGCCCGCAGTCGAGGAGCCCGTCGAACGTCGGGCTCGCCGGAAGACGCGAGACGCGGGCGCAGGGATCCGGGTTCGGCTTCACCGGGTCCGGACAGCGTGGAGGTCCCGCGTCCGGGGCGCCGCCCGTGCCGCCTGCCCCGCCCGCTCCGCCGTTCGGGGCGATCCCACCGGCACCCGCGCCGCCAATCCCTCCGCTTCCGAGACCGCCCGCACCGTTCGCTTTCCCGCCGGCACCGGCGCCCCCGTCGTCCGGTCCGCCGCCCGTACCCACGGAGCCATCCGTGAGACCCGCGCCGCCCTCCGATCTCTCCCCCGACGCCGGTAGCAAGTCGAACCCGACGCGACCGCACGACGCGACGGAGAGCGCAGCCAGGGCGAGGAACCGCCCCGCTCTCCCCCCCGCCCTGGACCGACCGCGCATGGAGGGCGAAACATAGCCGCTTCTCCGGCGCTTTTCGAACCCTCCCTCGGCTCGCGACGCGGCGCGATCAGCTCAGAACCCGAGCAAGCGTCGCCTCGACACCCGGGTAACCCGCGAAAAACCAGACCCACCACGCCGTCATCATCGTCCCGTGGCCGACCAGGATTCCGACGTGGCTCCACATCTCCACGCGATCGGCGTGCTCGCTCACGTACCGTCGCCAGTGGAACGCCTCGTCCACGAGGCTGTACACCATTGACAGCGCCGTCAGTACCATCGCCGGAATCGCGAACGCACCGCGATGCTCGTAAGCGGCACAGAGGAGGACGCAGCTGCCGATGCCGGCGAAGATCGTGATCGCGTGGACGAGGCCCTCCGCGCCCCGGATGGCTTCCTTGTAGACGGTGCGGTGCCCGATCGTGTCCACGGCGATGCTCAGCGTGAAGACGACGGCGCCCGCCGGGACGAGCCAGGCCTCCGGCGGAAACCGAACTCCCCGTAGCGCGCCGATCGCGAGGAAGCCCCCGGTCGAGACGCAGAGCCCGACCATGAGCCCCACCCAGGCCACGTACACGGCCCAGTCCGTTCTGTCGAAGTAGCGGACGCGCGCGACGTACACCGCCACTTCGCGCAAGAACCCCGGCCCCTGAACGCGGGGCCGCGCCTCGGAAGCCCGGGGCGGGGCGACCCGCGGCCCCGCCTCAGACGGAAACGACGTCGCGGAATCCGACGGCATGGCTGAGCTCCACGGGTTTGAAGGGACGGCGCGCCGCGAGGGCACGGACACAGGCGACGCCGCCTAGCATCACCTTGCGAGAGAGCGGGACGACCGCACGCGGCGCACACGGGTCGCCGCCCCGGCGGAGGACGATCCGCCCGATGTCCGAGTAGACGAGGCGCGCCGTCTGGACGGCGAGCGCGGGACGCGTGGGAAGGAGCGGCACGCCGCGATCGCCCGAGCGGTAGTACGGCTCGGCGCGGCGGAGGAGCTCGCACGTCGCGCGCGCGACGGCGTCGCCCGCGTCAGCCGGAAACGGCCCTCCGAGACGCTCGCGGAGCCCGGGTGCGCCGTGACGCGCGAGGAGCTCGTCCGGCAGGTAGAGCCGCCCGCGCTCCCAGTCCTCGCGGACGTCCCGCGCGACGTTCGTGAGCTGCATGGCCATCCCGAGGTGCGCGGCGTGGGCGAGCGCACGGTCCGTCGACACCGAGAAGACGTGGCTCATCATGAGGCCCACCGTGCCCGCGACGCGGAAGCAATATCCGAGGAGCGCTTCCAGCGATTCGTACGGGACGCCGTCCGCGTCCATCCCCATGCCGGCGAGGAGCTCCGCCGGGTACTGTCGCGGAATTCCCCGCTCCCGGACCACGCGCTGGAACGCCGCGAGGACCGGATCCGGCTGAGCATCGCCCGCGTAGATCGAGTCGAGCTCCACCTGGAGCGCTGCCACGGCCGCGCCCTGCGCCCGAGGCGGCACGAGGTCCACGGCGTCGTCCGCACGCCGGCAGAACGCGTACACGACGGCCGCGTCGTCCGCGCCACGCCTCGGGAGGAGCAGCGAGGCGAACGCGAAGCTCTTTCCGTGGACCGCGATCGCGACGCGGCTCTCCGGGATGCCGAGGGCCGTGCTCACGCGGCGCGCTCCCTCGCGAGGTCTTCGAGCACGACGGACACCGTCGCCTTCGCCGAGCTCACGACGCCGGGGAGCCCGGCTCCGGGGTGCGTGCCCGCACCGACGATGTAGAGGCCGGGGATCCGGTCGTCCCGGTTGTGGGGGCGGAACCACGCGCTCTGCGTGAGCCGCGGCGCGACCGAGAACGCGGAGCCCTGGTACGCGGAGAGCTCCGCCTGGAAGTCCCGCGGAGTGAACCAGCGACGCGTCACGACGTGCTTCCGGAGATCCGGCAGGTGTCGTTCGAGGGACGCGAGGATGCGGTCGGCGTAGCCCTCGGCGACCTCCGGCCAGTCGAGCGCGGCGTTTCCGAGGTGCGGCACCGGAGAGAGCACGTAGAACGTGGAGCAGCCCGGGGGCGCGAGCGATGGATCCGTCACCGTGGGCGCGTGGAGGTACAGGCTGAAGTCCTCCGGGAGCGCGGGGCCGTGGAAGATCTCGCGGAGCAGCTCCTCGTAGCGCGGACCGAACAGCACGGTGTGGTGGGCGACGTCCCGGTACTCGCGATCCGTCCCGAAGTAGAGGACGAAGAGGGACATCGACCAGTCGAGCTTCTCGAGCTTGTCGGCCCGCTTCTGCGCCGCCGGATGATCGGCGTAGAGCTTCCGGTACGTGTGGTGGACGTCGGCGTTCGAGACGACGAGGTCGAAGGCCTCCTCGCCCCGCGCCGAGCGGACGCGATGCACGGGACGAGATCCGTCTCCGTGCACGGAAATGCCGAGGACCGGCTCCCCGAGCCGGAGCTCGCCGCCGAGCTCCTCGAAGAGGCGGACCATTCCCCGAACGAGGGCGCCCGTGCCGCCGCGCGGGAAGAAGACGCCCCATTTCCGCTCCAGGTAGTGGATCAGCGTGTAGATGGAGCTCGTGTCGAAGGGGTTTCCTCCGACGAGGAGCGAGTGGAACGAGAGCGCCTGACGGACGTGCTCGTTCTTCACGAAGCGGGCGACCGTGCCGTACACGGAGCGATCGGCGCGGAGCCGTGCGAGGTCCGGCCCGACGCGGACCATGTCCATGAATCGGAGGAACGGCACCGCGGCGAGCTCTTCGTAGCCCTTCTCGAAGACGCGCCGCGTGTGCTCGACGAACGCGCGGTACCCCGCGACGTCGTCCGGGTTTCGCTTCTGGATCTCGCGCTCCATCGCCTCCGCGTCGCCCACGTAGTCGAAGGCGTCCCCGTCGTCCCACACCAGCCGATAGAAGGGCGAAACGGGGAGGAGCTCGACGTAGTCCGAGAGCTTCCGCCCGGCGGACTCGAAGACCTCCTCCAGAGTGTGCGGCGCGGTGATGACCGTCGGTCCCGCGTCGAACGTGAACCCCTGGTCGCGATACACGTAAGCGCGCCCGCCGGGCTGGTCCCTCGCCTCGTAGAGGACCGTCCGGACGCCCGCGGCCTGGAGGCGGATCGCCGCGGCGAGGCCGCCGAAGCCGCTGCCCACCACGGCGGCGCGAGCGGCGCGAGTGTGAGCTCCAGAGTCTTCGAGTCTCGTCTCATGCATAGCTCTTCTCCAGGCGTTCGATCTGACGACGAAGGACGGACAGGACGGCACGGTTCGGCACGTCCGTCGCGAGACGTGCGACGCATTCCGCGAGGAAGCCGTGCACCCGCTCCCTGCCGATCGGCAGGACCAGCGCCCGCAGACGATCGAGGAGCGCCTCGGGCGACTCGCCGGCGCGGACACCGCGCTCGAGCGCGACGAGCTCCTCCCACTCGGCTTCCCCGAGCTCGGTGGAGAGCCAGGCCCACGGCCAGGTCGGGGTGCCGTTCAGGAGGTCCTCCCTGCCCTTGTGCCGCCGCCGGTCGCTCGTGATCCCCGAGAGATCGTCCAGCATCTGGAGCCCGGTGCCGAGCTCGCGACCGAGGCGCTCGGCGGCGCGGACGATGCGCTCGGGCGCGCCGGAAGCGACGGCGCCGAGTGCGATGGCGAACGCGACGAGGCTCCCGCTCTTGAGCTCCGTCACCGCGCGGACGACGGGAAGCACTTCCGCCTGCGCCAGACCCGAGAGCTCGGTGGACAGATCCAGCGCCTGCCCGTAGTGGCACTCGCGGAGCGTCTTGCCGAACCGGTCCAATACGTCGAGGCGCACTGCGTCCGGGAGCCCGGCGCGCGAGAGGAGCTCGAATGGCCAGAAGTAGAGCCAGTTGCCGGCGTTCAGCGCAGCAGGCACGCCGAAGAGGCGGTGCAGCGCGAGATCGCCGCGCCGCTCCGTCGAGTCGTCCTCGATGTCGTCCACGACGAGGGAGCCCGCGTGGAGCACCTCCACCGCGAGCGCGAGCTCCGGCGGCGGCGCGTCCGTCCGCCCCCCGAGACGGAACCCGAACGTCACGAGCTCCCCGCGGAACTCCTTGCCGGGGCGGCGGAGGAACTCCGCGAGCGGCTCGTAGAGGGCCGCCGAGAGCGTCCGGAACGGCACGTCCGCGAGCGCTCCGCTCCCGAGCGACGCGAGCGATCGCCGGGAAAACTCGTCGTCGAGCGCGTTCAGGACCTCGGGACGGTCGGGGATCAGGGCGGTGGACTGGGCCATCGGTTTCTTGCTCCGTTCAGGCCGAGAGGCGGAGAGAGAGCCCGCGGGGCGGCCGTCCGCACACGATGCGGAAGCGATCTCCCCGCGTGGTCTCCATCGCGTAGAAGCGACGGATGGTGCCCTCGGGCAGACGATAGAACCGATCGAGCGCGTTCCAGCGCGTCTCCGGGCGGAACGCGCCGAAGAGGAGCCGGTTCAGGAACGCGCCGAAGCGGAACTGCACGCCGTGCTCCCGCTCGAGCGACGCGTACGCTTCTCCGAAGAGCTCCGTCGGCGCCGTGTCCGCGACGTGGAGCGCGAGTCGCACCGCCACCGGAAACGAGTACGCCGTCGCGGGGTGGAACCAGCCGCCGGCGTAGCCCGCGACGAGGGGCGCCGCATGCGAAGGGCGACGGCGCTTCCCCGGCATCGGCAAGACCCCGCGCTCTCGCCGGCGGATCCCCGAGACGCGAAGCCCGAGGAGCGCGGCGTACTCGAGCACGCCGCGCTCGAGCCGGGGTACGTCCAGGTCCGGCGTGTCGGCGAAGTACGTGTCTTCCACGAGGACCGTCCGCGCGTCGAACGGCAGCGTGTAGAAGAACCGGAAGCCGTCCGTCTGCGGCACCGTCGCGTCCATCAGGAGCGGTTCGGTCACGGGAGAGGCGCCCTCGAGCTCGAGCTCGAGGCCGACGAACTTCTGGTAGCCGAGGACGGAATCGTCCGCGCCGAGGGAGGGCCCGCGGGCGTCCACGACGACCTCCCCCCGGAGCACCGTACCGTCCGCGAGCGTGACGGAGTCTTCACGGACGCCGTCCACCGACGCGCCGGTGAAGATCCGTGACCCGGCCGATTCGGCGAATCGCGCCTCCACGACTTCGCGGAGCCTCGCGCTCGTGATGCTCGCGTACCCGACGCCCACCCGGCGCTCGTGCCCGGGAAAGCGGACCGTGTAGGCGGGCCAGCGCGCCGTCACGAGCGGCTCGACGAAGGGACGAGCGGCCTCGGGGACGTCCCCGTCGTGGAAGGACCAGGTGTGGTTCCCGGCGAGCGAGCCGTCCCGCTCGACGATCGCCACGCGGGCCTCGGGCCGGGCGTTCAGCAACGCGAGCGCGATGAGCCCGTTCGCCAGACCGCCGCCGACGAGCAGGGCGTCGAATCGGGCGTCGGGTCCGGAACCGGTCATCATGAACAGGATTTGAATAGGTTCGGACCCGGTCCCGTCAACCCCCGAAAACGCCGGGGCTGGACGTTCGGCGCTCAGCGGAGCGAGGACCGGAGACGCATCACGCTTCCTCGGTACTGGAACTTCGCGGCGTCGAACGACGGCGGACCGAAGAAGGCTGGGGCGTCTCGCGACGTGCACCAGCTCTCCGTGGGGATGCCGAGGAAGTTCGTGTCGAGCTTGCCGTTGTCGTTCTCGTCGTGGATGGCGGAGAGCGCGTAGACCCCGGGCTCGACGCCCGAAAAAACGCACTCCACCTGTCCCTTCCGGACGGCGACCTTCTTCCACTGAACGGGCTTCTCGAGCCAGCCGGCGCGCCGGAACAGCGCACAGAGCACGTGCCCGTCGGCGCTCGCCACGGACATGCCGAAGCGGATCTCGTTGGTGGACGGCGCCTCGGCGCGCGCGACCCGGGGCGGCAGGCAGAGGAACAGCGCGACCGCTGCGATCGTCCCGACCGCAGCGCCGCGGACGCCCCTCGCCGCTCCGGCGAGAGCGCCACGGACGAACGCGCGGAACCGCTCCGCATAGGGAAAAGCGCGGAACTCGGCGGCGACGGCCCGGGCCCGATCCCGATGGCGCCGGTCCCCGAGGAGCGATTCGACGCCCCGCCGGACGCCGTCCGGCGTGAGCGTTCCCGAGCGGAGGAGGATTCCGGAGCCCTGTTTCTGGATGGCGGTCATGGCGAGGTACTGATCGAGGTTCTCGGCGATGCCGAGCACGGGCCTGCCCTCGGCGAGGGCCTGGTAGGAGGTGCTGCTGCCGCCGTTCGACACGACGACGGAGGCGAGACGCGCCGCGAGATGTCCCGGGACGTAGGGCGCGACCACGACGTTCGACGGGACGCGAGCCGGCGGGGGACGCCCCGCGGTGGAGACGAGCGCGCGTACCGGGAGCTCGCCGAGCGCCGCGAGCACGACGGGGAGCGCCGCCGCCGAGCCGGAGGACCCGAGCGTCACGTAGACGACCGGTTCCTCGGTGTCGGTCCAGCGCTGCACCTCGGACGGGAGCGGGAGGTCCGGCGACCAGTGGACGGGGCCGAGATAGACGTGGTTCGCGGGAGCGCCCTCCGTCGGCACGAGGCCGGGCGTGTCCGCGTAGAGGCAGTGGTCTCCCGCGGTCAGCACGTCCGGCAGCGTGCCCAGCGGCGGAAGGCCGTGCGCGCGGCGGAGGTCGTTCACGGGTCTCGCGAAGTGGGAGAACACGAACGGGAGCGCCTTCGGGAAGTGCTCCTCGGCGAGTCGCACCCCGAGGAGCCTCACGACGGGATGCTCCGGCATGGGGAAGGAGGCGCGCACCGCGTGCGGGCTCCAGTAGGCATTGATGAGCGACGCGAAGGGCACTCGCGCGAGCGCGGCGCTCACCGGCAGAGAGAGCCGGAAGTCCCCAATCAGGAGATCGGGCTTCACCCGGTCGAGGATCGTCCGGTCTTCCGCGACGTAGCGCGAGAGCTCGGCCTTGCCGTAGATGCGCCGGCCGCTCCGCACCCGCGCGGCGACCGTCTCGGGGGGGAGCGAGTGCACGGAATGCCGGACGAACGCCGCTCCCCCGAAGACGAGCGGGTCGAACGCCGCGCTCGCGAAGTGCACGTCGTACTCGTCCCCGGGGAGGGCCCGGGCGAGAGATACGAGACGGACGACCTGTGACGTCGTGACGCTCTCGGCGAAGAAGAGGACGCGGGGGCGGCGCATGCGGGACACCGGTCGCCGTAGGGAGGTCGCGCTCCGCGTCAAGCGCGCTTCGCGCCGTTCCCCGGCGAGCCGCGAGCGAGATCGTGTTAGGGGGCTTTACAAGTCGCGTGGCTCGCCTACGGAAGACCCGGAAATTGCAGAGCCCGCGATCGCTGAAGGCCGCCTCGCCGACCGATGCCGGAGCACCGGTCGGGGAGGCCGTGCTCTCCATCGGCGCCCTGTCGCACGCGACGGGGATTCCCGTGGAGACGCTCCGCACGTGGGAGCGCCGCTACGGCTTTCCCGCCCCGGGAGAGCGGGAGAGCTCCGGGCATCGCCGGTACCCGCTGGACACCGTCGAACGCCTCCGGCTCGTGTCGCGCGCGCTCGACCTCGGGCACAAGCCGTCCGTCGCCCTGCGCGCGTCGATTCCCGTCCTCCGCGATCTGCTCGCGCTGACGGAGACGGCAGCGCCGGAGAGGCCCGCCGCGCCGCGACCGCCCGCGGGCGGCTCCTTCATCGACCGGTGTCTCTCGGCCGTCGCCTACCTGGACGGCCCGACGTTCGTCGCCGAGCTGGAGCGCGCCATGAGCCGCGTTCCTGCCCTGGAGTTCCTGACGGACTGCTGCGGACCGCTCCTCCACGCGATCGGAGAAGCGTGGAGCCGCGGGGACATCGAGGTGGGGCACGAGCATTTCGCGAGCGAACACCTGCGGGAGTTCCTGAGCGGGCACTGGAGACCCCTCGCGGAACGCGCGAAGGGCGCGCGGATCGTCTGCGCGACGATCGGCGGCGAGCACCACGTACTCGGCCTCCACCTCGCCGCGATGGCTCTCGCGATCGGTGGGGCGCGCGTGGTGTTCCTCGGGGCGAACATGCCTCCGAAGGAGGTCGCGAGCGCCGCGCTGAAGCCGAAGGCCGACGCGATCGCCCTCTCCGCCGCAGCCGGCGTGAGCCCTCGCGCGCTCTCCCGGGACCTCGGCGCGCTCGCCGCTGCGCTGCCACGCGGGTTCCCGATCGTCGTGGGCGGCGCGGGGTTCGATCCGCCGCCTCCGGGCGTCCTTTCCCTGCCCGATCTCGCGCAGCTTTCGGCCTGGGCGAGCGCGCTGTCCCCCCGGCACGGCCCCCGGGGTTGACATCCGTTCAAAACCTGTTCATATAGCGTTCACCATGAACGCCACGCTGCCCCACGTGAACGGCCACCCCCGCTACGACCGCGACGCGGAAGCATTGCTCATCGCCCGGGCGCGGGCGGGAGACGCCCGTGCGGCGAACCAGCTCGTCGCGGCGCACCTCCGGGACGTCGCGTTCATCGCCCACAAGTACCGGAACTACGGGACCCCGCTGGACGAGCTCGTCGCCGAGGGGAGCCTCGGTCTACTCCGCGCTCTAGAGAAGTTCGATCCCGAGCGGGGCACGCGGTTCGGGACGTACGCGGCGTACTGGATCCGCGCCTACGTCGTCACGTACGTGCTGCGGTCGCGGAGCCTGGTCACGAACCGCACGGGGGTGCTCCGGACGCGCCTGTTCTTCAAGCTCCGGCGGGAGCGCGCGCGGCTCGAGACGATGCACGGCGCCTCCGCCGAGACGAACCGGCTCCTTGCCGAGCGGCTCACGGTGACCGAGGCGCAACTCGAACGGATGATCGCGCGGGCGGACGCCCGCGACGTCTCCCTCGACGCTCCCGTCTCGGAGGACGCCGGGGCGACGCTCGGAGACTCGCTCTCGGGCGGCGCGGACCCGGAAACGGCCTACGCGGCGACCGAGATGCAGCGGCGCGTGGAGGGAGCGGTGGCGGACGCCTTCGCCGCGCTCGATCCCCGCGAACGGTTCATCGCGGAGGCCCGCTTCCTCGCGACGGGCGAGGACGAGCTCTCGCTCGCCGAGATCGGCCGCCGACTCGGGGTCTCTCGGGAGCGCGCCCGGCAGCTCGAGTCGCGCGCGCGGAAGAAGCTCGAGCTCGCCCTCTCGGAGCGTCACGGTCTATCCCGCGAGTGGATCTCGCCGGCTGCCTAGTAGACCTTCCCGCCCGAATGGATGGGTGTCGATCTTCGTGAGTTGACGCCCACCCTCGCCCGCTGACCGCTCGTCATATCTTTCCGGTCGAATCCGCCGGATGAGGTCCTTCCGGCGTCGCGCCCGAAAGACGTGGCGACGAGCGTCAGGTCGTATCGGGCGCGATGCTTCCGGCAGAGTGATACCGGCGCGTTCGGTATTCGTGGAAGGAACGACGGAGCGCCGCCCCGCGCCGGCATCACTCTTCCAGAAGCCTGGGTTCAGTCCGTCACGCGCCGACGACAGGGAGGGCCCG
>DASZXK010000040.1:0-6754 GCA_035545855.1 Polyangiaceae bacterium
GCCCCAGCGCTGGGACGCCGCCGGCACGAGGCCGTCGTTCGGGCCCGCTAGCCGTTCCAGGAACGCGTGCGCGCGGACGAGCACGCGGGGCACCGAGCGACGGCTTCCCCGGACGGCCCCGACGACGCTCGCGTACGTGACGGTCCGTCGTTTGCTGGAACTGCTCGAGCGCCGGAGGCCGCGTCGTCGCGACGGGCACGCCGGAAGAGCTCGCGAAGAACAAGAAGAGCGTGACCGGGCCGTTCTTGGCGGAGCTCCTCGGGCGGAGGGTGGGACGGCGAGCGGCGGCGGAGTGAGGCTCCGTCGAGGAAGCGAGCTCACCGAGCACACAGACCCGGGACACCGGCGATCCGACTCCCCCCGCCGAATGCCACGTCGGGCAGGCGGTCGCCGTCGACGTCGGCGACTTCGAGCGACGCGGCGCCGAACAGGGCGGGATCCCCATGGAGCTGGGCAGACTGGAACGTCCCGTCGCCTTTCCCCGCCACGATCTCGAGAGTCGCGCCGCTGCCGAGCGCTCCGAGGTCGAGGTGTCCGTCGTGATCCAGGTCCGCCGCCACCGCCGAGGGCCGCCCTGCAACGTGGGCCTGGGACGGCCAGATCGAGGGAGAGGCGGGCGCGTCGTGGAACGTGAAATCTCCGTTTCCGAGGAGAACGGACACCTGGGCGTCCGGCAAGGGATCGTCGCCCTCCGGAAAGACGACGAGATCCTGTCGCCCGTCTTCGTCGAAATCGCCACCCAAGAGGATGCCCGTCTCCACGCTCGGCGACGCAGCGTCCGCGCGAACGACCGCCCCGGAGGTGTCCACGGAGAGAAAGACGAGTCGAGACGTCGCACCCTGTGGTTCGACCACGACCAGATCGTCCCGGCCGTCCCCGTCCCAGTCGCCCGTTCTCGAATGCTGGCTCGTGATTCGCAAAGAGGCGCTTCCGGTTCGCGCCAGCGGATCCAGGTAGAAGAAGGCCTCCCCTCCGTCCACCACGGCGAGGTCCAATCCAGAGCGTCCGGAAAAGCGGCCGCTCTCGAGCATGCCGAGGGTGCCGTTTTCTCCCGAATTGATCACCACCGGCGTCGGTGTGCCGTTCTCGATGCCTGGAGCGATCACGAGTCGCGAGGCGGATCTCGCCGCGATCTGGTAGGCGGCATCCAGCGAACCGTCGCCGTCGAAGTCGGCCACTAGAACGCCCACGAGCATCTCACCGGCGGCGAGCGTGTCCACGGGGGTCGATCCGCTCGAGCCGGAGGATCCACGGCTCGCCTTCAGCATCGAACCTTCGAGATGAACGGTCACCGCGCCGCTCTGCCCCGTGCCGATGGCAAACGGGGTCCCGGGCTCGGTGGTCGCGAGCGTTTCTATCTTGCCCTGGCACGGCGTCGCCGCCGTGGGCTGGCAAACGATCTCCTCCCCGGTGACCTCGAGGCAGCTCGTCGCCGCGACGCACGACTGCTGCTCGAGGTGCGCGTCGCACGGCGTGTCCACGCGACAAGTCGTGTAGCCCACGCTGTTGCATCGCGACTCTCCCGGCGTTTCGCACTGTCTCGAATTCGCGGGGCACCCGGCGACGTCGCACGCGACCGGTGCGAGGAGGATCGAGGCCAGGACGACGATCGAAGGCCGGCGACGCTCACCGGTGCGTCGGTGGATACCGGACCTCACCTGGAGGCCCTCGACGGCACTCGCCCCATCCTCCGTCATCGGCCGGCATCGTCGCTGTCGGGGGACCGACGGGTCAAGTCAGCGTTCGCTCCTCCGCTTCAATGCCCCGTCTTCGCCAGGTGCGCCGCGAGCGAGACGTAAAACCCCCGCGCGTCGAACCCCTCCGCCCAGCCGATCTGCGCCCAGTGGTTCGCGTCGATTTCGGAAATCACGTCGCCCCAGCGCTGGGAAGCGGCAGGCACGAGGCCGTCGTTCGGGCCCGCTAGCCGTTCCAGGAACGCGTGCGCGCGGACGAGCACGCGGGGCACCGAGCGACGGCTTCCCCGGACGGCCCCGACGACGCTCGCGTACGTGACCGTGGGCACGTCCTGGACCTTGCTGTTGAACTCCTCCATCCGCCGCGTCGTGAGGTCGTAGAGGCCGTCCACGTTGGCGCCGATGGCGCCGAGCGCTTTCCGGAGCCTCCGCCACTCGCCGAAGAAGCTCGCGCTCCGATCCGCGACCGGAGTGCCGCGGTGGGGCGTGCCGACCGTCACCAGCGAAGCGACACGCTCGGCGATGCCGAGGTGAGCGATGGCGTAGCGCGCGTCGAGGCCGCCCATGCTGTGGGCGATGACGTTCACGCGCTTGGCGGGGAGCTTCTTGATCTGTTCCGCGAGCTGCTCTGCGCGGAGCGCGACGGAGCCCGCCGCCGAGACGCGCACGACGAATACCTGGTACCCGTTGGCCTCGAGCGCCGCGCGAACGCCGAGGAAGTAGTCCCGGCGGAGACGGCTCACGCCGATGGAGTCGAAGCCGAAGTAGCCGTGGACGAGCACGATGGGGTGCCGCGTGCGGACGAGGCCGCTCGGCAGCAGCGTGCCGGCGAGATCGAGCGCGACGCGCCTCGCGACCGCGCCCGGCGGGGGAACGGACGAACCGGAATCCGTGCCCTCGCCGGGAGGCAGGTCCTTCCGGAGCTCGCGGGTCTTCTCCTTCGCGCGGCGGACGACGTCCCAGAGCGAGACGGCAAGGAGAACCGCGAGCGCGACGAGCGCGACGGCGACCGTGAGTGGAGAGGACGATTCCCAGGCGGACACGACTCGCGACGTTCGATATAACGCGTCGCGTTAGCGAGTCAAGGGGCGCGCGCCTCTCACGCGAGCTGACGACGGAGATGGTTCGTCACGTCGATGCGCGTGACGAGCCCGACGAATCGATCGCCGTCACAGACGATGGCGACGAGATCCTGCCGGAAGAGATCGAACAGCGAGTCGAGGGGCGCGTCCACGGGCACCGTGCGGAGCCGGTCCGTCATGAACTCTCGCGACTCTCTCCGAAACGCGGACGAGTCGCGCGAAACGGCGAGGAGCACGTCCGACTCGTCCAGGATGCCGACGATCTTGCCGTCCTGGATCACGGGGAGCTGCGACACGTCGTAGAGCTTCATGCGGTTGTGCGCGGCGAGCAGCGTGTCACTCGGCGCGACGGCCACGACGGAGCCCTTCTCGTGGCTCCGCGAGACGAGATCGCGGAGGTCCCCCTTCGGCTCGCCGCGGAGGAAGCCCTGGTCCTTCATCCAGAAGTCGTTGAACATCTTGGAGAGGTACTTGTTGCCGCTGTCGCACGCGAACGTGACGACGCGCTTCTTCGTCTTCTGCTCGCGACAGTAGCGGATCGCCGCCGCGACGAGCGTGCCGGAAGAGGAGCCGGCGAGAATGCTCTCCTGCTTCAGCAGCGCGCGCGCCGTCATGAGGCTCTCTTCGTCCGGGATCGTGTACGCGGCGCGGACGCGGGAGAGGTCGCAGATGGGCGGAATGAAGTCTTCTCCGATGCCCTCGACGAGCCACGAGCCCGCGGTGCCGAGCTTCCCCGTCTTCACGTAGTCCGCGAGGACGGAGCCCTTCGGATCCGCGAGCACCATCTCGAGCTCCGGCAGGGCGCGCGCGAAGTAGCGGCTGAGCCCGGTCAGGGTGCCGCCGGAGCCCACGCCGCACACGACGGCGTCGATGTTCCCGTCCATCTGCCGGAAGAGCTCCGGGCCCGTCGTGGTCTCGTGCGCGAGCGGGTTCGCGGGATTTGCGAACTGGTTCACGTAATAGCCGGAGACCTCCCGCGCGATTCGCTCGGCCATGTCCTGGTAGTACTCGGGGTGACCCTTGCCGACGTCGGAGCGAGTCATCCTCACTTCCGCGCCGAGCGCGCGGAGATGGAAGATCTTCTCCTGGCTCATCTTGTCGGGGATGACGAGCACGAGCTTGTAGCCCTTCCGCGCGGCGACGAGCGCGAGGCCGAGGCCGGTGTTCCCCGCCGTCGCTTCGACGAGCGTCGCGCCCGCGCGGATCTTGCCGCTCTTCTCGGCTGCCTCGATCATCGAGAGCCCGATGCGATCCTTGATGCTGCCGCCGGGGTTCTGGTTCTCGAGCTTCACGAAGAGCTCGCACGGACCGGTGTCGAAGGATTCGAGCTTCACGAGCGGCGTCTCGCCGATCAGGGACAGAACGCCGCGCTTCTCGCCTGACATCGTCGCCGTCGTCATGAAACCACCTCCGAGACCGAGATCGTCCCATGCCGCGAAGCGGGTGGCCACCGCGCCCCATCGCGGCCCCGCGGCCGGCGTTTCGCGTCCCTGGAAATCGGGCTATGGTGCAGCATGTCGATCTTCCTTCGCGCGCTCGCCACCGCCCTCCTCGTCACCGCGTGCTCGGACAGCGGAGGAGGTGGAGGTGGGAACACGGGCGGCACGGGTAACGCGGGCGGCGCAGGCGGCGGAGGGAACGCGAGCCAGCCCGGGAGCTGCATGAACGGCGGGACGGCGTGCTCGGCGCGCCAGTTCTGCTGCGCGGACTACGGGGGCACGTTCAAGGCCGCGACGGTCGAGAACGACTGCAACATCGCCGGTGGGACCTACTCGCCGGATCCGTGCACGACGGAGAGCCTGGAAGCGTCCTGTACGCTCTACCCCGGGACCGCGGCCGAGAAGACGATCCGCTTCTACCAGGGCTGGGATCAGGTCTCGCAGAACGACCCCGCGACCGCGTGCTCGGCCCTCCACGGCCAGTACGCCGCGGCGCCGCCCTGAAACGCACTCAGACGCCTCGCGCCGCGGCGAGCGCCCCCTCGAGGTCTCCCCACAGATCTTCGACGTGCTCGAGCCCGACCGAGAGCCGGATGAGCCCGTCGCCGATGCCGAGGGCGCGGCGCGACTCCGCGGGGATGGATGCGTGGGTCATGAGGGCGGGGTGCTCGGCGAGCGACTCCACGCCCCCGAGACTCTCGGCGAGCGTGAAGATCCGGAGCGCCTGGAGGAAGCGCCGGGAAGCGTCCAGATCGCCCTCGATCTCGACGCTGATCATGCCGCCCGGACCACTCATCTGGCGCGACGCGAGCGCGTGCTGGGGGTGGCTCGGAAGCCCCGGGTAGTGCACGGCGCGGACGCCGCGCGCCGCTTCCAGGCGCCTCGCGAGCTCCGTCGCGGAGCGGACGTGACGCTCCATCCGGACCGGGAGCGTCTTCACGCCGCGAAGCACGAGGTAGCAGTCGAAGGGGCTCGGCACCGCGCCCATCGCGTTCTGGAGGAACTTCAGCCGCTGGGCGAGCGGCTCGTCGCTCGTGACGAGGGCGCCGCCGACCGCGTCCGAGTGGCCGTTCACGTACTTGGTGGTGGAGTGGAGGACGACGGTCGCGCCGAGTGAGAGCGGCTGCTGCAGCACCGGCGAGGCGAACGTGTTGTCCACGACGAGCGGCACGGAGCGCGCCTTCGCGACGCCGGACAGTGCCCGGATGTCCGCGAGGCGGAGGAGCGGGTTCGTCGGCGACTCGAACCAGACCATCTTCGTCTTCGGCGTGAACGCCGCTTCGAGCGCTTCCGGGCGCCGGAGATCCACGAACGAGGAGTCGATGCCCATGGGGCGCATCACCTTGTCCAGCAAGCGGAACGTGCCGCCGTAGACGTCGTCCCCGCAGACGACGTGGTCCCCCGGCGCGAGCGTGTGGAGGAGCGTCGTCGCCGCGGCGCATCCGCTCGCGAACGCGAAGCCGTGCTTTCCGCCCTCGAGCGCCGCCAGGCACGCTTCGAGCGCTTCCCGCGTCGGGTTTCCGCTTCGCGAGTAGTCGTAACGGACGGGTTTGCCCGGGGACGGCTGCGCGAACGTGCTCGACAGCACGATCGGCGTCATCACCGCGCCGTGGTTCGGATCGGGCTCCTGCCCGGCGTGGATCGCGAGCGTTTCGAGGCGCTTCGACTCCGTCATTTCGTCCACTCCTCGCTCCGCTTCCAGAGCTCCGCGGCGAGCGCGGGATCCTTCGCGGCGGTCCCGGGCGCCTTCACGCGACTCTCGTCGTAGTAGAGACCCGTCTCGTTCTGACACGCCGGAGAAGTCGCGCAATGGAGGCTCGTCTTCGCGCCGTCCTCCGTGGAGAGCATGAAGGTCTTCATGAGCCCGCGGAACGGCCACGGCACGCTGCGCCACACGTCGGACGCGACGACGCCGGGGTGGAGCGAGTACGTGTGCACCCCCGTCCCGGAGAGTCGCTTTCCGAGCTCCGCGCTGAAGAGCACGTTCGCGAGCTTGGAGACGCCGTACTCCGGAAGCCCGGTGCGAGACGCGGTCGGCTGGCGAACGGCGTCCCAGTCGATGCCCTTGGCGCGGTAGTGGGCCGCGCTCGCGACCGTGACGACCCGCCCCGGCGCGGACTTCACGAGCGCGTCGGTCAGGAGCTTCGTCAGGAGGAAGTGCCCGACGTGGTTCACGCCGAACGCGAGCTCGAAGCCCGACTTCGTGAACCCACGCGCGCCCGCGAGCCCGGCGTTGTTGATGAGGAGATGAAGGGGCGCGCCCGTCGCGAGGAAGGCTTTCGCGCAGGCGCGGACGGAGTCCAGATCCGCGAGATCGAGCGCGAGCATCTCGGGCGTCTTCCCCGTCGCGGCGCGGATCTCTTCCGCGGCCGCGGAGGACCGTTCGGGCGATCGGCAAGCGATGAACACGCGCGCCCCCATCCGCGCGAGCTCCTTCGCCGTGACGAGCCCGATACCCGTGTTCGCGCCGGTGACGAGCGCGACCTTGTCCTGGAGAGAGACGTCCGACATGGGCGGATCGCGTCGCATGGAACGGCGC
>DASZXK010000041.1:0-22275 GCA_035545855.1 Polyangiaceae bacterium
GTTGAGGAGCGCGTTGTCCCAGCGGCGGGCGTGGGAGAGACGGCCGAGCTCGTCCCACTCGTAGAGGTACATCGGCGAACACCCGATGCCGGCCGGGCGGCACGTGTTCGCCTTGCTCACGTAGAGCGCGGTCACGTTGCCGGCGGCGTCGTAGGTCGGACGGAGCGTGCCGCCCTTCGCGCCCGTCGTCGTGGCGCGCGTGATGCGGTAGGGGCCCGCGGTGGTCGTGCCGTTCGTGATGGTTCCGAGGGAGCGGTCGTAGAACCCTTTGACGTCGTCGTCCGTCGCGGTCGTGTTCCCGGACCAGTCGTACGTGTACGTCTGCCAGACGGGACGCTGGACGAAGTTCGCCTGCGGACTCGGAACGGCGCGGCGGGCGTCGATGGCTGGAGTGAACGGGTTCGCCTCGACCGCGTCCATCTCCTGATCGAACGGGGAGATCCAGCCGTCCGTCGTGACAGGCTGTCCGTTTCCGGGAGGCGCCGGGTTCTGGTACGCGTAATCCACGCGTATCACCCGATAGAGGTCGTCGTACGTGACCCCTCGGTTCACCGGGCGGCTGCCCTGGGGCCACAGACTCGGCGTACGGTTGTCTGTGATGATGGTCGGGTTCCCGACCAGATCGTTCGTGTAGAACGTGTCTTCGAGCTCGTCCTGGAACGTGTCGAGGCCCGAGCCCGGCCAACCACTGAGCGGGTTCCGGTGGATGATCGACGCCGTGAGGAAGCGCTTGTCGTCGTAGGTGAACTCCTTCGTCGTCTGCGCGGCGTCCCCGTACTGGATGCCGAGGATGGGGCCGTCGGCGGCGCGGGCGATTCCCGTGACCAGGCTCGTGCCGCTCGCGTCGTAGTCGGAGGAGACGGCTTTCACCGTTCCACGGGCGCTGTACGAGGTGATGACGCGCGTGTCCCCGTTGCCGCCGACGCGCATCGTCGCACCCGTCTTCTGCGTCCGGGTGCGGTCGGCTTCGTCGTAGATCGTGTCTTGCTGGTAGAACCGCGGCGTGTAGCGGTTCGCCATCACGTTGTCCGCGAACGCTCCCGGCTTCGCGAGCTGCACGGCCTGGCTCACGATGTTGCCGCGACTGTCGTAGGAAAAGAGCGTGTTCGTCGCCTGATCCTGCACCCGGGCGAGGCGGCCCGGGCTCGAACCGGGGGACCAGCCCCCGGGTGTCGAAAAGCCGGACGGCGTATCGTACTCGTACGCGACCTCGACGCCGCTCGTGGCGACCAGGGTGGGGGGCGACGTGTTGGTCGTGACGACCGGCTGCGAATAGGGCGCCTGCGTCAGTGCGTCGCAGGGGAAGTAGTCTTCCATGATGAGACGGCCGAGGCCGTCGTAGAAGAAATTCGCGCCGCAGCCGCGAGCGTCGCTCACACCGACGAGATCCCCGGCGTCGTTGTAGCGATACTTCCAGCCCTTCAACGTCCCGAACGTGGTCTGGGCGGTCGTCGGGTCCTGGTTCGGAGTCGCATTCAGAGCATAGTTCGGGCTCGTGTTCGGGTCCGCGTTGAACACGAGGCGACCGCGGCTGTCATACGCGAGGTAGCGGGTGATCTCCTCGCTGCCGTTCTTCCGGCTCCGTCGGATGACCTCGGGAGCGCCCGTCGGAAGGTACTGGATCTTGGTGTACCGCTCGTCCATCGAGCCGGTGCCGGGCGTGCCTTCGAGCCAGAGGTCTGCGGCACCGCGAACGCCGCCGTGGACGCGCTGGAGGCCTCGGTAAAGAGACCGTTCTCTCATGTGCTCCTGGATCTGAAGCTTCCCGACGCCGACGGCGAGAACGTGCTCGTCCACGCGGAGAGAATGTCCGACCCGCCGCGCGTGATCGTCGTCGCAAATCCGAGCGCGGTGGACGGATACCGGATGGGCGCGCTTCGGGGCCGCTGCGAGTACTTCCCGAAGCCGGTCATCTTCGAGCAGCTCCTGGTCCTCCTGTCCGAACGGGGAGACGATTGCATCGACGACTACGCCCGCGCCTTCTCGCTGAGTCCGCAGGAGCGTGCCGTTCTAGAGCACGCCATCAGCGGCGAGGACGACGACGTCATCGGCGGCCGCATCGGCTGCGCCCGGACGACGGTGAAGAGCTACTGGATTCGCATCTACACGAAGGTCGGCGAGCGCCGGCGCGATCTCGTCATCGCGCATTTCGCGCGATGGCTCATCCAGCGACGGCGGCGGAGCGGTTCGCGTGCCCCAACGACGGCACTCGAGGGGACTGGCAGGCGGTAGGATCTCTACGGTCGTGGCCTCTCTCGTTGATACGAACGTTCTCGTCTACCCGTACGATCCCAGATTCCGGAAGAAGCAGGCTCGCGCAACGGAGTTGCTCCGTGAAGGCATCCGGACGGACACGCTGCGACGCCCACCTCTGGGCACTGCCCTGGCCCTGCGAGATTTCGGGCGCTTCGGGGGCGTCGTCACGCGGAATCCGCTGGCGGGCGGTCGTTGAGCCGAGCCCTCACGGCACCGAATCCGCCTCGAACGACGTGAACCCGTAGTCTCCGCGCGTTCCGCACCCGCTCATCCCGCGCCAGAACCCAACACCCGGATTTCCGTCGGTGAACGTCGCGTCCGTCGCCGTCGCGCGGACGGTGCCGTTGACGGAGAGGGTGATCGTGTTCCCGATGGCGGAGGCGCTCACGATGTCGCCGTCGTGGATGCCGCCCGGGACGGAGCCGTTCTCGTCCAGGTACGTGTAGTCGCCGACGGCGCCGTTCCAGCGGACGATCTGCGCGTAACTGCCGTCCCAGGCGACGTTGCACTCGTAGCCGCGCGCGGAGTGGTCGGAGTCCGCCCAGCGGAGGATGATTTCGACCTCGTGCGTGCAGCTGCCGTCGATGGTGCCGAGGTGCACGACGGCGGTCGCGCGCTGGTCGGCGGGGAAGCCGGAAAGGTAGGCATACGAGTCGTCGTACGCCGTCGGGCCGGAGCGGTTCACGCCGAGGAGCTGCGTGCCGACAGCGTTTCCATCCTCCGTGTCCACCTTCGTCCAGTCGACGCCGGCGTGATGCCAGGCGCCGTTCTCCGAGATGGGGGACTCCGCGAGGTCGAACTTCGTTTCGTAGTGCACCACGCCGGCGTCGCTCATCGAGGTCCCTCCCGAGCTCGCGCCGCCGGAT
Source organism: Polyangiaceae bacterium (assembly GCA_035545855.1). Taxonomy (GTDB): domain Bacteria; phylum Myxococcota_A; class Polyangia; order Polyangiales; family Polyangiaceae; genus DASZVB01. The sequence goes on from DASZXK010000041.1 coordinate 3,123, forward strand.
GACGAAGCGCCACCCGCGCCCGCACCGCCGCCGCCGGAGGTACCTCCGATTTCGGTCTTGCCCCCCGCTCCCGCTGCTCCGCCGTTCGAGCGGCCACCCGTCGACCGAGATCCGCCGGACGGTGCTCCGCCACTCCCCGAGCCCGACGCGTCCGGAAGCGACGCATCGGGTTCGGCGCGCGCGCCAGGGGCGTTCACATCCGTGCCCGCGCTGCACGCGAGCGAAAGCGCGAGGGGAAGGTACGGAGAAACGGCGCGTCGACGCATGCGCGAATGGTACCTGGAGCTCGCCTCGCCCCGCGGGACGTCTTGCGAGGGCGGCCATTCTCCCCGCTCGCCGGGCGGGGCCCTTCCCGTGTAAGAAGCAGCCTCATGGGTCTACGGAGCTGGGTGGTGTGGCCGCTGGCCGTGGTCGCGCTCGCGTCGGGATGCGTCGTGGGCGGCCACGGGTGGGATTCGGAAGCGATCGATCGCGGCGTCTTCACGGCGAGCGGCTTCGCGCACAAGGACTACAAGCTCCGAGTGTCGCCCGGGTCGAACTCCGGCGAGATCCTCGGGCCGAACTGGATCCTGGACAACTACTACCGAAGGGATGGCGAGCTCAAACCCCGCGACGGAGAGGACTACCTCTCGCACTACTCGCTCGACCTGAACGGCGACGGAACGTTCGAGAGCACGGTGACGGAGTATCGCTTCCTGCTCCGGTACAAGCACGCCGAGCACGACGGCGTCATCTGGCTCCGCGCCCTTCCCCTGTCGCCGGACGAGCGCCGTAAGGAGCTGAAGAGCCTCATGCGTACCTACGTCGACGGGGTCGCCGGGGCCGGCTACGAAGCCGTGTCGTTCGGCGGGCCTCCTCAGGTCGTCGAGCGCCGCTACGCGGCGGAGATCGTCGCGGCGAGCCCGGCTCGGGTGGGTGGCCACGAAGCGTACGCTGCCACCGTCGACGTCGCGAACGTCGACCAGCTGAAGCTCAGCCCGACTCGCCGGAAGACGCGCGTGGGGCTCGTCCTGATCCGCACCACGTTCTGGCTCCGCGTTTCCGGAGAGGTGAACTATCCCGTGCTCCTCGTGACTGGATATTCGAACCAGCCCGACGACTACCCGCGGGCCATCGCCGAATACCAGAGCTTCCTCGGTCGCATCGATTTCGGGCAGGGCGGGTCGTTCGAGGGGGCGGCTCTGTCGCCTTCCAGCCCGGATCCCGGCGCGGCGACGCCCCCCTCGCCCTAGTTCGACCGCCGCCCGACACGGGGGAAACCCGTGGCCTCGACGAGGGGCTAGGTCCCGGCGCTGGAAGGCGGTACGCTCCCCGGTCGTGGCTCCCGTCGTCTCGTCACGATCGCGATCCCGTCTTCGCGTGAAGCTCACCGCCGCGCTCTTCGCCGGTGCCCTGTGCGCCGTGGCGGCGCCCACCTGGGCCGCGTCGGACGCAGAACGCGCCGGGGCTCGCGCGGCGGCGATCGAGGCGGTGAACGCCTACAACGCGCACGACTACGGAAAGTCGCTCGACCTCTTCAAGCGCGCCGAGTCGCTCGTGCATTCGCCGGTTCACGTCCTCTACATGGCGCGCTGCGAGGTCCAGCTCGGCATGCTCGTTGAGGCCCAGGAAGCCTATACGCGCATTTCTCGCGAGCGGTTCGAGGCCGACGCGCCGCCCGCGTTCGCCCGCTCCCAGGCGGACGCGGCGACCGAGCTCGAGCAGCTCAAGCCTCGGATCCCGATGGTCACCCTGGTCGTCCAGGGAGCGGGGCCGGACGGCCTCTCCATCACGGTGGACGGCGTCCCCTTTCCGCCGGCGCTCGTCGGACTTCCCGCGCCGATGAACCCGGGGGCGCACAAGCTGAAGGCGAAGGCCCCGGGCTTCGCGAGCGACCTGACGGACGCGACGGTCGCCGAGGGAACACCCCAGACGGTCACGCTCGTCATGAAGCCGTCGGCGGAGCCGCCGCCGACCCCGGCCGAAGAGGCCAAGCCCGCCGCCGCCGCGACCGGAACGCCCGCCGCCGACCAGGGACCTTCGCCGAGCGGCGGACCGTCCGGGCTCCGGATCGGGTCCTACGCCGCGATGGGCGTCGGAGCGCTCGGGCTCATCGGAGGCACCGTGTTCGCGATCGTCGCCGCGGGCGACCGGAGCAAGGCGAACGACCTCTGCAACGGGCCCGGCGGCTCGTGCCCCGAGAGCAAGCGAGGCCAGATCGACGACGCCGACTCGGGCGCCAAGTCGATGGGCACGCTGTCGGTGGTCGCGTTCTCGGTCGGGGTCGTGGGAGCCGGAGCCGGCGTCGCCCTCTTCCTGATGTCGGGAGAGAAACATTCGGCAGAATCCGCGCGCGGGCCGTCGGTGACCCCGTGGGTCGGCCTCGGGTCCGCGGGCCTGAACGGGCGATTCTGAGCGCCCTGCCTTCGGGTACAGGGTGGGAGATCCCCGCCGCCGCGTAGAACATTCGTTCGCGGCCGTCGATCCGCGTTCCTCCCGTGTTTACAGTCGCGTACACTCCGGAGACGATGCTTCTTCGCGTCCTTCTCACGGGGGTCGCGCTCGTTGCGTGCAATGGAGTGGAGGATCAGCCCACGGGCAGCTCCACGCCACCGGCCGCCCCGAGCGCGACGGCAGTCTCCGCGGATTCCGTCGCGGGTAACCACATCCTGATCGCCTACCGCGGCGCGCTTCGCGCGAAGCCCGCGGTCACTCGATCGAGAGAGGACGCATCCCGCCTCGCCGGAGAGCTCGTCGCGAGACTCCGCGCGGGCGAGGACTTCGCCGACCTCGCGAAGCGGTACTCCGACGACACGTCGGCCTCCCGTGGCGGCGAGAGCGGCATCTTCACGAGAGAGCACGTCCGCAAGCCCTTCGACGTGCTCTTCACCCTGGAGCCGGGCCGCGTCGCCGACGTCGCGGAGACGGAGTACGGCTTCCACATCATCCAGCGGGCCCGGTGAACGTCATGAACGGGTCGAAACAGTCGAGGTGGGTCTCGCTCCGCTCGCTCGCGATCGCGCTCTCCGTCCTGGTGCCGCTCGGCTCCGGGCTCTCCTGTAGCGCGCCGAATCGCACCTTCTACAACGACGTCGACGCCCGCGCTTCGGCGGGGACCCAGGGCAAGGGCGGGTCGGCGGGCCTCCTCGACGGCTCCACGAACCCGGGCTCCGGCGGTCGCGACGGCGGCATCGGCGGAACGACGACCGGCGGCGTGGGCGGCGGCGGGACGGGCGCCACGGGCGGCGGCGGCGCGAACGGCGGCGGCCCGAACGGCGGCAGCGGCGGTGAGCAACCGGACGCGAGCACCGGCTGCGTCGTCGACGGAACGCTCGACGGCGACGAGACGGACGTCGATTGCGGCGGTTCGTGCTCCCCCTGCGCGGTGGGCGGGACCTGCGTCGTGGACGCGGACTGCGCGAACGGCTCCTGCACGGTGGGCCTCTGCCGCATCACGAGCTGCGTCGATCTCAAGATGAGCGGCGCGGAGACGGACGTGGACTGCGGCGGCGGCCAGTGCCCGCCGTGCGCGAACTCCCAGAAGTGCAAGGTGGGCGGGGACTGCGGAAGCAAGGTCTGCAACGCAGCCCTCTGCGTCGCGGCTTCGTGCACGGACTCCGTGAAGAACGGCATCGAGACGGACACCGACTGCGGCGGCGGCGTCTGCGTGCCGTGCGCGGTCGGCAAGGGCTGCTTCGCGGCCTCCGATTGCCGCAGCGGAGTGTGCAAGAACCTCCAGTGCGCTTCGGCCTCCTGCACGGACGGCGTGAAGAACGGCACGGAGACGGACATCGACTGCGGCGGGCCGGACTGCCCGCAGTGCGGGGCCACGAAGACGTGCGCCGAAGCGCTCGACTGCACGACCTCCTTCTGCGCGGACGGCGTGTGCCAGGACCCGGCCTGCCACGACGGCACGCTGGACGGCAAGGAGACCGACGTCGACTGCGGCGGCGGCGTGTGCGCGCCGTGCGCCGTCGGGCTCGCCTGCACGGTGAACGCGGACTGTACGAGCACGGTGTGCACGGGGTCCGTGTGTCAGACGCCCGCCTGCAACGACACGGTGAAGAACGGCAACGAGTCCGCGACCGACTGCGGCGGAAGCTGCCCGCCGTGCGCGGACGGGTCGGATTGCGTCCTGCCGGGCGACTGCATCAGCAAGATCTGCGCGGCGAGCGTGTGCGTCGCGCCCTCTTGCACGGACACGGTCGCGAACGGGGACGAGACGGACGTCGACTGCGGCGGGAGCTGCCCGAACAAGTGCGCCCCGCCGTCCGCGTGTCTGGTCGCGGCCGACTGCACGACGAACCTGTGCGCGAACTCGGTGTGCGTCGGCGCGGGGTGCACCAACGGCGTGCTGGACGGGACGGAGTCGGACATCGACTGCGGCGGCTCGGCCTGTCCCACGTGCGCGGACGCGGCCGGCTGCCTCGTCCCGGGCGACTGTCAGAGCGGCGTGTGCACGGGCGCGAAGTGCGCCCCTCCGGTCTGCAACGACCTCGTCAAGAACGGGACGGAGACGGACGTCGATTGCGGCGGCAACGGCGGCTGCGCCGCGTGCGTCACGGGCCAGGCCTGCTCCCTCGCGAGCGACTGCAAGAGCCAGGTCTGCGCGAGCGGGCTCTGCAAGGAGCCTTCCTGCACGGACGGCGTGAAGAACGGAACCGAGTCCGACCTCGATTGCGGCGGCACCTGCACGACCAAGTGCGGCACGGACGGCGCCTGCGGGGTCGGTGGAGACTGCGCGAGCGGCGTCTGCACGACCTCCAAGTGCAAGGCTCCTTCCTGCGCGGACGGCGTGAAGAACGGCAGCGAGACGGACATCGACTGCGGCGGTTCGTGCCCGTCCGCGTGCGGCCTCGGGCAGGGCTGCACGAAGGGCGTCGACTGTCTCTCCGGGTACTGCTCGGTGACGCCGACCGGCGCGACGTGCGCGTCGCCCGGCTGCGGCGACAACGCGCAAAACGGAACGGAGACGGACGTCGACTGCGGTGGGACGAGCTGCCCCGCCTGCGCGAACGGGAAGAAGTGCTCCGTGAACCCGGACTGCGGGAGCAGCGTGTGCACCGGGGCCGTCTGCCAGCCACCCACGTGCACCGACACCACCAAGAACGGCACCGAGAGCGACGTCGATTGCGGCGGCGGCGGCTGCCCGAAATGCGGGACCAACAAGTCCTGCGGGTCCGCGAACGACTGCACCAGCACGGTCTGCCAGTCGAGCGTGTGCCAGGCGCCCACCTGCAGCGACGGCGTGAAGAACGGCACGGAGAGCGCCGTCGACTGCGGCGGAAGCTGCGCGACGAAGTGCGCCGCGGGCCAGGCGTGCGGCACCGGCACGGACTGCGGCAGCAAGGTGTGCACCTCCTCGATCTGCCAGAGTCCGAGCTGCGGCGATGGCGTCCAGAACGGGTCGGAGACCGCCGTGGACTGTGGCGGCTCGTGCCCGGGCAAGTGCTCGGTGTCCCAGGGCTGCGGGGCGAACACGGACTGCGCGCTTCCGGCGAGCGGTCACTGCGTGGGCGGCACCTGCGTCGCGGGGACGTGCACGGACGGCATCCAGAACGGCACCGAGACGGCCGTCGACTGCGGCGGCTCCTGCACGACCTGCGGCGTCGGGCAGGGTTGCACGGCGAACGGCGACTGCGCGCTCCCCGCGAGCGGCGTGTGCAGCAATGGGACCTGCGCTGCAGCGTCCTGCTCGGACACCGTGAAGAACGGCACGGAGACGGCCGTCGACTGCGGCGGCTCCTGCACCGCGAAGTGCGGCGTGGGTCAGGGCTGCTCGGGCAACGGAGACTGCGTGCTGCCGGCGAGCGGGAAATGCACGGCCGGCTCGTGCGTCGGCGCGACGTGCTCGGACGGCGTGAAGAACGGCACCGAGACGGGCACGGATTGCGGCGGTTCCTGCTCCACCAAGTGCGGCAACGGCGGCGGGTGCAGCGTCGACGGCGACTGCAGCAGCGGGAAGTGCATCTCGGGCGTGTGCCAGACGCCCGGCTGCTCGGACGGCGTGAAGAACGGGACCGAGACGGACACCGACTGCGGCGGCGCGACCTGCGGCAAGTGCGCCGTCGGGAAGAGCTGCGGCGCGAACGGGGACTGCGTGCTCCCGTCGAGCGGCGTGTGCACGGGCGGCTCGTGCGCGGCGGCGGCCTGCGGGGACGGCGTGAAGAACGGCACCGAGACGGGCACCGACTGCGGCGGCTCCTGTCAGCAGAAGTGCGCGAACGGCACCGGGTGCGCGGTCGCGAGCGACTGCACGAGCGGCGTGTGCACGGGCGGCGTATGCCAGAACCCGAGCTGCTCGGACGCGGTGAAGAACGGCGCCGAGACGGACACCGACTGCGGCGGCACCTGCCCCACCAAGTGCGGCGTGGGCAAGGGCTGCGCGGCGAACACGGACTGCGTCTCCCCCGCCAGCGGCAAGTGCACGGGCGGCGTCTGCGCGGCGGCGAGCTGCGGGGACACCGTGAAGAACGGCGGCGAGACGGACATCGACTGCGGCGGCTCCTGCACCGCGAAGTGCGCCGTCGGGCAAGGTTGCGCCGGGTCCGGCGACTGCGCGCTCCCGGCGAGCGGGAAATGCACGGCGAGTGTCTGTGTCGCGGCGACCTGCGGCGACGCCGTCAAGAACGGCACCGAGACGGACCTCGACTGCGGCGGCACCTGTCCGACCAAGTGCGCCATCGGCAAGGGCTGCTCGGTGAACGGCGACTGCGTCTATCCCGCGAGCGGCGATTGCGCGGGCGGCGTCTGCCAGGCCGCCGCGTGCAATGACACGCTGAAGAACGGGACCGAGAGCGACGTCGACTGCGGCGGCGCGACGTGTCCGAAGTGCCCCGACGGCTCGAAGTGCGGCGGCGGCGCGGACTGCACGAGCCTCGTCTGCACGAGCACGACCTGCCAGGCCCCGACGTGCAGCGACGGCACGAAGAACAGCACGGAGACGGACGTCGACTGCGGCGGCCCGTGCGCGACGAAGTGCGCCGTCGGCAAGGGCTGCGTCCTGAACGGCGACTGCGTCCTCCCGGCGAGCGGCAAGTGCACGAACAGCCAGTGCGCCGCCGCGGGCTGCTCGGACACCGTGAAGAACGGGACCGAGTCGGACGTCGACTGCGGCGGGAGCTGCTCGACGAAGTGCTCGACGGGCAAGACCTGCGGCGTGAACGGGGACTGCGCGAGCGGCAACTGCGTGCTCGGCGTCTGCGCGAGCGCGAGCTGCTCGAACGCGAAGAAGGACGGAACGGAGACGGACGTCGATTGCGGCGGCGGCGCGTGCCCGGGCTGCCCGGCCGGTGGCGCCTGCACCGGGAACTCGGACTGCGTGCTCCCGGCGAGCGGCGTCTGCTCGGGCGGAAAGTGCCAGTCGGCGACCTGCAGCGACAACGTGAAGAACGGCTCCGAGACGGCCGTCGATTGCGGCGGGAGCTGCGGCCCCAAGTGCGCGATCGGCAGCGCCTGCGCCGTGAACGGCGACTGCGCGCTCCCCTCGAGCGGCGTCTGCTCGGGCAACCTGTGCGTCGCGGCCACGTGCTTCGACACCGTCAAGAACGGCAGCGAGACGGGAACGGATTGCGGCGGAAGCTGCGCCGCGACGTGCGGGAACGGCTCCGGCTGCACCGTCGGAGCGGACTGCACCAGCAAGGTGTGCTCCGGCAACGTGTGCCAGGCCCCGGCCTGCAACGACCTGGTCCAGAACGGCACCGAGACGGACACCGACTGCGGCGGCTCCTGCGGCACCAAGTGCGCCGTCGGGAAGGGCTGCACCGCGAACGGAGACTGCGCCCTCCCGTCGAGCGGCAAGTGCACCGGCGGCGTGTGCCAGAGCGCGAGCTGCTCCGACGGCGTCAAGAACGGCACGGAGACGGACATCGACTGCGGCGGCTCCTGCGGCACCAAGTGCGCCGTCGGGAAGGGCTGCACCGCGAACGGAGACTGCGCCCTGCCCGGGAGCGGCAAGTGCACGGGCGGCGTCTGTCAGGCGGCGACCTGCTCGGACGGAGTCCAGAACGGGACGGAGACGGGCGCCGACTGCGGCGGGAGCTGCCCCGGCAAGTGCGGCGTCGGCGTCGGCTGCACCTCGAACACCGACTGCGTCCTACCCGCGAGCGGCGTCTGCACCGGCAGCGTCTGCCAGGCGGCGACGTGCGGCGACCACGTGAAGAACGGCACCGAGACGGACACCGATTGCGGCGGCTCTTGCGGACCGACCTGCGCCGTGGGCCTCGCGTGCACCGTGAACGGCGACTGCGTCCTGCCGGCGAGCGGCAAGTGCTCGGGCAACAAGTGCGTCACCGCGACGTGCGCGGACGGCGTCAAGAACGGCACGGAATCGGACACGGATTGCGGCGGCTCCTGCACGAAGTGCGTCGCCGGCTTCTCCTGCGGCGTGAACGCGGACTGCCAGAGCGGCGTCTGCTCGAACGGCGTGTGCGCGTCCCCGGGCTGCTCGGACGGCGTCAAGAACGGCACCGAGACGGACATCGACTGCGGCGGCGCGAACTGCCCGCAGTGCAACGTGGGCAAGAAGTGCGGCGTGAACGCCGACTGCGTGCTCCCCGCGAGCGGCGTCTGCTCGGGCGGCTTCTGCCAGTCGGCGACCTGCTCCGACGGCGTGAGGAACGCGACCGAGACGGACGTCGATTGCGGCGGCGGCACCTGCAACGTCTGCGGCCCGGGCAAGAAGTGCAACGGCGCGGGCGACTGCGACTGCCAGAGGTGCACGGGCGGCCTCTGCGCGGCTCCCGTGTGCGGCGACGGCGTCAAGTGCGGAGCCGAGGCCTGTGACGACGGCGCCACCGACGTCTGCGGGCCGTGCAACGCGAACTGCACGGCGGCAGGCAACGGCAGCTCTCTCATCAACTGCGCCTGCGCGGACGGGACGGCCGAGCAATACGGCTCGTGTGGAGGCTTCTGCAACCCGATCACCCACATCTGCCTCATCTTCTCGTGGAGCGGCAGCATGGTCGGCTGCGCGGGGACGGGCTCCTACGCCAACCGACAAACGCAGTGTGGCAAGGGCTTCCAGGTCTGCTCGTCGTCGCAGGCCATCAACAACAACCTCGCTTCTTGCGGGCCGACCCACGACTACTGGGTCGACGACACGCTGCTCTACAACGGCACCTCGTCTTCCTGCTACGTCTCGAACTCGACGGGGTCCAACTGCGGCAGCGGCTACAACATGCACGTCTGCCAGGGCACGGGCGCGGACCCCGAGGGCAACACGTGCACCTGGGCCGCGTGCGGCCTGAACTCCGCCACGTCGAACCAGTTCTTCGGAGGCTGTGCGTCCACCACCTCCGGCTCCCTCTGCTGCCCGAGGGTGGGCTGCGCGAGCGGCTCCAACGCGCAGACCTTCTACGAAGGCATGGTCGGGTGCTCGGGCACCGTCTCCTACGCGAACGCCGGCTCGCTCTGCGCGCCGGGCTGGGTGCCGTGCAACGCCCAGCAGTGGATCAACCGGAGCGGCGGACAGACTCCCCAGTACGCCTACTGGACGTCCGACAACCTGAACTACTCGAGCGACGCGAACGGCTGCTCCGTCTCGACGACGACCGGCAGCAACTGCGGCGCCACGCCGATGCGCGTGTGCCCGACGAGCGGGAACACCTGGAGCACCTCCGTCAGCGACTCCCTCGGCAACACCTGCAACTGGCACGACTGCGGCTACGGCACCGACACGCCCGACGCCTACTTCGGCGGATGCTCCGGGAACAACACGGCAGGCACGCTCTGCTGCCTGCCCTGAGCCGGGCAGCCGGGCAGCCGGTGCCAGTGTTCAACCGCCCGAGAGCGTTCGTGTGGGTGGTCCTGTTCGGCGGCGTACTCGCCTGGAACGGGTGCAGGCCCGCACGAGCGCCGACCGCCCAAGCGCCCAACGCCGCGGCTCCGGGGAACGAAGCTCCGACGTGTCGCGAGGCCTGGTGCCTGGAACACGAGGGCATGACCCGAGTCCTCGGAGTGGAGCCCGTCGTGCCGCTCGCGTTGGTCTCCGATTGGATGATCCGCGAAGCTGGCAAGGGTTGTTGCGTCCCCTTCTCGGAAACCAAGGGCTACTACGCGGTCGATCGCTGGGGAAAGACGACGGGACCTTTCAAGTTGGGCGGATACGAGGAGTACGACGCCACTGAGTGCCGAGAGCTCTACTTCGAGAACGCCCCGAACAATCCCATCCTCTACGTCTCCGAATCACTCGAGGAGCGCGCTTCTCCGATGACGATTTCCCCGGAGCTCCACGCGGAGATCGATCATTTGCTCCCCGAGGACGCCAAGGATGTCGGCAGCGAATACATGCGCGACTCGGCGAAATCGCTGGAGGACTATCGCTGGAGCCGAGCGATGGCTTTCGAGTGGCGGACTGCTGCGGGTGTCCAGCGCTACGTCGCGGTCGGCGGTGACGCGCTCGTCGTTTTCCGCATCGAGGAGCACCCGAAGCAGTTGTGCGTCATCGACGAGAACCTGCGAGGTTTTCCGCAATATCGACCCACTGGAGTCGCTCAGCTCGACACGACGCCGGAACCCGAGCTGGTCTTCCTCGAATCGGAGGGCGCTAGTTGGGACACGGCAATCGTGACGCTCGGCCCGGACCGTTGCGAATGGCGAGCGGCGAGCGTTGGCGGGTCGACGGCGTGAGCGGAGCTCCGCTCTACTCTTCGCCGAGCGGCGCGAAGAGGTCGTCCAGGTCTTCTTCGGAGAACTGCGCGCCGCCGCTGCCGTTGCCGAGGACGGAGTCGGCGAGGTGTCGCTTCCGCTCCTGGAGCCGGAGCATGCGCTCCTCCACGCTGCCGGAGACGATGAGGTTGTGGACGAAGACGGGGTTCTTCTGGCCGATCCGGTACGCGCGGTCCGTCGCTTGCGCCTGCGCGGCGGGGTTCCACCACGGTTCGTAGTGGATGACGGTGTCGGCGCGGGTGAGATTCAGGCCGGTTCCGCCCGCCTTGAGCGAGATGAGGAACACGTCCACCTTGCCGTCCTGGAAGGCGTCGACGGTGGCCTGGCGGTCGCGGGTCGCGCCGGTCAGCATCGTGTGGCGGATGCCGCGCGCGAGGAGCGCCTCGGAAGTCAGCGCGAGCATCCTCGCGAACTGGGAGAAGACGAGCACCTTCCGGCCCTCGGCGAGCTGCTCTTCCAGCATCTCCATCAGGGTGTCGAACTTCGCCGAGCTCTGGAGTGAACGCGCGCGATCCACGCCGACCAGCTTCGGGTGGCAGCAGACCTGACGGAGCTTCATCAGCGCGTCGAGGATCGCGACCGTGGATGCGACGAGCCCCTTCTTCCGGATGATGCCGCGGACCTCGGCGTGGGCCGCGACGCGGATGCTCTCGTAGAGCTCGAGCTCCGGCCCGCTGATCTCCACGGGGCGGACGAGCTCCGTCTTCGGCGGGAGGTCCTTCGCGACCTGCTCCTTCGTTCGCCGGATCACGAACGGCCCGACGCGCTTCCGGAGGAGCTGGAGACGCTCCTCGTTCTCGTCCTTCTCGATGGGCGTCCGGAAGCGCGAGCGGAACTCCTCCGCCGTGCCGAGGAGGCCGGGCGAGAGGAAGTCGAACAGGGCCCAGAGCTCGCCGAGGTTGTTCTCCACCGGGGTCCCGGAGAGGCAGACACGGTGACGGCACTCGAGCTCGCTCACGGCCTGGTGCGCGCGGCTCCGCGCGTTCTTGATGGCCTGCGCCTCGTCCAGCACGACGAGATGGAACGGCTGCTCCTGGAGTTTTTCCACGTCCCGGATGAGCACGGGGTACGTCGTCAGGACCACGTCGTAGCTCGAGAAGGGCTCGTGCCGGTGCCGCTTGGGACCGACGAACGGGAGCACGCGGAGGTGCGGCGCGAACTTCTTCACCTCGCGCGACCAGTTCGTGACGAGGCTCGTCGGCATCACGATGAGGCTCGGGACGTCCATCCGCCCCGATTCCTTCTCCACGCAGAGGTGCGCGATGGTCTGGAGCGTCTTGCCGAGGCCCATGTCGTCGGCGAGCACGCCTCCGACGCCGTTCCTGCGGAGGTGCTGGAGGAACGCGAGCCCTTCCTGCTGGTAGGGCCGGAGCGTCGCCTGGAGCGTGTCCGGCGGGGCCGCTTCCGGTTCCTTCGGGCGCGCGCGAAACGCGCGGACCTCCTGCATGCGCGCGGCGCCGCGCGTCCACGTGAGCGGCTCTTCCGTCTCGAGCACGCCGTCGAGCGCCGTGAGGCAGAGCGCCTGCTCCTTCCGGAATTGCGTCTGCTCGGCGTTCGGGCACCCGTCGTAGAGATCGACGAGCACCTCGAGGAGCGCGACGAGTCGGTCCACGGGGACAGGGACGTACTTCCCCTCGCCGACGCGGACGGCGCGATACTTCGCCGGCAGCCTCCGGAGCGCGGAGAGCGAGGAGTCGTCCGGGACGGATTCGAGGATCTCGAGGAGCGCCGGGAGCAGGTTCATCCGCTCGCCGTCGACCTCGACTCCTATCTCGAGCGAAAACCAGTCGCCGTCGTCGTTCTCGTCCATCCGGGCGTACCACGCGCCCGCGGGAGGAGTGACGTGGAGCGGGTAGGCCTCGTCGACCGTGACCTCGAAACCGGCTTCCTTCAGCTTCGGCACGGCGTGAGCGACGAACGAACACGTGGAATGGACGTTGTCTTCGAGCGAGACGAGGTAGTCCGCCTGGGACTTCGGGGAGACCAGGAAGTCGTCCAGCCGGGCGAGCTCGACCGCCCCGAACGATTCGAGGAGCGTCTGGGCGCGCGCTTCGGCGCGGGTATCCCGATCCACCAGCGCGGCCGGCGCCGGAAAACTCGGCGCCGAATCCCGGTCGAGATCGAGGGAAAAGCCGTCCTCGTCGTCCGAGAAGTCTCCGGGGAAGGGATCTTCGGCCTCCGCCGCGCGGAAGCAGGCGCCGTCGCCGTAGTCGAACACCAGGGACACGACGGACCGCGTCACGTCCTCGAGCTTCGTCCGGAGGAGGTCCCCGCGGTCCACCGTGAGCGTCTCGGTGAAGAGCCGGAGGCGCGGCACGAAGGGCCAGCGCTCGGTTCGGAGGGGGATGGAATGGACGGGCTCCGGTCCGCCCGGAAAGGCTGCAGCTTGGGTCATCTTCAGACGGGGGGCAGGAGGAACGAAAAGGGCGCCGAGCCGATGGACCGACGGATCGCCTGCCAGACTCCGAACATGGAAGGAAAACCCGTACCTCGTTCGAAGGATCCCTAGCAAGCAAAATGCTTCAGGAAGTGCGCGCCGCCTTGCGGCCCCGTCAGTTCTTCGGGGCGCCTTGGGTGATCCAGTTGGCCAGGGTTTGGGCGCTTCCGGACGACATGACGGGCCTTCCGCAGGTGGAGGCCTGGGTGGCTTGATAGATGAAGCTCTGGGACGGGGTCCCGGGGGTCACGAGCTTCATGCAGGTGGCCGAGGCCTGGAGCAGCGTGGCGTAGTCCGTCGGTGGGTGCGCACCGTGGTGGCAGAACGAGGACTGACAGCTCGACAGAATCGGCTGCACGTCGCGCGCAAAGCAGACGGTCGGTGACGTCGGATGCGCGCTCGCCGTCGCGACCGTGCTCACCTTGCCCGAGGCGTCCCGCGCGCGGACGGCGAAGGACGTGTCCGAACACGCGGGAAACCCCGTCAGGGTGGTGCCGAGCGTTCCGGCGGGGAGCGCCGTCCAGGAGCCCCCTGCGCCGCAATTCGGTCCCGAACAGACCTCGTACACCAGCGCCGGGAGCGAGGTGCAATCGTCGCTACCGGCGGACCACGTGAGCTCCACTGCCGTGGGATCTCCGGCGATTCCGCCCGCGCTCAGATAGGGCGGACCGACGGGCACCTCTTGATCGAGCGTCGTCGACACCGTTCCATTCGAAACCAGCGTCACCGCGCCCGCGTTCTTGGCCGCGTCGACGGCGCGTACGGCGACGTAGTACGCGGCCCCGGCGGGGAGCCCCGCGATCGTCGTCGCCGTTTGACCGCGCAGCGTGCGCATGGCCGTGAAGCCCGTCGTGCCGTCGCAGGCGGCGCGTGTCGGCGACCAGCAGAGCTCGTAGTCGAGATTCGCGGCGGGCGTGCCCGAAGGGCCGTCCGTGGCGGCGGACCAGGCCACGTCCAGGCTGCGACAGCTCGAGGACGTCACCGACGTGATCGCGGCGCCCGTCGGTGGATCGAAGTCCTGGCCCACCGTCGTCCACGAACCGAGCTGGGTCGCGGCGCGCCCGGGCTTCGCGTCGCAAAGACGGGGATCCCCGGAACCGCCGTATCCCGCGACCGGCACGCCGCAGAGGCCGGCCGCACCGGGCGCGCCGAGCTGCACCGTGGTCGACAGGCTCGTCGGCGCGGTGCCGAGGTAGGCGATGCCGAGCGAGTGCCCGCCCGTGCCGCCACCGCCAGGCCCACCGTGGCCGCCACGCGCGCCTGCCCCACCGGCGCACTCGGAATCCGGACGGCACGAGTTCGGATCGATCGCGCCCGCTCCCGCAGATTGGCCGGCTTGCCCGACGGCGCCGTCGCCGCCGTCCCCACCAGTCCCGCCATCGTGGGAAACGAGTGCGCACGATTCGAGGGTCACCAGCGCGTTCACGGAAGCGAGCGCGACGCTCGCACCGCCCGCGCCGCCGCCCGATCCTCCGGACGCGCCGCATCCGCCGGCGCCGCCTCCGCCGCCGCCCCCGCCGATCCCCTGACATCGAAGGTGAAAGCCCGCGACGTCGAACGACGTCGTGCACGCGTAACCGGCGCTCGCGCCCCCTCCTCCGCCGCCGATCGCGCCCACGCCGCCGACGGTGCCGGCGATGCCGTGATATCCCGTCACGTCGAGCAGGCCGGTGCCCGTGGCGCCGACGCCGTAGGCCCCGTCCGCTCCGGGCTTTGCGTCCACACCGTAGCCGCACTGGTAGTTCGTGCCGGGAATCCCGCCGTAGCAATCCGTGAAGATCTGCCCGCCTGGGGCATTTCCGGGCGACCCCGGATTGCCGACACCGATCAAGGACATGTACGGAAAGCCTTCGCTGTCGCACGCGCCAAAGTCGGTGGCTATGGGGCTCCCCGCGCCACCGGTCGTGGCCCCGGCGGCGCCGCACGTGCGCGTCCCACCGTGTCCGTCGGAGCCGGTGGCGCAAACGCCGTCTTCGCCGTCGGCGGGCAGCGTTTCCCCCCCGTCCAGGAACGCGAGCCCGTCCGTGCCGTTCGCACCGTTCACGCCGTTCGCGCCAGTGCCCGCGACGAGCCGGACGTTCACGAGCTGGACGAGATGCGTCGAATACGCGACGAGGAGCGCGATGCTGCTCTCACCGGGAGCCGCGCCATCGAGCGCGTCCAGCTCGAGCCCACGAAGGAGCACGCCGGAAGTGACGTCGTGCACGAAATGGCCGACGCCGTGGCGCGTCGCGCGAACGCGGGTCGGAGCGGCCGTGTAGCTCCACGTCGTGCAGTCGAACCCGCCGTGCACGGAAGAGCCGCTCTGCCCCGCCCCCACGTCGAGGCTCTCGACGTAGTTGCCGCCACAGGCGAGCACCGCGCTTCCGTTCGCGTGCGCCACGGCGAGCGCCTTGCCGAAGCTGCGAAACGGCGAAGAACGTGTCCCGAGGCCGGAGTCGCTTCCCGAGGGCGAGACGAACACGGAAAACGCCTCGTCGACGAGGCAGGGCGTCGCCTCCGGGTCGCCGAGCGGATCGCAGCCGCCGCCCCCCGCCTCGGTGCCCGAGTCCGCACCCGCGTCGGCGTCGCCGCCGGCTCCGATGGCGCCACCGACGCCGATGCCGCCGCTGCCATTCGCGCCGCCCGCACCGGAGCTGCCGCCGCTTCCTATCGCGCCGCCAGTCGACGTCGCGCCGCCAGTCGACGTCGCGCCGCCGCTGCCGCTATCACCGCCTGCCGATGACGTGCCGCCGGTACTCGTGTCGCCACCGGTCGCGGACGTGCCGCCGCTGCCAGCGCCGCCGCCAGCAGACGCCGTCCCGCCAGTCGACGTCGCGCCGCCGCTGCCCGAGTTGGACGCGCCACCGGATCCACCGAGGGTCCCGTCCGGGATGCTTCCGGCGTCCGTCGACGGATGCAGGCCGAAGGGCGACCCGGAATCCCCGCCACCGCACCCGGACACGACCGCAGCAACACAGACGAATAGGGCACGGCGCATCGTTACCTCGTCAAATGCCGGCACGGAGCGCGCGGCAACGGAGGAACGTATCACCAAGCGCCGGCCGCTCGCGATGAGCAGAAGGCCGACGATGGCGACCCGCTCTCAGCCTTCGACTTTGCGCCGGACGCCGCTCGTGTGCGAACCCTGCGGGATGCCGATCGTCCGCGCGAGCCAGGAGATGAGCGTGCCGTCTCCCTTGTCGAACACCGGATAGCCGTCCCCGATGCGGCTCTTCTCGAGGGCCTCCAGTGCGGCGTCCGGCGCGCCCGTGTGGAACGCGCACGGCGCGTCGCAACCGTTCGCGCGGAGGCTCATGAGGACGGAAAGCCCCGTCGCGCCGCCCGCGAGCTCGAAGTCCAGGATCGCGGCCGCCGGCGGGACGCTGGCGCGGGTGGCGAGTCGGAGCGCGGAGTCCACGTCCGCGACGAGCGCCACCCGGGCGCCCGTTGCTCCACTCACCGCCCGCGCCGTCGCCCGTGCAGCCACCGGGTCGTCGTCCACGACGAGGACCCATGGACTCTTCGATTGCTGACGGGCGATGGCGGCCATTCCCACGTTCCTTCCCCACCCTCCCACGAATCGGGGGCCGGCGCCAGCGACGGGCCGCACGAAGTAGCGGGAAAAACCGTCAGTTTCTTGACGCTCGCCCACAGTGTAGCCAAACGGGGTCCATGCGAGAAGAGAGCGATCCGCTGCGCAAACTCGCCCTGGGTGTCCTCGCGACGATTCACGTGCTCGGGATCCTGGGCGCTCCGTTTGCAGCGAAGCTGCACCTGTTCCAGGCCGGGGCCACGCCGCACCAGAACTTCCACGTCGTGTGGGAAGCCTGCAAGTACGCGACTGCGTCCCTCTTCGCGCTCGCGCTCGTGCTCGGCCCGCTCGCGCGCGGAGAGCGGTGGGCGCTCCCGGTCCTGGGAGTGGGGAGCGTGGTGATGTTCGGAGGCGTGTTCTTCTCCGACGCCATCACCCACGGCGGCCCGGTCATCGACTTCTGGGCGTACGGCTCCTTCTTCGTACTCTCGGTCGTTTCCCTCGCGCTCCTCGCGACGCGACCGGCGGCGTCCGCCTAGCGGGCGCGCCGAGAACGAGGAGCGCCCAGTCCCCCTCCCTCTCGACCCGACGGCGACGAAGGCCGTGGGGAGCGAACGCGGCGAGGACGTCCCGGACGTCGCTTCCGAGGAACCCGGTGAGGAGCACCGTGCCGCCCTTCGCCACGCGCGCCGCGAGCTCGGGCGCTTCCGCGAGGATCGTCCCGCGCTCCACGTTCGCGACGACGACGTCGAACGCGCCCCGGACCGAGCGGAGCGGCGCGGACGAAAAGCGGACCTTCCGCGACAGGGCGTTCAGCGTCGCGTTCTTCCGTGCGCTCCGGACGGCGCGGGCGTCGATGTCCGTGCCGATCGCCGTCTCCCCGCCGCACGCCACGAACACGAGCGCGAGCACGCCGCTTCCGGCGCCGAAATCGAGGAGCGACCGCGACCGGCCGGTCCGCGCCAGTTCCTCGACCGCGCGTGCGGCCATGCGAGTGGTCGGATGTTCGCCGAAGCCGAACGTCGGGGCGGGGTGCAGCCTCACGACGACGTCAGACGCCCCGCCCCTCGCGCGGACGCCTTCCGGAACCAGGACGAGCGACGGGCTCACGCGCACGGCGTCGAGGCGCCGGGTCCACGCCGTTTCCCAGTCGCCGAGGCGTTTCGGTGGGGTGCGGACTTCCACGCGGGCCGCCGTACCGAGCAGGCCACGGAGATAGCTCGCGAGCTTCTCGAGCGTCCCGCGGGGCCCGTACGTCACGAGCCGGACGTCGTGCCCAAACGGTTCCTCCACGACTCCCCCGCCGCCGGCCCGGATCACGAGCGCCGCGACGAGGTCCCCGTGCTCCTCCGCGACGGCCACGCGGAGCTGGTGGAGGGCGACCGGGGCGGACGCGCGCACGGGTCTTGCCGATCGGAGCCGTTGCTTCATGATCGCCCGCACCATGCCCCAAAACGAAGGACCCTTGAACGGGAAGGTGATGATCGTGACGGGCCCGACGTCCGGCATCGGAGAGGTGACGGCGAAGGAGCTCGCCCGGCGCGGGGCGCACGTCGTCCTCGTCTGCCGGAGCCGGGACAAGGGGGACACGCTCCGGAGCGAGATCACGCGAAACGGCGGCACGGCGACGCTCGTCCTGTCCGATTTCGAATCCCTCGCGGACGTCCGCCGCGCAGCCACGGAGATCCTCGAGAAGGTCCCGAAGATCGACGTCCTCGTGAACAACGCGGGAGCCATCCAGACCGAAAGGCGGAACACCAAGGACGGCATCGAGCTCACGTTCGGGGTGAACCACCTCGCGCCGTTCCTGTTCACGAACCTGCTCCTCGACCGATTGAAGGCGTCGGCGCCGTCCCGCATCGTGAACGTCGCTTCCCGGGCCCACAAGCGCGGCGGCTTCGACCTGGAAGACGTGGAAATGAAGAAGGGATACGTGCCGTTCGTCGCGTACTGTCGTTCCAAGCTCGCGAACGTCCTCTTCACCTACGAGCTCGCGCGCCGCCTCGAGGGCACCACGGTCACGACGAACGCGCTTCACCCCGGGGTCATCGCATCCGGCTTCGGGAGGAACACGCCGGGCACGTTCAAGACGCTCGTCCGGATCGCGGCGCCGTTCATGTGGACGCCCGAGAAAGGCGCCCAGACGTCCCTGAAGCTCGCGACGGACCCGTCGCTCGCCGCCGTCACGGGGAAGTATTTCGACGAAAAGGGCCGGGAGACGCGCTCGTCCGACCTCTCCTACGACGTGGCCCTCCAGAAGGGACTCTGGGCGCTCTCCGAGAGGATGACCGGGCTCGCCTGAGGCGCGGCCCCGGGGCTATGCTCCGCGCGTGGAACGGCGCCTGACGGACCTCGAGGTCCGCTACACGTACCTCGAAAAGACGGTGAGCGAGCTCGATCAGGTCATCCTCGAGCTCCGCACGGAGGTGACGAAACTCCGCCGCGAGCTGTCCGAGCTCCGGAGCACCGTGGACGACGGCCCCGAGGGGAATCCACCGAACGAGAAGCCGCCGCATTATTGACGGGGGACCTGGTCCCCCGAGGCTCGCGCCGCA
>DASZXK010000042.1:0-7245 GCA_035545855.1 Polyangiaceae bacterium
GCACCCGGGAGTCGAGCTCGTGCGCGCGAGCCCCTTTCGCTCCATGAGCGCGTTCAGGAGCGTGCTTTTCCCGACGTTGGAGCGGCCGGCAAACGCGACCTCGACCCCCGTCGGCGGAGGGAGCAGCTTCGCGGCCGGCGCGCTCGCGACGAAGCGAGCAGACGTGAGGCGCGGTTTCTTCGGGGCGTCAGGCACGGGCGCAGCCTAGTCTCTCGACGGCGGCGGGGCGAACGCGGGGTGCCGGCGGAGCGATCATGCGTCCTCCGGGTGGCGCGAGTCGCGGAGTCGCGGTTTCGGGCGGGCGCCTTCGGTTTCGGGCGCCTTCGGTTTCGGGCGGGCGCCTTCAGTTTCGGGCGGGCGCCTTCAGACGACGATGAGGGGGTATTCTCACCAGGAGAACTTGTCATACAAGCGAAGACGGTGGCTGGTTGTAAGACGGTAAAAATCAGTAGTGATTATATGTATTTGTGAGCGTGATCTTGTCCGATATTGTATGAGCTCGAATGACAACTCGTGCGAGTGAGCATACCCCCCCAAAGGCGTCTCCGTGCGAGGCGACCGGCCGCCGGGCTCAGGTCTTGCCAGACCCGTGTCAGGTGCGCCGCCTTCGGCGAACCGAGGACAGCACCATCGCGAGTTCTTCGCTCCCTGCGGCGTGGGAAACCCCGAGGTACACCGCGAGGAACGCCGTCGCGCCGGCGGCGCCGGGGAGGATGTGACCGAGGGCGGGCGGGAAGCGCAGGTGGTGTTCCGTGAGGCCGGCGACGAGCCACCCCGCGCCGCCGGCCAGGAGTGAAGCGCCGAGCGTCCGCGTCGCCGAATGGCCGATCTCGCGCAGTCTGAGGCTCCCGAGGTGGCTCCGGAGCCGCGTCCAGAGGAGGAGCATCTGCACGGCGCTCGAGCCGGCGACGGCATAGCCGATCCCGACGTGCCCGAGGGGTCCCCGGAGCACGAGCGCGAGCGCGATGAACGCGCCGAAATCCAGGAGAGAAACGACCACGGGGGTGCGCGTGTCCCCGATGGCGAAATAGACGGCGAGGAGCTGCCGCACGATGGCGACCGTCCAGATGCCGAGGCCCTGGGCGACCAGGGCACGGGCCGTCTCGTGCGTCGCGACGGCGTCGAACTCGCCGCGCTGGAAGAGGAGCGCGACGATGGGCTCGGCGAGGAAGACGAAGAGCGCCGTCGCGGCGATGGCGACGAACAGCGTGAGCCTTACGCCGAACGCGTAGGTGGACTCGAGCGCTTCCCGGTCGCCACGGGCCGAGAGCGCAGCGAGTGACGGCAGGGCGGCGGTCTGGATCGCCATCACGAAGATGCCTTGCGGGAAATCACACAGGCGGAGCGCGAACCCGAAGTACGTCTGGGCTCCGACGCCGAGCTCGGAGAGGAACCGCCGCGCGACGACCACGTCCATCAGGTAGATGCCGAGCCCGGCGACCACCGGCCCCATCCGTCGGAGGGCCTCCCGGACTCCCGGGTGCGCGAACGACAGCGTCGGTCGGTCGAAATAGCGCACCTGGATCAGGCTCGGCCACTGCGCGACGACCTGGAGCACGCCGCCGAGGAGCGCGCCGAACGCCATGGAGAGGATCGGATCTTCGCCGTGCGCGACGAGCGTCCCGGGGAGCAAGAGGGCGCACGCGATGCACGCGACGTTCAGGAGCCCCGGGGCGAACGCCGTCACCACGAAGCGCTTCTCGGAGTTCAGCGCCGCGGAGCCGAACGCGGCCGTCCCCATGAAGAAGATGTACGGAAAGAGCCAGCGAGTGAGCGTCGCGGTCCGTTCGCTCTGCCCGGGCTCGCTCCGGAACCCGACGGCGAAGAGATCCACGAGCTGTCCCGCGAACAAGACGCCGAGGACGCTGACGGCGAGGAGCGCCGCGATGGAGACGCCGCGCGCCGCCGCGAAGAACCGTCGCGCTGCTTCCGGCCCTTCTTGCTCGCGCGTCTTCGCGAGGACGGGGAGCACGGCGGTCTGCACGGCGCCTTCCGCGAGGAGCTGCCGGAGCGTGTTCGGGATCGTGAACGCGACCATGAACGCGTCCGTCGCCCCGCGGCTGAACGCCGCGGCGAGCACCAGATCCCGTCCGAGCCCGAGGATGCGGCTCGCGAGCGTCCCGAGCGCCACCACGCCGGCGCGGGAGGTGAGGGCGCGCCGCTCGGCGGTCACGCGATCGGAATCGGCGGCTCCCACGGAGAGTCGTTCCTAACCCGGACGGCGACCGAGACAAACTTCGGGGATCATCCCGGCGGCTCCACGCCCGCGTGCGCGGCGAGGGCCCGCTCGACGAGATCCAGGGCGAGGTCCACGTCGGGCGGCGCGAGCTCCGCCTTCGCGAGCCGAGCCCGCGCCGCGCCCGAGACGCGGAAGCGCGCCCCGCCGCACGCCCGGCAGACGAGCCCGCCCCGGACCGGGTCGATCATCGCGGCCTTGCCGGGTTCGCACGGTTTTCCGCACCGGACGCAGCTCCCGAGCGTGAGGCCCCAGCCGAGCGCGGCGAGGAACCGAAGGCCCTCCTCGGCGAGCACGAGCTTCGGCGGCGGCGCGCTCTCCGAGTCGAGTCTGTCGAGCAAGCGCGTCACGACGTTCCACAGCTCGGGCTCCGGGTGTCTCGGCGGAGCCGCGCTGCGGAGCCACGCGAGCGCGCGCCCCGCCGCGTCCATCCGCGCGAGGTCCGCCGTCAGCCGGTGACGGACGACCGCGAGCGTCGCTTCACGGAGCTGGTGCAGCTCGCCGCTCGTCGGCTCGTCGAGCTCCACCGCGAGCGTGTGGAACGCCTCGAGCGATCCGCCGAAGCGCTTCCGGCTCTTCCGCGCCGCGCGCGCGAGCGCCGAGACGCGTCCGGCCTTCTCCGTGAAGAGAGCGAGCACGAGATCGCTCTCGCCGTGCTCGACACGACGGAGGAGGAGCGCGCGCGTCGAGGTGTGCGGACGAGCGGCGCGAGCGCCCCTCACCCGACCGGGAGCGACGAGCCCGGCGTCGAGCGGGAGAGCTCCTGAGGCATGTCGTGCCCGCGCGGCTTCAGCACGATGCTCAGGGCGAGCGTGAACAGGATGAGCAGCAGCACGAACGCGATGGCGACGCCGAAACGGCGGCTTCTCGCGGGCTTCGTGGGGCTCGAGATGGGGAGGGGAGTGACCCACGCGATGCGGCGGCTCGCCGTGTAGCGCGCGAGCACTTCATCCGGCGCGAGCCCGACGGCGCGCGCGTAGGACTTGAGGAAGCCGCGCACGAACACTTCCCCCGGGAGCTCGTCGAACTGATCGGCCTCGATGCGCGTGACGCTGTCCATCGGCACGCGCGTCGCGCGAGAGAGCTCCTCGACGCTCATGTCGCGCGCCTCGCGGTGGCGCTTCAGGTACTGCCCGACGGGTTCCATGAGAACGGCGCGCTACTCGAGTTTCCCGAGCAGCGCGCTGCATTCTCGTCCAGCGTCCGTCCGCTTGTCGAGCTGAACGCAACGCTCGAGATCGTCGCGAGCGTCGTCCGCTCGTCCGAGTTTCACGAGAGTCCTCGCCCGCCCCGCGTAGGCGTCCTGCAGGCCCTTGCACTCGACGTGGTCCGTCTCGAGCGCTCGCGAGAACGCTTCGACGGCTTGTGCCGGGGAGCCCTTGCGCTCGTAGGCGAGCCCCAGGCGGTAGTTGCCGACGCAGAAGTTCGGCTGGGCCGCGACGCTCCGGCGGAGGGCCTCGATCGCGTGGTCCAGGTCCCCCTTCTCCAGGTAGGCCCAGCCCAGATTTCCCCAGGAATTTTCGGGGGTCTGGTAGAGGATGTCCTCCGCCAGCGGGCGCAGCACGCTGATGGCCTCGTCGTATTTTTTCTGGTGGACGAGGATGACCCCGAGGGTGTTCTTCGCCTCCCGGAACTCCTTCTTCGCGTCGAGCGCCATGCGGGCGTACTTCGCCGCCTCGGCGAGGTGGCACTCCTCCGGCCCGCGGCTGCAGAAGTCCAGGTAGAGCAGGGCCACCAGGTGGCAGGCCTCCGCGTTCTCGTCGTTCAGCTGCACCGCGCGGAGCGCGTGCTCGAGCGCCTGCCGCGGCTGACGCCGGCGGAGCCACAAATCGGTAGCGATATCGTGCTCCGCGACGCTCTGCCGCTCCGGGTCCTTCGCGGGCATCCCCCCGCTCCCGGACCCTCCGCCACACGCCGCGACCCAGACGGCGAACACGAGCGCGGCGACCCCCGCGCGCCTCACGTCTGTTCCCTTCGAGGCGAAGCCTTGGCCGGGTCCACGCCGCCCGCGATCTCGTCCTTCAACTCGAGCAACCGTCGGAGTTCGTACATCCCCTCGAGGTCGGGGATCTGGATCTGCTCGCCCTCGATGCGGACATGACCGCTCGTCCGGAGCTGTTGGATGTTTCGCTTCACCGTGTCCACGTCCAGCCCGACCCGGGCCGAGAGATCCATGGGCGAGACGGAAAGGGTAACGGATTCGCCATTTTCCGAGCGGTTCCGGTGCGCTTCCTGGGCGAGCTGGAGGAGCGCGACGCAGACCTTCACCTGAGAATCCCGGAGCATCAGGATCTCGATCTGGTCCTCGGCGTCCCGGAGGCGGCGGATGAGCTGCTGGAGCACCCGCATGCCGACCGCCGGATTGCCGGTCAGGATGTGCTCGAACGTGCCGGTCTCGAGGGCGAGGGCGGTGCTGTCCACCAGGGCGACGGCCGTGGAAGTCCGCGGAGTTCCGGGCACGAGCGCCTGCTCGCCGAAGAGATCTCCGGGCCGGAGCACCCGGAGGCTTCGCTCGGCGTTCCCGACCCGGAGGATGAGCCGGACTCTTCCTTCCTGGAGGAGATAGGCCTCGTTCGCAGGGGAGCCTGCCGCGAAGATGACCTCCCCCGCGGCGAACCTCCGGCCGAACCGGCTGAGGAGGCGAGACTGGTCATCGGGGCTCGCTTCCGTGCTCATCTCGGGCCGCCCGAAGATAGCGGAGATTTGGGGAGATCGGGGCGGATTGCGTCGGCCTCGCGGACGTAGGCGGGCTCCGGGGGGCAGTCGATTTCCGACAGCTCGGACGCGGCTCGCGCGACTGCCACGGCATGCGGGAGGTCCGACTCGAGGGACGCCCAGCGGGGGAGGGAAAGCGGAAGCCCCGGCGGCGGCTCGCCGACGAGGAGGGCCGCGCCCGGCACTCCCCGGATCGCGGCGGCGAGCTCCGCGGGAGCGATGGTCCTCGGGGCGACGAGCTCGCGCCCATCCGCGGCGTACGCCGCGAAGAAGAGCTCCCCCCGGCGCGCATCGAGGACGGCGCAGCGGGCCCCCGGGGTCTCGCCCGGCACGGCGCGGCACATCGCGCGCAGGGACGACACGCCCACGAGGGGCCGCCCGAGGCCGAGCGCGATCCCCTGCGCGAGCGCGACGCCCACGCGTACGCCCGTGAAGGACCCCGGTCCGATGCCGACCCCGAGCCGATCGAGGTCCGTCTTCTCGAGACCCGCTTCGCGAAGCGTCTCACCGACGAGCCCGAGGAGACGGTCCCCGTGCGGCTCGGTGCTCTCCTTCACGGCGAGGACGCGCCCCTCCGCGAGCACGGCCACCGTGCCGCGCCGCGACGACGTCTCGATCCCGAGGACCCTCAAGGTGCATCGCGTCTAACACGGATCTTTCGCGGGAGGGCTCGATGCGCGCTACTCTCGTGAGTCGCGTGACCCAGATCGTCCCCCGCTTCGACTACCGGATTGCATACAAGGTGGTCGAGGACATCGGCCGGAGCCGCGACACGAACGAGGACGCGCACCTCGTCGATCCGACCCTCGCCCTGTTCGCGGTCGCGGACGGCATGGGCGGCCACGCCGCCGGAGAAATCGCGTCCCGCCTCGCGATCGAGGAGGTGCGCCGATCCATCGGCTCGCAGCGCTCGCAGTCGGCCATCGAGCACTACGTCCGGGAGCCGACGCTCGAGAACCGCCGCGCCGTCCTCGCGCGCCTCCGGCGCTCCATCGAGCACGCAAACGAGCGCGTCCGCGAAGAAGCGCGGAAGGACCCGGCGCACACCGGCATGGGGACGACGCTGGACGTCGTCTGGCTCGCGCGGGACCACGCCTTCGTCGCGCACGCCGGGGACGGCCGCGTCTATCTCGCGCGCCCGAGCACGGTGCTCCAGCTCACGCAGGACCACGTGGAGGCGGAGACGCTCAAGGCGACGGGCCTCATGAGCCCGCACAAGCGCACCGCCAAGCACCAGCGACTCATGAACGCCGTCGGCATCGCCGAGCGGGTCGACGTGGACACGCTCTTCGTGGATCTCTCGAAGGGCGATCGTCTCCTCCTCTGTTCCGACGGCGTGCACGGCCAGCTCGATACGGAAGCCGAGCTCAGCGAGCTCCTCCGCACCGGCAACGCCGAGGCCGCCGCGCGCGCCCTCATCGCGAGAGTCGCCCAGCGCGGCCGGGACAACGCGACGGCCCTCGTCATCGAGCTCGCCGAGCGCTTCGTCCGCCGCACGGACGACGACCGCGGCTTCCGCGCGCGGGACATCGAAAAAGCCCAGCTCACCCCCATCTTCCAGGACCTCCCGCTCTCCACCGTCATGGCGGCGCTCGCCGCCTCCGTCGAAATCGAGGTGGAAGCCGAGCAGATGATCCCCCAGGTCGTCGCGAGCGACTTCGTCGCGTACGTCGTCCTGGACGGCCTGGTCCGCTGCGACGGCGATCGGGTGGTCACGGTAGGCGCCTTGCTGTTTCCGGAGTCGCTCGTCGGTGTGCCGGTCGCGACGGAGCTTCCGATCGCCGCGGAGCGGACACGCATGCTGCGCCTCCGGGCGGACGATTTCGCCGAGGTCTGCAACGCGGACCGGACGCTCTCGTCGGAGCTCCACCGGAGGCTCGCGATCCACCTCGCGCGGTCGAGGCAGCGCGGGCCGGTGAAAAGGAGCGGGAACCCGGGAACGGCGGCTGCGACGTCCGGGACGGCGCCCACCGCGGATGCCAACCCGAAGGACGGGAACGGGACGTCGGGGGGCTAGGTTTCGTCGCAACCGGCGCGGCGTGGCACCGACCCCCTGCTACAATGCCCGACGACCCCGTGAACCTCACCGTGCGCATCCTGCGGGAAATCCGCGACGAGATTCGCAGGACGAACGACGAGATTCGTAAGACGAACGAACGCGTGGACGCCATGCGAACGGACCTCGGCGGCCGCATCGTGGAATCGGAGCTCCGAACCGCATCCGCCATCACGGACCTCGCCGTGACGGTCAGGGAGATGACGTCCGTCCTCCGCGCCCAGCAAGATCTCCGCCC
>DASZXK010000043.1:0-4934 GCA_035545855.1 Polyangiaceae bacterium
TCGTGCAACTCCCTCTACAGATCACGCTCCGAGGCCTGGACCCATCCGAAACCGTCGAATCGACGATTCGCCAGCGCGCGGCGAAGCTCGAGCGCTTTCACGAACGCATCACGCGCTGTCACGTCACCGTCGACGTTCCTCATCGGCACCATCACAAGGGCCGTCTCTTCGCCGTCCGGATCGACCTCACGACACCGACGGGAGAAATCGTGGTCACCCGCAATCCGGCCGACGACCACTCTCACGAAGAGTTCAATGTCGTCGTACGGGACGCCTTCAACGCGGCGGCGCGGCAGCTCGAAGACCAGATTCGATACCGTCGCGGGGACGTGAAGACCCACGAGGAGCCCGATGTCGGACGCGTCGGACGCATTTTCCCGCACGACGGCTACGGCTTCTTGGTGACGCCTGACGAGCTGGAAGTGTACTTTCACGAGAACAGCGTCGCCGATGGGGGCTTTTCGCGGCTCCGAGTCGGAAGCGAGGTACGGTTCGTGCTCGCGCCGAACGAGAGCAAGAAGGGGCCGCAGGCGAGCACGGTTCGACTTCACGAGCGCGAAGCGCCGCGAAGGACCAGGTAGCAGACGGGTACCGTCGTCGATACGCAGGTCCGTGATTCCGCGCCGAGCGTGGCGCGACGAGGATTCCCTGAAAAGGTCTCATCGGATGCAGGTCCACGAGAAGACCGGGTGAGCATCATGGCGCAGCCGGGACTGATTCGTCTTCTACTCGTGGGGGATGTCATGATCGGGCGAGGCATCGATCAGATCCTGCCGGTCACGAGCCATCCGGAGCTTCACGAGTCCGCGATCACCGACGCGCGCGACTACGTTTGGCTGGCGGAACGGGCGAACGGCACCATCCCGCGCGGCGTGGGTTACGAGTACGTCTGGGGAGACGCGCTGGACGAGATGAGGCGCGCGGCGCCCGATCTCCGCGTGGTCAACCTCGAGACGAGCATCACGCGCAGCGACGACTGGCAGCCGAAGGGAATCAACTATCGGATGAGACCCGAGAACGTGACGTGCCTCACGGCGGCCCACGTCGACTGCGCCGACCTCGCCAACAATCACGTGCTCGACTATGGACGAGACGGGTTCGTCGAAACGCTCTCCGTACTGCACGGTGCCGGAGTGAAGACGGCGGGGGCCGGCGCCAATGCGGCGGAAGCAAGGGCTCCCGCGGTGCTTCCGGTCGGTCCTGCGACGCGAGTGCTGGTCCTCGGCATCGGCTCGAGATCCAGCGGGATTCCCCCCGAATGGGGCGCGACCGAGCACCGGCCGGGAGTGAACCTCTGGGACGGGCCCGTGGCCCGAACCACCGCATACGTGCGTGAAGCGCTCGCGGGCGTTCGGCGTCCGGGCGACGTCGTCGTCGCGTCTCTGCACTGGGGGGAAAACTTCGGATATGCGATCCCCGAGCGCCACCGCACCCTCGCTCGCGCTCTGATCGACGAATGCGGCGTGGACGTCATCCATGGCCACTCGTCGCATCACGTGAAGGGCATCGAGGTATATCGGAACAAGCTCGTTCTCCACGGATGCGGCGACTTCATCGACGACTACGAAGGGATCTCTGGACACGAAGCGTATCGAGGAGACCTCTCTCTCATGTATTTCGTGGACGTCGACGGCAGGTCGGGGAGCTTGAACGACGTACGAATGGTGCCCATGCGCATCCGCCGTTTTCGGCTCGAGCGGGCGTCGGCGTTCGACGCGCGGTGGCTCGCGGAAATGCTGAATCGCGAAGGTGCTTCGTTCCGGACGAGCGTCGGGCTGGACGCCGATGGAGCGCTCCGGCTGCGATGGCACTGACGCCGAAGCCGTCTGCGGGTATGGAGCGCAAGGCCTGCGACGGGCGCGCCTTCCCTGCACGCTCGCCGCGCGCACCGACTGCGTCCTCCGGCGGCCATCGCGCGAAAAACGGGCGCGAGGGGGAGGGGCGCACGACGAAGGGCATGGCGCGACCCTTGCTCGGAATTCCGTCATGACGACACTCGTCGCTAGGTGTTCCCTTGCTGCAGCCGGGCACCCCTGACATGCCCCTGGGGCCGGAGGCGCCTGCACGTGCCGGAGGGGACCTGGCGGCGACGGTTCTCGCCTTGCGCGACCCGGCGAGCCACGCGAGCGGCGTTCACCGGGTGACCGCGGTGGAGACGCACCTGTCCTGGGTGTTTCTCACCGAGTCGCACGCCTACAAGCTGAAGAAGCCGGCCCGTTCGGCGCTATTCGACTACACGACGCTCGAAGCACGCCGACGTGCTTGCGAGACGGAACTTCGACTGAACCGCCGGATCGCGCCGAACGTCTATCTGGCGGTCGTGCCCGTCGTGCGGCACGGCGACGGCCTGCGTGTCGAAGGCGCCGGCGCACCCGTGGAATGGCTGGTCAAGATGCGCCGCTTGCCCGCCGACCTCATGCTGGACGCTCGTATCGCGCAGCAGGCGGTGTCTCCGGCGGCCGTCGACCACCTGACGCAGACACTCGTCCGCTTCTATGCGACCGCCGAGCGCGCCGCCTTTTCGGGTCCCTCGTACCGAGCGCGATTGTTCGCCGAGATCGAGTCCAAGCAGCGCTCCCTGGAACAGCCTCGCTACGGCCTCCGCGTGGCCGACGTCCAGGGGGTGGCCGCGGCTCAGCGGCGATGGCTGGAGACGCATGCCGAGCTCCTGGAGGGGCGCGCGAGCTCGATCGTGGACGCGCACGGTGACCTGCGACCCGAACACGTCTGCTTGGAGCCCGAACCGGTGGTCATCGACTGTCTCGACTTCGACCGCGACCTCCGCTTGCTCGATCCGGTGTCGGAGCTCTCGTTCCTGGCCCTCGAATGCCGGCGCCTCGGCGCATCCTGGATCGGAGATCGGTTGCTCGTCCGCTACGCCGAGGCGACCGGTGATCGGCCGCCGGACACGCTGGTTCGATTCTACGAGAGCTACCATGCCATGATCCGTGCCGCCGTCGCGGTGTGGCACCTGGACGATGGCGTGGTCACTCGGCGGGACTTCTGGCGCGAGCGCGGCAACGTCTACCTTGGCCTCGCTCGAGAGCTCGTGTGAGCCGGCGATTCAAGCCTCGGCCAGCTCGGGGAGCGAACCGTTCGTGTGGAGGCCTCGGATCGCCCCCGCGAGCAGGTCCGTACAGTCCAGGACGCATAGCCGCCCCTGCAGCAGATCTTCTTCGAAGCGGCGAGGGGGTATCGTGTCGAGGACGACGATCCGTTCGAGATCGGATCTCCCCAGCGACCGGTTCGCTTCGGCGGAGAAGACCGCGTGAGTCGCCGCCGCGTACGCCCGCCGCGCGCCGCGGGCGCGACACGCCGAGGCCGCGCGGGCGAGCGTGGTCCCGCTGCTCACCAGGTCGTCCACGATCACCGCGACGCGGCCTTCGACCGCGCCGACGACCGCGCCCCCGCGCACGACTCCTTCACTGCGGAATTTCTCGACGAAGGCCGACGGCACTTCGCGACCGAGACGCCGTTCGAGCGCCTCGCGGAGCCGCTCGGCTCGCTTCGCACCGCCGGCGTCCGGCGACACGACGATGACCGGTTCGTCGCCGATCAGCGGAACGAGAGCGTCGACGAAATGACGTGCAGCGGTGAGGTGCACGGTCGGGATCCGGAAAGCGTTCTCGTACGCGGCCGGGTTGTGTACGTCGACGGTCACCACACGGCCCGTGCCGACCGCTTCGAACAGAGCCGCGACGTACCGACTGGTGACCGGATCGCGCGCTTTCGTCCGGCGATCTTTGCGCGAGTAACAGAGATACGGAACGACTGCGGTCACGCGCTCGGCGCCCGCGTCGCCGAGCGCCGCGATGAAAAATAGGAGCCTGGTCAGCTTCTCGTCGACCGACAGGGTTTCGTCCCCGTAGAGCGACTGTACGACGTACACGTCCCGTCCGCTCACGTCCTCGAGCGGACGGATCTTGTGTTCGCCGTCCTCGAAGTCGCGCTCTTCGTGCGTTCCTGGCGACACGCCGAGGCGCCGGCACACTCGTTCGAGCAGCGAGCGGCCGGAGTTCAGCGAGAACACGGCGAGGCGAGGGTCTCCGGGCAGATCGAGCTCGCTCATCGTGACCTCTCCGTGCTTTCCCCCGCGGCCCCGACGTCCTTCGCCGGCCGATCGAGCGGCGTGGGGCCGGGCGAGGCGCATCCCGCCTCCTCCTCTCGAGCTCTGGCCAGCACGCTCGCGACCTCTTCGTCCGACACCTGCGCGAAGTCGTCGTACCAGACTCCGATGGCGTAGAGCTCGGGGGGAATCAGAAGACACACCACGCGATCGACCTCCGGAGACAGCGCCCGGATCGTGTCCGCGGCGGCCACGGGCGCCGCGAGAACGATTCGTCTCGGCATCTCCGCTCGTATCGACCGAATGGCCACCCGTACCGTGCCGCCCGTCGCAATGCCGTCGTCGACGAGGATCACCGTACGATCATGAAGATCAGGTCGTGGCCATCCCCCACGGAACTTGCGTACGCGTTCCTCGACCTCGAGACGCTTCTGCGTCACGACGTCCGCGAGCGTTCGCTCCGATACCCCGGCCATCGTCACGATCTCGGGAGACACGTAGGTGAATCCTCCTTCCGCCACGGCGCCCATCCCGAGCTCCGGCTGAAAGGGGACGCCCAGTTTTCGGACCACGCGGATATCCAGAGGCACGCGCAAGGAGCGCGCGACCTCGTAGCCGACGGGAACGCCGCCGCGAGGAAGCGCGACGACAATCGAATCTTCCCCCGCGTACTCGCCGAGGGCAGCCGCGAGCTGTCGCCCGGCGTCCTGCCTGTTTCGAAACCTACGAGACGATTCCATCGGACTGCTCCTTTCCGTCCGCGGCTTCGATTGCCTCGACGGTTCCGGGTTTCGGTCCGGGTCCGCTGCAAACGACGTTCCGGCGATAGGGGACGGCCCTCGGCGAGCGAATGCAGGAGCCACCGGCG
>DASZXK010000044.1:0-15470 GCA_035545855.1 Polyangiaceae bacterium
GCCTGGGCGGGGTTCTTCCTGTTCCCGGGCTTGCTCGCGTACGACTCGAACCTGTCCGTCGGGGCGGACCACGTCGCTGCCGTCTTCGCTCCGGCGGGGCTCCTCGCGATCTTGCCGGCGATGCGGACGCTCTCGCCCGCGCTCGCCGTCCTCGTGGGCCTCGTCGCCGGCGGCGCGACGCTGACGAAGTACTCGGCGATCTCCGTCGCGATCCCGCTGCTGTTCGCGATGGCGGCGCGCGCCGGAGTCTTCCTCCGACGAGGGATTCACCGGCGGAAGGCCATGGTCTCCGTCGGGCTCGCGTTCGGCGCGTTCGCCGTCGCGACTGCGCCCCACTTCGTGAAGAACTGGGTGTGGTACGGCGACCCCGCCTTCCCCATCCTCCACGACTGGTTCTCCGCCCACCCGTGGACGAGGCAGGCGGAATCTTACCATCGCATCTTCCTGAAGCTCTGCATCCTGAGCCCGACGCGCGACCTCGACGGCGTGGTCGAGTCCTTGAAGGCGGCGCTCACGCTCGGCTTCGGCGTGCAGTCCTACGGCTTCCACGACGACGTGCCCACGTTCGGCTTCCTGTTCGCGGCGACCCTCTACTGCCTTCCGTTCACCCGCCCCCCGTGGCGCGTGAAGGCGGCGTACGCGCTCTCGTTCACCGCCGTCCTCACCTGGTACTGGACGAATCACCGCGATCGCTACTTGCAGGCGTGCCTGCCCTGGCTGGTCGCCGCGACGCTCGCGACGCTCCACCGGATGTGGACCGAGTTCTCGTGGCCGGCGAAGTTCGGTGCGCTCGGCCTCGTCGTCGCGCAGGGGCTCGCGGGGGCGGGGCTCGGGCTCGCGCCGATGTCGTTCATGATCCCCTCCGGACACGCGCTTCCGGAGGTGATTTCCCTCGTCGGCGCGGGCTACAAGGGGAACTACGACGAGCGGTTCCAGCCCTACGAAGACTGGGGTTTTTCCGCCTGGACGGAGCTCGGCAGGTACGTGCCGCGCGGCGCCCGCGTGCTGGTCCACGAAGATCGCCTGTGGCTCGGCCTCGACGCGCCCGTCGTGATCGACGAAGCCGCGTGGCAAGGGGGCATCGAGTACGGAAACCTCGGCTCGCCCCGGGCCGTGTACGACCTGATCCGCTCCTTCGGCGCCCGGTACGTCGTCACCGGCAAGTATCATCCCGACGGCGGAGGGCACGGCCTCGCGGGTGAGCTCGTCTTCTCGGATCTCCTGTCCCGCTATGCGAAGCCCGTGCGGAAGGTGGACAAGCTGACGCTCTTCCGGCTGCCCGACGCGCCGCCGCCGGACACGCCCCTCGGAGGCGCGCTGATCGTCACCTGCAACCAGAGCCAGCCCGTCGGTTACTACGCGCCGGGGACGATCAACCAGCGCGTCCCGGAAATTTCCGTCTCGGCGGCGAACGTTCCGGCCGAAGCGTTCGAGCGCGCGGCGTACGTCATCCTGGAGGACCAGTGCGACTTCCCGGACCTGCGGGGGAAGGCGAAGGACGCCGGATTCGAGGAGATGCGGGCGCGCGGGAACGTGAGCTTCTGGCGCCGGAGCGAGCGAGTCGTGAAGCCCGTCAGCGCCGGCCCTTGAACCCCATCATTCCCTGAACGACGGACTCGCTCTCCTCGGCGATCGCTTCGCTTTCCCTCGCCCGGTCCGCGCAGTCTTCGCAGAGCTTCTTCGACTTTCCGCTCACTTTCACGGTGACGAGCTCGTCGACTTCTTCACCACAGCCCTTGCACGTCGGCATCGGTATGGAGCGCTCGTCTCCGAGCTTCCCGCGCGCGTCAACTCCGCGGAAGCCGCGCCTCGTTTCACCCCGGCTTTCGCGGGGTTCGGAAAAAAGCGTGGTATCTTCGCGGCGCCGGCTCCACGTGGTGCCGCACCCCTCGCATGTTCGACCGAACGAGGACCCTGCGCCTCGCCAGACGCTTCGAGGAGACCGATCAGCTCCGGGAGGCAATCCGGGAGTACGGAAAGCTCTCCACGCTGGATCCGGGAGACGTGTCCTCTCTGCACCGGATAGCCGATCTCGAGCTCCGACTCGGCCGTCCCGCGGACGCGGCGGAGACGCAAGAGAAGCTCGCGGGCGAGCTCGCCAGGAAGGGGCGACGCCTCGCGGCCCTCTTCCGTTACAAGAAGGCGCTCGAGCAGCGGCGAGCCCTGCCGGCGGATCCGGAGGACGGCGAGTCTCGGATCTTGCGCAGCTTGGAGGCCCTCAAGAGCGAGGTGAAGCGCCGCCGCGCCGAGATCGCTCCGCTCGAGGAAGCGGCCGCTCGGCTCGAGCAGCGCGGAATCGACGCCGAGCTCGTGAAGCTGCTCTCGAAGATGGTCGAGCTCGAGCAGGACAATCCCGTCTATCTCGCGCGCCTCGCCGAGACTCACTGTCGCCTCGGGCGTCCCGAGGACGCGATCCCCGTGTTCCGGGCCGCCGCGCGCGTTCTCTGCGACTTCGATCGGCTCTCGGACGCGCTTCGCGTCCTCGAGCGGCTCTTTCATTTCCGCGCGGAGCACGAGGACGAGCTCTTCGCCGCGCGCCTCTACCTCGCGCGAGGCGAGCGGAAGGACGCGGTCCGCGCCGTCGGCAAGCTCCACGGCGTCCTCACTCACGATCCGGAGAGCCTCGACGCGCTCGCGCTCCTCGCGAGAGGGTTCCTGGACATGGGGCAGCCCGCGCGCTCGGCGCAGGTCCGGGTGGAGATGGCTCGCATCGCGAAGGAGGCGGGGGAAGACGAGCTCCTCCGGGACCTCGTCGCCGAACTCGAACGGATCGTGCCGGACGACCCGTTCGTCCGGGCGCTCGCCGCGGAGCGCCGCCCGGTCACGTCGAGCGCCCCCGCCCTCTCCGTGAGGACGAGCTTCGCGAGCGTCATCGTCGCGGATCTGGACGAGCTCGAGGAAGAGCTCGGCGAGAGCCCCGAGGCGGCCGGCCCCGAGTCCTCCGTCGTCGACGACATCGAAGAGGTGTCCGTCCTCTCCGAGGTCTGGCTGAATCCCGTCGTCACGAGGGAAGCGCGTCGAGCCCTCGACGACGCCGAAGCCTTCCGCAAGCTCCGCCTGTACGAGAAGGCGGAGGACGCGCTCCTCGTCGCCATCGAGGAAGATCCGGTCTGCGGGGAGCTCCGCGAGGCCCTCCGGGCGATCTACAAGGAGCGGGGCGACGTCGAGGGATTCGTCGACGAGACGGTCGTCCTCGCCGACCTCTATCGCCAGAGGCGCTTCTTCGACCGCGCGAGGACGCTCCTCGGCGAGGTCTTCGAGATCGAGCCCGCGCACGCCGAGGCTCGCCGCTTGCGAAGCGAGCTCGACGCCGTGAGGGACTCGTCGGCCGCGACGCGCTGAGCCGGAGGCATTCGTCGTGGAAGCGATCGTCGTCCGTCCGGGAGTCCTCGTGCCCGCGAGCGCGATTCGGTTCCATGCCGCCCGCTCTTCCGGCCCCGGCGGCCAGAACGTGAACAAGGTGTCCTCGAAGGTCGAGCTCCGGGTCGACCTCGAGGAGATCGTCGGCCTCTCGAGCGAACAGCGGCACCGCCTCCGCGCGCAGTCTCGCCCCTACCAGGACGCCGACGGGGCGCTCCTCGTCACGAGCCAGCGCACGCGCTCCCAGCAGGACAACCTCGAGGACGCCCGGGACAAGATCCGCGCCCTCGTGGAACGCGCTCTCCACGCCCCGAAGCGCCGCATCGCCACCAAGCCGAGCCGCGCGGCAAAGGCGCGGCGCGTCGAGCAGAAGCGTCGAACGTCCGAGAAGAAGCGGGACCGGCGCACGCGAGAAGGCGACTGAATTCCGGGCTTTCCGCCCTGGTTCGGAGAACGCGGATTGTGGAGCCCCGGGGGCGCCGCTACTCTACCGCCCATGTCGCTCCGAGGTGTCCTGTTCGCCGTCGCCGTCGGAGCCCTGACCTCCGCGTGTGCCGACCGCCCCGTCGCCCACTCGGAAGGGCCGCCGAAGATGGCGTTCGTCACGAGCTCCGCGCTGTCGGGCATCTGGGGGAACGATCCGACGGACATCTGGGTCGTCGGTTCCGAAGGGACGATCGTCCACGGGGACGGCGAGACGTTCGAGGAGCAGGAGAGCCCGGTGACGGAGACGCTCCACGACGTGCACGGAACCGGTCCGGACGACGTGTGGGCCGCGGGCGACGCGGTCATCGTCCACTACGACGGCAAGCAGTGGAAGAAGGTGTTCGAGGACCCGGACCTCACGTTCCTCGGCGTGTGGAGCAACGGCCCGAACGACGCCTGGGCCGTCGGCGCGTCGACGATGGACGCCGCCGGCATCATCGAGCACTGGGACGGGACGAAGTGGAACGAGGGTGAAGCGGGCGCCACGTTCTGGGACATCTGGGGGCGGGGAGACGAGGTGTGGGTCGCCGGCACGTTCCAGGGCGGCGGCGGGCTCGTGTTCAAGGGCGGCGCGGACAAGGCCTTCGACACCGTCGGCTACGACGGCGAATCCGCTCGCGGCCTGTGGGGCGACGGCACGGACGTCTGGGTCGCGCCGTACGACGGCGCTCTCCGTCACTTCGACGGGGCGACGTGGGAAGCGTTGCCGCCTGCCCCGCAGACCCAGCTCCTCGACGTGACCGGCACCGGCGGCAAGGACCTGTGGGCCGTCGGTCTCCGCGGCGGCGCGTTCCACTGGGACGGAACGGCGTGGGACTCCACGGATCTCCAGACGGATCAGACGATCATGGCCGTCTGGTCGGCCGCTCCGAACGACGCCTGGCTCGTCGGGGGGAGCGGCACGCTCCTCCACTGGGACGGCGGCACCTGGATGCGCTGAGCCGCCCTCCCGCGAGCTCGAGACGCGTCGGAAAATCGATTCCGATGCACCGGGGAGGAGAGCCGAGCAGGTTGCCCCCTACCGGTCCGCTGGCGCTCCGCGCGCCAGCGTCCCACCACCCCCCGGCCCTCGTGCTCGGCCGGGAAGCCCGGCCTGCGCGCGAGGACGGGGGTGGTCGACGCCGCGCTTCGCCGAGAGATGATCCCGGAGCGCACCCCTGGGCAGCGTCAGCGTGACCAGCGAGGCTGTGCCTGGGTGCGAGCTTCCGAAAGGCAGCTGGCGCGGGCCAGGAGAGAAGAGGTCCACGTTGCGCCACCTGCCTTTCGGAAGCCCTTTTGCCCGTGGCGGCGGAGGGCCGTCGCTCGGCGAGCAGAGGCGAGGCGACGAGCAGACGAGCCTGGGGCGACAGGAAACGCTTGCTCTTGTCGAACAGGGCGCGGCGCTCGACGGGCTCATGACCTACGTGCTTGGGGTGCTGTTGCACAAGGGGCTGCTTTCCCCGGATCTGGTGGCGCAGGACGGCACCAGAGGCCGACCAGCGCCCGGCGGTCCTCGCCTGGCGCGAACGGATGAGCACCGACGTTGCGAAGGTGACGTTTCGAGCCCGCGCTTCGCTCTGCGAGCTCTCGAACGCTCACCTCAAGCATCACCACGGGACGGCGCAGGTCCTGGTGCGCGGTGCGGCCAAGGTCCTGCGCCGGCCACGAAAAGAGGGCTTCCGAGAGAGTGTCGACGGCGCCCCGCATCCCCTGCGCACGACATCGTTTCCCTCGAGCGCGCCGTCGACACTCTCGAGGAAGCTCGCGCCCAGATCTGACCTTACTAGTTGCCAGAATTCTGCCGAGGGCGTGTTCCGGGATCGCGTAGCGGTCCGACACTACCCGGACCACCCCCTGTTTTCGTGCGGCGGCTCGGCGCCGCACGATAACTTTGGGGGTGGTCGGACGCCGGCGCGCGGAGCGCCGGCGGACGGGTCGGGGGCAGCCCTCAACCCATCCTCCCGATCAGCGCCGGGTATTTGCCGACGGCTCTTCAGTGCAAGAAGAACGTCCGGACCGCGCTCAGCAGGCTGAGCACGGCGGAGGCGATCAGCGCCGATCGGAAGCTGTCGATGCGCAGGCTGTCCGACAGCGAATCCGTCACCGAGAGCAGGATGGCGGTGACGAACCACCAGGTGACGAACGCGAACACCCAGGCGAGGCCGAGAGTCGCGATCGTGAAGAACCCGAACAGCAGCCACCCGACGAAGAAGTGGAGGACGCCGAGCACCGCCGAGACGACGAGGGCTCCGCGGAACCCCTGGAGGCGGAACCCGGGGACGATGGCGGACGTCACCCACAAGCCGAAGGCGAGCGTGACCCACGACCCGATGAGATGGAGCACCATGCCCCGAAGGTAGTGCGCCTCTCCGCCGCTCGCCACCGGGTCGGTCAGCGGCTGGCGGAGGCGGAAGCGCGCGCCCGGACCACCGCGCGGACGACGAGCGCCCCGAGGTCCTCCGCTCTCACCGGACGATCGCCCGTGGGGAGGTCGACGCCGGGCGAGAAACCACGGCGGAAGAACTCCGCGAGGAGCGACGGATCGCGCGCGACGACGTGAACGGGCACGTCGAACGAAGCTTCTCTCGGGACGAGGAAGGGGGGCTGGTGATCGCCGAGCACGACGACCAGGCCGTCCGCTCGCCGTGCTGCGAAGTCGAGCGCGACGCGGAGGTCGAAGAGGACGCTTCGCGCGTAGCCCGTGCAGAGCCGCGCGAGCGGCGCGTGCTCGCACCGGACGTCCAGCGGCGGCGCGCCCTCCGGAACCTCGAGCCACGGCGTGTGCGAGGACACCATGTGGAAGTGGAAGAAGACCGGCGCCGTCTCTCTCGCGAGGAGTCGGCCCTCCACGCGGGCGAGGGAGACGTCGTCCGGGACGACGCCCCAGCCGACGGGCGCACCTCGGTAGTCGAGGTCGTCCAGGCCGACGTAGTGCCGGTAGCCGAACGGATTGTCACGGTCGACGCCGAGGCGGGCGCGATCGGCGGGGGCGAGCAGCACCGTGTCCCACCCGGCTCGTTCGAAGAGACCTGGCAGGCCGTCTCGCGCTTCGCCGCCCGCGACCGCGCGCCGGAACTCCGTCTCCGTACGGATCGGTCGCCCGAGGAGGATCGACGCGACCGCGAGCCAGGAGCGCCCTCCCGACACGGGTGCGGTCGCGAAGCCGCTCGCGGTGCGGAGGCCCCGCGTGGAGAGTTCCTCCGACAGCGCGCCGAGCGCCGCGGTGAACGCCGGTCGGAGGCCATGGTCTTCGGCGACGATGCGCCCGTAGCTCTCCACGAAGACGAACGCGACGTCCGGCCGCCGCGCGATGGCGGGCAGGGGCGGCCGGGCGGCCCCGGCCGAGCTCGGGGCGCCCCCGGCGAGCTCCACCGAGCGGCGGACGCTCGCGACGAGATCCGGAGCGATCCACGGGACCAGCGGACGCTCCCGAGGGCGCGCGCCGGCCCACGTCCCGACGACGAGCGCGGCTCCGAGGAGGAGGTCCGGGAGGACGCTCGAGCCGGTCGTCCGCACGAGGGCGCGGGCGGCGTTCCGCGCGACCCACGTCCCGCCGAGGACGGCGACGGCGACGGTCGCGCCGATCGCGAGCACGACTCCCGCGGCTCCGGTCCGGAAGACGTCCACCGCGAGGACCGCGAGGTGCTTCACGAGGAACAGCTGGTCCCAGAGGTTCGGTTCGGCGCGCGTCGCGACAATCGTAAACGCCCGGTCCACGCGGAAGACGAGGAGCACGGCGGAAGCGCCGCCGAGCGCGCGCCACACGCCCCGCCGGGCCCGCCGTCGTGCCGCGGCACGCGCGAAGAGAAGGAGCAGGAGCGCCTCGCCGCTCGGACGGAGTAGCCGGATTTCCCATCGATTCGGCTCCAGGGCCGCCGGCGCCTCGAACAGGAACAGCGCGCCGAGCAGGACGAGCGCGTCGACAATCCGCGCGAGCTTCGGGTTCCTGCCCTGCTCTACCGTCATCGTCGCTCGCCTTCGTACCACGATCGTGGCGCTTCGCCCTTCGTCCCGCGGCGACGTGCGCCGTGGCCTCGGACTCGTTACTCTTCCGAGTGGGCGCGCCGGGAGCGCCCGGTCTCAGGTGCGCCATGGCCGTTCGTCTCGTCGCCCCCCGA
The DNA here is from genome assembly GCA_035545855.1 of Polyangiaceae bacterium. Taxonomy (GTDB): domain Bacteria; phylum Myxococcota_A; class Polyangia; order Polyangiales; family Polyangiaceae; genus DASZVB01. The sequence goes on from DASZXK010000044.1 coordinate 7,944, forward strand.
TCGAAAATCACGTTCGACGAGGACGCCGCCTGGTCGTCGCTCGTCGCGCTCGCCCGCGGACGTTCGGCGCCCGCGCTCGCGGTCGAGCTGGGGGACGACGGCGCCCCGGCGCTTCGATCCCGTCACGAGATGACGGAAGGCGCGCGCGCGATGCTCGAGCTGTTCGCCCCCCTCGCCTGTGGGGACGTTGCTTCCGACTTCGTCGTGGCGCACCTCGGCCAGAGCCTGGACGGCCGCATCGCGGTACCGGACGGAACGACGCGCTTCATCACGGGTCCCGAGGACATCCGTCACACGCACCGGCTCCGCGCGCTCGCCGACGCCGTGGTCGTCGGCGCGAGCACGACGGACCTGGACGATCCGGAGCTGACGACGCGACACGTCTCCGGCGACGACCCCGTCCGCGTCGTCCTCGATCCGCGCGGGCGAGTGCCGCGCGACCGTCGCGTGTTCAACGATGGAAAGGCGCCGACCATCCTCGTCACGACGGAGTCCGCGCGTCGCGTGCCCGTGCCCGCCGACGTGGACGTCCTCGTCGTGTCGCCGGATCCTGCACGCTTCTCGGCGCGACGGGTGCGGGACGCTCTCCGCGCCCGGGGCCTCGAGCGGCTCCTGGTGGAGGGAGGGGGCGTCACGGTGTCGCGCTTCATCGAAGACGGCGTCGTCGACGTCGTGCAGATCGCCGTCGCGCCGAAGCTCATCGGAACCGGGGCACCCGCGCTCGTCCTCTCGGCCGTGTGCGCTCCTCCGACCCGGGTCCGGCGCTTCGTCCTCGGCGAGGACGTGCTGTTCGAATACGCCCTCGAGCGTCGAGCGCCCGAAAGCGGCGCGTGAGCCGACCCGCCCTCGTCGCCCCGTCGCTCCCCGGTCCGATCACCGGGGGCACGCTCTACGATCGCGAGCTCCTCCGCGCTCTCGAACGGGCCGGGGATCCCTGCGAGCGTCTCTCGCTCGAGGACGCGACGCGGGAGAGCGGCGATCCGCGCCGGATCCTGATCGTGGACACGCTGTTTCTCGACGACGTCCCGCGCCTCGCTCGTCCCGGGGGCGCGAGCGTCGTCCTCCTCGCCCACTACCTCCCGTCGCTCGTCGAGCGAGGGGACGCCTTCACGCCGGACGACCTCTCCGCGAGCGAGCGAGCGGCCCTCCGCGTCGTTTCCGGCGTCATCGCGCCGAGCCCGTTCATGGCCGGCGTGCTCGGCGAGCTGCTCGGGCCGTCGGTTCCGGTCCGCGTGGTGGAGCCGGGGATCGACACGCTCACGGACGGCTGCGCGCCGTCGCCCGCGCCGCCGCTCGAGGTCCTGGTCGTGGCGAATGCTCTCCCCGGGAAGGGCCTCGTTCCGTTCTTCGCCGCGCTCGCGACCGAGCTCGACGGCGCGCCCGGGCGCCCGAGGGTCACCCTGGTGACGAACTTCGAGCTCGACCCCGGCTACGGCAGGACACTCCGGGATCTCCTGTCTCGTCCGCCTCTCCAGGACTCGGTGCACGTCGTCGATCCGGGCTCGCGCGCGGAGCTCCTCCGGCTCGTCGCGACGCGGCACGTCTTCCTCTCGGCGTCGCGCATGGAATCGTTCGGAATGGCGATCGCCGAAGCCCGCGCGGCAGGCGTCCCCGTCCTCGCGCGGAGGGGAGGGAACGTCCGGGCCCTCGTCGATCCCGCTTCCGGCGGCGCGCTCTTCGACGACGACCGATCGCTCGCGGCTGCGGTCGTCGCTCTGTCGTCCGATCCCGGCGCGCTGGCGGAGCGCCGCCGCCTGGCCGTCGCCCGCCGGCTCCGTCGCTCGTGGGAGGACGCGGCGCGGGACTTCTCGGCCGCACTCGAGGCGTTCCGATGACTCTCCCGGTCCGCCACGCTCTCCTCCTGCTCCTCGCGACGGCCGTCGCCGTCGCGACCGGACGGCCCTTCTTCCCGGCCCTGCTGGGCGTGTCGTCGCTGCTCGCTTCGGTCGTCGCGCTCCGCCGCTCCGACCCGCACTTCCAGCCGCTCAGCGCGGCGAACGGCGTCACGCTCGCTCGCGTCGCGGCCTCGCTCGCGGTGCTCGCTCCGGGCCTCTCCTCGTCCCAGGCGGCGCTCCTCGTGCTCGTCTGCCTCGGGCTCGACGCCGTGGACGGTCCGCTCGCGCGCCGGTTCGGAACGACCTCGCCGCTCTCCGCCGCGTTCGACATGGAGGCCGACGCGCTCCTCGTGCTGTTCTCGGCGCTGCGCCTGTTCCCGGTCTCGACGGGCCTCGTGCTCGTCGCGGGGCTCCTCCGTCCCCTGTACGCCGTGCTCCTCGCGCTCTTCCCCGGCGCCCGCGGCGAGGCCCCTCGTTCGACGTTCGGGCGCTTCGTCTTCGCGATCGTCGTTCTGTCGCACGTCGCCTCGCTTGCGGGCGGCCCGGCGCTGTCGCGCTTTCTCCTCCCCCTGTCCACCTTGCTGCTCTGCCATTCGTTCGGCCGGTCGGCGTGGTGGTCGTTCTTCGGCCCGCGGGCCTTCACGACGGGAGTAGACGGAGGGATCGCTCCGAACCAGACTCGCGCGTCCCGCCCTCCGCTCGAGTCCCCCCGGTGATCTCCGCCGAAGCCTTCTACGTCGTCGATCGCGCGCGCGGAGAGATCCGGGGCGAGATCCTGAACGAGCCGGGCCCGGACGAGGTCCTCGTGGACACGCTGTTCAGCGGGATCAGTCGCGGGACCGAGCTCACCGTCTATCGCGGCCTCGTGCCCCCCTCCGAGTACGAGCGCATGCGGGCGCCGCATCAAGGCGGAGAGTTCCCCTGGCCCGTGAAGTACGGATACTCGAACGTCGGCCGAGTCCGGAGCGGGGACCCCGAGCTCGAGGGGAAGGACGTGCTCTGCCTCTATCCCCACCAGACGGCGTACGTCGTCCCGCGGACGGCCGTCGTGCCGCTCCCGCGAAGGGTTCCGACGAGTCGCGCCGTGCTCGCTCCGAACGTGGAGACCGCGCTGAACGTCCTCTGGGACGCGGGCGTCCGGGCGGGGGATCGCGTGGCCGTCGTCGGCGCGGGCGTCGTGGGCGGCGCGATCGCGTACCTCGCGTCTCGTCATCCCGGCACGGACGTCGAGCTGGTGGACGTGGACCCGTCCAAGGCGAGGCTCGCCGAGGCGCTCGGGGTTCGGTTTTCCTTGCCCGCCCCGGCTCGCGGCGAGGCGGACGTCGTCATTCACGCGAGCGGGACGCCGGAGGGTCTGGACACGGCCCTCTGCCTCGCCGCACGCGAGGCGACCGTGGTCGAAGCCTCGTGGTTCGGGGATCGCCCCGTGACCTTGAACCTCGGTCGGGCGTTTCACTCCCGGAGGCTCCGCATCGTGTCGTCGCAGGTGGGGAGCATCCCCGAGGCGCAGCGCGCCCGGTGGACTCATCGTCGCCGGCTCGAGGTGGCCCTCGGGCTCCTCGCCGATCCGACCTTCGACGCACTGGTCTCGGCCGAGAGCGCGTTCGCCGAGCTCCCCCAGGTGATGGCTCGCCTGCACCTCGGCGAGCCCGCGCTCTGCCATCGCGTCGTGTACGGTCGTTGAGACTTCCCGGAACCATTCGGTTTTCCGGCCCCGGCCTATCCCGCGCGCCCGGCCCGGCCGTTGCTTCCGAGAGCTCTCTCGTGGATGCCCCGGTTCCCATTCGGCTAGCGGCGCTGCTCGACGGCTTCGTCCCCGCCGCGATCCGCGAGAAAGCAGACGACGAGCCGGTGCGAGCGCGGACCGCGGTCGGGATCGCGCTCCTCGCTTCTGCCGTGTTCGCGGCCCTGGCGGCGATCCGACTGCTCTGGGCCCGGCCGGACGTCGCGGTCGTGAACACGCTCCAGGCCGCCGCGATGGCGGCTTTCCCGTTCGTGCTTCGCCGGACCGGGCGCCTGCGGCTGCTCGTCTTGATCGCGCTCTCGTTCGTGTCCTGCTCGTTCGTGGTGCTCATCGTCACGCGCTTCGGCGCGGGGCTCACGATGCCCGCCATGGGACTCGCGATGGTTCCGCTCCTCGCCGTGCTCCTCGTGGGGCTCGGACCGGCTCTCGCCTGGCTGCTCTTCGCGTGCGGATGCTTCGGCGTCACGTACTTCCTCGGGCGGGCCTCGCTCCTCGCGCACCGCGGCGTCGAGACGCTCGCCGCCGAGCACGCGTCGCTCGTCGTGGCAGCGTCGGTCCTCTACCTGGTCGGCGGCCTCTACGAGTACCGGAAGAATCAGGCCCTCCTCCGCATCGAGTCGCTCGAAGAGCGGCGACACCGGGCGGAGCGAGCGCGTCTGCAGGCGCAGACGGAGGCGAAGCTCAGCGAGGCGGAGCGGCTCGCGGCCCTCGGAGAGATCGCCGCGATGGCGGCTCACGAGATCAATAACCCTCTCTCCTACGTGTCGCACAACCTCGACTGGGTGAAGACGCGGCTCGGGACGCCGGCTCCCGAAGTGGAAGAGGCTCTCCGGGAAGCGACCGACGGCGTGGTCCGGATCCAGCGCATCGTCCAGGATCTCCAGCAGTACGGGCGCCCGGAGCAGGACGAGGCGGGCATCGCCGACATCGCGGTCGTGATCGAGACGGCGCTGAAGACCGTGGAGGGGCACACCCGGCCGCGCGCCCGCGTCGTGACCGACATCGCCTCGGTTCCGAAGGTCGTCGGGAGCCACGGCCGCCTGGTGCAGGTCCTGCTGAACCTCGTCGTCAATGCCGCGCAGGCGATCCCCGAGGGGCGCGCGGACGAGAACGAGATCGGGATCCAGGTGAGAGAGCAGAACGGCCGCGTCGTCGTCCAGGTGACGGACACGGGGCCCGGCATTCCCGAGGACGTCCTCTCGAAGGTGAAGGAGCCGTTCTTCACCACCAAGACGGGCCGCGGCACCGGTCTCGGCCTCGCACTGTCCGAACGGATCTTGACGCGGTTCGGAGGCGAGCTCGCGATCGAGAACGGCCCGCGGGGCGCCGTGGCGCGGGTCACCCTGTTCGCGGTCATGGAGGAGGGTCCGCCGACCGAGGCAGCCGTCCCGTCGCCACACTCGTCCGGCCCCGCGTCGCGCATGCGGCTCCTCGTCGTCGACGACGAACCGCTCGTCGCGCGCGCGATCCGGCGTCACTTGCCGGAGCACGACGTCCGCATCGTGACGAGCGGCAGGGAAGCGCTCGAGCTCCTCGACGGCGGGCAGCGTTTCGATCGGATCCTCTGCGACATGATGATGCCGGACCTGACGGGCATGGACGTGCACGAGCTCCTGTCCAAGCGACATCGCGGCCTCGCCGAGCGCGTCGTCTTCATGACCGGGGGCACCTTCACGCCACGCATGCGGGAGTTCCGCGCGGCGGTGCGGAACCCGTTCCTGCAGAAGCCGGTCCGGATCGACGAGCTCCGCGCGCTCCTGGTTCGGTGAGAGGTCGCTCGCCGCCCGTCGCTCGCCCCGGGGCGTGGCCTTCGGGCCGAGGCAGTGGTACCGGACCGTCGTGTTCTCCCTCACGGTTCGCGACCACGTGATGATTGCTCACAGCTTCCGGGGAGAGGTGTTCGGACCGGCTCAGCGGCTCCACGGCGCGACCTACGTCGTCGACGTGGAGGTGCGGCGCGACGCGCTCGACACGGACGGCCTCGTCGTCGACATCGGTCTCCTCTCCCGCGCGGTCCGCTCGATCCTCGCGGAGTTCGAGTACCGAAATCTGGACGAAGTCCCAGCATTTTCCGGCAAGAACACGACCACGGAGTTCCTCGCTCGGGTCGTCTGGGAGCGGCTCGCGGGCCGCATCCGCGGAGGAGAGCTCGGTCCCTCGGCGCTGTCGCTCGTCTCCGCGAAGGTGACTCTGCGGGAGTCGCACGTCGCGTGGGCCGCGTACGACGCGGTGCTCCGAGGTCCGTGACGCGCCGTTCTGCGTCACGGAGCTTCGCGGTTTCCTGACGCGCGAAGACTCGCGCTCTCGTGGTACAGGGCAGGCCACGCGGAGCGGCGCTCCCACGGGCCGCTCTCCAGGTCACACGAGAGGGATCCCATGAGCTTGAATCTCGCCAGCCTCGTTCGAGAGAGCGCGGCCCTGTTCCCGAAGAAGCCCGCGATCATCATCGGTGAGAACGCCATCTCGTACGAGATGCTCCACGCGCAGGTTCAGCGCCTCGCCGGTGCGTTCCAGAAGCTCGGCCTCCATCGCGGACAGCACGTCGCGCTGATGATGCCGAACGTGCCGCATTTCACGATCGCGTACTTCGCCGCGCACTACGCGGGCCTCCCGGTGGTTCCGCTCAACGTGCTGCTCACGCCGGACGAGATCGCCTACCACCTGACGGATTCGGACGCGGTCGCGCTCGTCGTCTGGGAGGGCTTTCTCGAGCACGCGAAGGCCGGTTTCTCCCGCGTGGACACCTGCAAGCACCTCGTCGTCGCGAAGGCGAACCCGGAGGACCGGACGGCGCCCGAGGGGGCGCTCAACATGAGCGCGCTCATCGCGAACGGTGATCCTCTGACCGAGGTCTCTGACACGATGCCGGACGACACCGCGGTCGTCCTCTACACGTCCGGAACGACGGGGCGCCCGAAGGGCGCGGAGCTCACCCACTTCAACCTCTTCTACAACTGCGAGTACACGTCCACCCGCCTCATGCCGCTCTCACCCGAGACGGTGGCGCTCGTCGTCCTCCCGCTGTTTCACAGCTTCGGGCAGACCTGCTTCCAGAACGGGGTCATGCGCGTCGGTGGGACGATGGTGCTCCTCCCCCGGTTCGAGCCGCAGGCGGCGTTCGAGCTGATGCACCGGCACAAGGTGACGTACTTCGGCGGCGTGCCGACGATGTACTTCGCGCTCCTCCACTACGCGGATTCCGGAAAATACGATCTCTCGTCCCTGAAGCTCTGCTGCTCCGGCGGCGCCGCGATGCCCGTGGAGGTGATGAAGGCCTTCGACGAGAAATACGGGGTGAACATCCTGGAGGGTTACGGCCTCTCCGAGACGTCACCCGTCGCGAGCTTCAACGTGCTGGACCGCCCGAAGAAGGCCGGGAGCATCGGGATCCCCATCGCCGGAGTGGAGTTCAAGCTCACGGACGACGCGGGTAAGACGATCACCGAGCCGCTCGTCCCCGGCGAGATCTGCATCAAGGGGCACAACGTCATGAAGGGCTACTACAAGCGGCCCGAGGCGACGGCCGAGTCCATCAAGGCCGGCTGGTTCTCGACCGGGGACGTCGCCCACCGGGACGCGGACGGCTACTACTTCATCGTCGACCGCAAGAAGGACATGATCATCCGCGGCGGGTTCAACGTGTACCCGCGGGAGATCGAGGAGGTGCTCTACGCGCATCCCTCCGTCCTCGAGGCGGCCGTCATCGGCGTTCCGCACGAGAGCCACGGAGAGGAGGTCAAGGCCGTCATCGCGCTCCGGCCCGGGACGACCGCGACGGCGGAGGACATCGTCTCCTACTGCAAGGAGAAGCTCGCGGCGTACAAGTACCCGCGCATCGTGGAGTTCATGGACTCCCTGCCGAAGACGGCGACCGGCAAGATCCTGAAGCGCGAGCTCCGGGCCAAGTAGCGGCGTCCCACGTACCGTGGGGTATCCGCCTCCAGGGGA
>DASZXK010000045.1:0-87656 GCA_035545855.1 Polyangiaceae bacterium
CCCGCGGCGGCTCCCGTCGCGCCGGCCGCGCCCGCTCCCGTGGCGCCGGCCCCCGCGCCGAAGGGCGCCGCGCCCGCTCCGGCGACGAAGACGGAAGCGAAGCCCGGCGTCGACAAGTCCGCGAAGGTCGTGCTCGCGGAAGAGCCGGCGCCGGCCGCGCCCGCGCCGGCCGCGGAAGCTCCCGCCGCCGAAGAGAAACCGGACGAGCCGCCCGCGCCGCCGTTCGACAAGGAAGCCGCCAAGACCGCGCTCGGCGCCGCGTCGTCGAACGCCGCGAGCTGCAAGAAGCCCGACGGGCCGACGGGCTCCGGCAAGGTCACCGTCACGTTCTCGCCGAGCGGCCGCGTCACGAGCGCGAACGTCACCGAGGGCCCGTTCGGCGGCACGCCCGTCGGCGGCTGCGTCGCGAAGCTGTTCCGCGCGGCGCGGGTCCCCGCGTTCAGCGGAGACCCGGTCACCGTCTCGAAGGGCTTCTCGATCCCGGAGTGAGCGGACGCCTCAGCCCGGAACGACCGTGTTCGTCCCGGCGAGGGTCTTCCACCTGGACTGCTTGACCTCGCCCGGGGTCGGATTCGTCACGTCGGACACGATGAAGAACGTGACCTCGACCGATTCGGCCGACAGATCGCAGATGGCGATGCCGTTCTCGAAGCTATTCGAATACCTGTAGTGTGGGCTCGACTGCGGAAGGAGCGTGTCCCACTGGGGGATGAGCTCCAGCAAGCCGAGCGCCTTGAACGTGGCGTTCCCCCCGATGACTCCCTCCGCGGCCGGCGCGATCGCCTGGGAAGTGATGCCCGCGACGACGTACTCGACCGCCACCGGCTTGGTAGCGGGAGCGTCGAAGTCCACGTGGAGCTCGGACGCGTAGAACGCGTGGATGTCCCCGGTGACGACGACGAGGTTCTCCACGCCGGAGAGCGCCGTCAGGATCTCCGCGCGCTCGCTCCGGTAGCCGTCCCACTGATCCACGGTGAGGTAGAAGAGATCGTTGAACGGAGCCGGGACCTTCGGAAAGCCCTTCAGGTTCACCACCATCTGGGCGAGCTGGGTCTCGCTCCCCCAGATCTTCCACGTGGCGTTCGATCCCTTCACGGAGTCCACGAACCAGCTCTTCTGCGTCGCTCCGAGCATGCTGGGCTTCGCCGCCGCCTCCTTCGGATCGAAGCCGGGTTTCAGGAGGAAGATCCGTGATCCGACGGAGCTGTTCTCGATGAGCTTGGCGACGGAGAGATCGACCGGGCCCTCCGGGATCAGGTGATCGTCCCGGTAGTAGCGCTGGTCCGTCAGGAAGAGCTCCATGTGCTTTCCGTAGCGGAGGTTCCGGTAGATCTTGATGTCGTCCGGGTAGCTCGCGCCCTCGTCGTAGACGACGTCCGCGGGCATGTACTCGAACCAGGCCTGGTCCGCGTCCTCGCGCTGCTGGGTGTGCTGCTCGTCACCCTGGGTGCCGTCGAAGTGGTTCGTATGGTCCTTCCAGCAGTCGTCACAGTATTCGTGGTCGTCCCAGATGCAGATGAACGGGTAGAGCGAATGCGCCTTCTTCAGGTTCTCGTCGCTCCGGTACTGCTTGTAGAGCGCGCGATAGTCGGCGAGGGACTCCGCGGCGAGACCACCGCCGCCGAGGTCGAGCCCGTCCGGGAGCACGATCTTCCGCGTGTCCGTCGGCGTCTGGAAAGCCGGGTTCCCCGCCGTCTCGTACACGTAGTCGCCGAGGTAGACGACGAAGTCGACGGCGTCCTGCTCGGTCAGCGTCTTCCAGGCGTGGTAGTAGCGGCCCGCGAAGTCCTGACACGTCGCGAACGCGAAGCGGACGGGGACGTCCGCGTCGTCCTTCGGCGCCGTCTTCGTGCGCCCCGTGTCTCCCTGCACGCCGAGCGCGTGGAACCGGTAGTAGTAGGTCGTGTACGGCTCGAGCTTCGTCACCTTGATGCGGAGCGTGTGGTCCGTCGCGAGCGTCGCCGTGAGCTCTCCCTCTGCGACGAGGGTCTTGAAGTCCTCGTCCGACGCGACCTCGTACTTCACCGAGACGTCCGCGACTCCGGCGCCGCCGTCCGCCCCCTCCGGCGCAACACGCGTCCACAGGATGACGCTGTCCGGCCGCGGATCGCCGGACGCGAGGCCTTGCGGGAACACGCGGAGGACGTCCGCGGGATCCGTGGACTCTTTCTCGGGCGCGGGCGTCGGTTTCTCGTCGTCGGCGCCGCACGCCGCCGTCGGTAGGCCCGAGGCGAACGCGGTCACGACCGTGGCGCGAAGGAAGTCTCTACGAAAAAGCTTCTTCTGGGACATCCGCCCATCTTGCCGGATTCGGGGGCGCGGCCACAACCGGCCCCGGAACGGCGGAGATCAGGGCGCGGGGCAGCCGCCGGTCCCTGCCGCGGGGGCCTCCGGGAGCGCGTCCGTGTTCGGGCACGCGAAATCGAAGGTGTCGAGCAGGGCGTCGCTGTTCGCATCCCGCTTCGTGAGGGCGGGCAGTCCGAAGACGAGCTCGATGAAGCGCGTGATGGACGTGTGCTCGTGCTGCACGTGAGAAACGTGGTGGCGTCTCGCCCACGGCGAGACGGTGATGAGGGGAACCCGGACCCCGAGCTCGAAGAACTCGGTGTCCTTCGGGTTGTCGGGCCGCGCGACGCAGGACTTCTCGGGCGGCGGCACGTGGTCGGCGAAACCGCCCGCCTCGTCGTACGTGAAGAACATCACGCTGGACGCCCACAGCGGCCCGCCGACGAGCGCGTCGTAGATCTGCTTCGTCCACGCTTCCCCGATCTGGAGGTCCGCGGGCGGGTGCTCGTCTTGCACGTTGAGCGTCCCGTCCACGAAGACGACGCTCGGGAGGTTCCCGCTCGAGAGGCCGTCCAGGAGGTCCTGAACCGGGTGCACGCCCGGGTGATCGAGCGCCCAGAGGAGCGACAGCGAGAGCGGGCCGTTGTCCGCGTAGACTCCCCAGGAGACGTTCGCGTCGTCCATGGCCTGGAAGATCGTCTTCACGTCGGGGCCGGGAATTCCGGTGGCCGTGTCCTTCACGCCGTCGGACGTGGCGCAGTAGAGGTAGTCCCGATCGGCCCAGGTGCCCGAGCGAACCGAGGGGAAATACCGGTCCGAGATGGAGAACGTCTTCGCGAGGAAGTAATAAAATGGCAGGTCGGTCTCGTCGTAGTAGCCCATGACGAAGTGACCGTCGCTCGGCTGCTTGTCGGCGGAGGCCGCGCCGCTCGTGACGAAGCCGTCCATCGCGCCGGAGTTCACCTGCGCGTGCATCTCGGCCCACTGGTGCCCGGGGTCGACGGGTTCGCACGTGGTGTCGAGATGGAACGGCTTCACGTCCACGCCGTTCGCGTCCTTGTTCGAGAAACCGTCCGGAACGGCCTCGGACTCCGGGACCTGATCGTGGAGCTTCCCGAAGAGGTGGTCGTAGGAGCGGTTCTCCTTCATGACGACGATGACGTGCTCGATGGGGAGCTTCTTCTCCGGACCCGCGAGGGCGATGGAGTCGGTCGCCACCGAGCCGCTCTCGAACGTGCAGGCCGTCCGGTCGGAGGCCTTGGAATCGACCACGTACGTGGACGGACATTGAGCCCCCGCGTCCGTCCCGACCGCGGGGCTCCCTTTCTCGTCGCCGTCCGAGGAGGAACAGGCGGAGAGGGAGAGGAGGCCGAGCGCCGAGAGCGCGCCGCGCCGTGAACGAGGGAAGCGAACCATACCTCCCAGTGTAGACGAATCCCAGCCGCGCCGTCAGGGCGCCCGGAGCCGCTCGGAGAGCCGGGTCAGCCGCTCCTCGCGACGGCCTTCGCGGAGGGAGAGCTCGAGCGCCCGCGGATCGGCGACCAGGACACACAGCTTTCTCCCGCGTGTGACGGCCGTGTAGAGCAAATTGCGCGAGAGCATGACGAAATGCGTCGTGAGCAGCGGCACGACGACGGCCGGGTACTCGCTCCCCTGGCTCTTGTGGATGCTCGTCGCGTACGCGAGCGTGAGCACGTCCGCTTCCGAGTCCTCGTAGACGACCTCTCGATCGTCGAACCGGACGGTGAGCCGGAGCTCCTCCACGTCCACGCGCGACACGACGCCGAGGTCCCCGTTGTAGACCTCACGCTCGTAGTCGTTCTTCGTCTGCATCACCTTGTCGCCGACGCGATACGGAACGCCGCGACGCTCGAGCGACGGCCCCTTCGGGTTCAGCGCCGCCTGGAGCGCGGCGTTCAAGGCCTGGGTGCCGGCAGGCCCCCGGTGCATCGGGGTGAGGACCTGGACGTCGTCCCTGGGGTTCAGGCCGAAGCGCTTCGGGATGCGCGCCGTCACGAGCTCGACGACCGTCCGCGCGGCGTCCTCCGCGTCGCGGCGGTTCACGACGAAGAAATCCGCGTTCGGCGCCTCGGGGTCGGCGGAGACGGGCATCTCGCCGCGGAGGATGCCGTGGGCGTTCGCGACGATGCGACTCTCGTCGGCCTGACGGAAGATCCGGGAGAGACGCACCGTCGGCACGCGCCCGCTGTCGATGACGTCCCGGAGCACCGCGCCCGGGCCGACGGAGGGAAGCTGATCGGCGTCCCCGACGATGACGACGCGCGCCTCGGACGGGAGCGCGGAGAACAGCGCCTCGGCGAGCTCCGCGTCGATCATGGACGCCTCGTCCACGATGATCGCGTCGATGGGGAGCGGCGCATCGCGATTCCGCGCGAAGAGCCGCCGTCGCGGGTCGTATTCCAGGAGACGGTGGATGGTGGACGCTTCCCGCCGGGTGGCTTCCGACAGGCGCTTCGCGGCGCGTCCCGTCGGCGCGGCGAGCCTCACGTGGAGCCGCGCGCCGTCGAAGACGCTGAGGATGGCGCGGACGATCGTCGTCTTCCCGACACCGGGTCCGCCCGTGACGACGACGACCTTGTCCCGCGCGGCGACCTCCACCGCGGCGCGCTGCTCCGGAGCGAGCGTCACCTTCGCGCGAGCCTCGAACGCGTCGAGGGCGGCCGAGAGCCCGGGGAGCGAACGAGCCGGGCTCTCCATCAGGCGGCGAAGATCGCCCGCGACGGACTCCTCGGCGTCGTGGAGCCGTCTCGGAGAGACCCGCCCGTCCTCGACGACGACGCGCCCGGAAGCCCGGAGCGCCTCGATCGCGGCTTCCACGTGGCCCGAGTCGATCTCGAGCATCTGGGCCGCCCTTTCGGCGAGGTCTCCCCGCTGGACGGCCGTGTGCCCCTGATCCGCCGCGAGCTCGAGCATGTGCAGGGTGCCCGCCTGGGCTCGTTCCGGGTGATCGCCCGCGATGCCGAGCGAGCGAGCGAGCTTGTCCGCCGTCTTGAAGCCGACGCCGCGGACGTCGAGCGCGAGCCGGTACGGGTGCAGTTGCACGATCTGCGCCGCGCGATCGCCGTAGCGTTCGAAGATCCGCGCCGCGAGCGCCGGAGACGCGCCGTGCGTCTGGAGCACGAGCATGATGCTGCTGATGGCGCGCTGCGACGCCCAGGTCTTCTGGATCTCCTCCGCGCGTTTCGCTCCGAGGCCCGGGACCTCGCGGAGCCGTCCGGGGGATTCGTCGAGGACCTTCAGCGTCTCGAGCTTGAACACCTCGACGATGCGCTTCGCGAAGCCGGGGCCGATGCCCGGGATGAGACCGGAGCCGAGGTAGCGCTCGAGGCCGACGAGCGTCTCCGGCTCGACCGGCACCAGCGTCTCGACCTGGATCTGCTCGCCGTGGCGCGGGTCGTTCACGATCTCGCCCGTGACCCGGACGCTCGCCCCGGCGGCGACCGCGGGGAAACGCCCCACGGCGGCCAGGGTACCGTGCCCCTTCACGTTGCCGAGGCGGATCACGCGGAACCCCGTGTCCTCGTTCTCGTAGGTGACGCGCAGCACTTCGCCTGTCACCGTCGTCGGCACGGTCGGACTCTACACCGCGGAGGACGCCAATCACGGCCCGGAGGGAATACGATCGGCCGGGCCCTTGTAGTGAGCGAAATTCCCGGGGTACGGTCCGGTAAACATGCGGAGTCACAGGCTTCACGCACGCTGCGCCTGCGCCGGGAGCGCGGGCCCGTTCGTCCTCGCGGGGACCGAGCGAAAGTACGAACGCTCGCGCCCCTTCGGGATCCGGCACCTCGACCTCTCGCTCTCGGTCGACCTGGACGACCAATCGATTCGATCCGTGGCGCGCCTCTCGTTCGCGCGGCGCGCCAGGGACGCGACGGAGCTCGAGCTCGACGCCGTCGGGTTCTCGGGCGTCCGGGTGAAGCTCGACACCGGCAAGGGCCTGAAGGCCGTCGAAGCGACGTACGACGGGGACAAGATCGTCGTCCCGGTTCCGAGGAGCGCGAAGGAGGGCCGCGTCGAGGTCTCCTACCGCGCGAAGCCGAAGCGCGGGCTCTACTTCCTCGCGCCCGACCGGGAAGTCCCCGATCGCCCGAAGCAGCTCTGGAGCCAGTGCCAGGACGAAGATGCCCGTCACTGGTTCCCGTGCGTGGACAAGCCCCACGAGAAGATGACGACGGCCGTCACGGTACGCGTGCCCCGCGGCTACCACGCGCTCTCGAACGGGGACCTCGTCTCGGAGGAGACCGGGAAGCGGGACAAGGAGTGGACTTTCCGCTTCTCCATGAAAGATCCACTCCCGAGCTACCTCGTGACGCTCGTCGTCGGGGAGTTCGACGTCGTGGAGGATCGGGCCGTCCCCCGCCCCGGGCGCCCCGACGTGCCCATCGCCTACTACGTCCCGAAAGGGCGAAAGAAGGACGCGCCGCGCGCGTTCAAGGAGACGCCGCGGATGGTCGAGCTCTTCGGGAAGCTCACCGGCACGCCGTACCCCTGGAGCCGCTACTCCCAGGTCGTCGTGAAGGACTTCATCTTCGGCGGGATGGAGAACACGACGGCGACGACGCTCTACGAGCACGTGCTCTTCGACGAGCGAGCCGCGGTGGACGTCACCAGCAACGAACTCGTCGCGCACGAGCTCGCGCATCACTGGTTCGGCGACTACGTCACGTGCCGCGATTGGTCGCACGCCTGGCTGAACGAGGGCTTCGCGACGTACTTCGAGCAGCTCGAGCGGGAGGACCGACTCGGCCGGGACGAGTACGACTACGGCATCGACGCGGACCAGTCCGCGTACCTCGGCGAAGCGAGCGGGCGCTACCAGCGTCCGATCGTCTGCCGGGACTACGAGGAGCCCATCGATCTCTTCGACCGGCACCTCTACGAGAAGGGCGCGCTCGTCCTCCACATGCTCCGGCGCGAGCTCGGAGACGACTCCTTCTTCGCGGGGGTGCGGCTCTATCTCGAGCGACACGGCGGGGGCATCGTGGAGACGAACGACCTCGTCCGCGCCTTCGAGGAGACGAGCGGGCGATCGCTCGAGCGCTTCTTCGATCAGTGGGTGTTCCGTCCGGGGCACCCCGTCTTGAAGGTCCAGGTCGGGTGGGAAAAGGGCCTGCTGGACGTCCGGGTGAAGCAGTCTCAGAAGACGGCGGAGGTGCCGCTCTTCGGCTTCCTCCTCGAGGTGGAGGTCGCGACGAAGGGCGGAAAGACGGAGCGCCACCGGAAGTGGATCGACTCGGAGGCGGACGCGCTCGTCGTCGCGCTGCCGGAGCGGCCGCGATGGGTCGGAGTCGATCCGGAGTTCCGCATCGTCGGGCAGGTGTCCGTCGAAGCCCCGGCGGACATGCTCCGCGCCGCGCTCGCCCACGGCTCTTCCGCGCGCGTTCGCTGGATGGCGGCGCGCGCGATGGACAAGCGCACGGATCCGGAGACGATCGACGCCCTCGCCGCGGCGCTCGCGAAGAAGACCGAGACGTGGATGGTGCGGGTCGAGGCGGCGCGGGCCCTCGGGAAGATCCGCGGGAAGGACGCCTTCCATGGCCTCGCCGCGGAGAAGCACGCGACCCACCCCAAGGTGCGGCGCGCCGTGATGGCCGCGCTCGGAGAGTTCCGGACGGACGCTGCAGCCGACATCCTCGCCGTCGCCGCGAAGAAGGACGAGAGCTACCTCGTCTCCGCGGACGCCGCGCGCTCCCTCGGCGAGACGCGGCGCCCCAAGGCCCTGAAGACGCTCGTCTCCGTGCTCTCGGAGGACTCCTGGGCGGACGTGAAACGCGCCGCCGCCCTCGACGGCCTCGCGGCGCTCCGCGACGAGAAGGCCGTCCCGGACGTGCTCGAGCGGACGCGCTACGGCCATCCGACGCCGGCGAGGCGAGCAGCCGTCGCCGCCGTCGTGAACCTCTCGGACGACCGCAAGGTCCGGGAACACCTCGAAGATCTCCTGAACGATCAGGACCCGCACTTCCGCATCTCCGTCGTCCGCGCCCTCGAGACCCTGGGTGACGCCCGCTCCCGCGGGGCGCTCCGGCGAGCGCTCGACCGCGAGCTCGACGGCCGCGTCGCGAGGCGCATCCGGGAGACGCTCCGCTCGCTCTCCGAGCGCGGCAGCGGCGACGCGAAGCGGATGAAGGACGAGCTCGAGCAGCTCCGGCGAGATCTCGGCGAGATGAAGACGCGCCTCTCGAAGCTCGAGCAGACGAAGAAGCCCGCGCACCACGGGAAGGGACGCGCGTCGTGAGCGACGACGCGCCCGTACAGCTCGAGCTCCGGGGAAAGATCGCGATCCTCACGCTCGACCGGCGCGCGCAGATGAACGCGATGAGCCGGAAGATGGTCACGGAGCTCGGCCGCCTCGGGAAGGAGCTCCGGGCGAAGCCGGAGATCCGCGCCGTGGTGCTCACGGGCGCGGGAAACCAGGCGTTCTGCGCCGGGGCGGATCTGAAGGAACGGAAAGGCATGCCGGAGGACGACGTGCGCGCCCTCCTCGCCCTCTACCGGAGCGAGCTCGCGTGGCTGGAGGACTTTCCCGCGCCCGTCGTCGCGGCGATCAACGGCGTCGCGCTCGGCGGCGGCCTCGAGATGGCGCTCCTCTGCGACCTCCGCGTCGCGGCCGAGCACGCGCTCCTCGGCCTCCCGGAGACGACGCTCGGCATCATCCCGGGCGCGGGCGGCACGCAGCGGCTCCCGCGGCTCGTCGGAGAAGCCCGCGCGAAGGAGCTCGTGCTCCTCGGGAAGCGCATCAGCGCCGCGCACGCGCTCGCCATCGGGCTCGTGAACCGCGTCTCGCGCCCCGGCGTGGACGTCCTCCACGACACGCTCGAATGGCTGAAACCCGTCGCGGAGGGCGCGCCCATCGCGCAGAAGGCGGCCCTCGCCGCGATCGACGCCGCCGGCGCTCTCGGCCTCTCCGCCGGACTCGACCGCGAGCAGGAGCTCTACGGCGAGTGCCTCCGGAGCGAGGACAGGAAAGAAGCGCTCCAGGCCTTCGCCGAGAAGCGGAAACCCGTGTTCCAGGGGAGATGACGATGCGATCCGGTTTCGTCGCGCTTTCCGTCCTCGTCGCCCTCTCCGCGTGCCAGAGGAACGACCCTCACGCCGACGCCCGCTCGCCCGAGCCGAGCGTCTCCGCGCCGCCCGCGGTAGCGTCCGCGATCCCGGAGCCCGTACCCGCGCCGTCGGCGAAGCCTGCGTTCCCGCCGCGGATCGATTTCTCCGAGCCGGCCATGGGCACGGAGGTGCACTTCGTCTCCTTCCCGCAAGAGGGCCTCGACGAGACCGCCGTGCGCGCGGCAATGCAGAAGGCCCACGCGGAGATCGTCCGGGTCGAGAACCTCATGACGTCCTGGCGGGACACGAGCGAGATCGGCCAGGTGAACCTGGGCGCCGGCAAGCAGCCGGTGAAGGTCTCCCCGGAGACCTTCGAGGTCCTGAAGAAGAGCGTCTGGGCGGGACAGATTTCCGAAGGCGTCTTCGACATCAGCTTCCACGCGCTCGGAGATCTCTGGAAATTCGGGGACGCCCAGGAGGCGCACCCGAAACTGCCGGATCCGAAGGTCGTCGCGGAGAAGCGGAAGCTCGTCGACTACCGGAAGATGAAGCTCGACGAGAAGGCGCTCACCGTCTCGCTCCCCGCGAAGATGCGCATCGACCTCGGCGGCATCGCAAAAGGCTACGCGGTCGACAAGGCCGCCGCGGTGCTGAAGGCCGCGGGCCTCGTGAACTTCCTCGCTCAGGCCGGCGGAGATCTCTACGGCGCGGGCCACAAGCCGGACGGTTCACCGTGGGTGAGCGGCATCCAGGATCCCCGCGGCCAGCACGGCGAGTTCTTCGCGACCATCGAGCTCCCGGACCACGCCTTTTCGACGGCGGGCGACTACGCGCGCGCTTTCTTCGTCGACGGCAAGCGCTACCACCACATCATCGACCCCCGCACGGGCTACCCCGCGACGGCGTGCCGGAGCGTGACGATCTGGGCCGGAGACGCGTTCACGGCAGATGCCGTGGACGACGCCGTGTTCATCCTCGGTCCCGAGAAGGGCCTGAAGCTCGTCGAATCGCTCCCGGACGTCGGCGCCGTCATCGTGGACGCGGAGAACAAGGTCTGGGTGAGTCACCGGCTCGAGGGCAAGGTCCACGTGCTGCACCCGCCGACGGACGGGCCGTAGAACGAGCACCGCAAGCGCAGCGCCGTCTCCCAGAGAAAAAAGGCCCGCGCTTTCGCGCGGGCCCTCTTCGTCATTCGCCGTCTCTCAGAGGCAGAGACCGGCGCCCAGGCACTGCTTGCTGATGCCGGCGCCGTTCGGGGCCGGGTAGTAGATGCCGCTGAAGATGCACATCTCGTTCGACGCGGCGGACTCGCCGAACGTGAGCGTCTGGCCCGTGTCGTTCTGCCAGGTGCAGGACCAGGAGATGCTTCCGCCCGCCGGGACGTCCATCCCCGGCCAGAAGGAGGACGCCGTGGGCTCGTTCCACTCCGTCGTCGTGTAGATCTCGCGGCCGTCGTTCGTCTTCGAGTCGAACAGGATGGCCCGCTTGTGCATGTGGCTGGCCGCGCCGAGGAGCTTGATGGCGTACGGCATCTGAACCGTCGACGTCGCGGTGGACTTCCCGGGCGGCACGTTGATGCCGACGTTGTTCAGGAAGACCTCGCCCGCGTGGTACTGGACCTTGCTCGGGTCGACGTAGCGGATGCGAAGCGAGACGGACGCCGTCAGCGTGTCTTGCCCCGTGTTGATGTAGTGCACCTGCAGACGAATGCCGTCACCGGCGGGGAGGAAGCGCCCGATTCCGTCCGGGTACTTGATGATCTGCTGAGGCGTTTGCGCCGTATGGATGTACGCGTGAAACTCGATGCCCGACGAAGTCTCCACGCCGCCATTGGCGTTGAAGCTGGGATCGTGGAAGGCGAACATGTGGTGCGAGCCCGGCGTCATGAATGACTCGCTCTCGATGACGTCCACGTCGTGACCGATGGGATTCGCGAAATTTTGCGCGCGGTAGATCTCGTCGCCCGCAGCGACCTGGAACGTGTCGCTCGTGATCGTGACTTCCTGCCAGTCGGGCGCCGTCTGCGCGCCGCCTGCGCCCGTGTCCACCGAACCGCCGGAGCCCGTGTTGCCAGAGCCGCCCGCGGGGTTCCCGGAACCGCCGGAGCTCGTGTTCACCGAACCGCCGGAGCCGGTGTTCCCCGCGCCGCCGCTCCCCGTGTTGCCGGAGCCGCCGGGGCCGCCGCCGACCTGCATCACGTCGCCCTGACCGGCGCAGGCGTTGACGCAGCCCTGGTTGTTCCCCGTCTGGCAGACGCAGGCTTCGTAGCAGGTCGCGCAGCTCATGCAGGCGGGAGCCGTCGTGCAGCCCGGCTGGCTCGCCTGGGGGTTCCCACCCGGCTGCTGACCCTGCCCACCGAAGCCGTTCGCCGGCTGCTGCGTTCCGCCGCCGTCCTGGTTGCTCCCGCAGCCGGCAATCAGCACGAGCGAGCCGAGACAGAGGAGGCTCGAGAGAATCGACGTGGTCTTCATGGGGTGAAAGTCTCCGCGTTCACGGGGTTGAGTAAGCAGCGCGCTGCTCCGACGCTGTACGAGATTTGCGCAGTCTTGCACCACGCAATGACACCGATTCTCATACATGCGGCCAAGCAAGTGCGTAAGGGGCCAGAAGCGCTTTTTTCGGCCGAAATTGGCCCGATTTGCGCGACAATTTCCTCCAGGCGACAAACGTCTGGTGCAGACGAATTTCACCGTCCGATGCTGCTGCACATTGCGAGCAGAGACGCCTGAGCTCGATGGAGATCACAGGCGTTTTTCGCTTCCGCCGCATGTGCCGAGCGCGCCACGTGGCGCGCTCGGTGTCTTCGCCGGCGCGCGGGGCGAGGGACTTCAGTCCGCGGCTTCGGGCGCGTCCTCGTCGTCGAATTCTTCTTCGCCGAGCGTGCCGCCGCGAACCGGGATCGCGCGAGCGAGCGCGACGTGCTCGAGGGCGTGAGCGAGCGCTCCCCGATCGCTCACCTCCGGCAAGTACGCGCGCGTGCCGTCCCAGAGATCGAACGCGATGAGCGAGCCGTCCAGGATGATCTGTTCGATCTGCGGCCACCGATACCGACGGAGCTTCGGCCAGATGAACGAGAGCACGTCCCGCGCTTCGACGCCGTCCGGATAGATGCGCACGCCGCGCATGCCCGCGCGAACGACCGACGAGAGACTCGACACGGCGATGATCGTCGCGAAGGTGCGGATGCTCATCACGCGCGCGACGTCTTCCTCCACGACGTAGTGGAAGAGCCACGTGCCGGACGCGCTCTGCTCTCCCGCGAGCACGACGAGCCAGATGCCGACGGCCGCGCCGAGGTAGAGGAACGACGGAACCTTCGCGAGGAGCGGAGGCCCGAAGACCGACTCCTGCGGCCGGTACGTCATGTCGAACCCAGGAGGCCGCGAGCGTCGCGCCATGATTAGCTGCATTGTAGTCCTCCCACCGACGAATCCGATTCACGACGATTGGTCCAGCCGTTCCAGGGCCCCGCGAGCACGGCGAGCGCGCGCCCGCAGGGCGCGGCAGGGGGGGGGCCGATTGCCGCAGGGCGACGGCGCCGTTGGGGGGGGTATCTCCTCGCTGGACAGTTCGTATACAAACCAAATGGACGAGACCCTTTGATTGGTCCAGCCGTTCCACGGCCCCGCGAGCACGGCGAGCGCGCGCCCGTTAGGGCGCGGCAGGGGGAGCGGTCCGAGGACCGCAGGCGAAGCCGAGGACCGCAGGAGCCGCGGGGGACAAGGTCCCCCACAAACAAAACCCCACGACGCAAAACGTCGTTGCGTCGAGCTCGCCCGAAGGGCGGCGAGTCGCCCCCCCCGCAATCAGCGATCCGCAGTCACGATGCGGCCGTAGCCGCCGCCGCCGCCGGGGCTTCCGCCGACGCAGTCCTTGCCGTCGGGGCCGTCTTTCGTGGGACTCGTGGAGCCGCTCGTGCCGTCGCTGCAGTGGAAGAAGCTGCCGTCGGGGCCGCCCTTGCCGCCGTTCGCCTGGAGGGTGCCGCCGGACGTCGCGAGCGTGCTGCCTTCGAGCAAGATGCCGCCGCCGGAGCCGCCGCCGGAGCCGCCGCCTTCGTCGCTCGCGCCGCAGCCGAGCGAGCCGTCACCGCCGTTCGCTTTCACGCTGCCGGAGACGGTGAGCGTGCCGGCTGCCGAGATCTGGATCGCGCCGCCGCCCGCGCCGCCGTCCGTGGTGCACGCGCCGGCCTTGCCGCCACCGCAGCCGGCGAGGAGCGGACTCTGCGAGCTCGTCCCGCGCGCGGCGCCGCCCGTGCCGCCCGCGGTGTTCTTGGGAACGGTGCCGCCGCAGCAGCCGTCCGTGTTGCAGAGGCCGCCGGATCCGCCGGCCGTGCCGAATCCGCCGCCGCCGCCGCCGCTCGCGCCGTCGTTCCGCGCGGTGTCCCCGGAGCCGTCGCCGCCGGTGCTCGTTCCACAGCCGTCGTTTCCACCGGGACCCGGCGTCGCGCCCTGGGCGCTCGCGTCGATCGTACCCGCGACCGTCGCGTCGCCGTACACCGCGAACGCGACGGGCCGGGATCCAGTGAGGGAGAGCGTCGCGTTCTTCGCGACCGTGAGCGAGGAGACCGGCAGGACGACGACGTCGGGGCCGCCGGTCTGGTGCACGACGGACGGGGTCGGCTGGAATTGACCACACCAGTTGCCGAAACTGAGCGTCGTGGAGTCGAACGTGGACGTGCCGCAGCCGAGCGTGACGGCGCTCGACGCCGTGACGGAGCCCTGCGTGGCCGCGCCGTCGAAGTTCGTCGGAGCGTACGGGAACGGCACGACCGTTCCCCCGCTCGCGCCGCCGGTGTTCGTCGCGCCGCCGCTCGCCGCGCCGCCGGTGGTCGCCGCGCCGCCGCTCGACGTGCCGCCGGTGTTCGCCGCGCCGCCGGTGTTCGCCGCGCCGCCGCTCGACGTGCCGCCGGTGTTCGTCGCTCCGCCGGCTCCGGTGCCCCCGGACGCGCCGCTGCTTCCCGCGCCGCCCGTCGAGCTCGCGCCTCCCGAAGACGATTCCCCACCCGTGCCGGGGCTGCCGCCGGCGGACGCGGAACCGCCGCTCGTCGCCGAGCCGCTCGCTCCCGGGGCGCCGCCGGTCTGCGTGCCTCCGCCGGCGCCGGGATTTTCGGTGAACGACGCGTCGGCGCCGCCGACCGCGTCTTCGAGCGACTCTCCCTGCGCACAGGCCGCGGCGAGGATGGAGGTGGAGAGTGCGACGTGAACGAGGCGCCGGGTTCTCACGCGTGCGTACTAGCATCCGGCGAGGTCGAGATCGCCCCCGCGGCGCGTCCGGGCAAAACATTGGCGTGCGCGGGCAAGTGCGCTGGCCGGACTCGGCGGCGAGCCGCGCCAGGTGGCGCCTTCGGTCAGTCGCCGAGGAGCTCGCCGGAGCGGTACGATGTGAGAGCTACACCGACGTCGTCGTCCATGGGTCGATCCGCGACGTTCGACGGCACCTTCGCTCGCACCGCGGCGTGGAGCGCCCGGGCCCGAGGGGAGCGCGGTCCGCCGCGGGCGTCGACGGCCTGACAGAGCGCGAGCAGGTGAACCACCGCGACCGTCTCCACGAGGTCCAGCGCGGCGGAGAGATCCCTCGCGGCGATCGTGCCGAGGCTCACCTTGTCCTGGTTGTGGCTCTCGGTGCTGCGGCTGAAGACGCTCGCGGGCAGCGTGAGCTTCAGCGCCTCGGCGGTGAGGGCGGACGCGGTGATCTGCATGGCCTTGAACCCGTGGTGCACGATGCGCTCTTCGACGGGCGCCAGCACGAGGTCCCGCGGCAGCCCCGCGTTCGTCTTCGAGTCCACCAGGAGCGCGAGCTGGCGGTCCAGCAGATCCGCGACGTTCGCGACGGCGACCTTCAGCGAGTCCGCGGCGTGGCAGACGTGGCCGCCGTAGAAATTCCCCGAGCGGAGGAGCTCGCCGGTTTCGGGGACGACGAGCGGATTGTCGTTCACGGACTCGAGCTCGATCTCGAGAAACCGCCTCGCCTCGGGGAGGACGTCGAGGAGCACTCCGACCACGTGCGGCGCGCAGCGGACGGAGTACCGGTCCTGGAGTCGCGCGTCGGGTCCGCGCGGCGGCGAGAAATCCCCGAGATCCGCGCGGACCCACTCGGCGAAGGTCCGGGGCCCCGGGTGCGCCTTCAGCTCGAAGATACGCCGGTCGAAGTGCGCGGGCTCCCCGTGGAGCGTCTCCACCGCGAGCGCCGTGAGCGCGGCCGCGAAGCGCCCGAGCCGCTCCGCCCGGAGCCAGCCGAGGATCGCGACGCCCGTCATCGCGCTCGTCCCGTTCATGAGCGACAGGGACTCCTTCGGTGCGAGCGTGAGGGGGGAGAGCCCGACGCGCCCGAGCGCGTCCGCGGCGGGAAGCGCGGCCCCCTCGAGCGTCACGGTGCCCTCGCCCTCGAGCGCGGCAGCGACGTACGCGAGCGGCGTGAGATCCCCGCTCGCACCCACGGAGCCGCGACACGGGATCTGCGGGAGCACGTCCCGGTTCAGGAGCTCCGCGAGGAGGAGCAGCGTCCGGGTCCGCACTCCGGAGTGACCGCGCGCGAGCGAGACGAGACGCGCGAGGAGAATCGCCCGCGTCTCCTCTCTGGGGAACACGGGGCCGACTCCGGCGCGGTGGTAACGGTGGAGGTTCCGTGCGAGGAGCGCCTGCGCCGCCTCCGGGACGTCGTTCTGGCAGGCGTCGCCGAAGCCCGTCGTGACCCCGTAGATGCGCTCGCCTCGAGTCACCGCGTGCTCGACGGCGCGGGCGGCTCGTTCGAGCTTCTCCCGCGTCGCGGCGTCCTCCGTCAGCTGGACGCGCGCGCCGAGGGCGACCTGCCGCACGTCCTCCAGGCAGAGCGGTCGCTCGCCGACGAGCACGGGCTCGTTCACGGACGCGCGCTCCGGACCACCCACCAGATCGCTCCGAGCATGCCGATGCACGTCACGAAGAGGATCCCCACGACCGCGATCCAGGAGAAGGATCGCCTGCTTCCGCGTTCTCCGTCGCCCGGCATGGGCGAGTGGATGACACGAACGGGCCGCGGGCGCTACGGGGTCCGGTGAGAGCCGATGTCGAGCGTGATGCAGGCCGGCGGCTGGCCGTCAGCGCCGGGCTTTCCGACGTAGCCGAGGAGCTGCGAGGACGGCGGGTACAGGTACCCGAAGAGCGTGCACATCTCGTTCTGGCCGATGCCCCAGACGATGGGTTTCGACAGGTCGTTCGTCACCTGGCACTCGTGGTGGATCTTCGCGAAGCCTTCGGTGCTGACGGCCGTGTCGAAGACCTCGATGTCGCTCTTGGTGTCGAACGTGCCGTCGTGGAAGATGCGCTCCGTCGTGTCGTCGCTCCGGACGAGATCCACGTCGAACGCCGTCGCGCGGCTGTGGGTGTGCGGCATGATGGAAACGATGTTCGCCGGCCGCGTCAGGTCGCACGTCATGGAGATCGTGCCCTCGCTCTGCGCGGGGATCGTGAACCCCTGGTTCTCGAAGACGAACGGCACGATCTCCGTCTCCACGTCCTCGTCCGGCATCGTGAAGAAGTCGTAGACGACCTCGCTCGTGAACGTGTCCGCGGTCGTGTTGAGCCAGTGGATCGTCGTCGCGACCTCTCGGCCCTCGGTCTTCAGCTTGAAGGCCATGCCCTTCGGGAAGACGATCTGCTCGCCGCCCTGGATCTGCGTCGAGTTGGCGAAGAGGACGTCCATGATGTCCCCCTTCAGGATGTTCGGCACCTGCGAGAACACGTCGGCCTGCCCGGCGGCGCACGCCGGATAGGGGCTCGCGCCCGATGCGGGGAGCGGAACGCCGTACATGTTGCTGTGGTGGAGACCGCCCGTCGTGTACACCCGCGCGGCGTAGACGTTCCTGTTCGTGAGCGCGGGGTAGGCCCACGCGCTGCAGTCCTCGATCTCGTCGCCCGGCTGGAGGACCCTCGGCGGCACGATGAGCCGAAAGCCGCTCTTCGGCGGATCGGGGAGCTTCATGGTGAGCGCCACGTCGCCGTAGGAGACGACGTTGTCCTGGTCGAGCTGTTCCTTCGGCTCGAAGCGGCGGAGCGGGTCGATGCAAGCGCCGTTCTCCGTCACGAGCGGCGGGCTGCACGCGCCGCCTCCGCCGTCGCTTCCGGTGTTCCCGGCGGTCGCCTTCTCGGCGTCGTTCGAGCCGCAGGCGATGCACAGGAGCGCGACCGAAGCGAAGGTCGAAGAGATCCGCATGATCGGATCAGCGTAACACTCGTTCCGAAAGCTCGCGCGGGAATCCTTGCGTCCACGCCGTCCGTACAGCGGCGCCGAAGGTGCGAGCCGGTGCGCCCGAGCCGCGCGTCGGAGCGCTCCGGCATTCACGGGCGCTGGAAGTCGAAGACGGAACCGAGCGAAAGGATCCGGGAGAGCTCGTCGAGCGCCGTGCGGACCTCGACGAGAAGGGCGGGATCGGCGAGGTCGTCTCGCACGAGCCGGTCGCGGTAGTGACGCTCCACGAAGCTCCGGAGCTCGGCGAGGAGCACGTCGTCCACGAGCACGCGTGCGGCGAGCGCGGCGATCTCCGTCGGTTCGAGCGGGATCCGGAGCCGGAGGCACGCGGGGCCGCCGCCGTTTTCCATGGAGGCGTTCACGTCCACCCACTCGACGCCGCGGACGGGGTTGTCTCCGGCCACGACGCGCTCGAGAAACCGTCTTGCGGTGTCCGAGTCTCGCGACTCCGTCGGCGCGATGACGCGCATCGTCCCGTCCGGGAGCGTCACGATCTGGGAGTTGAACGGATAGGCGGAGACCGCGTCCCGCACCGGAAGCTCGCTCTCGTGCGCCACGGCGAGGGAGAGCTCGTCGCCGAGTCGCCGGCGGAGCTCCGCGACGAGGTCCCGGTGGTGCGAGAAAGCGTGCTCGTGGAGCATCAGGAACGACTCGTTCCCGGTCGCGAGCACGTCCGTATGAAACGCGCCCAGGTCGATGCCGGCCGGATCCTGCTCCCACGGCATGGCCAGCCCGTCCCGGAGGCAAAGCAGGCGCGCGACGGCGGCGCTCGCCTCGCGGGTCTGCCTCCTCGGAAACCGCGCCGGGCGCCCCTCGGGCTCGAAGCCCGACCGGCCCCAGGCGAACACGTGCGTCGTGCCCGCCGTGGTCTTCAGCCTGAGGTGGTTCGCCGCACCTTCGTCGGAGAAGGCGGAACCCGAAGGCAGCGGCGCGTGCACCTCGAACCACCGCGGGTCCGAGAAGATCGCCGAGAAGACCCGGTGCGTGGTCGCCGCCTCGAGGCTCCGATGGAACATCGCCGACAGGTTCGCGACGGCGAGGTGCATCCGGCCATCGACCGTGTCCGCCGACGGCGCGACCGTCGCCGCGTTCGCGGTCCACATCGAGGACGCGCTCGAACACAGCCGGAGGAGGTGCCCGTCGTCGCGCGCGGCGGCCCGGAGCACCGCGTCGTCCGTCCCCCGGAGCCCGAGGGCCCGGAGGGCTCGGACGTCCGGGCGCGGCTGGGGCGGAAGAACCGCCTGCCCGACGCCCATCCGATGGAGGAGCTCCATCTTCGCCAGGCCCTGGAGCGCGGCCGCGCGGGGGTTCGCGGGCCGTCCAGAGTGCTCGGAACTCGCGAGGTTTCCGCGCGACAGCCCGGCGTAGTTGTGCGTGGGACCGACCAGACCATCGAAGTTGATCTCCCGCACGGTCGCTCAGTGTATCCCGCCGGGCGGGAGGAAGGCGGCGCCAGCCCGGGGCGGGCGGCGCAGACTCAGCGCCGCGAAAGAACCCGGATTTTGGCCGGAATCGGCCGATTTGGCCGACCCCGCGGTCGGTGTGGCGCTAAGCTCCGCGCCGATGTCCGCCCCCTCCGAAACGCCTCCTGCTTCGCCCGATGTGCTCGAAATCCGCCGGGGCGGCGTGGTCGAAACCAGCCTCCGGGTGTCCCTCGAGTCGACGGCCGATCTCCGGCGCGTCTACACACCGGGGGTCGCCGTCGCGTGTCAGGCGATCCAGGCGAACCCGGAGCGCGCCTACGACTACACGCACATCGGAAACCGCGTGGCCATCGTGACGAACGGCACCGCGATCCTCGGCCTCGGCGACATCGGGCCGCTCGCGGGGCTCCCGGTGATGGAGGGCAAGGCCGCCATCTTCCGCCGGTTCTCGGGCCTCAGCGCCGAGCCCGTCCTCATCGACGCGAAGGACGCGAAGACGGTCATCGACGTCGTGGACAGGATTCACCTCGGCTTCGGCGCGATCCAGCTCGAGGACATCGCGGCGCCGGCGTGCTTCGAGGTGGAGACGGAGCTCGAGCGGCGGCTCGGAAAGCCCGTCCTGCACGACGATCAATGGGGCACGGCGACGGTCGTGCTGGCCGGGCTCATCAACTCCCTGAAGCGCGTCGGCCGGAAGCCGGAGGAGACGCGGGCCGCGATCCTCGGATCCGGAGCGAGCGGCATCGCCATCGCGCGGACGCTCGTCGGCTACGGCGTCGGGGACGTCGTGCTCGTCGACCGCGCGGGCGCGATCTTCCGCGGTCGGACGGACCACATGACGACCGTGAAGCGCGAGCTCGCCGACGTCACGAACAAGGACAACGTGAAGGGGAGCCTCGCCGACGTGCTCAAGGGGCGAAACCTCTTCGTCGGCGTCTCCGTCGCAAACCAGGTCTCGATGGACATGGTGCGCAGCATGGCGAAGGACCCGATCGTGTTCGCTCTCGCGAACCCCGTGTCGGAGATCACGATCGAGGAAGCGACGGAGGCGGGCGCGGCCGTCGCGCTGGACGGCCGCGCGATGAACAACGCGCTCGCCTATCCCGGGCTCTTCCGCGGCGCCCTGGACGTACGGGCCACGAAGTTCACGCCCGGAATGCGGCTCGCCGCGTCTCACGCCGTCGCGTCGGCGGCTCGGGGCGAGGAGCTCCTCCCGGACATGTTCGACCTCGCGATGCACCAGAACGTCGCCCGCGCCGTGGGCGAAGCCTGGCAGGCTCACTTGGCGCAGGGTCGCTGAGGGCGCTTCAATTCAGCCCGCGCCGGGCCCGATCCACGGCGGCGCGGAGCGCTCCCTCGCTGAAGCCGACGAAGACCTGCCCCATCACGTCGATGACGGGGATGGAGCCGCCGCTGCGGTGGATCTTCCGGAGAACGGCCTGCATTTCGCGCTGCGCTTCGTCGCTCTCCTCGATGTCCTTCTTCGTGACCTTCACGCCGAGCCGTTCGAGGAGCTCCTGCGCCTGGTGGCAGGGGCGGCACCAGGAAGCGCCGTAGATGGTCGCGGTGACGACGCCGGCCGGCGCGGGGGCGTCCGCGCTCGGGGCGCCGTTCGGGACCAGCCCCGGCGGCGGCGCGACGCTCGGCGCGAGCGCCTCGAGCCGGCTCTTCCGCTTGCTCGCGCCGAGCTCTTCCCACTCCGCGCGGCTCATCGTCTTCACGGCGTAGGTCCCATCCCCGTTCTTCGTCCGGAGGTCTCCGACGTAGATCGTGTTCCCGGTGCCGTCGGTCCGATCCGCGAGCACGACGCGGACCGCCTCGCGACTCGCTTCGGGGACGTCGGCCGGGTGCTCCACGACGTGGAAATCTCCGTGGTCGTCCACCCACGTGAGGAGCGCGTTCGCGGTGTCGTCCTTCAGCACGAGCGGCGGGAGCGTCTCCGCCGCGCCGGAGGCAGAGCCCGCCGGCGCCTCCCCGTCGGCCGAGGTCCTGTGGCACGACGAGACGGAGAGCGCCGCGAGCAAGACCGTCGACACGAGCCGTCTCATCTGGATCCCTCTGCCACGGAACGCCCCTCGGCGTCGATCTTCGCGAGCTCCTCGGAGACCCGCTCCCAATCCGACATCAGCGCGTCGATGCGGCGAGAGAGCGTCTGCTCCTCACGGGAGAGCTCGTGGAGCTTCTCCCAGTCGCCCCCCGGGGCCTCGCGGAGCCGCGCGCGGAGTGCGGCGAGTTTGTTCTCCGTGTCCGCGACGTCCTTCTCGAGCTTGTCCGCCAGCTTGCGCTTCCGCTCGACGTCCCGGGCGGCGGCGCGCCGCGCCTGGTGATCGGAGGCTCCGACCGCGCGCTCCGCCTCGGGCCTCGCCGGCGCCCGCCGCTCGTTCTTCGCGGCCTCGCGCTCGGCGCGCGCCGCCTCCGCCGCCTGCTTCTTCGCGCGTGCGAGTGCGGCCTCGTAGTCCGAGAACCCCGCGGCGAAGCTCTCCACGCCGTTCGGACCGAACGCGACGACGCGCGTCGTCACGTTCTCGAGGAAACGCCGATCGTGCGACACGAGCACGACGGTTCCGTCGAAGCCGGAGAGCGCCTCTTCGAGGATCTCCGCCGCGAAGATGTCGAGGTGGTTCGTCGGCTCGTCCAGGAAGAGGAGGTTCCGCGGCTCGAGGAGGAGCTTCGCGAGGGCGAGCCGGCTCCGCTCGCCGCCGGAGAAGGACGACACCTTCCGGAACGGATCGTCCCCCTGGAAGCGGAACCGCGCGAGGTATTCCCGCACGGCCTCGACCGTCATGTCCCCACGGAGGCTCCGGATCTCCTCGATCGCCGAGAGCTTCTCGTCGAGCGAGCCGAGGTGCTGGTCGAAGTATCCCTCGGCGAGGTTCGTCCCGCGCTTCAGCGAGCCCTTCATCGTCGGGTCGGGCTCCCCGGCGAGGACCCGGAGAAGCGTCGTCTTGCCGGCGCCGTTCGGTCCGACGATGCCGACCTTCTCTCCACGACGGACGAGGAGGGACACGTCCGAGAAGAGCGTGCGCCCCCCTCGCGCGGCGGAGAGCCCGCTCGCCTCGAGCACGATGTCCCCGGAACGCGGCGAGTCCGCGAAGCGGAACCGGATCTTCTCGGCTCGTGCCCAGACGTCCTCCGGGCCCTTCACGCGGTCGAGCTTCTCCAGCATGCGGCGCCGCGACTGCGCCTGCTTCGTCT
The DNA here is from genome assembly GCA_035545855.1 of Polyangiaceae bacterium. Taxonomy (GTDB): domain Bacteria; phylum Myxococcota_A; class Polyangia; order Polyangiales; family Polyangiaceae; genus DASZVB01. The sequence goes on from DASZXK010000045.1 coordinate 22,200, forward strand.
TCTGGCCCGCGATGTTCCGGCGGATGAAGTCTTCCGTCTTCGCGACGAAGGCGGCTTGCTCCTCCGCGGCCTTCTCCTCGCGCTCGAGGTCGTCCGCGCGGGCCTCCTGGTACGCGGTGAAGGAGAGCGGGTAGGTCCGGAACTTCGTGCGCCCGAGCTCGAGCGTGTACGGGCACGTGGCGTCGAGGAACGCGCGGTCGTGGGACACGACGAGCACCGCGCCCTTCATCGCGACGAGCACGGAGGAGAGCCAGTCGATCGTGTCGAGATCGAGGTGGTTCGTCGGCTCGTCCAGCAGGAGCACGTCGGCGTCCCGGGCGAGCACGGCGCCGAGCTGGAGCCGTCCGTGCTCGCCGCCGGAGAGGCTCGACACGGGACGGTCGAGCGCGCTCTCCGGAAAGCCGAGGCGCGACGCGATCGCCGCGAGCCGATGCTCGATGGCGTCCGCGCCGATCGCATGGTGACGGTCCATCGCCTTCGAGAGCGCTTCGAGGGCGCGCTCGTCCCCGCTCGCCGCTTCCTCCTGTGCGCGAGCGAGCGCTGCCCTCGCGGCGACGGCCTCGCCGAATCCGGAGAGCAGCACGTCCATCACGGTGCCCTCTCGCCGCGTCTCGTGGCTCTGCCGGTAGAACGCGAACGTCTTTCCCCGCTCGATCTGGACGGAGCCCCGGTCCGGAGCGAGCTCACCCGCGATGAGCCGGAGGAGCGTGCTCTTCCCCGCCCCGTTCGGGGCGACGAGCCCCGCGCGCTCCCCGGCGTTCATCCGGAACGTGACGCCGTCGAACAGCGCGTCGCCGGCGTAGCCGAAACCCAGGTTTCCGACCTCGAGGAGAGACACGGCGGCGAACGTCTAGCATGCCGCACGGGGTTTGAGGATTCACGGCCATTTCCCGGAGTGACCGGGCGCGCTTCAACCCGCGAGATCGTCGCCGGGGATGCTCGAGCGATCGACGGCCCGGCGGGCGGCCCGCGCCGCGAGGCTCCGGATCGCGTCGATGATGCCGATGACCACGTAGAACGTGATGAGCCAGAGGAGCACGAACGGCGGACGGGTGACCTGCCAGACGAACGCGCTCGACGCGATCGCGAAGAGGACGAGGAAGACCGTCCCGAAGTTCAGCTGCAGGTCCTTGAAGGACCGGAACTTCACGTTCGACACCATGAGGAGCGAGAGCACGATGGTGACCGCGAAGAGCGCGGCCGTGTACCGCTCCGCCCCGAGCGCGCCGCCGACGGCGTGGTTCGCGACGAGGAGGGAGATGAGGATGCCGGAGGCGGGCGGGATCGGGAGCCCGATGATGTACTTCCCGGGCTTCGCCTGCGCGCCGACGTCGTTCGTCGCGAGCACGTTGAAGCGGGCGAGGCGCATCGCGCCGCACGCGGTGAAGAGGAACGCCGTGAAGAGGCCCGCCACGGGGTACCGGTAGAGGCCCCACTTGTAGACGAGGAGCGACGGGGCGACGCCGAACGAGACGATGTCCGCGAGGGAGTCCAGCTGGAGCCCGAACGCGCTCTGCGTCCGGGTCATCCGCGCAACGCGGCCGTCGAGCAGATCGAAGAGCATCGCGAAGAGGAGGAGGACCGCGGCCCTATAGAAGTCGTCCACCGAGGGGTTGTCCTGGGCGACGACGCGGATCGCGTTGAAGCCGCAGAAGATGCTGGACAGCGTGATCAGGTTCGGGACCACGATGAGCATCTTCCGCAGATCGACTCGGCGGATCTGCGGACGGGGCCTGCGACGACGGGGGCTCGGGCTCACGAACGCACAGAATACTCACTGTGTTCGGGAGCGTCCACTTCCCGGCCCGCGCAATTTCTGCCTGAACGAACGCACCGCGCACATTTCTTCGCAGATCCCCGCGGAAATTTCGCGGTGCGGCACCGGGGCTCCGCCGGCCGAGCGGTCCCGAGCCCACCGTTTCGGGCTCCGCGCGGCGTCACGAAGACGCCCGAAATGGCTCGACCCGGCGGGCTCCGACGACGCCATTTTTGGCCGGCCCGGGGCGAGCGCCGTACCATCCGCGGTGCGATGAAACACACCGTATTTTTCGGGCACGGTCGGATTCTGGTCGTGGCGCTCGCGTGCGTCGCGCCGGCCCTCGGGGGCTGCTCGTCGAACGAAGGCCTGAAGAAGCAGGTGAAGTCGATGGAGACCCAGCTCACCGCCATGCGGGCCGATCAGGACCGCATGGAGGAGCGCCTCGCCGCCATGGAGCTCGCGTCGAACGTTCCCAAGCGCGATCACGACGAGGCGCCGGCCGCTGCGGCGCGCGTCGAGCACCCGCGACTCAAGGTGATCCACCTCGGCCCCGAGGACGAAGACTCGGATCGTCCCTCCGAGCCGCCGGCGGCCGCGTCGCCGGAATCGGGCGGACGGCGTCCCATCATCCGCGGAAGCGGCGACCGCGTGATCAAGCTCGGCGACGCCGACTCGGACGAGACCACGCGGAACGACGGCGCGGACGGCCGTCCCGTGGCACAGCTCGGCAGGGAGTCCCGCGGGAACTGACCCATGAAGCTCGGTGCGAGGATCGTCGTTCCGTTCGTCGTCGGCTTTCTCTCCGAAGGCCTCGCGACGGACTCGCGCGCCCAGGCGATCGGTGACGCGCCGGCGGCTCCCGCGGCTCCCGCGGCTCCCGCGGCGCCGGCCGCCCCCGCGGGCAACACCACGGTGAACATCACTCAGGCGCCGCCGAGTCAATCGACGGTCACGACGTACTCGGCCATCGGACTACCCGCGCCGGGCACCAACGTCGACTCGCACCTGCCTTCGAGCGCTCGGTCGTCGACGGACGCTTCGCGCTCCTCCGACGGATTCGATCTCCTCCCGCCCGACGAGGGCGGCGCGCCCGTCCGCGGGAACGCCGAGGGAGCCGGGGTGCTCGGAAAGAAGGGCTCGAACGTCCCGGCGGTTCACCAGGTGAAGCAGGGCGACACGCTCTGGGATCTCTGCGGCGCGTACTACCAGAACCCGTGGTTCTGGCCGAAGGTCTGGTCGTATAACCCGCAGATCCAGAACCCGCACTGGATCTACCCCGGCGATCAGGTCCGTCTCCGGAACGACGTTCCGCCGGAGCAGAAGGACTCGATCGTCCTCGGGAGCGGAAACGTCCCGAGGACGGCCATGGGCGGCTTCGTCAACCGGCGCCCGCTCGTCGCGCGCGACACCGTGTTCCTCCGGGACGTGGGCTACATCGACGACCCCAAGAAGGACGTCTGGGGCGAGCTCGTCGGCGCCGAGGAGGAGCAGATGCTCCTCACGCAGGGGAACAACGTCTATCTCATCATGAGGCCGGGCGTGGACCTCCGCGTCGGTCAGCTCCTCACCGTGTTTCGCTCCGTCCGCACGCCGGAGAAGGTCCAGGGCGCGAGGAAGCCGCCGGGCGAGATCGTCGCGTTCAAGGGCGCCGTGAAGATCGATCAGTGGAACCCGGACACGCGCATGGCGCGCGGGAAGCTCATCGAGTCGCTCGACACCGTCGAGCGCGGCGACAAGATCGGCCCCGTGGGGCGTCGCTTCGACGTGGTTCCGCCGAAATCGAACGCGGTCGACCTCGAGGCGCGCGTGCTGACGAGCCTCTACCCGCACGAGGTGATCGGTCAAAACCAGGTCGCGTTCATCGATCGCGGCGCGAAGGACGGGCTCGTGCCGGGCAACCGTCTGTTCGTCGTTCAGCGCGGGGACGCCTGGCGACACACGCTCGAGACGACGACGCGAGAGGCGCGGTCCCGTGTCTCTCTCGAAGTCCCCGAACACGTCCAGGTGTACGTGACGCCCCTGAACGGCAAGGACAAGGACTTCCCGGAGGAGGTCATCGGTGAGCTCCGAGTGCTCCGCGCCGACGACTACAGCTCCGTGACGCTCGTCACGATGGCCCGGCACGAAATCGAGCCCGGGGACCGCGTCGTCGCTCGACAGGGGTACTGACCTCCCGAGCGCCGAGCGGTCGTCACGAGGCCGTCGACTCTCTCTGGTGCCGCCCCGCGACCGGGGCGTGATAGCTTCGCCACGATGGCCCAGACGGCCGCCGTTCTGATTGTCGCCGAGCTCGACGACGCCGACCGCGCGCGCGTCGAGCAGGCGTGCACGAGGGCGGGACTCTCCCCGACGACGGAGCCGTCCGCCGAGGTCGCCGTCTCGAAGCTCGGCCAGAAACGGTTCGACGCGCTCGTCGTCCACATGGGGACTCCCGGCGCCGCGCTCGCGTGCATGAAGGCCCGGGGGAAGCTGCTCCGCATCCGGATCCCGGTCATCGCCCTGGTGGACGTCGAGGACGATCAGTCGTTCGCGCGGGCCTACCGGGCGGGCGCGGACGAAGTGCTCGCGCTCGGGAACGAGCATCAGCTCGTCGCCCGTCTGACGGCGCTTCCGAAGCCGAGCATCCCGCAGCCGGGCAACGCGCGCGGGGACGCAGTCGTGGCCGACGCGGACCGCACTCGCGGCGAGGTCATCGAGCGCGTCTTGAAGGACGCCGGGTTCCGCGTCGAGGTCGTCGGAGACGGCTTCGCGGCGCGCCTCCAGGCCGGGCGCCCGTCGCTCAAGGTGGCCGTCGTGGACGCGTCGCTCGACGACGTGCCGGCGCTCATCGCGCTCGCGCGCCAGAAAGGATCGCGGTGTGCGTGGGTCGTTCGCGCCCGGCCGGAGCTCCTGGACGAGCTCCGCGGGAAGCTCGCGCGACAGGACCGCGTCGCGGTCGTCAGCGCGTACGGTCCGCCCGACGACGTGCTCTTCGAGACGAACCGGCTGCTCGAGCCGCGGCCGAGCGACGGCCGCGCGGACCCGCGCCTCCTCCACGGCACCGTGGTGAAGCTGAAGTTCGCCGGGCAGACGCTCGAAGACGTCGGGTACACGTACAACGTGAGCCCGCTCGGGCTCTACGTGCGCACTCTGGTGCCCCCGGCGGGAGAATCCGTGGAGCTCCGGGTCACTCCGCCGGGCGGCGCGGATTTCGTGCGGCTCGAGGCGAAGGTGGTGTGGCGCCGCGAGTTCGGCATGACCCGGAAGGAGCCCGTTCCGGCAGGTTTCGGTCTCCAGGTGATCGGCGGGGACATCGACGCGTGGGCGGAGGCGTGCCCTCGCGTTCCGTCCCTGCGTCCGCCGATGGCGGACGAGGGTCGTTCGGGCCCGCCCCCGAAGCCGAGCGCGGCGCCGACCGCGAGGAGCGGCGAGCATGCGATCGCCGTCCCGCCTCTCGGCATCACCCCTCCCGGCGAGGTCGACATCCAGCCGCGGGATCCGCAGCCCTCGGTGGAGGAGATGCTCGCGTCCGTGCTGAGCGAGACGGTCCCCACGGAGGACGGCGCGGCGCCGCTCAGCATCGACGGCGGCACCGTGGTCGAGCTCCCGGAAGACGCCGAAGCCGAGGCGAAGCCGTCGGAGCTGCCGACGGTCGTTCCCGCGCATCCGCCGGACCCCATGGACGTCGCTCCGGCTCCCGTCGCGGAAGCGCCGGCGTCGCTCGACGCTGCCGACATCACGCCGGCGTCGCTCGGGTTCGACGATCTGCTCGAGTCCGACTCGGAGACGGAGCGGGCGACGATCACCGGCGAGGAGCTCGCCGCCCGCGAGGCGAAGGCGCAGGACGCCGTCACGAAGGTGGAGGCGATCGACGCGAAGGCGGAGGATGCCGCCGTGATCGGAAGCTCGGACACCATTCCGGCTCCGTCCCTGGCGTCGGCCGAAGCGGCCGCGGCGCTCGGCCTGTTCAAGCAGGATCCGCCGCCGAAGATCGCGGAGCCCGAGCCCGATCTGTCGTCCGCCGCGCCGCCCCGGGCGCCGAGCGATCCGCCGCGGGATTCGATGCGTGTTCCGACGGCGAGGACGTCTCCGTGGGTCTTCGTCGGTGCCGCGCTCGTCATCGGCGGCGTCGCGGCCGTCGTCCTCCGCCCGAAGGCGTCGCCCGGGGACGTCGTCCCCGTTGCACGACCCGTGGCGACGGTCGCGCCCGCCCCGTCGCCGACCGCCTCACTCGCTCCCGACCCGACCGCGCTCGCGACGGCGCCTGCCGGGTCGACCCCGGCCCCGCCGGAGAGCGCCGCGGCACCGGCGAGCGCTGCCGCGGAGGAGAGCGCCGCTCCGGCCGAGAGCGCCGCGCCTCCGGCTCCGTCGGCCCCGCCGCTCGCCGCTGGCGCCGCTCCCGGGCCCGCACCCGCGGCGCCTGCCCCCGCTCCGGCGCCGGGCGAGGCCACGGCCGACGAAGCCGCGCTCGCCTCGCTGAAGAAGGGTCAGGGCTTCCTCTACGTGGACTCCCCGCTCCAGACGAACGTCTACGTGTACGGTAACCTCGCGGGCACGACGAACCAGCGCATCACGACGAACTGCGGCCCGCGCTTCCTCCGGCTCGGGACGGCTCCCGGCGCCTGGCAGACGGAAGGGCTCGTCGCGGTCGTGAAATGCAACGCGCTCACCCGCATCGAGATGAAACCGTGACGCGCGAGCTCTCGCGGCGTCTCCTCGGATAGACTCGGGGCGCCGTGCCCGAGTACCGCTTCTTCACCGCCGGGACGGCCGCGACGTTTCGCGCGGCCGCGGGCGCCATCGTCCCGAGCGACGGCGAGTCCCCCGGCGCGGACTCCGACGCGGCGATCCGCGTCGCCGATCGGGTGCTCTCGGAGCGTCCGCTCCGCGATCAGAAGCTCCTCCGGACGTTCCTCGGCGTGGTGGAGTGGCTCCCGATCTTCCGTCACGGGAGCCGTTTCTCGCGGCTCTCTCCGGAAGCGAGAGACTCCTTCCTTCGCCGGCTCGAGCGGAGCTCCATCGCGAAGTTCCGGCAGGGCTTCTTCGGACTGAAGACGTTCGCCCTCATGGGCTACTACGGGCTCGAGGACACGTTCCAGGAGCTCGGCTATCCGGGGCCGCGGCAGGACGCGCCCTACTATCAGCTCCGCCGGGGAGGCGAGTGACCGTGCGCGAGATCGAGGTCGACGTGCTCGTCATCGGGTCCGGCGCAGGCGGCGGCACGGTCGCGTCCAGGCTGTCTTCGCTGTGCGCCTCCGGGGTTCGCATCGCGCTCGCGGAGGCCGGGCCGTGGTGGGGGCGGGACTCCTTCACGATGCGGGAGACGGAGATGCTCCGCCTCTTCAAGGAGGGAGGCGCGCTCCCCTCCCAGTCCTTCGAGATCGCCGTCACCGCCGCCGAGTGCGTCGGCGGCAGCACGGCCGTGTACACCGGCGTGACGTTCCGCGCGCCACCCGGACTCGTCGCGTCCTGGGCCCGCGACTTCGGGCTTCGCGATCTGGACGAAACCGACGTCCAGGCCCGGTTCCCGCGGATCGAGGAGGAGATCGACGCGAAGTTTCTCGGTCCGGAAATGGAGAACCGGAACAACCGCATCTTCCGGGAAGGATGCGAACGCCTCGGCATCCCCGTGAAGCAGTTCAAGGTGAACGTGCGGGACTGCGTCGGTTGCGGCTTCTGCAACCTCGGCTGCCCGTACGGCGCGAAGCGAGGGACGCTCGAGGTCCAGGTCCCGCACGCCATCGCGAACGGCGTCGAGCTGATCCCGAACTGTCGAATCACCCGCGTGTTCGACGGCGGCGCCGAGGGCGTGATCTCGGATCCGCCGCCCGGTTCGCGTCCGTCCGAGTACGCGAAGGGGCCCGTCCGGTTCAGGGCGAAGATCGTCGTCGTCGCGGCGGGGACGCTCGCGTCGTCGGCGCTCCTCCTCGCGTCGAACCTGGAGGGGCTCTCCCCGGCGTGCGGTCGCTACGTCACGCTCCACCCGGCGCTCACGTCCTTCGCTCGCATGGAGAATCCGGTGCGCGGCTTCGAGGGGTTCCCGAAGCTCCACTACACGGACGCGTTCAGCGACTCGAACGGCTACTACATCGAGACGGCGTTCTACTTCCCGTTCGTGACGGCGAAGTCTCTGCCCGGTCTCGGGTCGGATCTCAAGCGCTTCATGCGCGACTACGCGTACCTCGCGTGTGCGATCACGCTCGTCCACGACGACGCGGAGGCGGACAATCGCATCACCGTGAAGGACGGTCGCGTCGCGCTCCACTACCGGCTCTCTCGAGCGTCCCGGGAGGCCGTCGTGCACTCCCAGCGTCAAGCCGGGCGGATCTACTTCGCCGCCGGTGCGAAGGAGTACGTGTCGCTCGTCGCCGATCGGTTCTCCGTCACGCGGCCCATCGAGCTCGAGTCGAACATCCAGGCCGCGGGCCTCGTCTCCGGCAAGGTCGTGCTCTCGAGCGCGCACCCCATGGGCGGCTGCCGCATGGGCTCGGACCCGAACACGAGCGTCACGGACGCCTTCGGGCGCGTGCACGGGCACCCCGGGATCGTCGTGGCGGACGCTTCCCTCTTCCCCACGAGCAGTCACGTGAACCCTTACCTCACCATCATGGCGCTCGCCGAGCGAAACGCCGAGGCGATCGCGAAGACGCTCTCCTGAGGCGGAAGACGCGGAAAACGCCGTCCGTTCGCGGCTTTCGCGTGCCGGCCCGGGTCGCGGTAGCATCCTCACCCCGTGCCCGAACCGCGCGTCTTCGTCCCGAGCTCACTCGTCGACCGGTGGATCACGGCCGGCGCGGCCGAGCTCGACGTCGGGATCCTCCGGGCGCGGCGTCGCGGGGTCGCCTTCGCCATCGACGAGGCCGTCCAGGTCGTGGCCGAGGTATCGGGCGGCGGGGATGCCCACGGCCTCGTGGGACGCGCGCGACCGGTCTCCGAGATCGCGTCCCTCGGGGGCGAGATCCTCGATCGGTCCCTGGTCGTCGGAGACGCGGCGTACGACGTCGTGCCGGGGTTCCTCGTCGCGCCCGCCGGGCAGACGGGCGCGGCGATCCCGACGACGGCCGTGCTCGCGGCGCTCGCCGAGCTCTCCGGTCCGGACGCCGTCGTCCAGAGTGACGAGGAGCTCCTCGCGCGGTACCTCATCCAGAAGCTGTGATGTCGAGCGTCGTCACCTTCCACCTCGTCCTGGTCGTGTACGCGATCGCCGCGGCGCTGTTCTTCGTGGACCTCGCCCGCCCATCGGCCGAGCCGTCGCGCTGGGCGCCCCGCGCTCTCGCGCTCGGCGCCGTGCTCCACGTCGCGCACCTCGCCGTCATGATGACGGAAGGAGACGGCGCCGCGACGCTCAAGTTCGGGCTGTCGCTCTGCGGCGCGTCCGTGTCGCTCGCGTACCTCGCCCTCAAGCGGCGGTTTCGCGTGGACGGCATCGGCGTCGCCGTCGCGCCGCTCTCGCTCACCCTGCTCGTCGGCGCGGAGTTCCTGCGGAGCGCCGGCCCCGAGACGGCCTTTCCGCGTACGCTCCTCCTCATGCACGTCGCCGCGAACGTGCTCGGCGTGGGGCTCTTCCTCCTCGCCGGCGCGGCGTCCGCGTTTTACCTCTTCCAGGAGCGACGGCTGAAGGCGAAGCGCGTCCACGTCCACGGCGCGCACGTCCAGGGGCGGCTCCCCGCCCTCGACGCGCTCGACTCGACCGAGCACCGGCTCCTCCTCGCGGGCTTCCCGCTGCTCACCTTCGGAATCGTCAGCGGCGCGGTGTTCGCGTCGTCCGCGGCGTCGACCTCCGGCGCGGGCATCCTCCGCGCGGCGCTCGCTTACGCGACCTGGATCCTCGTCGCTTCGGTGCTCGTGCTCAGGTCCGTGGCGGGCTGGCGCGGGCGACGGTCCGCCTACGGCACGCTCGCGGGCGTCGCGTGTGTCCTCCTCGTGATCGCGATCTACGTCGTGGCCTCCGCGGGGGGAGGGAACTTGTGATCGCGGTCGTCGGGCTCTCGCACAAGACGGCGCCCATCGAGGTCCGCGAGCGGCTCGCCCTCTCGTCCGAGACCGTGCCGGAGCTCCTCCGGACGCTCGTCTCGGCGAACCCGATCTCGGAGGCGCTCGTCGTCTCCACGTGCAATCGCGTCGAGGTCGTGGTCGCGGGGCCGTCGCGCGCCGACCCGGAAGGGCTCGCGCGCGCCGCGTTCGAGGCCGTCTCCGCGCGCGCGCCGGGCGTCTCGGCGCATCTCTATCGGCACTCGGGGAGCGCGGCCATCCGTCATCTCTTCCGGGTCGCGGCGTCGCTCGACTCCCTCGTCGTCGGGGAGCCGCAGATCCTCGGGCAGCTGAAGGACGCCTACGACGTCGCGCGCGAGGTCGGAACGGCGGGGGCCGTCCTGAACCGAGTCCTCCCGCGCGCCATCAGGAGCGCGAAGCGCGTCCGCTCGGAGACGGCCATCGGCGCGGGTCAGGTCTCCGTCCCCACGGTCGCCGTCGACCTCGCGAGACAGATCTTCGGGGACCTCGGCAAGCACACGGCGGTGCTCGTCGGGTCGGGCGAGATGGGCGAGTCCGTCGCGAAGCTCCTCCGGCACGCGGGCGCGCGTCTCGTCGTCGTCGGCCGGAACCAGGCCCGCGTGAGCGAGCTCGCGACGGCCCTCGCGGGCGAGGGACGGGCGTTCGAGGCGCTCGAGGAGACGCTCCGCGCGGCGGACGTCGTCGTCACCACCACCTCCGCTCCGGGATTCGTCGTCGACACCGCGCTCGTCCGTCGGGTGCAGAAGGTGCGCAAGGGCCGGAGCTCCTTCTTCATCGATCTCGCCGTTCCCCGGGACGTGGACCCGGCCGTCGGCGAGCTCGACGGCGTGTTCCTCTACAACGTCGACGACCTCTCCCGCGTCGTCTCGGAGTCGCTCGAGGGGCGGAAGCGCGAAGCGGAGCGTGCGGCGGAAATCGTCGACGAGGAGGCCGCTCACTTCGACCGCTGGGCGGAGGCCGAGCAGGTCACGCCGACCATCGTCGCTCTCCGCGAGCGGCTCCGCTCGGTGCTCGAGGGCGAGATCGACCGCAGCCTCTCCGGACGCCTCCGGCACCTCGGTCCGCCCGATCGCGAGGCGCTCGCGGTCATGGTAGAGGCCGCGCTGAACAAGATGCTCCATACCACGACCGCACGTCTCCGGAAGATGGCCGTCGAACCGGACTCCCGCGCGGAGCTCGAGACGGCGGTCGCGCTCCTGGAGGACCTGTTCGAGCTCGCCGAGATGAAGGATTCGCTTCCCGCGGCGACCGAGGAGCCCGGCAGCAGCCCGGAGGCCGCGGAGGCGGAGAGCTCCCCCGCGGCGATCATCGCGCGTGTCCGGGGGGTTTCGTGACGCGACCCATCGTCGTCGCCACGCGGAAGAGCCAGCTCGCGCTCGCCCAGTCTCGCGCGTTCATGCGCCTCTTCGAGTCGAAGGTCGGCGTGAAGACGGAGGAGCTCCACGTGACCACCACCGGCGATCGCGTCCAGGACGTGGCGCTCTCCGAGATCGGCGGCAAGGGGCTCTTCGTGAAGGAGATCGAGGAAGCCCTGCTCGAGAGCCGCGCGGACGTCGCGATCCATTCGTTGAAAGACGTCCCGGCCGAGCTCGCGCCGTCGCTCGTCATCGGGTGCATTCCGGAGCGCGAAGACCCCCGGGACGTCGTCGTGACGCGCTCCGGGGCGAGATTCCTCGAGCTTCCGGCTGGGACCCGCGTCGGGTCCTCGTCGCTCCGGAGGGTCGCGATGCTCCGGGCGGCGAGGCCCGATCTCGAATACGTCCCCATCCGCGGCAACGTGGATACTCGCCTCCGGAAGTGCGAAGACGGCACGGTGGACGCCGTCGTTCTCGCCTACGCCGGCCTCCGCAGGCTCGGGCTCGCGGCGCGCGCCACGGAGGTCCTCGATCCGTCGCTCTGTCTTCCCGCCATCGGGCAGGGCGCGCTCGCGATCGAGTGCCGCGAGAACGACGCGGAGGTGATGCGCCTCCTCGCGCCGCTCGTCCACGTGGAGACGTCTCGCGCCGTCTCCGCCGAGCGGGGCGTCATGAAGGCGGTGGAGGGAAGCTGCCAGGTCCCGGTCGCCGCCTACGCCGTCCGCGACGGCGGCGATCTCGTTCTCCGCGCGATGCTCGCCGAGCCCGACGGAAGTCGCGCCCGCATGCTGACCCGCAAGGTCTCGTTCCCGGAATCCGACGCCGCGGCGTTCGCCGTCGGCGAGGCGCTCGGGCGGGAGCTCCGCGGCGCGTGATGGGCCCGGCGCGGCTCCGCGCCGCGGCCGCGGACGCCCTCGAGCGCGGAGCGCTGCGCTCGCCGCTCACGGACGCGCTCTCCCGCGGGTGGGCCGCCCTGGCCCGACCGATCCGACCAGTCGAGTTGCCGGATGGAACGGCCGTCTTCGGCGTCTCCGGACCGACGCTCGGCGGATCGTACAAGACGCCGACGGCGATCGCGCTCGCGGCCGCGCTCGCGGCCCGGGGGGCCCCGGTCGCGGTCGTCTCCCATGGGTACCGCGCCCGCGCCCGCGCGCCGCGCGTCGTTCTTCCGACGGACTCCGTGTCGGACGTCGGAGACGACGCGCTCGCCGCCGCGCGGGTGCTGTCGCCGCTCGGCGTTCCCGTCCTGTGCGGGGGCAGCCGCGAACGGGCGCTCTTCGCGGGCGCGTCGCTCGCGCCGAACCTCGTCGTGGACGGGCTGCTCCAGGCGGCGCCGCGACGCCTCGCGGCGTCGCTCCTCGTCGTCTCCGCGGAAGCGCCGTGGGGCGCCGACCAGTGTCCCCCCGCGGGTGATCTCCGTGCGTCCCGCTCGCGCCTCGTCGCGGCATCCGACGTCACGGTCCACGTGGAGGACGGAGCGCCGGACGGCTGCACGGGGACGGACGCAGCGGCGCGCGACGTCCGAGCCCGCCTCTCGCTAGACCTTCGCGACTCGGCGTCCGGACGACCGCTGTCGCTGGAGGAGCTCCGGGGGAAACCGATCGGTCTCGTCGCGGCGGTCGCTCGCCCCGGCCGCATCCGGACGACCCTCGGTCGCATCGGCGTCCGCATCGCCGAGGAACGCCTCTTTCCCGATCACGCGACGCCGCGCGAGCGGACGGTCCGCGCGCGGCGTCCGGCAGTCGCCGCCTGGCTCGCGACGGAGAAATGCGCGACGAAGCTCGGCACGACCTTCGAGGGCGCGCCGGTGCTCGTGCTCGCGGGGCGCGTCGTCCTGCCCGACGCGCTCGTGGACGGCGTTCACGAGCGGTGCAGGGTGTTCTGACGAGGCGAGAAAATGGCCGTTTTGGGAAACTTCTCGGCCGTTCGCCACCGTGTTTTCGGGCTTGCCGATCGTGATAAGGTCGCCGCCATGAAACGGACGCGCGCCCTCGCCAGAGTCGGATTCATCGCTCTCCTCTGCACGTCGGTTCCGGTCACCGTCGCCTGCGGAGGCGGAGGCAAGGAAGCCCACCATCCGCTGCCGAAGGCGGGTGACATGCCGGAAGGCGGCGAGTGGACGGGCGTCTATTTCAGCACGACGTACGGCTACCTCCACCTCGTGAAGGAGGGGGCGACGGTGAGCGGCCGCTGGCGCAACGCCGCCGGGGACAAGTGGGGCGAGATGAGCGGCGAGGCGACCGGGAACCTGTTCCTCTTCGACTGGAAGGAGAACAAGATCGGCATGGTCGGTCCGTCCGCCTCGACCACGGGCCGCGGCTACTTCGTCTATACGCGCCCGCCCGGGGAGAACGTGAACGACGAGATCAAGGGCGAGTGGGGTCTCGGCAGCGAGCGGACGGGTGTGTCGTGGACGGCCGTGAAGCAGCGCAACATGAAGCCCGATCCCGCCTCCGTCATGCCCGACGAGACCCAGAAGCTCGAGGGCGGAGGCTGGGACGAGAGCAAGAAGAAGAGCGGCGGCGATTCGGACTCGAAGGACGACGGGTGGAACTGACGTGACCGGAGAAGCAGCCCGCGGCATTCAGTTCAACGAACCCAGCATCTTCGAGCGCGGCACCCCCGGCCGTCGCGGCGCCTCCATCGCCGATCTGGACGTCCCTGCCGTCGACCCGGCGGCTCATCTCGGCGCGCTCGCGCGGAAAGAAGCGGCGGGGCTCCCGGAGGTCAGCGAGCCGGAAGCGTTCCGGCATTTCGTGCGCCTGTCCCAGTGGAACTACTGCATCGACACGCAGTTCTATCCCCTCGGCTCGTGCACCATGAAATACAACCCGAAGGTGAACGAGTGGGCGGCGCGGCTGGAGGGTTTCGCCGGTCTCCACCCGCTCTCTCCGCCGCACCTCGCCACGGGCGCGCTCGGTCTCATGGTCGAGCTCCAGAGCATGCTCGCCGAGATCGCCGGCATGGACCACGCGAGCCTTCAGCCCGCGGCCGGAGCCCAGGGCGAGCTCACCGGGCTGATGATGATCCGCGCGTACCACGAGTCCCGCGGTCGCACGCCGAAGAAGGTCTTCATCCCGGACAGCGCGCACGGCACGAACCCCGCGAGCTGCGCGCTGAACGGGTTCGAGGTCGTCCCGTTCCCCGCGACGAACGGCATGGTCGACGCCGCGGAGTTCGCGCGCGCCATCGAGGGCGCAGGGGACGACGTCGCGGGGCTCATGATCACGAACCCGAACACCATCGGGCTCTACGAGCGCGCGATCCCGAAGCTCTGCCAGATCGTCCACGAGAAGGGCGGCCTCGTCTATGGGGACGGCGCGAACATGAACGCGGTCCTCGGACGCGCGCGCCCCGGGGACGTCGGCGTGGACGTCATCCAGTACAACCTCCACAAGACGTTCACCACGCCGCACGGCGGCGGCGGACCGGGCTCGGGCCCCGTCGCGTTCAAGAAGCACCTCGAGCCGTTCCAGCCGACGCCCGTCGTGCGACGGGACGGCGGAAGACCGATCGTGGACCACGACCGGCCGAAGAGCGTCGGGCGCGTGCGCTCCTTCTTCGGCAACTTCGGCATGATGGTGCGCGCCTACACGTACATCCGCGAGCTCGGCCCGCAGGGCCTCGCGGACGTGACGAACATGGCCGTCCTGAACGCGAACTACCTCGCCGCGAAGCTCCGCGGGCACTACCCGCTCGCGTTCGAGCACCCGATGCTCCACGAGGCCGTCTTCACGGATCGCGAGATCGAAGCGAAGACGGGCGTGAAGACGCTCGACGTCGCGAAGCGCCTCATCGACTACGGCTTCCACCCGCCGACGGTCTACTTCCCCCTCGTCGTTCGCGGCGCGCTCATGGTCGAGCCGACGGAGACGGAGACGAAGCAGACGATCGACGCGTTCGTCGACGCGATGATCGCGATCCGCAAGGAAGCCGAGGAGACGGCGGACGTCGTGAAGCACGCGCCGCACGACACCCGAGTGAGCCGCCTCGACGAGGCGCGCGCGGCCCGGAAGCCGAAGCTCCGCTATCGCGCGGGCGCCGAGGACTGAGCGGGCGACGCCGCGTTCGACCGGGACTGCGGTCGCGCTCAGTCCCGCCCGTAGAGCTCGTCGCGGTCCATCGGCTTCGACGGCTGCGTCTGCAGCTCGCGGAGCACGGGGCTCTGCGGCTGCGTCGCGCGCGTGGTCGCCGGGGGGACGCTCGGCGTCGTGCGCCGCGGCGGCGGGACCGGGCGCCCGGGGACGTGTCGCGACGTGTCCACGGGCGCGGGCGCCGCCGCCGTGTCCGGCGGAGCGAAGGGCAGATCGTCGATGCTCACTCCGGACTTCTTGTCCGGCGTGACGGCGGACTCTGCCGGGGGCGGCTCCGCGGGCCTATCTGCCTTCGGCGTCGCGAGCGCGGCAGGAGCCGGCTTCACGATTTCGTGGGTGTTCATTGCCTGCCACCGGCTCACGCCGATCGCGACGACGGCCGCGACGAGCGCCATGGCGGCGATCGTCGGACCGACCTTGCTCCGCTGGCGAGGAGCGTCGTCCACGACGAAGGGGAGACCGCCGCTCGTCACGGAGAGGGAGACCTCGGTGTGCTCGCCGCGAGCGCCCAGGCTGCCGCTGCCGCTCGTCGGGTCGAGGGCCACGACCTCGACGCTCGGGGTGAGCGCGATGCGGCCACCGCCCGTGCCGAGGCGCCCGGAGGGAGACTCCACGGTCTTCGGCAGGCCGCCCTGGCTCGGCGGAGTGGCGGCGCGCGGCCGGCTCTTCTCCGCGCTGCTCGGCACCGGCACCTGCGGAAGCTCCACGCCGAGCGCGGCCGCGAGAGAGGAGACGGCGGCCGTCGCGCTCGGGAACCTGTCCTGCGGCCAGCGGCTCGTGGCCTTGAAGAACCACGCGTCGAACTCGACGGGGAGCGTCACGCCTTCGCGCGCCGCGCGGTAGGAAGGCCCTTCCTTCGGCCCGTGAACCGCGATGCTCGCGAACGCGAACGGGTTCTCGCAGTTCTCGTGCTCCTCGCTCCAGT
Source organism: Polyangiaceae bacterium (assembly GCA_035545855.1). Lineage (GTDB taxonomy): Bacteria > Myxococcota_A > Polyangia > Polyangiales > Polyangiaceae > DASZVB01. Next base: position 38,325 of record DASZXK010000045.1, read on the forward strand.
AGTGCACCCCGACCGCGAGCGTGTAGGCGAGCATGCCGAGCGCGTAGATGTCCGTCGCGGGCGAGATGCGACCATCCGCGCGGAACTGTTCGGGCGCCATGTAGATGGGCGTGCCGACCGTCTGCGTGCGCTGCTCGCTGCCCGAGCGCTCGAGCGTGAGCACCTTCGCGACGCCGAAGTCGAGGACCTTCACCAGCGGCGAGCCGTCCTCACGGCGGGTCAGGAAGAGGTTCGACGCCTTCAGATCCCGGTGGACGATGCCGGCCTGGTGCGTGCGGTCGAGCGCGAGAGCGACGTGCCAGAGGTACTGGACCGTTTCTTCGCGGGAGAGCGGGCCCTGCCGGAGGAGCCGCTGGCCGAGATCCTCCCCGTCCAGGAGCTCCATGACCAGGTACGGCGCCTTGGTATCGTCGTCGACTCCGGCGTCGAGGACGTCCACGATGTACTCGCTGCCGATCTGAGCGGCGAGCCGGGACTCCTGCATGAACCGTTTACGGAGCTGCTCACGCTCGACGGTGTGCGCGAGCATCACCTTCAACGCGCAGCGGCGCTCGGTGACCGTGTGCACGACCTCGTAGACGGCGCCCATGCCGCCGGACGCGAGTTCGCGCGCGATACGGTACCGTCCGGCGAAAATATCGCCTACTTGGAGCGCCGCTGCAGCCATGTGCGAGACCGGAGAAGACTACAAGACTAGCTCGTTTTCGGGCAGGTCCCTGGGGGAACTCACCGCGCTTTGAGCTCGAGTGAGCCCGGACGGAGCTCCTCCGGATAGTGGTCCTTTCCCGCCGAATTCATGCGCCAATCGGGGCGTCCCGTCACTTTGACGCAAAAAGACACGAATTTGGCCCCGCCGGGTCAGCCGGAGGCACCCCAATGTAGGCGGGTACCTGGGGAAAAGCCCCCAGCCTCCCCTCAGAAGGCTCCGCGAACGCCCACCGTCGCGAGCCCCGGCGCCACGGCGAGCGCCGGCGTGGCGCCCGTCACCGTCTGCTTCGGGGCGCTGTCCGTCAGGAGGATCGCCACGGCGGCGATCATGCCGGCGGCGCCGACGCCGAGCGCGACGGTGGTGATCGGCGCGAGCGTGTTCTGTGCTCGCGAGGCCGCCTTCGCTCCCTCCGGGGTGCACGGGATGCTGCCGTCGGGGTTCCGCTGGTCCGCGCGGCAGTTCGACAGGATCGTGCTGCGGTCGCCGAGGAGCATCACGCCGGTGACGGTGCCCGTGACGAGTCCGGCTGCGCCGATCCCGCCCGCGACCCAGAACCACGGGGACGGCTTGGGCGTCGCGGCGGGTTCGCCGTCGCCCGGCTGATCGGGGGGTACCTCGTAGGGCGAGGGGCCCTCGACGTTCGGAGGGAGCTCGCCGTTCGCGTCCCGGACCGAGAGCACGATCGCTTTTCGTTCGCCGGGCGAAAGTTCGACGCGTTGCTCGATGAGCGGACCGTCCGGCGCGCGCGTCGTGAACACGTGAGGCGTCGGATCCGCGGCCGTGGCCACGCCGAAGAGCGTGCTCTGGAACGGCTCGCCGTCCATCGTCACGACGACGCCGGGAGGCGCGTTTTCCGGCAGGCTGACGGTGAGCCAGGCGACGAGCCCCACGAGCCGCGTCCGCTCCGTCCGGGAGAGCTCCGCGCGGGCTTTCTGGGACTCCCGCTGCTCGGCGGTCATGGTCTCGAAGACCTGCAGGTAGCGGTCGTAGAAAGCGACCGCGGACGCGTACTTCCCGGCCTTCGAGTAGCACTCCGCCAGGGTGAAGACCGTGCCGGCGCGCGCGTCGATCTCGAGGCTCTGTTTGATCAGCGCGCAGCCGATCTTGAAGCGTCCGGCGCGCATGTCCTGGAGCCCCTCGTCGAAGAGGGCCTGCGCGTCTTCCGCATGGGCAGGGACGTGGGTGAGGGCCCAGGCCGAGATCAAAGCCGGGCCAAGCAAGCGCCGAAGCACAGCTCGAACATAACAGAAAACGACCCCCGGTCCCCCCGGCAGGGTTTTTCAGCTCGGCTGTCGTTTGCCAGGACGCGCGGCGCGAGCCCGGCGCGGTGTCGCCCAGGAGCTCAGGCGATGCGCGGCGCGCGCGCAGCGAAGGCAACGTGCTTCCCGCCGGTCCGCTCGAGCCGCCGAGGGCGGCGCGTTATCACGGCGACTCGAGCGGCCGGCGGAAGCATGTCGGACGGTAAAGCAAGACTGGTGCCGAGCTTCCAAACGCGCTACTCGTGCAAATAGCGGCTCGTTTCGCCACTTCCTTGTGCAACCGTCGTACAAGTGCGCAATGACCGTGCGGACAGTCCCGAGCAGCCGGTGATGCGGAAATCGATCGAAGGTCCTACCGAGTTCGACCCCGGCACTCAGCTCGAGCCGGGGACCGGTCAGCCGCCGGTGGTGACGAGCTTCCGCGTCTACCTCGTCGTCCGGGACGGAGACGCCGCTGCACGACTCGTGGACGTTCCCGATGGTGGGTCCGTGCTGTTCGGGCGCGCGCCCGAAGCGCAGGTTCGGATCGACGACGCGCGGGCGTCTCGGCGCCAGGCGGAGCTCCGGCGGAACGGGCGCGAGCTCCAGCTCGTCGACCTCGGGAGCCGGAACGGCACCAAGCTGAACGACAAGCGTCTCCGCGGCGAGTCGGCCGCCGTCACCGGCGGTGACGTCATCGGCGTCGGCGGGGTGGAAGCCCTGGTGGCGACGGCAGAGACGCGGAACGCATCGACTTCCTCGAGCCGCCTCGACCGGGAACTCGCCCGCTTCGCCGAGCCGGGCGCTCGCGCCGTCCTCTGCCGCATCGTCGTGGATCTGGATCGATTCCCCGCGGGCATCGCCTCACTCACGGAGGTCCTCGGCCCGATGGCGGTCATCGAGGAGCGGGGAGACGGCGAGTACGCGGCCCTCCTGGAAGAAGGGGACTCGGCCGTGGTGGAGCGCGTCCTCGCGCCGCTCCGCTCGACGCCGGGGATCCAGCTCACCACCGTCCGTTTTCCCGATCAGGGCACGACCGCCGCCGAGCTCTGGTCTCGCGCGTCGGCCGGGACCGGCCCCGCGCCGGCGCCCGTGATCGGGGACGCGCGCGAAGGCGTGGTCGTCGCGGACGCCGCGATGGTCCAGGTCTTCCAGCTCGCGCGAAAGCTCGCCGCCGTGCAGACGACCGTGCTCATCCTCGGCGAGACGGGGGTCGGCAAGGAAGTCATCGCCGAGCAGATCCACCGCTGGAGTCAGCGCGCCGACGGGCCGTTCGTGCGGCTGAACTGCGCGTCGCTCCCGGAGACGCTCCTCGAGAGCGAGCTCTTCGGGCACGAGCGCGGCGCGTTCACGGGCGCCGATCGCCGCAAGATCGGCTACCTCGAGGGGGCTCAAGGCGGCACCCTGTTCCTCGACGAGATCGGCGAGCTCCCGGTCACCGTTCAGGTGAAGCTCCTCAACGTGCTCGAGAACCGGGAGGTCCGGCGCCTGGGCGGCACCGCGGCGAATCCCATCGACGTGCGCGTCGTCTCCGCGACGCACCGGGATCTCCAGAACGAGGTCGCCGAGGGCCGCTTCCGAGAGGACCTCTACTACCGCCTCTCCGCCTTCACGCTGAACGTGCCGCCGCTCCGCGAGCGCCAGGCGGAAATAGGGCTCCTCGGGGAGATGTTCGCGCGGGACAGCGCGCGGCGTGCCGGGCAGCCGCCCCCCGTGCTGGATCCTTCGGCGCTCGCCGCGATGATCCGCCACCCGTGGCCGGGGAACGTGCGCGAGCTCAAAAACGCGATGGAGCATGCCGTCGTGCTCGCCGAGAACGGCCGCATCCTGGCGGAGAACCTCCCCGAGTCGGTGAGACGCCGCGAGGCCCCGCTCGCGAGCTCTCCGACGGCGACGGCCTCCACGGTGAAAGACAAGCTCGCCGACCTCGAGCGCCGGAGCATCGAAGAAGCCCTCGCGGCTGAGAACGGCAATCAGACCCGCGCCGCGCGACGTCTCGGGATGTCGCGGCGAGCGCTCATCTACAAGATCGAGAAGTACGGGCTCCGCCGCTGAGCCGATCCGAGCCGTTCGGGGCCCGCCGGATGGACGCGCCCCGGCGGTGCAGTGCGTCAACGCCGGATTTCCGCAGGAACGGTTTCGCCCCGCGCTGAAAACCGAGCCAGGTGGAGCGTCGCCGGCCACTCCATTCCTGAGCTAGCCTTTCGAGACGGCCGGCGGGTACCACACCAGACACGAATCGGAGCTTTCGAGAACCATGCTTGGGAGTTGGACTTGGACTGGCATCGGGGCGATCGCTCTCGGCGTCGCGTACGTCGGCGCGTGTTCGGCGTCCGCGGGCTCCGCCGACGGTGACGGGAACGGCGGGACCGGCACCGGCAGCACGAACGGCGCCGGCGGGAACCTGTTCGAGACCGGCGGGGACAACGGCGGCGGCTTCGGCAACGTCGTCGGGAACGGCAGCACGACGGGCATGGGCGGCAACGCGAGCTGCAACTCGGAAGTGCACGAGGGCGAGCGCGCTCCTCTCGACCTGTACTTCATCCTCGACAAGTCCGGCTCGATGAACGAGGACGTCACGGGCGGAACGAAGTGGTCCACCGTGACCGGGGCGCTCATCAGCTTCCTGCAGGATCCGGCGAACGCCGACATCGGCTCCGGCATCGAGTTCTTCCCGTCCGTCGACCCGAACGCGCCGACGACGTGTCAGACGACGGCCGACTGCACGAACGCGGCCGGGAACTACGGCACCTGCACGGGGCCGAACCTCTTCGGCTTCTGTCTCTTCTGCTACTGCTCGCTCGCGGACGCGTGTCTCACGGGCGCATACGTCCCCGCGGTTCCGCTCGCGCTTCCGCCGAACCCAGGGCCCGTCGTCGCTGCCATCCAGGGCATGGGCCCCGGAGGCGGTACGCCGACGCGCCCCGCGCTCGAGGGCGGGATGAGCTACGCGACGCAGTGGGCGTCGCAGCACCCCGACCGCACCACGGTCATCGTACTCGCGACGGACGGCGATCCGACGGGCTGTCAGACGAACAGCGTGCAGGACGTCGCGAACATCGCGGCGAACGGGTTCTCGCAGAGCAACATCCGCACGTTCGTCATCGGCGTGGGGAGCTCGCTCACCGCGCTGAACCAGGTCGCGCAGGCCGGTGGGACGAACCAGGCCTACGTGCTCGACACCGGCGGGGACGTCGCGAAGGCCTTCGCGGACGCCCTCGCGTCGATCTACGGCGAGGCAGCAAGCTGCGACTTCAAGGTGCCCGAGAAGAACACCGACGGCACCCCGATCAACCGGCAGCAGGTGAACGTGCAGTTCACGCCGAAGGGCGGCGCGGCGGGTCAACTGCTTCGCACGTACAGCGGCACCGCGGCCGACTGCGGCACCGACCCTGGCTGGTACGCCGACAATCCCGACAGCCCGACGGTCATCAGCATGTGCCCCGCGAGCTGCGACGCGCTGAAGGCGGGCGGGCGAGTGGAAGTCGCCCTCGGTTGCCAGCCCACGCAGCACAAGCCGAAGTGAGCTCGCGTCGTCGCTCGCTCGCTCCCCGCTTCAGTCGGGGAACGCCGCGCCGTCCGTGATCGCCTTCCGGTTCCGGATGAGCGCGGCGGGCTTGTTCACGACGAGCACGCCGCGCATCTTCCCGGCGCGGCCGTAGATCGCGACGAGGTTTCGGTCCTTCACCGAGCCCTCGAGCACCTTCAGGGCGTCGTTCGGGGCCACTCGCCCGGCGAACTGGATCTTCGCGTCGTACTGATCCGACCAGAAGTACGGCACCGTGGCGAGCGGCGGCGCCGCGTCTCCGTCCAGGAGCGACGCGACGGCGGCGGACGCTTGCTCGACCGCGCTCGTCCAGTGCTCGACGCGCATCCGCTCGCCGAAGAGCGCGTTTTCGAATCGAACCACGTCGCCGCACGCGACGATTCCCGGGACGTTCGTCCGGAGGCGCGAGTCGCAGAGCACGCCGCCGTCGAGCGCGACGCCGGAGCCCTCGAGCCACGCGGTGTTCGGGACGACGCCGATGCCGACGACGACGAGCTCCGCGAAAACCACCGAGCCGTCCGAGAGACGGAGCCCTTCCACGTCACGCTCGCCGACGAATCCGGAGACCCCGGAGGACGTCCGCACGTCCACGCCCTCGGCGCGGTGCATCTCGACGATCTCCCGGGCCATCGTCTCGCCGATCGCCGGCGCGAGGGGGAGCGGAAGCGCCTCCACGACGGTGACGTCCAGCCCGAGCGCGCGACACGACGCGGCGACCTCGAGCCCGACGTATCCGCCGCCCACGATCGCGACGCGGGGCTTCTTCCCGAGCTCTTCCCGGATCCGGAGCGCGTCGTCGAGCGTGCGGAGCACGTGCACGCCGGAGAGCGCGTCCATGCCGGGGAGCTTCCGCGGCGCGGCGCCCGTCGCGACGACGAGGCCGTCGAACGGCACGCTCGTCCCGTCGTCGAGAGAGACGCGGCGAGCACCGACGTCGAGTGACGTCGCTCGCCTTCCCAGGCGGAGATCGGCGCCGAGCGCGTCGTAGTTCGCCTTGAGCGCCGTCCGGTCCGGCGTCCACTCGCCGCGGAGGACCTGCTTCGAGAGCGGCGGACGATCGTAGGGAAGTCGCGACTCCTCGCCGATCCACGTGAGCGTGCCGTCGAAGCCCCGCCGCCGGAGTGCATCGACGGCGCGGAGACCCGCGAGCGACGCTCCGACGACGACGATCGATCGCGGCGCGCTCATCGGGCGCTTCAGCCCTCCACCTGGATCGCGCCCGTGGGGCATTCGCGCACGGCGCGCTCGACCTTCCCGCGGAGCGCTTCTTCCGGCTCTTCCTTCAGGATGTAGAGGAAGCCGTCGTCGCGGATCTCGAACACCTCGGGCGCTGCCTCGGTGCAGAGGCCGTGACTCTGGCAGACGTCGAAATCGACAATGATCTTCATTGCTTTACCCTCAATCGGCTCGATAGACCGGCCGGCACCGAGCGGCAATCCCGGCGGCGGAGGCTCAGATACCGGCCGGTTGACCAAACATACGGCTTCGTATTTGAGACGTTGACATACGGGTCCGTATCTGAAGAATTGAGTGAAGTCCAGCGTGCCCCGTCGCACGTGTCCCGTGGAGGCGCTCCGCATGTCTCGAGCTCTCGCTGCCTTTCAGCCCGCGAACACACCGAAGGTGACCGTCGCGCGGACGTTCGCGCTTCACCTCTGGGCGTTCGTGCTGCCGCTCGTGAATTTCGCGTTCCTCTTCACGGGGCCGCACTCCTGGTGGTCGGCGCTGCTCTGGACGACGCCCATCTGGGTCCTCGTGCTGATGGACAACGGCGCGCCGCCGGATCACCGGCAGCCGCCGGACGACCTCCCGTCCTGGCCGTTCGACTTGCAGGTGTATCTCCTGGTCGCTCTCCAGCTCGTGAACCACGTGATGCTCGGAGTGATGGCGACGCGGCTCTCCGTCGGGACGCTCCCCGCCGCCATGACGGCTCTGGCGAACCTCTTCGCCGTCATGGTCGTGAGCGGGACGACGGCGGGTTACTCCGGCATCGTCGTCGCGCACGAGCTCGTCCACCGGCGCGGCCGCGTGGAGCACTTCCTCGGCCGCCTGCTCCTCATGTTCGTCTGCTACGAGCAGTTCGCGACGGAGCACGTCCGCGGCCACCACCCGCGCCTCGGCACGTCGGAAGACCCCGCCACCGCCCGGTACGGGGAGAATCTCACGGATTTCATGAAGCGCACCATCCCCGCGCAGTTCAAGAGCGCGTGGCGCCTCGAGAAGATCCGGCTCGGCGACGAGCGCATGAAGAACACGGATCCCCGGATGCTCCGGCACCGCGTGCTCCAGGGCGTCGTCGCGGAGGTCTTCATCCTCGCCGGCTATCTCGTCCTCGGCGGGCCGCTTGCACTCGTGTTCTTCCTCCTCCAGTCCCGTTCGGCGGTCGTCCTCCTCGAGACGGTGAATTACATCGAGCACTGGGGCATCACGCGCGCGACCCGCACCGTGACTCCGGCGGACTCCTGGGACACGGACAACGCCTTCACGCTCCGGACGCTCGTCGGGCTCTCGCGTCACGCGGACCACCACGCGCAGGCGTCGCGTCCGTATCAGGCGCTCCGCTACTTCGAGCAGTCTCCGAAGATGCCGCTCGGCTACTACGGCACCATTCTTCTCGCGATGATGCGGAACGAGAAGTACCAGGAGTACGCGAAGGCCGAGCTCCAGCGCCGCGGCCTCGGCCCGTTCCGCGCCGCGAGCGACGCGAACTCGAGCTCGCGAGATTTCCCCACCGGCGCGCTCGCCGTCTGAGCCGCCTTGCCCGCGGACGGAGTGCCGTCAGCCGGCCTTCGCTCCCAGGAACGTGACGCCGAGTACGACGAAGAGGAGGCCCGCGCCTCGCTTGATCCAGTGCGGGGGAACGGCCCGGGCGAGCGCGTCTCCTCCGAGCACGGCGAGCGCGGAGGTCGTCACGAGGGCGAGGGCCGACCCCGCGAACACGGCCCAGCGAGAGCGCTCCGTCGCGAGCGCCAGGGTCGCGAGCTGGGTCTTGTCGCCGAGTTCCGCGAGGAAGATCGCGAGATACGTCGAGCCGAGGAGCTTCCAGTCCATCGGCGCGGAGCGTAGCAGGGCCCGGCTTCAGCGGAGGACGGTGAGGTTCAGGACCGCGAACCCGCGCGGCGCGATCGTCACCGCCTGACGTTTCCGGACGCCGCGTGCCTCCAGGTCCACCCAGTGGGTGCCCGGCGCGACGCGGACCCGCCCGATGGCGACCCGGGCCGGGAGCGTCGCCCAGCTCCGGGTGTCGGGCGTGTCGACGGCGGTGAGCGTGGCCTGCGTCCCGAGCGAGAGCAGCGCACCGACGATGCCGCCGCCGCTGCCTCGCCGGACGGCTTCTCCCGCCGCCACGCGGGTGATCATGCGCGTGATGGCGGACGCGATGACCGCACCTTTTGCGTCCTCCCAGGCCTTCCGCGCTTCCTCGTCGACCGCGAGGGTTCCTTCGAGGCGCTGCCAGGCGCCGTCCAGCGCGAAGCCAGGCGTCTCGTAGGCGCCGCGGCCTTTGCCGAGCTCGGGGTAGTTCACCCAGGTGACGAGCCCTTGCGCCGCGAGGTAGTTCGCTCGCGAGGCGTCCGTCGGCGAGAGCGCGCCGCTCACGTAGGTGAGCGCGAGACCGATGGGGATCCGTTTCGCGACCTTGGCCGGCACCCGGCCGAAATTCACGACGACGAGGATCTCCCCGCTCTCGTCGTCGGGCGGGGGAGAGGACGGCTCCGCCGGAGGAGCGTCCGGGGCGGCGTCCGCCTTGCGTTCTCCCGCGACTTCCCGGAGGCGCGGCGTCCGGTAGGACCCGATCGCGAGGAGCCGCTTCACCGGATCGGACAGCGACTCGAACGCGCCGTACTGGAGCGCTTCGTCGTAGAAGCGGAGGGCCTCGTCGGGCTTTCCCGATTTCTCGAACGCGAAACCGGCCAGATAGCTCCCCGGGCCCGTGAGGCTCGCGCCCTGGTTCTCGTGTTCGGCCACGAACTTCTGCATGACCGCGAGGCGCCGCGCCTCGATCCTCGCGCCGTTCAGATCCGCGCGAACCAGGTAGCTCACCAGGTTCATCGTGTTGATCATGAGCTTCTCGTACGTGGGCGCCTTGTACGCGCCGGTGTCGTCCGAGAAGAGGTAGCGGCCGATGTCCGCCATCGCGCCGCGCGAGAGGTCGAGCACCTCGATCTGCTTGTCGGCGAGCTCGAGGTCGCGGCTCGACCACTGGTACTCGGCCGGCGCGCGCTCGCGGCTCTCGGACGCGACTTCCTGGAGCACCATCGCCCGGTCGAGGAGGAAGAGCGAGGCGTCCCCGGAGATCTTCGCCGGGGCGTCCTTCGCGGACGCGACGTCGAGCCGCTCGTTCAGCAGGCGGAGCGCTTCCTTCGGCCGTCCGGCGTCGAGCGCGTTCCTCGCGCCCTCCGTCTCGGCGGCGTGGCCGGCGCAGCCCAGCGCGAAGGCCGCCGCGAGCGCCAGCGAGAGCCGCGAATGCCGCGGCGCTCCGCTCCCGTTCGTCGCGACACCGGGCATGCCGGCTCGCCCCTCGTTCAGCGGACGAGCGCCTTGGTGACGCTCGCCTTGTTCTGGAAGAGGATTTCGCCGGTCTCCGCCTCCAGCACCTGCATGAACAGCGTGTACTGGACGCGTCGCTCGTCGTCGCGCCGCTCGTCGTTCGCGAACACCTTGCCGGTCACGAAGTACTTCGCGCCGACCTGACGCCCCCATTTGGAGACCGTGCTCTGGTCGAAGGCGTCCGTGTTCTGGCGCTTCACCTCTTCCACGAGGGCACCCTGGTTCTCGTGACTGATGACGCGCACGTGCCCGCCGTTGATGAGGACCGTCTCCACGTCGCTGATGAGCGAGTCGAGCGCGCTGTCGATGTGCTCGGAGGTGTCGTTCCGGATGGGAAGCACCGCGAGCGTCGGCCGGTTTTCGCCCTGCCATCGCTGGACCACGGCCGACCCCTGGAGCGCGTCCATGTTGTCGTGGAGCATCTTCTGCAGGTCCCGGCGGTCGAGGCCGGTGCCCATGGCTTCCTCGTCGAGCCCCGCGACTTCCTCGCCGCGCACGGGCGTCGGCTTGCCGCAGCCGGCCGCGGCGAGCGCGACCAGCGAAACCAGCATCAAAGGCGTTCGGTGGATGCGGATCATGGTCTCCTCCAGTGCTCAGCGGCGAACGGGGATGATCTGCACGCGGCGATCTTCGCCTTCGCCTTCGCTCTTGGTCACGACGCCCTCGAACTTCGCGAGCGCGAGGTGGATGACGCGGCGATCCCGCGGGTTCATCGGCTCGAAGGTGATGATCTTCCCCTCCGTCACCGCCTGCTTGCCGAGCCGCTTCGCCATGGAGGCGAGGGTGTCGTCCCGGCGGCTGCGGTAGCCCTCCGCGTCCACGGTGACGTAGCGCTTCTCGAGCCCGGGGCGGTTCACGACGCGGTTCGTGAGGTACTGGAGCGCCCCGAGGACCTGGCCCTTCTTGCCGATGATCCGGCCGGAGTCCCGTCCGTTGATCTCGAGCTGTATCTCGAGGGGATCGTCCTGCTTCGGGCGCCGGAGCTCGACCTCACAGTCCATCTCCATCTCGTCGAGCACGTTCATCACGAACTCGAGCGCCTGCTGGGCACGCTCGTCGGGCTCCCACGGAGGGCCTTCGTCGCGTGGCTTCCGGTTCCGGCGCGGCTTCTGCTCGCCGTTCGTGGCGGCGGCGTCGGCGTTCTCCGCCGCCGCGCCGTTCCCTTCGGATCCACCTTCGCCTTCGCCGGCGTCCTCGGTCTCGTCTTCGTCGTCCCACCCGCCGTCGACGGTCACGTCATCATTCGGCTCGTTCATGTTCAGGTCTCCCTCGCGCGGACCGGTTCAAGATGCGCCGGCGCGCTTCGAATCTTTCTTCTCGGACTTCGGCGGAAGGGCCTTTTCGCCCTCGCCCTTCACCTTCACGGAAATGTTCCCCGAACCCGCCTGGGCCTTCCTGGCGAAGCGCTCCACCGACCACTGCTGCGTGATCGCGAGGACGCTGTTCGTGAACATGTAGACCCCGAGCCCCGCGGGCAAGAACAGCATGAACACCGTGAACATCCCCGGCATCATGTACATCATCATCTTCTGCTGAACGGGGTCCCCGCCCTGCTGCGGCATCATCCGCTGCTGGACGAAATACGTTCCACCGATGACGAACGGGAGGATGAACATCGGGTCGCTCTGGGAGAGGTCCGGGAACCAGAGGAACGGGATGTTGTAGAGCTCGACCGCCGTCTGCAGCGTCGTGTAGAGCGCGAACCAGACCGGCATCGACGCGAGCTGCGGCACGCACCCCTTGAACGGGTTCACGTTGTGCTTCCGCCAGAGCTCCATCTGGGCGAGGCCCCGCTGCTGCGGGTCGTCCTTGTACTTCTCGTTCAGCGCGTCCATCTCCGGCTTGATCTCGCGCATGCGGATCGTGTTCTTGAGGCCGGGGAGGGAGAGCGGGAACAGGAGCACCCGCGCCGTGACGGTGAGGACGATGATCGCGACGCCCCAGTTCGGGATGACGCTGTGGACCTTGAGGAGGAACGCGACGAGCACCTTCGCGATGAGCGCGAAGAAGCCGAGGTCGATGAGCTCGATGAGCCGGTGCTGGCCGCCGCCCGCCGTCGCGAGTATGTCTCGCTCCTTCGGCCCGATGTACGAGAGCGCGACGTATTCCGCGGACTCGTTCGGGGCGAGCGTCTTCTCGGGGTAGGCGAGCCGGGCGCGGTACATGGCGCCGGCGCCCGGGTCCTCGGATGCGTGCGCGTGGTGCGCCGAGTCCCAGCGCTGCTCGACGAGGAGGAGGCACTCCGGCGCCGCGGGGCCGCTCACCGGCGCGATCGCGTGGGAGAAGTAGGCGTTCGAGACGGCCGCGAACGCGGGCGCGCCCGGGACTCGGTGCCACTCTCCGCGGGGGTTCGACGCGCTCGGCGCGAACGCCTCGTCCTTGAACTTGGCCGGGTCGAAGTCGGCCGGGAGGAGGCGGACGGCCTTCCCCTCGTTCGGCATGCACTCGACGTGCGTCACGTACGGGCTGATGCGGAACATCTTGCCCTCGACCTCGTGGCTCGTTCGCCAGGCGACCGTGTCGAGGGAGAGCGCGTGCGACATCGGACGCGACGCGACGTTCGTGATCTTCGTGCGGACCTCGAGCTCGTAGGGCCGGCCCGTCTCGCGGATCGTCTTCTCCAGGACGACGTCGGCGTCCTTGTAGGAGAAGTCGCACTCCTTGCCGTCCGCGCGGGTGAGCGCGTAGTCGACGGAGTCGTACTTCACGTTCCACGGCGCGTTCGGGGGCTCCGGACCTTCGCCGCGCAGGCGCGTGAAGAGCTGCTGACGGAACTCGTGTTCGTCGCCCGGGTCCGGCGTGGTGGAGATGTCGAGCGGCTCGCCCTTCTTCCGGTATTTCGCCGTGAGGAGCTGGTAGTGCGTGAGCGCGCCGCCGTGCGAACGGATCCGGGCGTGGGAGACGTCAGACCACAGATCGCACGTCTGCTCGGGCGCGCGGGTCGGAGCGACGAGGTGGGTTTCTCCACCGATGGGCTGGTGCTCGACGGAGTCCCCCTTCATCCACTTCTGCATCGAGAGGAACAGGAAGACGCCGGCGATGCCGAGCAGCAGGAAACGAAGGGAGCCGCCGCGATCCATGAGCTATCTCGTCTGGAGGGCCGCGGCCGAGCACTCCGGAGAGGCGCCGCACGAGGGCCCGTGCACGTGAGGAGGAAGGGGCGGGGGATCCCACCCACCCGGATTCCACGGGTGGCAGCGCGCGAGGCGCCGGAGGGCGAGGCCGAGCCCGGAGAGGACGCCGTGGTGTTCCACGCACGCCATCGCGTAGCGAGAGCAGGACGGCTCGAATCGGCACTGCCCGCCGAGGAGCGGCGAGAGGAGGAGCTGGTAGCCCCGGAGGAGCACGAGCACGACGCGCTTCACGGAGCCGTCTTCTCCCCGGGCGCGCCGGCCGCCCCGCCCGCCGCTCGACGCGCGCGATCCGTGCGCGCCTCGTCGATGCGACGCGACACGATCGCCGCGACGCTCTGCCATTCGCTGGCGACGTCGGCGAGCTTCATCTGTTCGAGGGGGCGGCGGACGATGACCACTAGGTCGATTCCTGGCTGGAAGAGATCACGGGTGGCGCGGAACGCTTCCCGGACGAGCCGCTTGGCTCGATTCCGGCGAACGGCCGTCCCGACCTTGCGCGAAGCCACGATACCGAGACGGAGCGGCCCCGCCTCTTCTTCCCTTGCGTGGAGCAGGAGAACGAAGTGCGAGGTGGTGACGCGCCGCCCGGCCTTCTGGGCCGCCTCGAACTCCCGGCGTTTGCGAACACGCTCTCGGCGGGTGAAGCGACCGACGGGGCTCGCGCCCGGCACTACTTCTCGTAGGCCGTGACCGTGAGGCGCCAGCGGCCCTTCGCGCGGCGGCTCTTCAGAACGTCGCGACCGCCCTTCGTCTCCTGGCGCTTGCGAAAGCCATGGGTACGGAGGCGGCTGATGTTGTGGGGCTGATACGTTCGCTTCATCTGAGTTACGCCCTTTGTCTGAAAGGGTGGCGTTTCACCACCGCAGCCAGGGCTGCGGAAGAGTTCGATAGGGCGCGGGAAAGCCGCGCGGCGGGCGGGAGTCAGCCACGCTCGCCGGGCTCCGTCAAGGATGGAGCAGAGCGCTCCGAACCCTGAGAAAATGTTCACCTTCCCGGGGAAGCAAGGATGCGAGGGTCCGGGAGCGGCGGAACGTCGCTTGCCCGCCCGCTCGGCGGGTGTTAATTCGCCCCGTCGCCATGCGAGACAACATCCGCCTCGTTTCCACCGCCGGTACCGGGTTCACGTATTACACGACGAAGAACAAGCGGACCCAGACGGAGAAGCTCGAGCTCAAGAAGTACGACCCCGTGAAGCGCGCGCACGTCGTCTTCAAGGAGGCGAAGATGCCTCCGCACAGCAAGTGACGCCGGGCTCCGCCCGAACGTGACACGAGGCGCGCTCCCCGCGCCTCGTTTTCTTTTCGAAAGGGTCACGGGCAGACGGCGCGCCCGAGGAGCACGCTCAATCCGCCGATGCGGTTCGCGGTGATCACGTCGCGCAGGCCGTCGCGGTTCAGGTCCGCGGTCGCGACGTTCAGCGGATCGCGTCCGACCTCGAAGGCCACCGTGCCCTGGAAATGGCCGGTACCGTCGCCTCGAGCGACGTAGGCGCCCCAGCTCGCGTTGCCGACGCCGGCCCCCGACACCGCGTCGAGGTGCGCGTCGCCGTCGATGTCCGCGAAGGAGAGCCCGGCGCCGCCGATCGGGAGCCGCTTGCCCGGAGCGAATGGCGTCGCACCGTCGCCGCCGCCAGCCCCGGCGTGGAAGAGCGTCCCGTAGAGGTCGATGGTGGTCACGAGATCGAGAGTTCCGTCTTCGTTCGCGTCCACGAGCGCCACCTCGGACGGATGCCCGAGTCCCTCGTCGAGCGTCGCCGCGAGCGAGAAGGCGCCGTTCCCGTCGCCGGCGAGCACGGCGACGAATCCGTTCGTCCCCGGCGTCGTCTGCCAGTACGGGACGACGACATCGACCTTGCCGTCTCCCGTGACGTCTCCGGCGGCGATCGTCTGGGCACCCGCCCCGGTACCGGCTCCGTAGGCCGCCTGGGGGCCGAAGGTTCCGTTTCCGGTGCCGAGGAGCACTCGGAGCGAGCTGCTCGAATCGGCGACGAGAAGGTCCGGGAGCCGATCGCCGCTCACGTCCGTCACGACGACCCCGTTGGGGATCGACCCCGCGGGGTAGTCGACGGGCGTTCCGAGCGTTCCGTCGCCGTTTCCGAGGAACACGCTCACCGTCCCCGCCTGCGCGTTCGCGGAGATCACGTCGAGCTTCTGGTCGGCGTTCACGTCGGCGAGCGTCACGCCGATGCGGAGCGTCCCCGCGCCGTACGGGACCGGCGTGCCGAGCGTCCCGTCGCCGCTGCCGAGGAACACGCTCACGCGCTTCTGGTCGTAGTCCGCGACGACGACGTCCGGCGCGAGATCGCCGTTCAGATCTCCGGCTGCCACGGACCAGAGCGCTCCCGAATTCGGGTAGTCGACGTGCGGCGCGAAATCCCAGTCGCGCCCGCCGCGGATCACCCCGACCACGTCGAGGCCGCTGCTCGTCGTCACGAGGTCCTGTCGCCCGTCGCGGTCGAAATCGGCGACCGCGATCCCGCCCGAGCCACCGCTCTGGGGCGAGTGCCGTTCGAGGGGCGGCGCGAGCTCGCCCGTTCCGTTTCCGAGGAAGACGGCCGCCGACGGCCCGTTCGTGAGGCCGACGGCGACGTCCGCGTGCCCGTCGCCGTTCATGTCCGCGACGGCGAGCGACTCCGGCATCTGATCCGGCGTGCACGGGATGGGCTGGAACGGGAGAGTGAACGTTCCGTCGCCCGCGCCCACCAGCACCTCGATCGAGGTCTCCGGCGCGTTCCCCGCGACGACGACGTCGGGCACGCCGTCCTCCGTGAGATCGCCGACCGCGATCCGGTTCGCGGCCTTCACCGGCAGATCCAGGGTGTGCGTCTGGAAGGTGCCGTCGCCGTTGCCGAGCGCGATCGTGACCCCTGGCTGGAAGGTTCCGGCGTCGTCGACCTGCCGGTAGACGGGAGCGACGACGTCGAGGTGACGGTCCGCGTTCAGGTCCGCCGTCGCGACGGCCTGGGCGTCGATGCCGACCGCGACGGGCGACTCGAACGTCCCGTGGCCCGCGTTTCGCGCCACGTAGAGCACGCGCCGCGCGTCCTCCGCGCTGACGCTTCCCACGATGACGAGATCCGGGAGGCAGTCGTCGTCGAAATCGCCCGCCGCGACGATCACGGGCGACGGGACGGAGACGCGCACCGGCGTTCCGAACGTCCCGTCCCCGTTTCCGAGAACGACGACGGTCTCGTTCCCGTAGTACCCGACCGCGACGAGATCCGTGATCCCGTCGTGGTCGAAGTCCGCGTGGTCGACGGAGTGGGCGCCGTCGACCGAGACGGCTTTCGTCGCGGACGCGAAGGTGCCGTCTCCGTTGCCGAGGAGCACGGTGACGTCGTCGCTCGTGAGGTTCGCCGTGGCGAGGTCCGGCTTCCCGTCGCGATTGAAGTCTCCCGCGGTGACCGCCCACGGTCCGTCGCCGGCCGGGTACGTCTCCGAGCCCCCGACCGGTCGCGAGCAGATCGCCGTGCACGATCCCCCGGCGCACAGGCTCCCGGTTCCGCAGCGGGCTCCGGGCGAACCGGCCGTCTCGCCGCACCCGGTCGTCGCACCGCAGTGATCGGCGCTCGTGAGCGGGTCGATGCAGCGTCCGTCGCAACCGACTAACCCTTCTCGGCACGGGAGGCAGACGAGCGCCGAGGCGTCCGGAGAGGGGAGCGGCGTCGAGGCGTCCCCGGTGCCTTTCGGCGTGCCGGCATCGGTGTGCGAAGCGTCTTTCACCGAGCTCTCGAGGGGCGTCGCGTCACGAGACCCCGCGTCGGTCCCGAGGGCGGCGTCTTCCGTCGCGGCATCGCGGCGGCCTGCGTCGGACCGCGCGCTCGAGCCGCCGCCGTCCGTTCCCGCGTCGCCTGCGGCCGTGCACTGCCCGCCCCGGCAGAGGCCCCCGTCGCAGTCGGCGTCGGTCCCGCAGACCCAGCTCGTGTTGCCGTCCTTGCTGCCGCCGCCGTCGCACCCGGGAAGCGCGACCCCGAGCGCGAGGAGCGCCGCGAAGATCCTCGCCCCGCGCATCATTCGACCTCTCCTGCGCTCGACGCCGGTTCCACGTCCGTCGCGTCGCGTGGGTGGATCACGTTCTGTCCGAAGTAGAACGTCACCTGGGTCACGTCGTCTTCCGATTTCGGGTGCGCTTCGTTGTAGCTCACGACTTTCTTCCAAAGCTCCATCAGCTCGCCGCGCAGACGCGCGAGGAGCCCGTAGACCTCGTCTCGATGCGGGTGACCTTCGTAGACGCCGAAGTGCAGCGTCGTGCCGCCGACCGGGTCCTTCTGCGAACCCGATGCGAGCTGGGAGATCTTCGCGGCGATCGCGCTGGAGACGGCCTGGAAATGGTCGAACACGGCGGCCTCCCAGCCCGCCGCGGCGCCCTCCGGGATGAGGAAGGGGGCGGAACGGAGCGGCGCGTCGTCCCCATCCCCTTCGCGGCGCACGCGGCCGTCGCGGAGGAGGCGATCGAGGGCCGTCCGGACGTCGCCGTCGTTCCACCGCGCCCTGGCGACGAGCTCGGTCGTCGAAACCCCGGACTCCCGGAACACCATGCCCCACAGGACGGTCGCGAGCGCCTCGGCGGCGTCGTCGCCGCCGAGAGCGCGTCGGTCCGCGTCGGAAGCGACACCGTAAGTGGTCGAATCTCCGCGGCCGAGCGAGTAGACGAAGCCCGTCGCTCCGAGGTCGGCGAGCACCGCGAGGATCGCGACGGGATCGTCCCCCGCGAACCGCTCCACGATCCGATCGCGCCGGACGGGACCCTCGGCGCCGACGAACTCGAGGACGGACTCCCACAGGGTGCGCCCCGTGGAGCTGCCCTCCGAGAGACGCTGCACCTTCCGCTGGTACGTGCGGAGGGCGAGGCCGAACATGTCGGCCGTCACCTTCCGGCTCACCCCCTGGCGCTCGATCTCCTGCGCCAGCGAGAGGAAGACCTGGTCGGCCACGTGCGCGAGCGGCGAGCGCACGCCGGTCGCCGTCGAGAGCTGGGCGATCAGCACGGTCGTCTGCTGGACGATCGCGTCCACCAGGAGCTTCGGGTTCACGGGAGCACCGTTCGGGTCACTCGCCGATTATCGCCGGGCCCCGGGGCGAACACAGATGGTGGCGGCGACACCCGTATTTCGCGTGCGGCCCTCACCTACACCGGGCCACCTAGATCACCGGCCGCGAATCGGGATCACGGAGAATGAGGGAAGCGGAGGGGAAGGCAGGAGCTGCCTCCCATGGCGCGCTGAGGATTCGTCACATCTCAGCCGTCAATTTCGCGCGGTTTCGAAGGGAGTGGGTAGATTCGTGGCTGCCCCACCCGGCATCCCGCAAGGCGGGCTGCCGACCGCCCCAAGCGTCCGTGCTCACCCGGCAGCCGGGTTCCGCGCGGCCACGGGGCGGTGCCACGTGACCCGTCGAAGGAGTTCCGGAGCACACCCTCGGTAGCGCCGGGCGACGTGAAGCGTCGTCTCGGGGTGTGTGCTTCCGAGAGCGCGTCGACGGCGCCCTCTTCTCGGCACTCGAGATCGGGGAGCGAGTCTTCGCCGTCGACGCTCTCTCGGAAGCCTGTTTCCGAGAAAGCCATGAAGCTCGTGAAGCGAAGGCACACGTTCACGGCCGTTTCGGTACCGATTTTCGACTCTTGCATGAATGCTCAGGGCACGTTCACTTCACGGACGCCCGGGGGACGCGTCATCGCGGCCGCAGACTCAGAATCCGGGCGCCCAGAGCTCCGCGATGCGACGCGGGTCGGCGACGTTCTCGGCGCGCAGCGCCGCGACCGCGCGATCCGCGCGAGAACGTCCCTCTTCTCCGCCGAGGAGCGCCCCGAGCCGTAGCTCGGCGGCGGCGACGCACTGGCGCTGCCCGGCCGCGATCGCGAGGGACGCCGCGCGCTCGAGCGCCGCTCGCGTGGCGGACGGATCGCCGCGCGCGTGCGCGACCCCGGCCGCGAGCAGGCAGGCCCAGGGTCTCGCGTAGAGCATTCCCTCCGCGTCGAGGCGCGCGACGTGCCGCTCCACCCGCCCGAGAGTCCGTTCGCGGCCCGCTCGACCCGCCGCGAGACTCGCGAGGAGGAGGCGGCCGTGGAGCCACGTCGCCTGGGCTCGCTGCACCCGCACCCGCAGGATGGGCATGACGAGGCCGCGGCGGAGAAACCGTTCGAGACGCGGCAGGGCCGCCCCCGCGCGGGACGTGTACAGCGCGAGCTCGGCCCGCGCGAGCTCCCCGTACCAGTGCTGGGTGTGCGTCGGGGCACGATCCAGGGAAAAACTCGCCGTCTCCTCGATCTGACGGGACGCTTCGTCCGGCAGGTCCCGCGCGAGCCACACGACGTTCAGGTGACACCGGAGCGCGGCCTCCGTGAATCGGTCGCCGCGCCGCTCCGCGTCGCGGAGATCCTCGTCGAAACCGCTCTGAAGGTCGGCGAGCGCTCCCGAGAGCTTCAGCACGACGAGGCGGAACGTCCGACAGATGCTCCGCTCGTGATGCGTTCCGGTCGTGGTCGTCGAGAACGCGTGCGCGGCGCGGCCGAACTCCTCCGCGGAGCGCGTGAACGCGCCCGAGTGATAGTGATGGAAGCCGCGCCCGAGTCCCGTCGCGGCGCGGAGGTACGGGTCGTCGAATGCCCGGGAGATCCGCTCGGCGTCCCGGAGGAGCGCGTCCGCGCGGCCGAGGCCCGGCGGGCCCTTCGCCGCCTCGTACACGGACTCCATCACGGAGCTCCTCGCGATGCGCCGGGGTTCGCCCGCTCTCGCGGCGAGCGCGAACGCCCGTGCCTGGAACAACCCGCCACGGAGCATGTCGACGAGGGAGAGGGCGACGCTCACGCCGTGGTGCACGTCGATCACGCGGAGCGCTTCCGGCGGGACGTCTCCTTCGGCGCGTTCGACGTACCGGCCTCGCCGCCGGGCGCGGGCCCGCGCGGCGACCGTCAGAGCGAGGGTCACGGCCGGGTGTCGTGGAAGGGACTCGCCGATCTCCGCGAGCACGGAGGCGAGCACGCGAAAGCCCTCATCGAGGTAGCCGCTCCGGAGGAACAGGTCGGCGGCGAGCCACCGCCGTTCGGTGCGTTCCTCGGGCGAATCCTCGGCGCTCGCGAGATACGCGCGCGCGGCGTCGGCTCCGCGCCCGGCGTTCGCGAGCGCGCGGGCGAGCGAGAGACGCGCACCGGCGGCCCGTTCCTCTGGGACGCCGCCGAGGCGAAGAGCCGCGGCGTACAGGTCCGCGGCACGGTCGAAGGCGAGGATCGCCGCGGCCTGCTCGGCCGCGACCGCGGCGCACTCCCCGGCACGCCGGAGCTCTCCGGCTCCCTCGAGGTGCCGGACGAACGCGATCGGATCGCTCGCCGAGTGGCCGCTCTCTTCGAGTGCCCGAACGAGGCGCTCGTGGACGAGCCGGGTTCGCGCGCCGTCCAGGCGCCCGAGGACGGCCTTCCGCACCCGGTCGTGATAGATCTCGACGTTCGCGCTGCCGAGACCGGAACGTCGCGAGAGGTGATCGACCCGGAGCCTCCGCTCGGAGAGGGAGAATCGCGTCGCCTCCAGCCCGGTCGCGCGCCGCACCACGGGCTCGGGGAGCGGCGCTCCCGCGACGGCGATCGTCTCCGCGAGCGTGCGCGCGTCGTCGTCCGCGCGAGCGAGCATCGCCCCGATGGCCTCGTCGAGCGACGTGGAAGGGCTGCTCGGGGCGAGCGAGCTCCTGCCCTCACGGCTGAGCACGGACAGGAACAGCGGATGTCCGGACGCGTCGCGGACGAGGCTCGAGACCGCGCGCTCGTCCGCGCGGGGCCCGAGGAGACTGGCGGCGAGCTCCCGTGATTCGCCCGCATCGAGCGGACCGAGCTCGACGACGCGGACGACCGCGGGTCGCCGGCGAAAACCGTCGAACGGCGAGGTGGTTCCCGGCAGCGGTCGCTCCGTGGCGAGTACGAAGACGTTCGGCGCATCCGGCGGAGACAGGATGTCCTCGAGGAGCGCGCGGCTGTCGGCGTCCGCCCACTGGAGATCGTCGATCGAGAGGACGACCCGCCTCGTCCGAGCGACGTTTCCGAGGAGCCTCCGGAAGGCGTCGAAGGCCCTCGCGCGCCGTTCGGTGTCGGATGGCGCCGGCCCCGGCGTCCGCTCCGGAAAGTCCGGAACGCGGGCGAGCA
Source organism: Polyangiaceae bacterium (assembly GCA_035545855.1). GTDB lineage: Bacteria > Myxococcota_A > Polyangia > Polyangiales > Polyangiaceae > DASZVB01. The sequence continues at coordinate 59,628 of DASZXK010000045.1, forward strand.
GAGGGAAGACGGCCGCCGCGTCTCCGACCGGTCCATCGAGGACGTCCCGGCGTTCCCCCGGCGACAGCCCGAGGAGGTGGCGGCGGAGTCCATCGACGGGACCGTCGAAGGCCGCGTAGAGCCCCCGCTCGCGCTCGTAGCAGCGCCCCGTGAGCACGAGCGCCGCCTCCCGGTCCCGAAATCGTTCGTGGAGGTGCGCGAGGAGCGCGCTCTTGCCGACGCCGGAGTCTCCGCGCACGACCGAGACGACCGCCTCGCGGGCGCTTCGTTCGTATGCTCCCAGGATCGCCTGCCGTTCGGCGGCCCGTCCGACGAACGGCGCGGTCGTCGGTTCGCTCGCCGGCGCGACGTCGCCGAGGCGGCTCGCCACGTCGCGAGCCGTCGGACGCTCCTCCGGGTCCACGGCGAGCAGCGCCCGACACAGCGCGACCAGATCCGGCGGCAGGCCCGGCGCGTCGAGCGACGTCCCGATGGCGCCCTGCGCCCGCCGACGATCGGCGTGCGGGCCCTCGAACGGTGCGGACCCCGTCAACGCGTGGAACAGCATCACTCCGAGGGCCCAGCAATCGGCGGCAGGTCCGACGGAGCGTCCCTCGAGCTGCTCCGGCGCCATGAACGAGCGGGTTCCGGCTCGACCGGCCTCGTCCCGGAGCCCCGTCGTCAGCCCGAAGTCGAGGAGCACCACTCGCCCCGCCCGGGTGACCAGGACGTTGTCGGGTTTCACGTCGCGATGGACGTGGCCGGCCCCGTGCAGCGCGTCCAGTGCGCGGGCGAGTTGCCGGAAGCCGCTCCGGAGCGCGCCCTCGTGGATCCGGCCACCGGCGGTGTCGGAGCCGGGATCCGGCGAAGGCCCCCGGTTCTCGTCGCACGCGTGGCCGCCCACGGTGGTTTCCGTGGCGTCCGGGCGGGGCGCGCGGCCGGGACGCGCGTGGGTGACGAGGTCCACTCCCTCGAGGAGCTCCATGGTGAAGAAGCAGGGCTCGCCCGGGACGGCGACGAGCTCGAAGAGGTCGACGAGGTTCTCGTGCCGGACGTCCTGGAGCCGCCGGAATTCGTTCTTGAGCGCGGCGTGCGAGGACGGATCGTCCGTGCGGACCGTCTTCAGGGCGACGAGCGCGCCGGTCGTCGTGTCTCGCGCTTCGTGGACGGCGCCCATGCCGCCCGTCCCGAGCGGACGGAGGAGCTCGAAGCGGCCCTCACCGAGCGTTCGACGCTCCGGGTTCGTCATGGCCGTTCACTCGCCGCGCTTCGCGGCGAGCCCGAGCTTCTCGATGCGCCGGATGAGGGCGCCGCGCGAGATGCCGAGGAGCGCAGCGGCCTTCCGTTGACTGCCCGCGGAGGCTTCGAGGGCGCGCTCGATTCGCACCCGCTCGAGCGCGGAGATCTCCCCTCGAAGGCCGGACTCGTCGTCGATCGGCGGGGGAGCGCCGATCGCTCCGAAGGAGAGGTGCTCCGCGTCCACCGTGTTCGTCTCCGAGAGCACCGCGGCACGCTCCACCGCGTTCTTCAGCTCTCGCACGTTTCCCGGGAAGGAGTGTGCGCGGAGCCGAGCGACGGCTGCGGCGGAGAGGGTCTGCGCCGGCTCGCCGGGTTCCGCCACGCCGCGGAGGAAGTGCTCCGCCAGCGGAAGGAGGTCGTCCGGGCGGTCCCTGAGGGGCGGGACGATGACGGAGACGCCGTTCAGGCGGAAGTAGAGGTCTTCCCGGAAGAGCCCGCGCGTGATGCGCTCTTCCAGGTTCTCGTGCGTGGCGGCGACGATGCGGACGTCGACCGGGATGGGCGTGCGGCCGCCCACCCGGGTGATCTCCCGCGACTCGAACACTCTGAGGAGCTTCACCTGCGTCGCGAGCGGCATGTCGCCGATCTCGTCGAGGAAGAGCGTGCCGCCGGAAGCCGCTTCCAGGTGGCCAATCTTGGTGGTCAGCGCCCCCGTGAAGGCTCCGCGCTCGTGTCCGAAGAGCTCGCTCTCCACGAGCGACTCCGCGAGCGCCGCGGCGTTCAGCTTCACGAAGGGCCCGCTTCGGCGCTCCGAACACTCGTGGACCAGAGCGGCGCAGATCTCTTTCCCGACGCCGGTCTCGCCCAGGAGAAGCACGGGGAGGGAGCTCCGGGCGGCGCGCCGGAGGAGCCGGAGCACGCGGAGCATGGAGGCGTCCTGGCACACGACGCCGCTCGGAACGGGGAGGGAATGCGGCTCCGGTTCCGCCGCGCCGGGCAGCAGCGCTCGAACGTCGGCCCCGTCCCGAGGGGCGCAGCGGAGCTCGACGCGCACCCGGGCGCCGCGCCGTTCCAGGCGTTCGCGGAGGCTGCCGGCGCGCTCTCCGGCTCGGTCGGGCGCGCAGTCGGAGAGGAGCACGGCGCACGTCGTCTCACCGAGCGTCGCCACGAGATCCTCCGGGCCGAGCCCGCCGGCGAGGAGCGTCTCCACGGCCCGAGCTCCGAGACCGGACGCGACCTCGTACCTCGCGACGGCGAACGGCGCCTCCCCGCGGCCGAGCCTCTCCTCGATGCACAGCGCGAGGAACTGCGCGTCGCAGGTCCGCTGGAGGCGCTGGGAGAGGGCGCGCTCTCGAAGGACGAGGAGCACGCCCCCGAGGTCGATGACGTCTCCCGGGGCCACGTCCGCCGCTGCTCCCCGGGCGATCGGGACGTCTCTCACGCGGACGCCGTTCGCGCTCCCGAGGTCCTCCACCCGTACGCGTGCTCCCACGTGGAGAACGGCGTGCTCGCGCGAGACGGAGCGGTGGTCGATCCGGACGTGCGCGGTCCGGCCCCGTCCGACCACGACGTCTCCTTCCGGGGGGAGCGCATGCGCGGCGACCTCGCCGTCCGCGACGACGAGGAGCGACAGGTGCCCGCCCGTGACCTCGTCGCGGATGCGTTCCGTCGGTTCCGTGTCCTCGGGCGAAGCCATGCGAAGCGAAGCCCCTAGAATAGAGGCCTCGCTCCGGGATGACACGGACGAAGCGTCCGCCATGCTCTAGGTCGACGATCGTGCCGGGTTTCGCTGGTTTTCCGGGCTCCGGGTCACGGGACGTAGCGCCAGAGCTCGTCCCCGACGGTGATCGCCCAGAACTGTCCGTTCGACGTCGCCTCGATCTGCTCCAGGGTGCGGTTCGTCGGGGGCTTGATCGAGCTCTTCGTGTCCCAGGCGTCCGCCGTGGAGTCGTAGCGGGCGATCTCGCCCGTGTTCAGGAGCGCGAAGATGTTGTTCGCGTTCAGCACGCTGAGGCTCTGGACCTTGTTCATCTCGTCCGTGTTGTCGCTCAGGCGCGTGGTGACGCCGTTGGATCCGACCGCGTTCAGATCGTAGCTGCCGTACCAGTTGATGAAGTAGTAGGCGTTTCCGGCCGCCGAGAAGAACGGCCCGTCTCCACGGACGTCGTTCTGGGCGTCGTCGATCGCGTACACCCAGTCGGAGCCCCAGTTCATCGTCCAGAAGTCGCGCTGGTTGTTCGAGTACGGCACGCCGAGGCCGATGACCCAGTTCGCCGAACCCGCGTCGATGGCGCCCATGGATGCCTGGTTCCAGACCGCGCCCGACCAGTGCGTGCTCCCCACCGGGCATCGGTAGATCTGCGCGTACGGGGACACGGGGTGGTCGTTGATGAAGTAGGCGTTGCCGTCGTCGTCGACCGTGACGTCCCGGAGCGGCGTGGTGTCCCACCCCGTGGCGTTCGGCATGATCTGGAAGCTCTCTCCCGCGAGCTGGTAGATGCCGTAGTTGCCCACCCCGTCCACGCCGATCGCCAGGACGGGCGAGTTGCCCGGATTCGTGGCGACGTCCTTGAAGTGAACGCCCGCGGGGCCGGGAACCTGGTACCAGCCCTGGATCGGGTCGCAGTCGGCGACCTCGAATTGCGTGGTGTCCCCGATGGCGGCTATCGGCCGGGTCCCGCTCAGCGCGTGCACCGTGTATCGAAGCGGCACGGCGCTCAGGATGTCCGCGTCCGCGTAGAGCTCGGACCAGTTCCCGCTCTTGATGGCCGTCGTCACCTTCGCCTGGTCGCCGCCGACCGCCAGGACCTGGATGTCCAGGGACGAGAGGAAGTTCTTCTCCGCGATGTCGAGGTCCGCCTTCGCCGACCAGCTCGTGCCCGACGCCTGGAGGTGCGTCTCGAGCTCGGACGCGCTCGAGACCTGGGTGGACGTGGCCGAGAAGATCACCATGCGCCCGTACGTGACGGAGCCGATGAATACCGGGGGATTCTGCGGCCCGAAGTAGCCGCTGTTCTCGGCCTTCGTGATGTCCGTCATCGTGAGCGTCGGCGAGAAGAAGTCACTCGGGTTCGCGAAGTCGTCCTGGGCGAAGGTGATGGTGTACATCTGCTGCATCAGCTTCATCACGACGGTGTACTTCTGCTCGGATTCCTGGTTCGTGAACTTGGACTCGAAGTTCGCCTTCGCGAAGAGCCCGTCGAACCCCGCGGCGAGCCCGAGGTCGTAGGACATCTCGTGGGTGGACTGCACGCTGTGCTGCTCGTAGGAGAGCTGCGCCGCGTACTGGCCCCCGGCGGCGGTCTCCGCGTTGTTCTGGAGCGTCGCGATGCCCTGCTGGATGTTGCTCACGTTCGGGTTCTCGACCTGAACGGTGGCTTGCTGGACGCCCGGGACGTTGATGGAGAGCGTGATGGGCGCCCGCGCGAGCGGGATCGGCTGGAGATTCCCGTGCTGGAACTGGTCTCCGACGAGCAAGATGCCCGGCTTCACGTACTCGGCGCCGCTGTCCAGGTTCAGGATCTCGTCGTGCTCGTCGACGACGTCGTGCGTGACGACGCTGCACTGAAACGGATTCGTGGTGGTCCCGTTCGAGAGATCGCGGAGCTCCGACACCGCGGCGCTCGGCGTGTCGCTCGAGGGCGGCACCGTGCCCCACACGGCGAAGCCGTCCAGGTAGTCCTCGACGTCCGTCGGAAGCGAGCCGCTCGAACCCCCGCTGCCCCCGCCGTCGGGGTTCTGGCCACCGCCATTGCCGGAACCGCCGCCCGCCGAGCCGCCGCTGCCCGCGCCGCCGCCGGCCGCGCCGCCGCCGCCCGCGCCGCCATTGTCCGAGCCGCCATTGCCCGTGCCGCCGTTGCCCGTGCCGGGCGTCGCTCCCGTGCCGGCGTCGCCGTTCGAGCTCGGGGCGGCTCGTTGCGCTCCGTCCGACGACGAGCACGCGGCGGACGTCGTCGCGACGACTGCGAAGATCAGGCTCCAGAGGACGGAGCGACGACCGTTCAATCCCACGACCGAAGTGGACAGGTTCAAGCGCGTCTCCCTTCACCGCGATGCGTGGAGCGGACGCTCCCGATCGGGTCGGGCTTCGCGAGAGCAAGTCCCGCGCCGTCCCGGGCTTCCGGACAGGCGCCGGGCATTTCAGGCTCTTTTCGAGCCAGGCGGCAGGGAGGGCGGATCGCTTTCGATCCACCCGGATCGCCGCCGATCCACTAGATGACCGATCGCCATGACGGAAGGGCGTCCACGGCGGATCGAGGCGCCTCGTGTCGCGGCGTACTCTGAGCTCGCCCCGGCGCATCGCCATTCATGTGGGGTGAGAATGCTCGATATTCCAGCTTGGAATACCGCTGTGCATCCCCCCCCTCCACACGTCGAGGTTTCCGAGGATGTCGCCGCGGGCGTGAGAACGCCCACCCGGATCGCGGCTGATTCAGCCCTTGAACGTCGAGAGCCCGAAGTCGCCGAACGGCTCGTCGCGGTCGCGGACGGCTTGCTTGAAGCCCGCGTCGGTGGCGCGCGCGCGGAACGCATGGCCCTCCGGGGTGTGCCTCGCGATGCCGTCGAACACCGTGCCGACGAGCTGCGTCGTGTGGAGGCCCTGAGCCATCAAGGACTGGTTCAGGAGCAGCTTCATCATGACGAGCTGGTTCACGGGCATCCGGGCGATGCGCTCGAGGAGGATCTCGAAGCGCTCGTCGAGCTTCTCCGGCGGCGCCGACTCGATCGCGAGCCCCCAGGCGACGGCTTCCTTGCCCGACAAGCAGTCGCCGGTGAACAGCAGCCGCTTCGCCTTCTCGATGCCGAGCCGGTGCACCCAGATCGAAGTCGTCGGGGAGCCCCACACGCGGGCCGGCGGGTACCCGATCTTCGCGTCGTCCGCGATGACGAGGAGGTCCGAGCAGAGCGCCATGTCCGTCCCGCCCGCGACGCAGAATCCGTGGACCTTGCACACGACGGGCTTGTCGCCGTGGAAGAGGCTCATGAAGCCGCGGACGTTCCGGCTCATCATCGCGTAGTCGACCATCGGGTCCCACGCCGTGTCGGGGAGGTGGTTTCGCATGATGACGAGCGGATCCAGCGGCGAGCCGGGCGGACGCGAAGCGTCCCCTTCACCGCTCCGCTTGCCCTCCGCGCTCTCCACGAGGTCGTAGCCGCCGCAGAAACCGGTGCCGTTTCCGGAGAGCGCGATGACGTGCACCGACGGATCGAGGTTTGCCCGTTCGACGCAGGCGGACAGCTCCCGCGGGAGGTCCAGGGTGATGCCGTTGCCGCGCGCCGGTCGGTTCAGGGTGATGCGCGCGATCCGGCCCTCCACGGCGTAAGTCATCGTTTTCAGGGTTTCCATCGGGGTGACGTCCTTTCCATCCCCATTCATTACATTGGATTGACTGTTTATCAAATGCATGTCACATTACGACCGTAGGCTGATTCATCAGACCGGTGTAATGAATGGAACCGAACCCGCGGCAGCTCATCCTGAGGCTCCTCGTCAGCTCGGAAGGCGGAGCGGTCTCCGCGCGGGCTTGCGTCGCCGCGGGGGAGATCTTCGGCATCCGGGAGAACAGCGTCCGCGTCGCGCTCGTCCGTCTCGCCGCGGCGGGCAAGGTGGAGGCGACGGGGCGAGGGGAGTACCGCATCGGCCCGAACGCGGCGGACCTCGCGGAGGACATCCGCGAGTGGAGGAACGTCGAGTCGCGCGTTCGCCCCGAGTGGTCCGGGAGGTGGATCGGCGCCGCCACGAGCCAGCTCGCCCGGAGCGACAGGAACCTCGTCCGGCGGAGGGAGCGCGGCTTCGAGCTCCTCGGCTTCCGGGAGCTCGAGCCGAACCTCTTCGTTCGCCCGGATAACCTCGTCGGCGGCCCGGAGGCCGCCCGGGAGCGCCTCCGGAAGCTCGGGCTCGGGGAAGACGCCTGCGCGGTCTTCTCCGCCGGGGATTTCGACGAAGAGCGGGATGCGCGGGCGCGGACGCTCTGGAACGGCAAGAAGCTGACGAAGTCCTACGTCGAGCTCCGGAAGGCGCTCGAGGCGTGGCTCGAGCGCGCGCCGTCGCTCCACCCCATGAGCGCGGCGCGGGAATCCTTCGTGCTCGGGCACGACGCGATCCGCACGCTCGTGTTCGATCCGCTGCTCCCCGCGCCTCTCGTCGACGTGAAAGAGCGCCGCGCCTTCGTGGAGACGCTCATCCGGTACGACAAGGCCGGTCACAAGCTCTGGCGCCGTGTCCTCACGGCGCTGTCGTCCCAAGACGCGGATCGGCCTCGGCCGACCGTGAACCACTGAGACGCTGGAGGGTCCCGTGAGACGAGCCGCCCCCGAATCATCCACCCCGCCCGACATGCCCGCGGAGACGCGGAAGAAGCTCACGGAGATCTTCTCCCTGGACGAGATCCGGTGGCTGAATCAGCGCTCGGATCTCATGGGGTTCCTCGCCGTGGGTTTCACGTGGGCCGTCATCGCGGGAACGCTCGGGATGCTCGCCTGGGTGAGCACGCGGCCGCTCTGGATGGCGATCCCCGCGTTCGTCGTGGGCCTCTCCGTGCTCGCCGGACGTCACCTCGGCCTCGCGATTCTCCATCACGAGGCCGCCCACCGGACGCTCTTCCGGACCCGCTGGCTGAACGACTTCGTGGGCGACTGGTTCTGCGCGCGCCCGACGTGGAACGATCTCCCGAAGTACCGGGCGAACCACTTCATCCATCACAGAAAGACGAACCAGCCGGACGATCCGGACCTCTCCCTGGTGGAGCCCTTTCCGACGACGAGGGCGTCTCTCCGCCGGAAGCTGACGCGCGACGTCCTCGGTCTCACGGGCCTGAAGTACCTGTTCGGCCGCGTGATGATGGACGCGGAGGTTCTGAGGTGGACGGTGGCGAACGACATCGTGCGTCTGCCGCAGGAAGGGCGCACGCCGTGGAGCTACGTCGCCGCATTCGTCCGGAACTCGTGGGGCATGTTCCTCACGAACGCGCTCCTCTACGCGCTCTGTCGCATGAGCGGTCATGGGTGGCTCTACGGCATGTGGGTCCTCTCCTACGTGACGCCGTACCCGCTGTTCCTCCGCATCCGTTCCATGGCGGAGCACGCCGTGACGGACCGAGGACGGGACATGTTCACCAACACGCGGACGACTCGCGCCGGCTTCTTCGCTCGCGCGACGGTCGCGCCGGTGCGGGTGAACTTCCACATCGAACACCACGTGATGCCCGCGGCGCCGTATTTCCGGCTCCCGGCGATGCACCGCATGCTCGTCGAGCGCGGGGCCATCGCGCCGCCGCCGACGTACCGGGACGTCCTGAAGCTCGTGACGGAGAAGGTCGCATGATCACTCGAAGGAAGGCTCGCACCATGGCCCACTGGAACGCTCTCGGGTCCGCGCTGCTCTCCCTCGGACTGGTCGGGTGCGGGAGCGACGATCCGTCCGCTGCCGGTGCTCCTGCCGGTGGCAGCGGGGGGGCCGTGAACGGGGCCGGTGGGAGCGTCGCGGGGGACGGCGGCGCTCTCACCGGTTCTGGCGGCGCCTCCCCTGGTTCGGGCGGAAGCGTCTCGAACGGGGGCTCCACGGGGACGGGCGGAGACGGGTCGGGCGGCTCCGCGGCGACGGACTGCGATCCGTCGCAGACCCTGTCGCCAGGCGACCACGAGTTCACCATCCAGAGCGCCAACGGCCTCACGTACGAGTACGTCCTCGTGATGCCGGACACGGTCGTCGCCGGGAAGAAGGCGCCCCTCGCCGTCGTGTGGCACGCGCTCTGGTCGAGCCCGGAAGAGACGCGCGGGCTCACGCACATCGACGAGACGATGGCCTCGCACGCGACGATCAGCGTGCACCCCCGGAGCCCGGACCAGTCCTGGGACGTCGGCACGTGCTGCACGAACGTCGTGCTCGGCGTGCACCGGGACGAGACGGTGTTCGCGAAGGAGCTGCTCGCGGACGTGAAGTCCAAGGTCTGCGTGGACGAGAAAAGGATCTACACGGCGGGCTTTTCCAACGGCGGCATGATCTCGCAGATGCTCGCCTGCAAGATGTCGGACGTGTTCGCCGCCGCGGCGCCGATGGGCAGCACCCTCACCATCCCGAAGAGCGAGTGCACGCCTTCGAGGCCCGTGCCGATCTTCGCCATCAACGGCACCGCGGACCCGCTCGTCGGTTACAGCGCGGTCGGGCTCTCGGGCGGCATCACGATCGCCGACGATTTTCAGACGTGGGCGGACGCCGATCAGTGCACCGGGACGCCCGAGGTGACCGTGCAGCAGGGCCAGGCGACCTGTCGCACTTACAAGAACTGCGGCGGCGGTGCGGAGGTCACCTTCTGCGGCATCGAAGGCATGGGCCACTGCATGCCCGGAATGCAGAAGGAATCCGCGACGAACTGCTTCACGAAGAACCTCATTCCGCTCGGCCCGCCGAACGACGACATCGACGGCATCGCGCTCTCGGCCGAGTTCCTGGAGCGGTTCTCGCTGCCGTGAGCCGGAGAGCGACTCATCCCCGCGCGGAGTGCTCCGCGATCCACGCCGCGTACCAGGCAGCGGCGTCTTTCGGCGTTCGCTTCTGGGTGTCGTAGTCGACGCGGACGAGCCCGAAGCGCTTCTCGAGCCCGTGCGCCCACTCGAAATTGTCCGTCAAAGACCACACGAAGTAGCCCGCCACGCTGGATCCTGCGGCGATCTGGCGGCCGAGTTCTTCGAGGTACCGGCGGAGGTAGTCGATTCGCCGTGGGTCGTGCACGCCGTCGCCGTCGATCGTTTCCGGCATCGCCGCGCCGTTCTCCGTGACGACCACGGTCGGGTTCCCGTACTCCGTGCGCAGGCAGGCGAGCACCTCGCCGAACGCCTCCGGGCAGACTTCCCACCCCATCTCCGTGTACTCGGCGCCGGGTCGACGTCCGTCGACGGACACCTCGAACAAGGGAACGTTCGGGTCGTGGCGGACGAGCTGGCGCGTGTAGTTGTTGATGCCGACGAAGTCGAGCGGCGCCCCGACGACGTCGAGATCTCCGTCCCGCACCGGTGAGGGCAGGAACGAGAACAGGGAAAGGACGTCCTCCGGGTAGCTTCCACGAAGGAGCGGGTCGAGGTACCAGCGGTTGAACACGCCGTCCACGCGACGGGCCGCGGCGCGATCCGCCTCGGAGTCGGTCGCCGGGTGGCACGCGAAGATCTGTTCGGCGATGCCGATTCGAGCCGAGGGCGCCGCCGCGCGCACGGCGCGGACGGCGAGCCCGTGCGCGAGGTGCACGTGGTGCGATGCCGCGAAGTACGCCGGGACGTCCACGAGCCCGGGCGCGTGCTCGCCGGTGAGGTGACCGAACACGCAGAAGATCTGCGGCTCGTTCAGCGTGATGAAGCGCCGAACCCGATCTCCGAGCGTCCTCGCGACGAGGCTCGCGTAGTCCGAGAACCATCCGGCGACGTCTCGGGAGGCCCAGCCGCCCCGCTCCTGCAGCGCGATCGGCAGGTCCCAGTGGTAGAGCGTGAGCCACGGCTCGACGTTCGCTTCGAGGAGGGCGTCGACGAGCCTGGAATAGAAGTCCAGGCCGCGCGCGTTGATTGCGCCCGTGCCGTCCGGCAGCACCCTCGGCCAGGAGACGCTGAATCGATAGCCCCGGAGCCCGAGCTCCTTCATGAGCCGCACGTCCTCGCCGAAGCGGCGGTAGTGGTCGCAGGCGACCTCGCCGGAGGAGCCGTCGCGGATCTTGCCGGGCAGCCGAACGAATCCGTCCCAGATGCTCTCCCCTTTGCCGTCCGCCGCGGGAGCGCCCTCGATCTGGTAGGCCGAGGACGCCGCGCCCCAGACGAAGTCGTCCGGGAATCCGCGGGCGCTCACGACGAAACCTCCGGCGAGGGAAAGCCCCCGCTGCCGCGGCAGCCTCGCGTGGGCGACTCAGCAGACGGACGCCAGCGCACGGTAGGATCGCCTCTCCACGACGAACGCGCTCTTCCGGATGTCGGCCGTGATCTCCTTGACGCGTTTCTTCAGCGATGCGGCGAGCTGGCTCAGCATCGCAGGATGGATCTCCCCCTCGATGCGGCGGCAGTCGATGAGCGAGAGGCTGAGCGTCACGAGCGGGACCTGTTCCAGCAAGCCACGGCGGTTCTTCGCCTCCAGATGTCCGCGAGCGAGGTCCTCCGGGTCGAACAGTACCTGCTTCTCGGCGTCGAATGCCTCGCACGCCGAGCGTAGCGCATCTTCGGAGATCCCCTCGGGGAAGAACGCCACGAAATCGTCGCCCCCGACGTGGCCGAGCCGCGCCCCCGACATCTCGTTCACGAGCGTCCGGGTCAAGACTCGCGCCGCGAGCCGGATGAGCTCGTCTCCCATCAGGAACCCGTAGCGGTCGTTGTACTCCTTGAATCGGTCGAGGTCGGCGTACAGGACGGCGAGGGACGGGACGGCGTTCCCCTCCTCGAGCCACCGGTGGATGGCGCGGTTGCCCGGCAGGCCGGTGAGCGGATTCGCGCCCTGGGCGTTCAGCACCTGGAGCTCGACGGAGCGCTTGATGAGGGCGCGCACGCGGATGGATCCGACGAGGTTTCCGTCCCCGTCGACGACGATGATCGGGTCGTAGAGGTCCGGCGGCGCCCGATCCATGGCGCGCGTCGCGAGCGCCGTCACCAGCGTGCCGGACGACACCGCGAGCGGATCCTGCTTCGCGACGCGCTCGGCGGGCTTGAACTGGTGCACGGCATAGCCGTATCGCCCCGCGAGCTTCAGGGCGAGGTGATCGCGGGTCACGAGCCCCCGGGGCCTTCCCTCGTCGACGAAGACCACGTGATCCATGTCGGGAGTATCCCGGAACACGACCTCGAGCTGTTCGACGGTGATCGACCCGAGCGGATGGGTTGCGGTCGGCTCGACGAGCGAGTCGATGGATTCCGTCAGGTCGCCGATGCCGACGTTCACGGCGCGCGCCACCTGGCGGAGTCGCGCGGCCAGAGGCGAGGAGAGCGGCGGAGGCTCCTCCGAGGGCCGCGCCAGCAAGAAGCCCTGGGCATATCGGACGCCCAGCCGGAGCAGCGTCTCGAGCTCTTCCCACGTCTCCACCCCTTCGGCGACCAGACGTGAGTCGACGCTCGCGGAGAAGGCGTTCAGCGAGCGGACGAGGTGCCGGCGGTAGGAGTGGCGGTGGACGTCCCGGACCACGTCCATGTCCAGCTTGATGTACCGAGGGGTCGCGCTGACGAGGGCGATGAGACTCGAGTGACCCGATCCGAAGTCGTCGATCGCGAACTGAAACCCCTGCTGCGTGTAGTGAGCGACGACGGAGCGGAATCGGTCGTGATTTTCGATCGACGTCTTCTCGGTGATCTCGATGACGATTCGAGAAGGGTCGATTCCGTGATGCCTGAGCTGTTTCATCGTGAACCCCTCCACGAAGCGCGGGTCTTCGAGGACGTCGGGGCTCACGTTGAGGAAGAAGAGGCTCGTCGGGTGCGTCGAGGTGAGGGCCGAGATCGCCTGGATGGCCGCGAGGCGACAGGCACGCTCGATTTCCCAGGTCCCGTGGTGCCGGCGCGCCTCGCGGAAGAAGGGTTCCGCCGAGTCGTGCCCGACGCCTCGCGAGAGGACTTCGTACCCGATTGCCGACCCCGTGATCAGGTCGACGATGGGTTGAAAGACCGGAAAGACCTGGAGTTCCTTGTTCACGCGACCCGAGAGCGCGCCGGACCGAACGGCCCGCCGCACGCTTCAGGATCCGCTCTTCGCCTCCCCGATGTTGTGACTTCGCGGTGAACCGAATGCGACAGTCCGACGCCCGCCGCTCCGTCCGGCGCCTCGTCGACGTCGGCGACGGAGGGCGACGGGCAGCGCCGCGAGGCCCCCGACGGGGGAAGCCACGTGTCTCTCGGCGATCCGGCATCCGCAATCGCCGGAGGGCCGAGGGGGCGTCGGCGTCGGCGACCGCGGCGCACCGGGCGAGTCGTCGCTCCCCGCGTCGGCTCCGCCTTCGCGCTCGATCCGGCAGTCGGCGCTGCACCCGTCGCCGCCTTGCTGGTTCCCGTCGTCGCACTCCTCGTAGCCGTGCGCCAGCGCGCCGTCGCCGCATACCGCGACGGCCTCGAACTGACGCATCATCTCGTGGTCCTCGTGCTCGAGGATGTGGCAGTGGTACGGAAACCGGCCCGCATGGTCGTCGAATCGCGCGATCACGCGAACGGTTTCGAACGGTCCGACTTGCACCGTGTCCTTCCAGCCGCTCTCGTCTCGGATGGCGGGGAGGGGCGTCCGTGTCGGCACCGCGCCGCCGTCCGCGTCGAGCTGAAAAGGCCGTCGATCCAGCACCTGGAACATGACGAGGTGCAGGTGCATCGGGTGCGTGAAGCCGGAGCGATTCTCGAACTCCCAGATCTCGGTCGTTCCGAGGTGCGGACGCTCGTCGATGTCCGCCCACATGCGCCCGTTGATCATCCACATGCTCCCGCCGCAGTCGCTCGGCATCCGCTCGAGACGAAAGGTCCGCGTCGCGACGGCGTCCGCCTCGCGAAGCCTCTCGAGCGGACGGAGCTCGAGGGGCACGTCCGCCGTGAACCCCGGTGCGTCCCGCACGACGAACTGCAAGAGGTCTCGCATCGGGTGATCGTCCCCGCCGTTCGGGTAGGGCGTCGGAGCGCTGTTTTCCAGCACGATCCGATCGCCGGGGGAATGACCCGCGAAGTCCACCACGAGCTCCACGCGTTCCCCTGGTGCGACGACGACGCCGTACCCGCTCTCGTCGGGACCCGGAGACCACAGGACACGCTTCGGTAGCAGGCCTCCGTCGGAGGCGATCTGGAAGTACTCCTCGCGGCTGGAGAGGCCGAGCCGGTAGAACCGGGACGTGGAGCCGTTCACGATGCGAAACCGGTACTTCCCGCGGTCGACCTCCAGATGCGGCGCCACCTTCCCGTTCACGACCGGCGTGTCGCCGAAAAAGTGCTCCTGCCACGCGGCGGGATACTTGAACTGGCCGTCGGCGCCGAAGGTCCGATCCTGGAGCACGAGCGGGATGTCGTACTGGCCCGACGGCAGATCGAGCTTCGGGTCCTCCGCGTCCTCGAGGACGTACGCGCCCGCCAGGCCCTGGATCACGTTCAGGCGTGTGATGCCGAGCGCGTGATCGTGGTACCAGAGCGTCGCGCTCGGCTGGTGATTGGGATACTCGTACGTGGTCTCGTCGCCGGGAAGCAGCGTGAGCTCCGGATGGCCGTCGAACTCCGCGGGGACGTGGCCGCCGTGGAGATGCACCACCGCGCGAGGAGAATCGTCCGCGGCGCCGTGAATGCAGTGTTCGATGGGCAGGGGATGACGGGTGAGGAGCGCCCCCTGGTCGTCGCGCAGGTCATTCACCCAGGTGACGCGGATCGGAGACCCTCGGCGCGCGACGATCGTCGGCCCGAGCATGCCCGGCGTCGAGACGCCGTCCGTGTAGCCCCAGACGGTGGTCTCCGGTAGATCGGGGTGGAGCGACACCCGGCTCTGCACCATCGACAGCCGATAGCTCGCGACGCCTCCGGCGCTGCCTTCCGTGGGTGTCGCGACGGGGGGAATCGGCAGCGGCTCGACGAACGGGGTGAGCACCACCGGACAGGTGTCCACCGAGCACGGCTGCCCCGGCCCGAGCCAGGTCGAGCCGCGACGCGTGCACTCGTCGTCGGTGTCCTGGCTGCAGGTTGCCGCGGCGTTCGCGGCGCAGCACGCGCCCTTCGGCGCCGGGCAGACCCCGGGTTCGCATTTCGTCCCGCTCCCCTCGTACACTCCGACGCAGTCGTTTCCCGGATCGAGGACGACGCCGCACGAACCGTCGGCGCCGCAGCAGGCGCCGTGCGGCTCCGACGGCGGCTGGAACTCCACGGCGAGGGCCGGCCTCGATGCCGCGCCGCCGTCACGACTTCCGAACCGCTTGGATGCATGTGCCGACGTCGGAGACGGCACCGCGATCCACCCCCGGTTGTCGGCTGGGTTCGACACGAACCGCCGGACGTCGTCCAGGAGCCCGTCTCCCGTCCACTCGTACGTGGAGCCCGGAGGTCCCACGCTGGCGGTCGCGCTCGGCTCGGGAACGAAGTCGCCTCCCGGCACGCTCCACGGGGTCATGTCCGACGTGGAGTACGTCCACGTCGCGTCGCCCATGGCGGCGACCTTGCCCCCTCCCTCGTTCCCGGGCGCGCGCGTCGCTCCCTCGGCCCACTCGGCCGTGACCCGATGCAACGCGACCTCGACCGTCGTGTCTCTCCCACGCGACGCCGAAAGCCGGAGAGTCGCGGCGGTCAGCGTCGCGCCCGCGGGGATCGAATGGGACAGGTCGAAATGGAGTAGCGCGCGTCGCTCGGATCCCTTTCCGTTGTGCCCGACGAAGAGGTAGCTTCCCTTGCCATCGCCGAGAGCGCCGCTCTCCTGGTAGAGCGTCACGTCACGGGACGGGTAGACGACGATCCCGTCGGCGAGGCCGGGGCGCGCCGACGTGACGATCGAGGTCAGAGCAACGGCGAACGTGATCCGGACGCGGGAGGTGGGCACGGGTGAGGCACTCCGGCGGAGGTATTACGCCCGTCCAATCCGGCGCATCGAAACTCCATCGAGAAGCCCGCGTGACGGGATGGTGGACGGTTCTCCGTCCACGCGCAGGAACTGCGCGTCCCACGACCCGGGCGCTTCTTCGGCGGCGCCGATGCGCGAACTAACCGACGGCCAATTTCCGCAGGAGCGACCGCTTCTTGAACTGGTGCGCTTCCATCTTGCGGATGATGTCGTCCAGCATCCGGACGGCTTCGGCGGCAAAGGGTCCCTTGTTCAGCATCACGCACTCGGCGCGCATGGCCATCGCCGCATCCGTGACCTCGGCCCGTGTCGGTATCCCCAAGTGTGCGAGCGAGTCCAGGACCTGTGTCGCCCAGACGACGGGGAGGTGGCAGGCCTCGCCGAACCAGAGCAGCTCTTCCTGCATCTCCGCGAGGCGCTCGAAGCTGAGCTCGGTCGCCAGGTCCCCTCGTGCAATCATGAGCCCGACCGGGTGGTGCTTCATGGCCTCGAACAGGATCGCCGGCAGGTTCTTCATCGCGCCCCTGGTTTCGAGCTTGAGGACCATGCCGAAGCCCTGTCGGCCGCTCTCTGCGATGCGGCCACCGATCAGCGCGACGTCCTCCTCCGTGTTGACGAAGGAGACCTCGACGCCGTCCGCGAAGCGGAACGCCGCCGCGAGCGCGGCCTCGTCCTGAACGCCCAGCTTTCCCGCGGCAAAGTGGCTGTCCGGGAACGAGATGCCCTTTCCGGATCGGATGCGTGCCGGAGACTTGGTCGCATTTCGGACCCGGCAGACGATCCCGTCGGTCCGCCGCTCTTCGGCGATCGCGACGACCTTGCCGTCGTCGAGCAAGACCCGCTCGCCCGAAAGCACCTGAGACAGCAGCTCCGGTCCTTCGAGAACCAGCGCCGGCATCGCGGCGTCCGGGCCCGGAGTTCCGTCGCGGAGCAGGAACGTGTCTCCGACGCCGATTCGCAGCTCGCCGGGCACGGGCGGGATCGACCCGATCGCGGCCTCGCCAAGCGTCTCCCCGCTCCGCCTCCACGTCAGGCGGAGGCCTGCGGTGAGATAGAGGGACCGATCGCACACGGCGCTCGCCCCGTCGGCCTCGACCTCCTGCACGACGAGGACTCGCTTCCGCCCTCCGGCGTCCCTCAGGTGAAGAGTGTCGCCCGGGCGGAGCTGCGGAAGGAGCTGACCGACGGGGAGTTCCGCGGCGCCGCGCCACTCGGCGACGAGTCGGAGGCAGCTCGGCGAGAGGGTTCGCCCGAGTCGGTCCTTGTCTCTTGGAACGTGAAGGACCGCCTTCTCGAGACGCGGGACGGCGACGCGAAGCTTGGGACCGGGAAGATCCAGGAAGATGCGGACGGTGCGGCCGCAGGCGCGCGCCCGTTCCCGGAACGTCGACGCGACCTTCGCCCATTCCGCCTCGGTCCCGTGGGCGCCGTTGATGCGCAGCAGGTCGGCGCCGGCGGCCAGGATGCGATCCGCCCATTCCGGGGTCGCCTCCACGGCGTCCGGCGCCGTGACCAGAATGTAGACGTGACGTCCCTCGGCGCAGGGGCCGAACAGCGCGCGCGTGTTCCGGTGAAGGAGAGACTCCGCTTGCGCCGACCCGAGCAGACCCGCCGGAGGCTCCGCCAGCGCCTGGTCGCCGTCGCCCGCCAGCCAGGCGCGAAGCCGGACGAGAGTGTCCTTCACGTGTCCCTCGCAGCGGCCCAGCGACGAGAGCCCGACCGAGGCGAGATCTCGCTGGAGGGCGCGGACGTCCTGGTGACGCAGACCGAGGTAGTGGGCGAGGTTTTCCGCGCTGGCTCGGTGGTGAGGCAGCACGGCGTCGATACGCGTGTGACGGGCCGACTCCTCCGCTGCGATTGCATCGAGGAGCGCCTCGACGCGCGCTCGGAGCGCTCGAGCGCGGTCCTGCGGACGGGGATTGGACATCTGCACGTAAACGGTGCTCGCAGGAAGCGTGCCGATCGGCACTGATCGGCATCGACCGCGAGAACGGATCGAGGCGGCGCAGTGGGCTCGCCGAGGCGCCGATTTCCCTGCAATCCATGCGTGACGAAACCGAGACGGTGCCGTGGCGGCCGTTGGACGGCTGGGCACGGACTTGGCAGCCCGCGCGGTGGCGCGCGAGTCTCCGCGCAGGCCGACGGCGTGACGGGAGGTCGTCGCTCGAGACGGCTACGGGCGCTCGATCGACGCGACGCGGACCGACTCGCCTGCCCGGGAGACGCCCTTCGTGCGATGAGCCGGGTTCACCCATTCGAGCAACGTCGCGAAGTTCCTGCTGCGAAAGTCGTGGAGATAGTTCGTGAGCACGCCTCGCACGGCGAAGCCGGCCTGGAGCTGGGACGAAAGCACGGCATCCGCGAGCTCGCCGCGCACGACGGCGGCGACGTATTCTTCCGGTGTCATCCGGTGCGCGACGTCCCCGTACCCCCAGAGACGCCCACCGGCTACGACGTGCTCGAGTTCCAGGGACCGGCAGAGCTCGAAGAGCCCGCCATAGAGCGTCCGGCCCACGCCGCGACGACGGACGGAGGGGTCCACGTAGACGTCGGCCAGGTAGAGGGTGCGACCGGCTGGATCGTGCCTGAGGAAGAGGCCATTGTCGGTGATGCCAGCCCAGGTGTGCGGTTTCAGGGCAGGGATCGACGGAGACGGAATGAAGGTCGAAATCGCGCCGACGATCCTCCCTCCGAGCTCGGCCACGATCTGACCGCGAGGAAAGCAGGCCATGTGCGCGCGGATCTGATCCGCGTCGTAAACCGTCCCGTCCACGAGCAAGTCCGGATACGCGGCGTGGTTGAGCTCGACGAGGCGCGGCACGTCGGCGAAGGTGGCCTCACGAAGGAGGACGGATTCCGTGGAAACCATGGGCCGCACATTCTGGCACGGCCCCGGCGCGCGTGCTCTCGGCGGGCGGCGACCCCCTGCGAGGAGTTCACCGATTCGACACATTCCCTCGTCCGACGGGCGTCGCGTCGATCCCGGGTGACGTCGGTCCCGATCCGAGCAACGCTCCGTCCGTGACGAAGTTGCTCGTGGACGGCCGGACCTACGAGATCGTCAGAATTCCGCTGCCGAGCTGGGACGACTACGAGGTGTTCTTCGAGGGCAGATCGATCGGGAGGGTGCACGTCCTCGCCGTCGGCGACGGAAGCCAGCACAGAAGGTACACGGTCGAGGGCGAGGCGGGCGTCGAGTCGATCGCGCGAGCAGCGATCGCTGCCGGCATCATCCTGGTCGAGCGGAGCACCGACGTGGGCACGACGACCTGACGCGCCCGACGGCACGCCGTCAGGTGCCGTCACTTCCGAGGATCCGGCGTCGGAGCGTCTTCAGATCCTTCAGCATGTCGTTGTACTCGGAAATCGTCGGCCGTCCGCCGTCGTCGAGGCACGCCTTCATGCCGTCGAGCCGATGCTTCAGGTCCTTGGAGAGCGCGTCGATGGCCGCTTCTCGGTCGAGCGGTGCTTCCGACTCGGTCGATGTCTCCGTGTCCTTCTTCTTCTTCCTCGGCATGCGCTTCTCCTTCCATATCCGGACGTTCCTCGGGCCGCTGAATCGGAAATCGACGCGTATCCTGCGCGCGTCGCACCGGCGGCGTCCAGACGGAACGTCCGCGAGTCCCTCATCGGGCCGCCCGATGGACCGGTTCGACCGGTCACGACTTCGTCACCGTTTCACCGGCTCGCGAACTGGACCAGCGAAACGCTGAGCCACACGGCGACGCTGAAATAGCCGGTGAGCCACGCGACCTCGGGACGCCAGACTGCCCAGTCGCGTGTCGTGATGCGGCGGTTCATGGCGTCCCGCATGCCTTCGCGCACCGTGAGGAAGATTCGTTCGTCGCGGCGCGCCTCTCGCCACCGGCGCAGGTACATCGGCACGTCGACGAGGACCATGAACGAGACGAAACCGAGCGCAAGGAGTGCGCCTCCGCACACCCAGAGGAGCATTCCGCCCTGGAGGTTTCGAGCGGCGGCACACAGGCAGACGCCGACGAGCGCCATGGTCGCCGTCCACAAGGACTCTTCGATCGCGTGGCCCAGGTGGTTCAAGGTGAGCACGCTGTACCAGCAGAAGCATTGCGCGAGCACCAGCGGCGGCACCACGAAAAGGGACGCCGTCACGACCCAGGGAACGTGCGCTACGACCCCCACTCGATGAAGCGAGAGTGCCACTTGCGCCGCGAAGCTGATCTCGGCGACCGTCGCCGCGGCTCGGCCGACGAACATGCTCGAGAGCGGATTGTCGACGAGACAGTACCGTTCGAGATCCACGCGCGGGAGCCACGCGCGGAACGCGCAAACGGCGACGAAGATGCCGGACAGGAGAACCTGGAAGCCCGGATCGGTCGCCGTGTCGAAGCGGGGGATGCAGGTGACGGCCCAGAGCAGGGCATTGAAGACGGCGATCACTCGCAGGCACGTCCACCACGTCCAGACTTTCCTCGAATCACTCACTCTTGCTGACCTCCGGAGAGCGATCATTCTTCACCAACCGGACCCTTTTGTCACCGGAGTGACCCCCAAATGTCACACGAATGGGCCAACGAGAGCCCGTCGTCACGATGCCGATCTGGACATGACGGGGCCGCTCCGAATCCTCGCCGGGTCCGCCGCCCTCGAGGTCCTCAGGGATCGGGGGCTCGACCTTTCTGCGTTCGGATGGCTGATCGCCGCGGCCGGGGGGAGCAAGTTCCTGGTGCTCGGAGGGCTCGACCGCGTGCTCTTTCCCCTGTTGCGAGAGACCCCCCGGGAGCGTCCGCTCCGATGCATCGGGTCGTCCATCGGGAGCCTGCGCCTGGCGTGCCTGTTCGGGAGCGCGCCCCATTCGGCACTCGAGCGCGTTGCCGCGGCGTACTGGGCCTACGAACGGGCCGTCCCCGTCGACGGCGCGCGGTTCGTGCGAGAGATCGTCGGGCGCGCCCTCGAGGGACAGGAGCTCGCCGAGGTCGCCGACCCGTCCTTCGCCCGGTACACGGTGCTCGCGACGGAATGCCGCGGACTCACGAAGAGCGACCGGCGCTCGCTTCTCTTGCCCGCCCTGGGGCTCGCCGCGGCAGGAAACGCCCTGAGCCGCAGGACGCTCGGACTCCAGTTCACGCGAGTCGCGTTCCACAGCCGTGGCGACGCAGGCCCGCTCTCGGCGCTCCGCGACCTACCGACCTGCCATCGACGCCTGACGGCCGACAACGTCGAGGCGGTCCTGATCGCTTCGGCGTCGGTCCCGATGCTCGTGCCCGGCGCCTCGATCCCGGGCGAGGGAAGGTCGGTGTACCGAGACGGCGCGCTGCTCGACTACCACCCGGTCCTTCATCACGCGGCCGAGGAGCTCGTCCTCTATCCTCATTTCTACCCGCACGTCACCCCGGGCTGGTTCGATCGATCCCTGCCGGGCAGGCGCGCGCGGGGAGAAGTCCTCCGTCGGACGGTCGTGCTCGCACCGTCCGCGGAGTTCGTATCCCGCTTGCCGGGAGGTGCGATGCCGACCCGTCGCGACATCCGGCGCTTCGACGACGCGGAACGGCGGCGGAGGTGGCGAGCCATCTGGGCCCACGGGCGTGAGCTCGGCGATGCCCTCCTGGACTTCCTCGCTTCGCCGCGCCGCGTCTCCGCGGAAGCGACGTTGCTCGCTTGACCCTGTGGATTGTCGGCGAAACGTCACGCGCCGCACACCGTCGACACACCCGCGCACTCTAAGTTGCGTCGGTGCCCCATTGGGTCGAACGGTTGCCCGCCTCGGCAGCCCGTCGGGTGAAGGCGGAGGGGCCGGAGCTGCCGACCCTCCGTTCCATCCTCTGGCGAATCTTCCTGAACGAGGACGTCAATTTCCTCGTCACCAATCGGATCCCTCGGCGGCTCGCGACGCTCGCCATGGGCCGCTTCGCCCGCGTGGAGAGCCCGACCCTCGCCCGGCTGTCGATCGCCGTCTGGTCGTTGTTCGCGGACGATCTCCGGCTCGAGGAAGCGAAGGAATCGACGTTCCCGTCCCTGCACGCTTGCTTCGTGCGTGAGCTTCGGGAGGGCGCACGCCCGATCGATCGAGATACCGGGGTGCTGGTCAGTCCGTGCGACGCCGTGGTCGGCGCGTTCGGACGGGTGGAAGGCACGCGAGTGTTCCAGGCGAAGGGTTTCCCGTACACGCTCTCCGACTTCTTCGGTGACGAGGACCTGGTCGAACGTCACCGGGACGGTCTCTACGTGACGCTGCGGCTCAAGTCCAACATGTATCACCGGTTCCACGCGCCCGACGACGCCTTCGTGGAGAGCGTCCGGTACGTCTCCGGGGACACGTGGAACGTGAACCCCGTCGCGCTCGCCCGTGTCGAGAAGCTGTTCTGCAAGAACGAGCGCGCGATCGTCGAACTGCGGCTCGGGGAAGGCTCGTCCCTGTCCCTCGCCGCGGTGGCGTCGATACTGGTCGGAAGCGTGCGGGTTCACGCCGCCCGGCGCACGTTCGATCTCCGCTACCGGGGCCCGCACCGCGTGGACTGTGGCGGTGTCCACGTACGTCGTGGCCAGGAACTCGGCTACTTCGAGAGCGGGTCCACCATCGTCCTGTTCGCGCGCGGCCCCTTCGAGTTCGCCCGGGGTCTCCGGACGGGCGCGACGATTCGGGTCGGCGAGGCACTGCTTCGCCGGCGCTCGTGAGTCTTCTCCAACCCAGAGGAATGAAAACATGACGGCACCGATCTTTTCCTTGGTCGACGAACTCAGGGAACAGCGCTGGGACGACCACCGCTACTATCACCGGAGCCGCCTCAACCAGTCGCTTCACCTGCTGAGCGCGTTCTGCTTCCTGGTCACGTACGGGCTCCTCCTGAAAGAGCCGATTCAGGCAGCGATCTTCGGGTGGTGCATCGCCATGTGGCCGCGTCAGATCGGTCACTTCTTCTTCGAGCCGAAAGGCTACGACGAGATCAACGACATCAGCTTCGAGGGGAAGGAAGAGGTGAAGGTCGGTTACAACCTTCAGCGCAAGGTGCTTCTCTTCACCGCCTGGCTGTCCGTGCCCATCGTGCTTCGCACCAGCGCCGCCGCCTCCCGCCTCGTGCTCTCGCTCAGCGGGCACATCCTCTACACGGAGCAGGTCGGCATCGTCTGGCTCTGGCTCGCGTTCGCCGGATTCCTCGGTCGCGTGCTGTTCCTATGCGCGACCCGGAGTCCCCTCACCGGGTTCGCCTGGTTCACGAAGATCCTGACGGATCCGTTCCACGACATCGTGCTCTACCACGCGGCGCCGCTTCACCTGCTCAGGGGCGAATGGCTGGACCCGATGGACGACGCGCGCGAGCATTCCGGGAAAGACCGGCGGTCGCCGCGCTGAGCAACTCGCCGAGTACGCGGCGCTTGATCGACGAATTGGTCAGCGCCGCGTCCGCGCCGAGGAATCCATCGGCGCGCATCGCTTCCGCGGCGCGGACGAAGCGGTCTCGGATCTCGCCGAAATCCTCGTCGCCGAGGTCGTGGCTGAAGATGAAGCGCCCCGTGCCGATCCAGCTCGGTGCGAGCCCCTCGGCCCGGAGGTAATACTGGAGCATCCAGTTGTAGCGTCCGGGTTCGGTATAGAGAGTCGTCCAGACGGAAATGAGGTTCTCGACGAGGACCGGAAGGCCGCGCTCGCGGAGCAGACCATTCAGTTCTCGGGCGCGCCGATTCCATCGTTCCTCCAGGCCCGCGTAGCTCTCGGCGGCCTCGGGCGAATCGAGGTAGCGGAGAAACTCGTTCATCGTGCCCATGACGACCGGGTGGGAGTTGAACGTTCCGCGGGCGAAGCAGACGTCGCCGGGGCGATCGTCCCGGTAGCGCTTCATGAGGTCGGCGCGACCGCAAACGACCCCGACGGGGAGCCCTCCGCCGAGTGTCTTGCCGTAAGTGACGAGGTCCGCGGGGACGCCGAAGTACTCCTGCGTCCCGCCGCGCGCGAGACGAAACCCCATGAAGACGTCGTCGATGATGAGCACGATGCCGCGCCGGGTGCACGTGTCGCGCAGACGGTGGAGCCAGCGGGTGTACGCGGCGCGGTCGTAGCGCGCCGAGCGATCGCTCGCGACCAGCGTCGAGTCGCTCGGGGGCGCCGCGTTCGGGTGCAGCGCCTGGATCGAATTGACGAGGACGCACGCGACGTCGCTCCGCGTCTCCAGGACGCGAAGGGTGTCTTCGTCGACCTCCTTGAGCGTGTAGACGTGACGGGGGGGGATGGGA
This sequence comes from Polyangiaceae bacterium, assembly GCA_035545855.1. GTDB lineage: Bacteria > Myxococcota_A > Polyangia > Polyangiales > Polyangiaceae > DASZVB01. Next base: position 83,572 of record DASZXK010000045.1, read on the forward strand.
TTGCCGATCCCCGCCTGCACCCCGTCCCACCACCCGTGATAGGCGCCGCAGAACCGGACCAGGTGCGTCCGGCCCGTGTGATATCGCGCGAGGCGGACGGCCTGCATGACGGCCTCGGTGCCGGACATGTGGAACGAGACCTCGTCCTTGCCCGAGATCTCGCGGAGTCGGTTCACGTTCTCGAGGACGATCGGTGAGTAGTTTCCGAGGACGACGCCGAGTTTTCTCGCTCGGGCGAAGCCCGACTCCATCGCGCGTTCGTAGAACCGGTGCCCGAACAGGTTCACCCCGTACGATCCACCGAGGTCCCAGGACCAGTTGCCGTCGAGGTCGCGGAGCCGCGGGCCGTCCGTCTCCTCGACGACCGAGCCGACGGGCAGACGAGCCGCCACGATGCGGCGGTACTGGTAGGGTACCCGGTAGGCGTCGACGAACTGGACGTCGGAGAGCCCGCGGGCGAGCTCCGCACTCGCCGCGAGCGTCTTCGGCTTCCGTGCGGCGAGTCGGGAAGCGAGCCGCTCGAACCCCTCGCGCCGGCGGTTCACGGTTTCGAGCGCCGCGCCATCCGACGCGAACAGGTGTTCTTCGTCGTACTCGTAGAACGGCATCCACTTCGCGACGCGAAGAGAGATTCGCGCGTGTCCGCGCAGCGACGGGTGCTTGGCCCTGGACAGAAGGAGGCGCGCAGCGATCTTGTCGATCACGCTGCGCCCATCGCTTCGCTGGCGTTCGGCTCGACGAAGTAGAGGCGCGCGAGGTCCTGTGCCGCGGTGGTCGGCTCGTCGCGATCCCGCTCGTCGCGGAGCCGCCTTCGATACGTGTCGGCGTCGAACACCGCCGTGAACGGCTCGTCGACCCGCCGTTCCTCGGCGTACGCACGCGCATTCCTCCCGAGGCTCTCGCGAAAGTCGCGGTCCAGCATCCGCTTCATGGCGTCGACGAATTCGTCCAGGTCTCGCCCGCCTATTTGCAGGCCCGTCACGCCGTCGACCATGAGCTCGGCCGGCCCTCCGACGGTGGAAACGATGACCGGAATCCCGGACGCCTGGGCCTCGACCGGCGCGTTCCCCCACGTATCGGTGGTGCTGGGAAAGAGCTTCACGTCCGCGCTCGCGTACGCGCGGGAGAGCGCGGCGCGATCCAGGAACCCGGTGAACGTCGCGGGCAAGCCCTCGAGCAAGCCCTCGAGCTCCTCCCGATACGGGCCGTCGCCGACCAGGATCAATCGACATCGCGGATGGTCGACGATGAGCTTGCGGAACGCGGCGGCGACGAACGCCAGGTTCTTCTCCACTCCAAGACGGCCCACGTAGATGAATTTCACCGAGTCGTCGGCGTCCTCGATGCCGAACTCGCTCCAGAAACCCGGAGTCCGGTGCCGCGGATGGAACCGGTCGACGTCCACCCAGCGGTCGAGAACCAGGAGCTTTCGGTTGCGAAGCCCGCGCTTGTGGAGCAGGCGAGCGATGAATTTCGAGGGCACGAGGACCTCGTCCACCGCGTGATAGAAGGCGATCATGTACTTCCACGCGAGCGCTTCGAGGCTGATGTCTCGCGTGTAGTTCTCGACGTACTCCGGAATGCTCGTGTGATACGTCGCGGCGGTCTCGATCTGGAGCGTCTTCGCCGCGGCCAGACCATAGAGACCGATGACGCCGGGCGTGCTGATCTGCATCTTGGTGAACCCGCACTCCTGGAGGTACTTGAGCAGCTCCAGGAACGGGGGGAACCGGATCTGCAGGCGGTCATACTCGGGGAACGCGAGGCGCGAGACCGCGGTGAAGATCTTCAGCTTCCCGCGCGCGACGAAATCCCGGATCTCGGGGTCTCGCGTGTGCTCGGCGAGCTCGTCCTCCCCGAGACACGTGACCACGGTGAAGTCCAGATCGCGCCGGATGGACTCGCGGATCATGCGCCGGATGGTGGCGGCGACGCCGTTCACCTCGAAGAACGTATCCGTCAGGAGGACCACCTTGTGCGGCTCCGAGAGGTCGAACGTCGTCCGGACGTCCCGCGCGATGAGGCAGTCCGAGGTCTGCGCGAGGAACGACATCAAGTAAGGCAGGGAGACGAACGCGTTCGAGCTGACGAGCGCGACGACCTCCTTGATGAGCCCGACCAGGTCGTTCGGCGACGTGGCCTTCAGGCTCTCGATGTAGCGCGAGAAGACGCCGTTCAACAGCGTGCCGACCACGAGGAAGATGCGTTCGTCGGTCTGCGTCTCGGGGTCGAGCGCCGCCATCTTCTCACGGAGCGTCCCGTCCGAGACGAGGCGACACACTTCGCGCTCGAAGACCTGCTCGAAAGAAGCGCTGGCGCGCGTGTATCGTCGGACCCGGGCCAGGGCGGGGGACAGGGCCCGATTGGCGAACACCTTGGCTGAAAGGCGCAGCCGATCGGCCCGGCTGGTCTCCTCGTCGAACACCATTCGAAGAAGCGTCTGCACCGGTCCGCCGACCGCGACGCGCGGCGCCGATGAAGCGGGGGGGCCTCGGCGACTGCCGTCATGGAGCAGCTTGAGGACGCTGTGCGCGAGAGTCACGGGTCCGCCGTGCGCGCCACCGGGCGCCGTGTCCCGCCGGCGAATCGCGTCGATCACGTCGTTCGACGTGGCGCGTCCGGGGCCGTGGCAGAACTCCGTCCAGGTGTTGCCGGCGTTGATGCCCGCGTGGTCGTCGGACCCGCCGACGAACGCCTTGACCCAGGGGGTTTCTCCCTTCGGATCGATGCCGTGCTTGTCGGCGAGTTGCTCGATTCGGTCGCGATCGAGCGTCTCGAGCATGCGCGCCGTCAGGTCGTTCAGTGCGCGCGTGCGAGCGCCGTTCTGCGTCTCGAAGCAGTTGCAGAGCAGAATTGCCTTTTCGATGTGTTCGATGGCGAGAGCACCTTCGCGTCCGTACGGCCGATTCTGAGTGCTCATGAGCGGGTGCGTCATGAAGTACGCGATGCGGTTGCCGTTCGCCTGCTCGCCCTCGCGTGCGATCTCCCCGTCGACGTACGCGATCATCTCGTAAACGTTCTTCCGGAGGTACTGGATCTCGGCGAACTGGCGCTCCGAGACGTTCGCGACGGTGACGTGAATGTTGCAGCCGTCCTCCGGGAACGTGGTCGTCATCTCCGCGCTGATGAAGACGTCCGAGAGACCCCGATCGAGTAGCTCCTTCACACCGTCGATGGAGTTGTGGTCCGTCAACGTCACGAGCGTCATCCCGCGCGTCCGCAGCATGCGGTAGAGCTTCAAGGGCTCGGAGTAAGACTCGGGAATGCCGAACGTATTCGCCGCGTAGTAGTCGGTCACGTTCGACGCGTACGAGTGAAGGTGAAAATCCACTCTGCCGCGTGGTGCCCCGTTGAGTTTCGTTCGCACGTGAGACAGCGTGCCCACGATCTGTGACCGACGGGTGAGGGGACGATGCCAGCTTGGGAGATTCTCCACAGGGCGGGTCGGCACGGCCGAACCCAGGCCCCGGGCGCCTATCTCGCTCGATCGAAAGCTCGGAGGACCTGTCCGAGGTAGCCGCTCGGGAACGAATGGGGAAGACCGTAGGCCTCGGGCTTCTCCGGGGGAAGGTACGCCGTCCCGAAGAGGTGGTCCCAGATCGCGAGCTTGGTGGCGAAGTTCTTCCCGGGCGCGGGCAGGGTTCGACAATGGTGCCAGCGGTGCATCTCGGGTCCGTTGATGACCCACTGGATGGCCCCGGCTCGGACGTTCAAGTTGGAATGGATGTACATGCCCCAGACGGCGTCCATCGTCGCCTTGATCAGCGCGACATCCGGGGGCGCACCGAGCAGCGCAATCGGCGCGAACTCGATGGTCTGGTTGACGAGGATCTCGAGCGGGTGTGAGCGAACGCCGGAGAGCCAATCGACGTCATCCACGCCGTGGTGCGCCTCGTGAATGCGCCAGAGCAAGGAAGAGTGATGCTGCAGGCGGTGAAAGCAATAGATGTAGAAGTCGTGGGTGACGAAGAAGAACAGCACCTGGAGCGCGAGCGGCCAGGTCGTGACCAGGTGCAGCCGGGAGAGCCCCGTCGCCCGGTCGAGGGATCGGACGATGAGGTCGATGCCCATCCCGAGGAAGTAAC
>DASZXK010000046.1:0-1523 GCA_035545855.1 Polyangiaceae bacterium
CGGGGTGCTCCAGGAAGGCGGGGGGCGCGGCATCCGGTGGGAGCGCCGGCTCGCCGTCCGCCGTCACCCTCCTGAACGTCTCCTATGACCCCACGCGGGAGCTCTACGAGGACTTCGACCGGGTCTTCGCCGCGTACTGGAAGCAGAAGACGGGACAGGACGTGACCGTCAAGCAGTCCCACGGCGGCTCGGGCAAACAGGCCCGGGCGATCATCGACGGTCTCGAGGCGGACGTCGCGACGCTCGCGCTCGCGTACGACGTGAACGCGCTCGCGACGAAGGGGAAGCTCATCCCGGACGACTGGCAGACGAAGCTCCCGAACGACAGCGCGCCCTACGTCTCGACGATCGTGTTCGTCGTCCACAAGGGCAATCCGAAAGGGATCCGGGACTGGGAGGATCTGGTGAAGCCCGGGGTCCAGGTCATCACGCCGAACCCGAAGACGAGCGGCGGCGCGCGCTGGAACTACCTCGCCGCGTGGGGCTCCGTCCTGAAGAACGGCGGGGACGAGGCGAAGGCGAAGGAGTTCGTGAAGAAGCTCTACGGGAACGTCCCGGTGCTGGACTCCGGCGCCCGCGGCTCGACGACGACGTTCGTCGAGCGAGGCATCGGGGACGTCCTCATCACCTGGGAGAACGAGGGCATCCTCTCCGTGAAGGACCTCGGCGGGGACAAATTCGAGCTCGTCTACCCGAGGACCAGCATCCTCACCGAGCCGCCGGTCACCGTCGTGGAGAAGGTCGCCAAGAAGCATGGTACCGAGGCCGTCGCGAAGGCGTACCTCGAGTACCTCTACGGGCCGGAAGGCCAGGAGCTCGTCGCGAAGCATCACTACCGGCCGCGGGACGCGGCCGTTCTCGCGAGGCACCGGGCCGAATTCCCGGCGCTCGGCCTCTTCACCATCGACGAGCTCTTCGGCGGCTGGAACGCCGCTCAGAAGAAACACTTCGACGACCACGGCGTGTTCGACGACATCTATGCGCCGAAGTGAGAGCCGGCTCCCATGAGGTTTCGACGACGCGGCGTCCTCCCGGGCTTCGGTCTGACGCTCGGGTACACGGTGCTCTACGTCGGGCTCCTGGTGCTGATCCCGCTGTCGGCGCTCGTCTTCCGGGCGACGTCGCTCGGCCCGGCCGAGTTCCTCCGCGTCGTGAGCGAACCGCGCGCCCTCGCCGCGTACCGGCTCTCGTTCGGCGCGTCGTTCGTGGGCGCGTCCATCGACGCCATGTTCGGGCTCGCCGTCGCCTGGGCCCTCGTGCGCTACGACTTTCCCGGTCGTTCCCTCGTGGACGCCATCGTCGATCTGCCGTTCGCGCTTCCGACGGCCGTCGCGGGCATCGCGCTCACGGCCGTGTACTCGGCTCACGGGCTGTTCGGAGAAGTCCTCGAGAAGATCGGCGTGAAGGTCGCGTTCGCGCCGCTCGGGGTCGTCGTGGCGCTCACGTTCGTCGGGATCCCCTTCGTCGTCCGCACCGTGCAGCCGGTGCTCGAGGAGCTCGACGCGGACGTGGAGGAGGCCGCG
>DASZXK010000047.1:0-54306 GCA_035545855.1 Polyangiaceae bacterium
CGGACCTCGCCCTCCTCGAAGCCGCACTGTTCCTGCATCGCGCGGAGGAGCTGCTCGCCGTGGAGGTGGCCGTCCCCGAAGTTCCAGCCGAGCACCATGCCCGCGACGATCTCGCCGTCCAGCCACTCGTAGTCGCGGAGATCCGGGACCGCGCGGCCGAGGAGCGCGGGGAGGAGCCTTCCGTGGAGGTGCATGAGGCGGAAAGCCATGACGCGCCCGACGAGGCCGACGGACGTTCGGCGGTCGTACAGGGTGCCGAGCTGGTCGTAGACCCAGCGGGAGCTCTTCACGAGCTGTTCGAGCTTCTGCTCCGCGCCCTTCTTGAAGAACCATACGCTGTAGGCCCAGTTCCCGGCGTAGTAGCGCATCGCGAGCAGGAAGGGCACGCGCTCCGGAAACAGATTTCCGACCAGTGGAATGGCCACACAGACGACCCCGAGCACGACGGCCACGGGGAGCGTGACGCTCGCGATGGACACCGCGGCGTTCGTCCCGAAGAGGAAGAACCCGCCGTAGACCATCATGAAGTTCCACTCGATGGGAACGCCCATGGGGACGTTGCTCGTGATGAAGCCGTGGAGCATCACCATGAGGACGAGCCCGACCGTCGTCTGAACTCCACCGTGGCTCGTCGCGAGCACGAGCGGCACGCCGAGTTCGAGGAGGAGGCCCGCGTGCGCCGCGACGGCCGCGAACCGGGAGGGATTCAGGTCCCGCGGGAAGTCCCGGTACATGAGCTTCTTCACGAACCGGAAGCGCACCATCGGGCTGTTGCTCGTCATCACGCCGACGACAGCCGGGAAGTGATGATTCAGCTTGGAGACGCCGGCCCAGAACCAGAGCGAGGCGTGGACGCCCTTCGCGCCGGGGATCCAGTCTTCCGCGAGCACCATCACGAGCACCGTCGTCCAGTAGTGCTCGCCGCGTGCGCAGAGGAAGAGCGTCTTGTCCAGGATGCCGAGCACCGGGAGGAGCACCGCGATGGCGAGGAGCGGTTCGCGCGCCGGCGAGACGAGAAACACGAGGCACGCGCCGAGGAGCGCCGCGTAGAGCGAGACGTCGAGGATGCCGCGCCGGTTCCGTCCGACGACGGGCGCGCCCTCGAACACGGGGAGCTTCGTGGTGCCGGGGCGGAGGAAATACAGCATGCCGCCCATCGGCGGCATGTAGCGCCCGGTGAGCGGACCGCTGCCGCACCCGAGCCCGACGACCTCGAACAGGAGGCTCCAGACGATGGCCTTCTGGAACGCGAGCGGACGAAACGCCCACGTCGCGATCTCCCCGAGGGGCCCGAGCTCCGGCGAGAGGCTGCAGAAGGACGCCCACCCGAGGACGTACAGGAGGACCTTCACGACGTAGACGAGGTAGACGGCGACGGGCGAGCCGTACCCCTGCATCGCCCACGCTTCGCAGACCATGCGCGCCCGCTCCGGGAACGGTTTGTCCACCCACTCGAGCGGATCGTACGGAGGCGGGTCCGGCGAGAGGAACACGCCTCTACGATACGCGAAGTCCGGCGAACCGGATTTCGCATTCACCCGGGGATCGAGGCGTGAAAGTGACTACGGGCGAGGCCTCGGACCGCGCCGCGGACTACCGTCGCTTCCCCCGCGCCTTCGGCTTCGCCTTCTTGCCCGGCGTCCGTTCCGGGCGGGGCGTGCTCTTCGATTCCGCGTCTTCGGCGGAATTCGCTTCGAGCTCGTAGAAGGCTTCCTTGCCGTTCTCGGACGCGATGACGAGGCCGCGGACGTCCTTCTCCTCGGGCTTGCCCTCGAATACGACACGCAGCCGTTCTCCGGATGCGACGACCTGGGGTGCCGGATCCACGTGCGCTCCGGGCCAGAAGTCGCGCACCTCGGCTCCGGGAAGATTCACGAGCAGAGTGGAGCGATGCCCCGAAGGTTCCCATTTCCGGTCCGCGTCCTTCACGTCCGCGAGCGGCCTGGGGAGCCGCTCCTGGAACGCGGAGAGCTTCGCCTCGACGTCCTTCGCGGCCGCGCTGCCCCGGGTCGTCGCGAGCTCGATGAACGCTTCGGTGTGCTCCGTGGCGCATTCCTTCTTGCACGCGACCCAGCTCGCGGAGAGGTCGAACCGGTGCACGCCGCCGCCGGAGAGAGTCGCCGGAGCCTTCACTTCGACGAACACGGCCGTCTCGTTCTGGTAGCCGAAACCGACGTAGCCGCCGGGCACGGTGTACCGCTCCGGCACCGGGAACCTCGCGGGGCTCACCTCGAACCCCGGAGGCGCGCTCACGGTGACGACCGTCTCCTTCCCCACGTCCCCCGGGTTCGTCCACGAAACGCGGTAGCCGGGCGCGATCCGGAAATGAGCAGCGAGGAGGAACTTCCGACCGGGACGAACACCCGTGACGAGCGGCTCGAACGTCACCTGGACGACGGATTCGAGCGGCCGATCCGCGAGGTCGCTCGAGTCCAGCCGGGCGAGGCGTGACGACTTCTCTCTTTCGGCTCTGGCCCGTTGCTGCTTTTCCCGGTCTCGTTCCGCCTGAGCGTTCGGGTCCGACGGTGGCTTTCCCGAGCCACCACAACCGGGTGCGAGAGCCACCAGCAGCGCCGAAGCTGCGCGCGCGCGAAACGACGGAGCCATGGACCGGCCATCATACGATCGGATCCGCGCCCTCGTCAGCAGGGAGCGCGAGCTCACGCACGGAGCCGTCGAGCCGTCGAGCCGTCGATGCACGGAGGTTCATCGTTCGTGCGTGAGCCCTTCCGTGACGGAGCCGTCTCCGGATTTCGGCGAGAGTCTGGCGCGGAGCGCGACGTAGGCCCGGTGTGCGCGGAGCTTCACGGCCGTCACCGACGTGCCGAGCACCTCGGCGGCCTCCGCGTGGGATAGTCCCTCGAGGCGGAGGAGCTCGAAGGAGCGTCGCTGCGCGGGCGGAAGGGCCGACAGGCCGTCCGCGAGCTCCGCTGCGAGCTGGCGTGCGGCAAACACTTCGTCAGCAGGAGCGTCGGCCGAGAGCGCTTCGAAATCGTCCACGGAGGCTGCTCGGCGGAGGACGTTCCGCCGGCCCCTCCGGTGCTCGTCGATGGTGAGCCTCCGCGCGATGGCGAACGCCCACGGGAGGACGCGGCTCCCCGGAATGAACGTTCCCCGCGCGCGGTGCATGCAAGAAAACGTCTCCTGCACGATCTCTTCCGCCAGCGCCGCATCGCGAATCTGGCGCCTGACGAACCGGAGAACGCGCGGCGCGACCTCGTCGTAGACGATCGCGAAGGCGCTCGCCTCCCCTGCGGCGTAGCGATCCATCGCGGCGTCCGCGGGACCGAGCTCGGGGGTCACAGCTCCTCCGCTTCGAGCTGGATGGTTCCCGCGCCGCTCGAGACCGTCCAGAGCAGGTAGCGAGCGGTGACCCACATCGAGATCGGAGCGCCGGCGGCCACCTGCAGGATGGGTCCGGCGTCCGCACCGACTCCGCGCTTCCAGATGAAGCCCCCGCTCGCATAGTAGGCGTTCGTCCCATCCGTCGCGACGGGACCGGTCGCCTGATCGAGCCGGTGCGGCGCGCTCGACCCGTCCCACACGTAGACCTGTCCGCCCCAGCCCACCGCGAGGAGCTTCTGAGCGAACGTGGGAGGCGGCGTCGCGAGCGCGCCGCAGGGACTCGTCGAGCACGCGAACGCCGGGAAGAAACCGACCACGCTGCCGGCGCCCGAAAATTCGTCCATCTGCACGAGCTGGACGTCCCCGCCCGTCGGCGCGACCTCGAACAGCGAGCCCTGAAGCGCCGCGTACGCTTGCCCCGCGCCGTCCGCCGGTTTCGGTGGTGTGAAGCCGGCGGCATTCGGAGTGTACGTCCCTCTCTGGAGGTCTCCATTGAGCGTGAAGAAGATGTAGTCGTCGTCCGCGGTGAGCACTCGCTCCGCCGGAACGTTCAGATTGACGTCGCCGCCGGTCTTGTTCGCGTACCGAAGGGTCATCGGCGAGGGTGGCGGCGACGCGACGTACACGACGCGATTCGAGAGGGACTTCGCCCGATCCACCGCGATCGACGAGATCGAGAAGAGCCCGGAGACCATGGTCCCGCGGGTCCCCGTGGCCAGGTCGAAGCTGTAGAGCGCGCCGGCGGCTCCGAAGTAGACCGTGTCGTCGTCCACCGCGATCGGCGTCGTGGCGTCACCCTCGCCGATGACGCGCGGGGTGCCCGGAGTGCCGCCCGGCGCCGCGGACACGATCGCGAACCCCGCAGGGCAATCCGGACACGTCCCCGTCTGCTCCTTGCCGCTCTGACAGATGCCATCCCCGTTGCAGAAGCCGCCGGGCCCAGTGCCGCCGGAACCGACCGAGCCCGCGTTGCCCGTCCCCACGAAGCCGCCCGCGCCGGGGGTTCCGCCGGAGCTCACGCTGGCATCCGTCCCGCCGGCACCCCCGATCCCGCCCCCGCCCCCGGCGCCGATCCCGCCGGCGGCCGCGGCGTCTCCCTCGCCACCCTCGACGGAGGCGTCGGCCCCGGTCAATCGCGCGGCGACACAGCGTCCGCCCTGGCAGGCCATGCCTGCGCCCGTGCAGTCCGCCGTCTTCGCGCACGTCGCGACGCACTTCGACGGAGCCGCCGCGCACTCCACGTCGCTTTCGCAAGCCGCGGCAGGAAGCCCGGAACAGTCGCCCGCGTTTTCGCACGCTCGCGAGCACGTGCCACAGAGACACCGGAGAGCGCCGCACTGGGAGTCGTCCGCGCACACTTGCGCCCAGTTCGTGTTGCTGTCCTTCCCGGAGGTACCGCTGCTTTCGCAGGCGCTCGGGATCGCGGACACGGCGACCACGGCGAGCGCGGCGCGCAGAATCCGGAAGCGCGCGAAGGACGAGATCATTCGGCCCTCTCCTCCGGCTCCGTCACGAGCTGACCGAAGTAGAAGAGGACCTTCGCCGCGTTCTCCGGAGGCGGGTTCTCGTTGTTGTACGAGGACGCCTTGTTCCAGAGCTCGTTCACCGTGAGGCGCACGGCGCGCAGCAGACCGCGCACCTCGTCCTCGTAGGGATGCCCGGGATACACGGCGAACGAGAGCGTCGTCCCGCCGATCTGGTCGGCCGGCGTCGAGCGCGCGCCGCCTTGCGCCTTGGACGCGATGGCGGTCGCCACCGCGCGATAGTGATCGAGGACGGCCGCCTCCCAGCCGTCGGTCGCGCCCACCGGTATGACCACGTTCTCCGCCGAGAGCGTACCGTCCGCGTTTCGTCGGAGACGCCCCTCCTGGACGAGCGACTCGACCGCCTCCCGCACGGGGCGTTGGTCGATCCCGAAGTGCTCCACGAGCGCCGCCTCGGTCCGCTCGGCGCCGAGGAACACGCGAAGCCACGCGACGTTGGCGATGGCCCGGACGTCGTCCGCCGCCGCGATCGCGAGGTAGTCCGCCTCCGTGGAGACGCCGTATCGCGCGGCCTCCCCCTTTCCGGTGACGTACGCGAGGCCGCTCGTCACGAGGTCGTTCAGGACGGCACCCACCTCGCGCTCTCCGTCGTGCTGAAAGCGACGCAGGATCTGCTCCCGCGTGCGACTTCCCTCCGACAGGAACTCGAGCACGGCCTGCCAGAGCGTCCGGTTCCGGTCGGTCGCGCTCTCCTCGAGCCGCTGCACCTTCTTCTGGTAGGCGCGGAGGGCCATGCCGAACATGTCGGCGACGACCTTCCGCCCGACGCCCTGGGCCTCGATCTCCCGGGAAAGGTCCAAGAAGATCTGATCGGCGACGTGCGCGAGCGGGGCGCGGACCCCCGCCGCCGTCGAGAGCTGGGCGAGGAGCACCGTCGTCTGACGGACGATTCCATCGATGAGAAGTCGGACGTTCACGCTCGCCTCGACCAGGAACCTACCCCACCCGAGTCCGCCCACGGGAGGTGTCCCGCCGATCACCCCCCGTGGGTTAGGGACGGCGAAAGCCCTGGAAAAGGCGCGAAAATCCGCGCGTCACTCAGGGCGCGCTTCCCCCGTCCGGGGGCTCCACCTTCGGGCACCTGTCGCCCGTGTACCCGGGGCTCCCCTCCGGGATCTTGCAGGAGTGGACCTCCACCCGCCGGGAGCGCGCGCTGTACGTCACCTTGCGCCGCTCTTCCTTCTTCGTTCCGTCGGGGAACGTGACGACCCGCGAGACGTTCACGGACCAGCCGAGCTGTCCGCCGTACTTCACCTTCTCCTCGTCGGGTCGGAGCTCGTCGTTGGGCTCGTAGACGACGTCCGGCTTCGTGATGTCGAAGCGCGAAGAGACGTGGCGCTCCACGCGCCGACCGCCGTTGTCCCCGTAGAGCTCCACCTTCACGAACGTCTTCCCGGTGCTCGCGCGGATGACGAGGCCGGCCTGGCTGTCGTTCCGGAAGACGAGGTCCGGGAGCGGGTAGCCGAGCGTCGCGTCGTGGCCCTCCGGATAGCGCGGGAAGTAGTACGTGTGCGCCTGGCGCTGGATGACCTCGTAGCCCGCGTCGAAGACGGCGTTGAAGAGCGTCGTCGCGAACTGGCTCACGCCGCCGCCGACCGTCATTTCCATCTCTCCTTCCACGATGGTCGGCCCGGCGACGAAGCCGTTCGCGGCGCTCCGCGCGCCCGCGTGCTCGTTGATGGAGTACGTTTCTCCGGGTGCGACGACGGTTCCGTCGACGAGCGTCGCCATGCGCTCGATGTTCTTCACGCGCGCCTCGCAGCACGGAAAGTACGTCGTGAAGGAGGAGACGAGCGCCTTCACGTGGAGCGCCTCCGCCTGCTCCGTCGTGAGCTTCGGGACGACGTCCGCGAGGAACGGGAGCTCCCCCGTGCGCTCCGCGCCGCTCGCGAGCCGGAGCACGGAGCCGAGCACCGCCTCGTCGTCGATGCGCGTCCCGATCTCGCTCGGGACGATGGTGATCTCGTGCCGCGCGTTCGTCTCGAACGCGGCGTTTCGCGCGGGCCGCTCGAACCGGCTCCGCTCCCGGCCGAGCACGGTGAGGAGCGCCTCTCGATCGAAGAAGAGCTCGAGGTGCGGCGCGGGCGTGAGCGAGAGCCGACTCCGGAGCGCGAGGCCGAGATCGGCTGGCGAGAACACGAGCTCGCCGCCTTCTGCCTTGCGGAAGGTCACCGGCGCGGACACGAGCGCGGCGCCCCGTTCCACCGCGCGATCGACGTCGCCCTTTTCGAGCTTCGGCGTCTCCGTGATCACGGGCAGCACGACCGTCGTGCGGGAAGCCGTGAGCGCCCGCGCGAGGAGCTCTCGAGCCTCCGCTCGGGGGACGGCGAGGCCAGGCTTCGGGTACGTCGGGAAGACGCGCCCGCTGTAGCCCACGGTCCCCTCGACGGCCGGGTCGCCGAGCGCCGTTCGCTCGAAGCCGGCGAGAAGCGTCTCGGTGACGTCCGGCGAGAGCCGAACGCGGACCGGCAGGCTCTCGGGCGACAGCGCCCGTCGAAGAAACGCCCCGAGGTTCCCGACGAACGATCCGTCACGGCCGGCGACGAGCGCGTGCCCGACCGTCGCGTCGACGTCGAGCGACGCTCCCGTCGTGGCCGCGGTGACGGGAAACGTCTTTTCGCGCACGGAAACGCTGCCCGCGAGACGCGCGACCTTCGGCGCGAGCCCCTCCACGGCTTTCCGGAGCTCGTTCCCCGAAAGCCCCGAGAGGGGCGTGCCGAGCACCGTGACGCCAGGCAGGACGCGTCCCCGGTGCGTCGCGCGGAGGAGCGCATAGTGGCCCAGAGTTCCGACCACCAGGCTGGCCAGGAACAGGAGGGCGAGCCGGCCTCGCGACGTCTTCACGGCTGCGATCGATTCCCGACGGAGGCGGCGCGGGCGAGGAGGAGTTCCCGCTCACGAGAGTTCTGGGTCAGCTCGGCCGCGCGCCGGAGCTCCTTGCCGGCCTCCTGGAAGCGCCCGAGCTTTTCCAGGAAATTCCCGCGGACACTCGGCAAGAGGTGATAGCCGCGGAGCGCCGGAGCGGAGGCGACTCCGTCCAGGACGGCGAGCCCCGCGGCTGGACCCGCCGCCATCCCGACGGCGACGGCGCGATTCAGCTCGACGATGGGCGAGCCGGTGAGCTCGGCGAGGTCCTGGTAGAGCGCCGCGATCGCGACCCAGTCCGTGTCCTCCGCTCGCCGGGCACGGGCGTGGCAGGCCGCGATCGACGCCTGGAGCTGGTACGTCCCGGGCTCCCCTCCGAGGGCGTTCGCGCGATCGAGCGCCGCGAGCCCCCGACCGATCGCGAGAAAGTCCCACAGCGCGCGGTTCTGATCCAGGAGGAGCACCGGCTCCCCCGAAGGACCGATCCGAGCGCGGGACCGCGAGCCCTGGATCTCCATGAGGGCGAGCAGCCCGAGCACCTCCCGTTCATCGGGCATGAGCCCCGCGAGGATGCGGCCGAGCCGGAGCGCATCCTGACAGAGCTCGGGACGCATCCAGTCGTCCCCCGTGGTCGCCGAGTAGCCCTCGTTGAAGATCAGGTAGACGACCTCGAGGACGGAGCCGAGGCGCGCCGCGAGCGCCTGCCCGCGGGGGACCTCGAACGGCACGTTCGCGTCCGCGAGCGCCTTTTTGGCCCGAACGATGCGCTGCTGGATCGTGGGTTCGGTCGTGAGGAAGGCCCGAGCGATTTCCGCCGTAGATAAACCACCGAGGACCCGGAGCGTCAGCGAGACCCGGGCATCGACCGAAAGCACCGGATGGCACGACGTGAAGACCAGCCTGAGGAGATCGTCCCCGATGTCGTCATCGACCGCCGTCTCGATGGCGAGCGCGTCGTCCGGGCGCGTCTCCAGGGCGTCCCGTCCGAGCTCCGCGTGCTTCCGTTCCAGAAGCCGGTGACGGCGAAGCTCGTCGATGGCCTTCCGTTTCGCCGTCTGCGTGAGCCACGCGCCCGGATTGTCGGGTACACCCTGTTCGGGCCACGTTTCGAGCGCCGCGAGGAGCGCGTCCTGCGCGAGCTCTTCCGCCCGCCCCACGTCTCTTAGCATCCGGGCGAGCGCGCCGATGAGCTTCGGCGACTCGATCCGGAAGACGGCGTGGACCGTACGATGAACTTCGGCCGCGGAGGGCACGGCCGGCATCAGACCGCTAGACGAGCTTCGCGTCCATCGTGATCGTCGCCCTGAGGAGGCGCGAGATCGGGCAGCCTTCCTTGGCGGCGTTCGCGGCCTTCTCGAACGCGGCGGCGTCAGCGCCCGGGATCTTCGCCTTCACGTCCAGGTGAATCTTGGTGACGGTGAAGCCCGCGTCGAGCTTCTCCATCGTGACGGACGCGACGGTGTCGATCGCTTCGGCGGTGAGGTTCGCGGCGCCGAGCTGGCCCGAGAGCGCCATCGTGAAGCAGCCGGCGTGCGCGGCCCCGATGAGCTCTTCCGGGTTCGTTCCCTTGCCGTCCTCGAAGCGGGTGCTGAACGAGTACTGCGTCTCGTCGAGGACGCCCGAGTCCGTCGAGACCGTGCCCTTGCCGTCCTTCAACCCTCCGCTCCAGTGAGCGCTCGCTTTCCGGATCATCGAAAGAACCTCCCTTGGCCCGTGCGTGGGCGAGCACGCTCCGTAGGGCGGGCGGGAAGGCGTCGCAACCGGGCGAAGACGGAATCAGCGTCGGCGTACGTTCGGAGGCAACGGAGAGTGCCCCGTGGTCTCGTCCACGACGTCGCGCCCTTGCGCCACGCGGAACTCGCGTTCAGCGAAGCGACGCGCCGCCGTGCGGCTCACGAACACTCCGCCGACTTCGCCGTCTTCCGACACGATGCGTACGAGGCCGCCGGGCGCCTTCGCGATCTTCACGGTTCGATCGCGGCCCTCTAGCGCCGGGCGATCCTTCGGGGACGTCGGAGAGCGGGATCCGTCGGCCATCTTCGGGGGAAGGAACGCTCCTTCCGCGGTCCTTCATCCTACGTCGGTCGAAATCCTCCGGGCACGTTCTCGGCACCGAATTTCTCGGCGGCATCGCGTCATCGATAAGACTCGGGCGGCCGGTGGTTTCCGGTGGAATGGGATGCCCCTGACCGGTCCCGTCAGCTCGTGTCGGGCGCCGAATGGTCAGCAGTCCCTAGCCCTCGGGCGCGAACCCGCGGCGCAGCGTGTTCTCGGTCACCGTGCGGAGGTTCCCGAAGTGGAGGAGATAGTCTCTTCCGCCTGCCTTGCCGCCGGTGCCGGAGTGGCGATGGCCGCCGAACGGCTGACGCGCGACGAGGGCGCCCGTGATCTTCCGGTTCACGTACACGTTGCCGGCGTCGAGCTCCACCTTGGCGCGCGCGAGATGCTCGGGGCTCCTCGAGTAGACGCCGGCGGTGAGCGCGTATTCCGTGCCGTTCGCGACCGCGAGCGCGTGGTCGAAGTCCTTCGCGGCGAGCACGGTCAGGACCGGGCCGAAGATCTCTTCCTGCGCGAGCGCCGAGTCCGGCGAGACCCCGGTGACGATCACCGGAGCCGCAAAATGACCGTGCTCCGTCCCGGGACCGAGAGCACCCCGGAAGGCGATCGTGCCTTCCCTCGCGGCGAGGTCCGCGTAGCGACGGATTCGCGCGACGGACTCGGCGTCGATGAGCGGCCCCACCGACGCGCGGGGGTCGTCCGCCGGCCCGACGACGAGCGCCCTCGCGGCCTCCACGAGGCGCTCCGTGAAGACCTTCATGATCTTCTCCACGACGACGACTCGACTGCACGCGGAGCACTTCTGCCCCGCATAGCCGAACGCCGAGGCGAGCACGCCCGGGATCGCCTCGTCCAGGTCGGCGTCGTCGTCCACGACGATGGCGTTCTTCCCGCCCATCTCGGCGATCACCCGCTTCAATCCGACCACGCCGGTGGACGTTTCAGCGGCGCGGCGCGCGATGAGATGCCCCACGGCGCGTGAGCCCGTGAACGCGATGGTCGCGACGTCGGGATGCTCGACGAGGCGCGCCCCGACGACCTCGCCCGCGCCGGGGAGGAAGTGGAGCGCGCCCTGGGGCACGCCCGCTTCCAGGAACGTACGGAACACGTGGTACGCGCACGCTGGCGTCTGCTCGGCGGGTTTCAGGACGACCGGATTCCCGGTGACGAGCGCCGCGGCCGCCATCCCGGTGAGGATCGCCATCGGGAAGTTCCACGGGCTGATTACGACGGTCGGCCCTCGGGGGACGAGCGCCGTGCGGTTCTCTTCCCCGGGCGCGTCGCTCGGTTCCGGGCGGGCGCGCTCTCGCGCGGCCTCCGCGTAGAAACGGCAGAAGTCGATGGCCTCGGCGACGTCCGCGTCGGCGTCGCGGAAGGGCTTTCCGGCTTCGAGGCACGTCCACGCGGCGAGGTCGTCGCGACGCGCGGCGAAGAGCTCCGCGGCGCGCTCGAGCATCCTGGCGCGCTCCTCCGCGGACATCCGGCGGAACGAAGGGAAGGCCGCCTTCGCGGCAGCGACGGCCTGGTCGGCGTGCCCGGCGAGGGCGGACCCGCTGGACGCGACGACTCGCCGCGTGTCGGACGGGTTCGCGCTGCGGATGAGCTCTCGCGTGTCCACTTCCCGGCCGTCGATGACGAGCGGACAGTGGATGCCGAGGTCACCCGAGACGCGCTTCACGGCGGCCGCGAATGCGTCCCTCGTTTCCTTCCGCGAGAAGTCACGGAGCGGCTCGTTCCGGAACCCGGGTTCGGGCGTCGTCTCGCGGGGAGCTTTCACGGCGGTCTCCTTTCCGTTCTTGGGCGGGGGCGGCGGTGCTGGACGGTTCACGAGTCGATCGAGCTCGTCCCCCTCGGTGAGCTCGTGCCGGACGAACGACTCGTTCGACGTGTTCTCGAGCAGGCGGCGAACGAGGTACGCCATGCCCGGGATGAGCTCGCCGAAGGGCATGTAGACGCGCACCCGCTGCCCGAATTTCGCGAGCGCGGCCTTCAGCGGATCCGCCATCCCGTAGAGGGCCTGGAACTCGACGAACCGCTCCGGGAGCTTCCTTGCGCGGGCTTCCGCGAGCGCGCGGCCGAGACTCCGCACGTTGTGGCTCGCGAACGCCGGGCGGAGCACGTCCGCGTGGTCCAGGAGGAGCCCGATGCAGCGCTCGTAGCAAGCGTCCGTCTCCCACTTGTTCTCCCAGACGGGGATGGGCCAGCCGCGCTGCTTCGCGAGCACGGTCTCGGAGTCCCAGTACGCGCCCTTCACGAGCCGCACCCAGACCGGTGTGCCACGACGGCGCGCGAACCCGGCGAGCTCGACGAGGTCCCTCTCTGCGTCCCTGAGGTACGCCTGGAGGACGATCCCGACGTTCGGGTTCTTCGCGTGAGCCGGGCTCCCGAGGACCTCCTGGAACAGCGCGAGCGTCAGGTCCTTTCGCTCGTAGTGCTCCATGTCCACGTGGACGAAGGCGCCGACTCGCGCGGCTTCGCGGAGGATCGCGTCCAGCCGCGGAACGACGGAGCGCGCGACGCCGTCGGGATCGATCGGATCGAAGATGGACGTGAGCGCGCTGAGCTTCAGGGAGACGTTCACGCGCGGGAGCCGTGCGCCCTCGTGGTCGCGATCGATCTGCGGGTCCTCCGGGAAGCGGGCGGCCGCCTTCGCCGTGTCCCGGAGGAGCGCGAGGTACTGGTCTCGGTAGGCGTCCGCCTCGCGCTCCGTCAAGACCGCTTCACCGAGGGCATCGAGGGTCGCGGCGAGGTGCCGTTCGCGCATCCCCCGGACCGCGGCGACGAGCTCCTCCGCGTTGGATCCCGCGATGAAGCGCCGGGCCATGCGGAGGACGTTCTGCCTCGCCGCGCGCGCGACGATGCGCTCCACGACGCCGTCGTTCGAGGCGAGGTCGAGCGACCAGCGGAGCGGCGCCGGAAGGTCGTCGCGGGCTCCGCCGAGGTACTCCCGGAGGTGGGAGGCGACCTCGGGCGGCGAGAGCACCGGAAGGACGTCGATGAACCGGAAGAGCTCGGCCTTCAGGTGCGGGTGCCGCATGCAGAAGTCGAGGACGAGCTTGTCGAAGAACTGACCGTCCGGAACTCCACGGAACGGCGCGTCGGTTTCCCGCGCGTGCTCGACGAGCGCCCGCGAGAACGCCACGGTGCTCTCCTCGAGATCGCTCGAATCGAACGTCACCCACGAGTCTAGCGCGTGGAATCCGCGCCCGCTAACCTGCTAAAATCCCGCGCATGCGACTCCTCCACACGATGATTCGCGTGAACGACCTCGACGCTTCGCTCGCGTTCTACACCGGCGTCCTCGGGATGAAGCTCCTCCGCAAGAAGGACTACCCGACCGGCGAGTTCACGCTCGCGTTCGTCGGATACGGGGACGAGTCGGAGACGGCCGTCATCGAGCTCACCTACAACTGGGGGCGCTCGAGCTACGCGCTCGGGGACGCCTTCGGGCACATCGCGCTCGGCGCGAAGGACATCCGGGACGTGTGCGAGCGCGTCCGGGCAGCCGGTTACAAGGTCACCCGGGAGCCAGGCCCCATGAAGCACGGCGGAAGCGTCATCGCGTTCATCGAAGACCCGAACGGCTACAAGATCGAGCTCATCGAGACGTCTGAAGACTGCTGAGGCGACGCTGGAACGACCCGAGCCGCCGGCTTCGACCCGCAAGACGTGACGGGTGACCCACCCCGGCGGCTCCCGGTTTCGGGACGCCCGTGGCGCTCTCGCGGACCGCGGGGAAGCGGGCGTTCAGCCCGCGGGCGGCGCGAGCGACGGGGTCTCTTCGTCTTCCTCGCTGAGGACGATCCCTCGCCGATCCAGGAACCGCGCGAACGCCGAGGCGGCGTAGGCGAGCGCGTTCCGGTCGTCCTCGCCGAACTCGGAGCCGTCCAGCGGATCCACGACCTCCAGGAGGCCGAGGTAGCGCCGCTCGATCACGGCGGGGGCGCACGCGACGGACCGCGACGGCTCCACGAGGAGGAACCGCCCGCGGGAAAACCTCGGATCGTCCTTCGGATCCAGCACGACGATGGCTTCCCCGTCCTTCATGAGCTCGGCGACGAACGCGTCGTCTTCCGGCGTCGCGTAGTCCGCGAGTGCGGAGGCTCGGTTCCCGAGCGCGCTCATGATCACGAAGTGGCGCGAGTTGATGTCGTAGACGTGGACGAGCACGGTGGACGCGCCCATGTGCTCGGCGAGCACCTTCGCGACGAAGTTCGCGCCGCTCCGCACGTCGTCCAGGAAGTGAAGCGCGTGGAGCTCCTCGAACAGCGCGGACACCACGACGTCCCCGGGAGGCCTCTCCGTCTTCGGGCCTTCCAGGACGAGCTCCGTCTCCGGCGGGGGCGCGATCTGGACGGAGCTCGAGGGGGACGGCGACGAATCGGGCCGGAGCGCCGAGACGCGCACGAGCGGCGGGGGCGGCGACACGGAGGGCGGGGGCGGCGTGCCGTGACCGATCTCCGTCCGCACCGGGGGCGGAGGGAACATCGACGGCGGGACGGTGGGTGGAAGCTCCGAGCTCCGCCGGGTCGGAGTCGCGATGTCGGCGACCGCCCGGAGAAGCGGCGCGTCCGGCGGCACCGGGACGAGCGTGTTCACGTCCGTGTCGGGATCCGAGGGCGGGAGGAGCGGCTCCACGCGACGGGCATGCGCGAGCGGAATCACGATCGGGCTCGAGTCTCGCGTCTCCGGAACTTCCGTCCGGGGCGCGGGCACTTCGGCGACGACGGAGACGTCCTGGTAGTCCCCCCACTCCGTGTCGGGGAGCGTCCTCGACGTGCTCGCGTCGATGCCGAACAGGTCCGGCAGCGTGTCCCGAGGGTGCCCCGGCGGGGGGCGGAGGCCCGATTCACGGGGGATCGGCCGAGCGGTTTCGCCCTCGGTGGGAGGCGGCGCGGACGGGACCGTCTGGGGCGCGCCGTCGGCGGGGGCACCGAACGTGAAGGAGATCCCCGCGCGCATCGCGAGCTTCGTCATCGACACCGCGAGCGCCTCACGGATCGCGGGGCTCGTCGGGTCGCACTCCCTCGCCCGGAAGAGGAGGGCGATGGCGCCGCCGAGATCGTCGACGGATTCGTGGACGCGCGCGGCCTCCGCGAACCAGAACGCCGCCGCGAGGCGATCGCTCGTGCGCTTCGCGGCGCAACGGAGCGCCGTCGCGTACGCCTGCGGTTTGCCGGCCACGGCGGAGGAGGCGGCTTCGAGCGTGTTCCGATCGAATGGACGCGCGAGAAGCTTGTCCACCACCGGGGTCAGATCGAGTGCAATCGCTGCCATGCGGTCTCCGAATCGCCGTCCGTGCACCTGGTTCGTAGGCCACCCCCGGTGACGGGCGCAACCCTGGACGTCACGCAAGGAAGAGTCCCGCGCCGCATGTTCAGCGCTGCTAGAATCCCCGTTGCAAGCTCGCCCCGGCGACGTCGATCGGCCACGCCGAGCGCGAGCGCTGGAATCGCTTGAAAAATTCGCGTGAGGGTGCTGGAAGCGCGCTGCCGTGAGCTTTCAAGTAGGCGAAACGAGCCCGTCGAATCACGATCCCGTGGGTAGTGTTCACCGGCGGCGGTCAGGAACGACTGCGCGAGCACGGCCTCCGACGTCGCCCGCGCGGTGAGATCGGTTTTTCAGAACGTTCAGGAGACATCGATGTCCGTGCCCTTCGCTTCGCGTCCCGCTCCGACCTCCCTTCGTCGCATGCGCCGCTTGGCGCTGCTGCTCGGCACCGTGCTCGGTGCCGTCGCATGCGCAGGCGGTGAAGACATCCCTGCGGAGGCGACCGGCGGCTATGCGTCCTTCACCGGAGGCTTCGGGGGCAGCGCTGGTTCCGGAGACGGGTCCGGCGGCTCGGGCGGAGGAGCGTCGTCGAATGGCGGCACGCCGGGCAATGGCGGGGCTCAGTCCGACGGGGGTTCTGCGAACGGCGGCTCGTCGGGCGACGGCGGCGCGATCGGCAGCGGCGGCGCAAGCGACGGCGGCGCGTCGAACGGTGGCGCCGCGGGTGCGGACGCCGGCTCGTCCGAGGAGACCGGCGGCGATCAGGGAAGCGACGGCGGCGCAGGCAACGGCGGCTCGATCGGCAGCGGCGGCGCAAGCGACGGCGGCGCCAGCAACGGCGGCTCGATCGGCAGCGGTGGCGCCAGCAACGGCGGTGCGGGCAGCGGCGGCGCCAGCAACGGCGGCGCGAGCAGCGGCGGTGCGAGCAGCGGCGGCGCGAGCAGCGGTGGCTCCGGCTCGGGTGGACTCGGCTCCGGCGGCGCGAGCGACGGCGGCGCGGCGAATGGTGGAGCCGGCAACGGCGGGGCGTCCGCGGGCGGCAGCAGCAACGGCGGCTCCGCGGGCAGCGGCGGAGCGGGCGGAGGCGGAGGCGGAGGCGGAGCGGGCGGGCAAGGCGGCGCGTGCGCGACGCCTCTGACGAACCCCGGTTACGTGAACCTCGCGCCGCCGATGGGCGCGCCCCTCGACGACGTCGGCACGACGCTGAACCCACCGGCTCCGACGGGATGGACCTGGTACCAGATCGACGGCGCCGTCTGCCGGGACGGCTCGCCCGCGGGCTTCTTCCTGCACAAGGGCACGACCGACAAGCTCCTCTGGTACCTCGAAGGCGGCGGCGCCTGCATCAGCCCCGGTTTCTGCAACAGCTTCAATCCCGCCAACGTGAACCAGGCGATCTCCGGCTCCGGAGAGACGGTGCTCGGGTCGGCGTTCGGCGTCGTCGCGGTTCGTCAGCAGCCGGGCATCTTCGAGAGCAACGTCGTCCACGGGATCTTCGACTGGGCGAACGCGGCGAACCCCTTCAAGGACTGGAGCATGATCTACGCGCCGTACTGCACCGGCGACGCGTGGTTCGGCGCTCAGCCGGACGGCACGGTCCCGGGCGTCGCGGCGAAGCAACAGTTCGTCGGCTACCTGAACATGAAGAAGTTCGTGAGCCGCGTCGTGCCCACGTTCCAGGGCAAGCTGAGCCGCGTCGTGCTGACCGGCGCGAGCGCCGGCGGCTTCGGCGCCGCGCTGAACTTCAGCATGGTGCAGGACGCCTTCGGGTGCACGCGCGTCGACGTGCTCGACGACTCCGGGCCGCCGTTCGTGGACCAGTACATGCCCGCGTGCATGCAGAAGAAGTGGCGGACGCTCTGGGGCTTCGCGAACTCGCTCCCGCCGGACTGCGCCGAGTGCAATCACGCGGACGGCGGCGGCATCCTGAACCTCGCCGACTTCCTCCTCGCGAAGCACCCGGTCTCGAAGATCGCCCTCGTCTCCAGCATGAACGACGAGGTGATCCGGCTCTTCTACTCGCCCGGTCTCAAGGACTGCGTGAACTTCGACACGGCGGACCCGGTCGGCATCACCGTGGGACAGGTCCTCGATCCCACGATCTACATGACGGCCGCGAACTACGGCGCGGGCCTCCTCGACCTCCGCAGCCGCTATCAGAGCACCGGACGCTTCGCGACGTACTTCCTCGGCGGCGCGAACATCACGTTCCATCAGCACATCTGGCGCGCTCGCTTCTTCGATCCCGCGGCGGGCACGGAGACGATCGCCGCGTTCACGACGCGGTTCCTGAACGATCAGATCGACCAGATCGGTCCCTGATCCGGGCGCGGGCGATCCGCACGGAGGGGGGAGCCGCGCGCGAGCGCGGCCCGCTGCGTTTCGTCGAGAATTCAAGAAACGTGCAGGGGGGATCCGACCCGCGCACAATCTTATTCTCGGCGTGAAAAACGGCGCGAGCGAAACCGCTCGTTCTGGCCGAAAATGGCCTCATCCAGCGCTTCACCGGCGGGCGATCGACGGCCTACGCTGGGTGACGCGATCGGGAAGATCCCGGGGAGACCAGGCCATGTCCCTTCCTTCGAAACGCTCCAATCTGAAGCTCGCCGCTCGCCTCGCGTTCGTCGCGGGCACCGCGACGGTCGTCGTCGCCGCCTGCAGCAGCGACAGCAAGACCAACGCCACGTTCGGCGCCGGCACCGGCGGCGGGACGTCGGGCCCCGACGGCTCCGTCAGCGGAACCGGCGGTGGAACCGGCAGCACGGGCGGCTCCGGTGCCGACACCGGTGGATCCGACAACCAGGGTGGCCAGATCGGCGCCGGCGGAGACGGGCAGCCGGGCGCGGGAGGCAGCGGCCAGGCCGGAAACGGGACCGGCACGGGAGGCGGGAACGGCGCCGAGGCCGGTCCGAGCTGTGGAGCGAACGGGGAGGCGTGCTGCGCGGGGAACCAGTGCAACGCGGGCTCCCGGTGCGTCGGCGGAACCTGCTCGCCCTGCGGCGGAAACGGGGAAGCGTGCTGCGCCGGGGACGCGTGCAACGGCGGCTGCTGCGTGAGCAACGTGTGTCTCGCGGACGGCACGAGCTGCGGCGCGACGAACGGGACGTGCACGGCCGGCGCGTGCACCGGCTGTGGCGGAGACAGCCAGAAGTGCTGCCCCGGCCAGATCTGCCAGACTGGCTTCGCGTGCGGCGGCGGTGGCGCAGCCGGGGGCACCTGCTCGGCCTGCGGCGGCGACGGAGAGCCCTGCTGCGCGGACTCGACGTGCACCGCGGGCTCGTGCATCGGGGCGATCCCGGGTTTCCTGGCCGGAACGTGCCACGCGGATTGCGGCGGCGCGACGCAGGCGTGCTGCACGACGCAGGGTCCCGGCGGCGGCGGTCAGTGTGCTTCGGGGATGGGCTGCATCACCGACAAGTGCACGCCGTGCGGGACGAAGGGCGAGGCGTGCTGCCCGGGCGGCGCCCCGGGCGCGGCCCAGTGCGGCACCGGGCTCGCCTGCACGAACGACAAGTGCGAGTCGTGTGGAGCGCCGGGAGAGCCGTGCTGCGCGCGGACGCAGGTGAGCGACGGGTGTCCCGGACCGCAGAACCGCTGCAACGGGGGCACCTGCGAAGGCACCGCGTGCGGCGTCGCGGGCCAGGCCTGCTGCTCGACGGACGGCGGCGGCGCGGCGTGCACCGGTTTCACCGTGTGCAGCCAGAACAAGTGCGCGGCGTGCGGCCAGGAGAACCAGCCCTGCTGCGTGGGGTTCGGTGGTTCGGGCTGCCTCCCGCAGCTCGCCTGCACGAACGACGTCTGCACCGCTGGATGACGGAGCTCAGCGGGGACCCGGTTCCCCGCCGAGCCGCTCGATCGCGGCGAGGAGCAACTCGCCGCGAACGGGCTTCGTCAGGATCGGCCCCTCGTGACCCCGGAGCGCGTCCGCGTATTCATCGCGGCCCGCTCCGGACGTCACGAGGAGCACGCGCCGGAGGAGCGCCGGATCCTGCTCGCGGAGCTCGGCGAGGAACCTCGGCCCTTCGCCCTCCGCGAGCTCGAGCGCGAGCAGAATGACGTCGGGCTCGAACCCCCCGACGATGGCATCGAAGGCCTCTTCCGCGTCGCGGGCCGTGACCACACGGTGGGCCGGAGACAGTAGCCGCGCGTAAGACCGGAGGACCCGCTCGTCGTCCTCGAGGACGAGCACCGCGCATCCCCGCGCCCCGGTCGGCGCACCGCCGTAGACGTGAGCGCGCCTCGTTCCGAGCGCGAGCTCCTCGTCGCTCGGTCGGGGCAAGAACGCGATGAACGTCGCGCCGTCGCCGTGGACGGATTCCGCCGTGAGCTCTCCTCCGAGACCGCGCAGGATCGCTCGCGAGATCGACAGACCGAGTCCGGTGCCGATCTCGCCCCGCTTCGTGGTGAAGAACGGTTCGAAGATCTTGGCGAAGTGCCCCGGCTGGATCCCGGGCCCCGTGTCGCTGACGGCGATCGCCAGGAATTCCTCGTCCGCACGGACGCTCACGCGGACCCGGTGCGACGGCCGGCTCACCTCGCGCGTCGCGTGGGCGGCATTCACGAGGAGATTCACGAGCACCTGGGCGACCCGGTTCCTCGGCAAGACCATTCGCGGGAGGTCCGCCGGATAGTCTCTCTCCACGATGACGTGAGAGAGCTCGCGCGCGACGAGACGGAGCGCCTGCTCCACGAGACCCTGAACGTCCGTGACCTCGGGAGACTCGCCGCGGTCGCCCCGCGAGAAGACCTTCAGGTCGCGCACGATGCGAGCGATCGAGTCCGTGGCAGAGGCGAGGTCGTCGAGCAACGTCGCCATGGATCGACCGAGCTCCGTGTCCGGGTCGAGGATCGGCGCGAGCGTCCGCCGGACGACGTCCACCGAGAGCGCCACGGCCGTCAACGGATTGTTGATCTCGTGTCCGACGCTGGCGACCAGCGTGCCGAGCGCCGTCAGTCGCTCGGCGTGAGCCAGGGACTCCTCGAGCGCCAGTTGCTCGATGCGTCGCTGACCGCGAAGGACGAGCCGATCGACGAAGGCCGAGACCGTCGGAGGCTCGGCACCCTTCGGCAGCACGACGGCTTCGTCCGCGCCGGCGGCGAGGGCGGTGAGCACGGCCGACTCGTCCGCGACGACGACTCCGAGCGGCACGGACCGCGAATCGGAGAGCGCCCGCAGGACGGCTGCCTCCACGTCCTCCCCGAGGGGCTCGAAGACGACCCGTCTCCGTTCGCTCCACGGTAGCCTCGCCACCATGCCCTCGAGCTCCGTCCGGATACCCGGGGCGAAGACGAGGATGCGGGCAGCGAGCTCGTTCATGGCGGGTCCGGAAGGATACTCCCGCCCGCCGGACCGCGCCTCACCACTCGAGGACGTGCTGGCCCGAGAAGCGATCTTCCACGACGACGGTGATCCGAACGGGAACGTCGACGGCGTCGAACGTGCCCTGGCCGGCTCCGAGCATGTAGGAGTCGAAGTAAGCGTACTCCTCTCGCATGGTGATCACGGCCCTCCGCTCGGACGGAAAGCGGAGCTCCCAGGAGCCATAGGTCAGGCTCTGGCGTCGACCGGCGACCGCCTGCTCCAGGAGCTTTCTCGGATCGCGAGAGAGGATCCGGAGAAGCGCACGACCGAGGAGGCTCTGCGAGAACGCCACGGCGTTCTGTCGCCCGATCTCGAACATGCCCTCGTGCACGCGGTCGGGACCGGCGAGGATCGCCGCGCCCACGACGAGTCGTTCGAGAAAATCCGTCGTGGGGTGGAACTGGAGCGCAGGAAGGCGTCTCGGGTAGATCGCGCGATACGGGGCGAGCTTCCCGGCTCGCTCGAGGACCGTCTCCACGCTGTTGAAATAGAGACCGCGCCCCTGGGCGGACGCCGGAACGAGCGGGAGGCGTTCCCGGATGTCGCAGTGGCGACTCGCCGCCTCGAGGATGCGCTCGCGCTCGTCCACGACGCCAGTCTAGTGCGCGGCCCCGCCTCGTCACCTGCCGATCGGCTCGCGCGCGCCGGCACGCTCAGGGCGGCGTGCCGCAGACGGCCCACTCGTAGAAGCGATTGCGCTCGGCGTTCGTGACGCATTGCCCGTCGGGGGGCATGTACCGCTGCTTCACCATCGGGAACGCGAGAAGAACGGCCGCTTTCGCGGACGCGTAGGTGTCGAAATTGACGTCGTCCGGAGCGCCGTTTCGTGCCTCTCCGACGTTCGCGGCCGAGTGGCAGTGAACGCAATGGGTGAAGAGCCCTGCCTGGACGACCTCGAACGAGGGCACGGTGATCGTCTTGCAGTCGTCGGCCGTGAGCGTCCCGTGCTCGACCTCGCCGGCGGGCGGACCTGGATCCGAGCACGCCGGCGCCGGAGAGTCGGAGCCGGAGCACGCCAAGCAGAACGCGGCGACACCGAGCTGCAGCACACGGACGAGAGAACGGGGGCGAGACACCTTCCGAATACTGAGTATGCGCGAGAAGCGGCGCAGGCTACACGGAACACGCGTGCGAGCGTCGATGACTGGCGGCGCTCGCGTGACGCACCACGTCAGCGAAAATCGTCGCGCGATTCGTCGCGACGCGCGCCTTGCCGCGCCCTCGATCCTGCCCTACCAAGCGAGGCGGCCGGTGGGAGTGCTTGCTCTCGCGCGCGCGAAGCCGCGCACGCCTCGATAAATGACGGAGAGAACGATGACCCGAACCGCGACCAAGTATCTTTCGTTTCTCGCGCTCTGCGCGACGACGCTCACGTCCAGCGCCGCGTTCGCGCACATCAGCCTGGAAAGAGGCGGAGGGCCCTACCTCTCCCGAAACGGCGACACCCAGGACGATCTGAAGCTTCCCCCGTGCGGTCACGACAACGACTCGCGCGGAACCCACATCTACACGTTCCGTCCCGGCGAGACGGTGGACTTCACGATCCAGGAGTACATCCCTCACCCGAGCTATTTCCGCGTCGCGTTCGATCAGGACGGGCAGGACGGCTTCAAGGACCCGGCGTCGATCAAACCGATCGATCCGAACCGCGCATGTCCGGACGGTCCTGGCGATCATTGCGGAGATTCCGACTTCTACAACACGCCGGAAGTGCTCCCCGGCATGGACAATCTGTTCCCCCACATCGCGTCCATCGCGGATCTGCAGAACCCGCCCAGCTACACCTTCCACGTGACGTTCCCCGACGTCGAGTGTGACAACTGCACGCTCCAGATCATCCAGGTGATGGAAGACGACGCCTTCCACGGGCCCTACGACCCCACCCCGGGCGTCGGCGTCGCGGACGTCTATCACCAGTGCGTGGACGTGGTGCTGGACGCGAACGCGCCGCCGACGGGCGGCGCGGACGGGGGCGTCCCCGCCGGCGGCTCGGGTGGAAGCGGCTCGGGAGGCGGCGGAAACGCCAATTCCGCCGCCCCGACCTCGTCCGACAGCGGCGGATGCGCCGTCGGTCACGGGAACGCGACCCGGGGCTCGGCGTGGGCCCTGGTCGGGCTCGCGCTCGTCGCCCTGCGGCGCCGGCGGCGCTGAGCTCCGGAACGAGTGGGCGGCCGCCGCGCGGGCGGACTACGATGGCTGCCCGATGTTGCACCGGCAGGAACGATCGTACGCCGTCCGGCTCGTACGGCCGTTCCTCGCCCCGCTCCGTCGTTCCGGGCGGGTCCCAGCCCAGGGTCTGGACGCGCTCGAGAAGCTCGACCCGGACGACCGGATCCCGATCTCCGTCGTCCATCAGATGCTCGAGGAAGCCGTCCGGCTCGCGGACGACCCGAACATCGGACTCGAGGCGGCCCGCGAGTACTCGCCGGGCGACACCGGCGCCCTCGACTACGTGGTGAGCTCGGCGCCCACGGTGCGCGGAGCGCTGGAGGTCGCCGCTCGCTACATGCGCCTCGTGAACGACGCGCTCGCGCTTCGCGTCGACGAGACCGCGGGGCGCGTCGCGATCCGTTTCGAGACGGCGGCCCAGCCGCCCCGGGCCTCGGTGGACTTCATGCTCGGAGCCTTTCACCGGGTGCACGCCGGCGTGTGGGCTCGCGCCACGGGGGCGAAGGTGACGGTGTTCTTCCCCTATCCGGCGCCGCCGAGCCTGGACGAACACACCCGGACGTTCGGCGGCGCCGAGCTTCGTTTCTCGGCGCCGTTCACCGGATACGTCTTCGAGGGCGCCGTGCTCGACGCGCCGCTCGAGAGCGCGGACTCCAAGCTGCACGACGTGATCCGGAAGCACGCGGAGGCGGTGCTCGCGGCGCTGCCGCGGGCGGACTCCGTGACGGAGCGCGTCCGGGCCGTCGTGAACGCCGAGCTTCCCAGCGGCGCACCGAGCGTCGCGAGCGTCGCGCTGAAGCTCCACATGAGCCCTCGGACGCTCGAGCGACGGCTGCAGGGCGAGGGCACGACGTTCAGCGCGCTCGTGGACGAGCTCCGGCGGGAGCTCGCGTTCCGGTACGTCGGATCGACCACGACGGACCTCTCCGAAGTGGCCCTCTTGCTCGGATTCTCGCAGACGAGCGCGTTCCACCGCGCGTTCAAGCGCTGGACGAACGAGACGCCGCTCCACTATCGGCGCGCGCACGCGCAGGTCTGGCAGGGGCCGAAGCCCCAGCCCTGAGCGCGAGGGTGACACGCGGCGCGGCGGACGAGCACGCCACGACGCGTGGCGTGGCACAGCCGGGAAAAACGCTGTCGCGCGAGGTCACCTTCGCCCGTGTCATAAGTCGGACGTGAGCACGACCGACGACCACGCCGCACGCTTCCTCGTCCTTTCGCTCGTGCTCTCGCTCGGCGCCTGTTCGAGCAGCGGCACTCCTTCTGGCTCGGGCTCCGCGGCGGGCGGCGCAGCCGGCGCATCGCCCGTCGAGAGCAGCGGCGGAGACTCGTCGTCGGGCGGCGCGACGAGCGGCGGGGCGAGCTCGAGCGGTGGAGGCCCGACGGGAACCGGTGGTGCGCTCGCCGCCGGGGGCGCGAGCGGGAGCGGGGGCGACTCGACGGGTGTCGGGGGCACTCCGGGAGCGGGAGGCGCGGGCTCGAGCGGCGGAGCGAACGGCGCCGGCGGCGCCCCGGTCGCGTGTCCGTCGACCGCGCTGGCGCCGGGGGACACGAACGCGTCGATCGACGTGGGTGGGACGACGCGGACGTACATCCGGCACGTCCCCACGTCCTATACCGGCGAGACCCCGGTGCCGCTCGTGGTGGATCTCCACCCTCTGTTCGGGAACGGCGCCGCCGAGCGGCTGAACTCCGGGTACGGCCCGCTCTCGGATCAGGAAGGGTTCGTCGTCGTCTGGCCGGACGGCATCGACGCGGCGTGGAACATCGGTCCCTGCTGCACCACGTCCCGGACGGTGGACGACGAGGGGTTCATTCGCGCTCTGGTGAAGAAGATCTCGGAAGAGGCGTGCATCGATCCGAAGCGGGTCTACGCGACCGGGTATTCGATGGGCGGCGGCCTCTCGCACTACCTCGCCTGCAACGCCGCGGACGTCTTCGCCGCAGTCGCGCCGTCGGCGTTCGATCTCCTCTCCGCCTCCGAGGAGCCGTGCGCGCCGTCGCGACCGATCACGGTGATCTCCTTCCGGGGCACGGCCGACCTGATCGTCCCGTACGCGGGCGGCGCCTCCAATCCGCCGAACGGGCTCCCCGTGACCATCCATTTCCAGGGCGCACAGAATACGTTCGCCACGTGGGCGAACCTCGACGGCTGCACCGGCTCTCCCACGGACGCGGGGAACGGCTGCTCCACCTACTCGCAGTGCGACGCGGGAGTGGAGGTCACGCTCTGCACCGCGGTGGGCGGCGGCCACGTGACCGGCGACGCGCACGTGGGGTGGGAGATGCTCAAGCGGCACCCGATGCCGTGATTCCCCCGGGCCCGGGGCGAAGCCGCTCTCAGCCGCCCTGGTGGGCGATTTCCGGCGGACCGGCGTGATTCTGGGGCAAGTCGAACATGCCGACGATCCGATGGATCGTCACGTCGGCACCGACCTGCGACGACGAGGTGGCGGCCTGAGTGACGCCCGTCAGGATGCCGCACGCGCGCGCCTCGCTTCCGTCGACGAGCGCCCCGCTGCTCTTCACCGCCAGGACTTCGACGACCAGCGGATCCTTTTCCGGCATCCGCCGAAGCTCGCGCGAAGAACCCTCCGGCGGCGGCTCGGGCTTTTCCTTGAGGACCGCGACGAACACTTTGCCGTCGTTCTGGATCGTCCAGTCCCCCGCGGTCACGCCCAGGTCCGGAGCGGCGAACGCCGACGACGGCGCGGCGGCGGAATCGATCGGCGCAGGTTCGTTCTCCGAACCGATGGTGGAGGCGGGCCGCGCGATGAGCGGCGACGCGTGATCGTCGAGCAGGCGGCCCGCGAGGGACTTTTCTGCGCGAATCTCGACGATGACGCCGCTCATGCACAGACGACGTCCGCGTTCGGCCTCCGGATCCTTCCGGAAGAGCGCCGGCGACGTCTCCGGGAGCGCCGAGAGCGCGTCCCACGTGAGGTGATCGGAAGCCCAGATCGCGAGCAGGGCGGACCCCGGGTCCAGCCGACCCGCGGTGTTCGTCATGAGCGGCCGGGTGACGGAAATCGCCTCCGTCACGGACGCCTTCTTCAGAAGATCGGCGCGGGCGGGCGCGGTGGGCGGCGCGTCCCCGAGCGCCGCAGAGCCCGCGAGCAACGCCTCGAGCGACGGAGTCGCGCTGTCCGCCGATGCCGCGGAGCCCGCCGGAGCGTCCCCGCCGCCCCGGCCGCGGAACGCGAGCAACGCGCCGGCGAGGGCGACGACGGCCGCGCCGCCGATCACGACGCCTTTCGGAAGGCTCGACTTACGTCTCTCGGGCATGGCCGTATGGTTTCTCCGGTGGGGCGGCGCATTCAAGCACCGAACGCGCGGCCCGGGCACCCCGGATCGACGGAAAATAGTGTTCAGTCGAGGTCAGGCGTCCGCGCGCTTCTTGCGCGAGTGCGGCGTTTCACTGGCCGACCCAGAGCGTCTTCTCGTTCACGAATTCGCGGATGCCGAGCGCCCCGAGCTCCCTGCCGAACCCCGAGGACTTCACTCCCCCGAAGGGTAGCCTCGGATCCGACTTCACGGCGGCGTTCACGAAGCAGAGGCCCGCGTCGAGCCGGGTGCGAGCCAGGCGCGCACCCTTCTCGACGTCTCGCGTGAACACCGCGGCGCCGAGGCCGTACTCCGTTTCGTTCGCGAGCTCCACCGCGTGAGCCTCGTCGCGAGCCGGCACCACCGCGAAGACGGGCCCGAAGAGCTCCTCGTCGAACGCCGGCATGCCCGGACGGACGTCCGAGAGCATCGTCGGGGGGTACCACGCGCCGGCTCGCTCGGGCACCTCGCCGCCGAGGAGGAGCCGCGCTCCGCGTTTCACGCTCTCCGCCACCTGGCGATGGAGGAGATCGCGGAGGTCCACTCGAGCGAGCGGGCCGAGCTCGGTCGCCTCTTCCAGCGGGTTCCCGGGCACGACTCGACGGACGAGCTCGAGGACGCGCGCCTCGAAGTCCGGTCGAACCTCCGGGACGACGATGATTCGCTTCGCGGCGATGCACGCTTGCCCGGCGTTTCCGAGACGAGACGAGACACACGTCCGGGCGGCGAGCTCGACGTCCGCGTCGGCGAGGACGATGTAAGGATCGCTCCCGCCGAGCTCGAGCACGACTTTCTTCAGGGCCGCTCCGGCGCGCGCCGCCACGGCGCGCCCGGCTCGCGGGCTTCCGGTGAGAGTCACGGCCGCGACCCGTGGGTCGTCGATGATCGGACCGATTCGATCGTCGGGCACGAGGAGGACGGACAGGACGCCCTCCGGGATTCCGGCGCGGCGCGCGAGTGCTTCGAGCGCGAGCGCGCAGCCAGGCGTGCCCGGCGCGGGCTTCACGAGCACCACGTTGCCCGCCATGAGGGCCGAGGCGGCGCCGCGCACGATCTGCCAGTACGGGTAGTTCCACGGCATGATGGCCAGGATCGGCCCGAGCGGCTCGTGGACGACGCGAGAGTCCCTCGCTTCCGTCGGGACGACCTCGTCGGCGAGGAAACGCTCTGCGTTCTCCGCGATGAACCGACACGCGAGCGCGCACTTCTCGACCTCCGCCCGTCCCTGACGGACCGGCTTCCCCATCTCCTTCGCCGCGAGCTCGGCGAGCTCCTGCTTGCGATCGACGAACAGGTCCGCGAGACGCACCAGGGCGGCCGCGCGCTCCGCGAAGGACGTGCGCCGAAACCCGGAGAACGCTTCCTTGGCCGCGGCGAGCCGAGCCTCCACCGCATGGGCGTCGTGGTCGGGGTGCTCGTCCTGGGGGACTCCGGTCGCGGGATCTATCGCTCGCATCGTGCTCCTCGTCGGGTCGTGCCGCGGCCCGACGCGGGGAACCTTACGCCCGGGAGCCGGAGCGTCCACGCCCGCCCTTTCCGGAGTGCCGCGCGGACGCTACGCTTCCCCGGTGGCCACGCTCGCCCCGGAGATGTTGCCGCTTCCGTCCGACGCCGCGCGGGACCGGGCCCGGGTGCTCCTCTCGCGAGCGCTCGGCCCATCCAAGGTGCTCACGGAAGCGGACGCCTGCGAACGCTTCGCGAACGACGACTCCGATTCCGCGGGGCGCGTCCCGGACGCGGTCGCGCTCTGCGAGTCGCCCGAGGACATCGCCGCCACGCTCCGCGCGGCGCGCGAGGCGGGCGTGCCCGTCACCCCGAGGGCGGCCGGCACCGGCCGAACCGGGGGCGCGACGCCGATCGCGGGCGGAATCGTGCTGTCCGTCCTCGGGATGAACCAGATCAAGGACATCGACCGGCGCGAGCGGGTGGCCGTGGTGGAGCCCGGCGTCGTTCTCCGGGACTTTCACTCCGCCGTCGAGCGCGAGGGCCTGTTCTATCCTCCGGACCCGAACTCGCTCGCGTCCTGCGCGCTCGGGGGAAACCTCGCGGAGAACGCCGGCGGCCCCCGGGCGTTCAAGTACGGCGTCACGCGGGACTACGTGCTCGGCGTCGAAGCGTTCCTGCTCGGCGGGCAGCGGATGTTCACGGGGAAGCGCACCGTGAAGGGCGTGACGGGCTACGACGTCACGTCGCTCCTCGTCGGGAGCGAGGGCACCCTCGCCGTGCTCGGCGAGGCCACGATGAAGCTCGTTCCGAATCCCGAGAGCGTCTCCACGCTGCTCGCTCTGTTCGCGAGCGCCGGAGACGCCATGCGCGCGGTGTCGGAGATCCTCGCCGCGGGCATCACGCCGCGGTGCATCGAGTTCCTCGACGACGGCACCCTCGCCGCGCTCCGGGCCGCCGGGAATTCCGTGTCGGAGGCGGCGCGGGCCCTGCTCCTCGTCGAGGTGGACGGAACGGAGGCCGCGTGCGAGCGAGACGTCGAGCGCATCGGCGGAGCGCTGTCGGACGTCGCTGCGCTCGATCTCGTCGTCGCCCGCGAGGGCACGCAGCGGGAAAAGCTCTGGTCGGCGCGGCGGGAGATGAGCCACGCCATCCGCCGGATGACGAAACAGAAGCTCTCGGAGGACGTCGTCGTCCCGAGGAAGCGGCTTCCGGAGCTGCTCGAGGCGGTCGCGCGTCAGAGCGAACGCTCGGGCGTGCGGACGGTCTCCTATGGTCACGCCGGGGACGGCAACCTCCACGTCAATTTCCTGTGGAACGAAGACGACGAACGGGCGCGCGTCGAGGCGAGCATCGAGCGTCTCTTCCGGGACGTGGTCGGACTCGGCGGAACGCTCTCGGGGGAGCACGGCATCGGCATCCTGAAGGCGCCGTACCTGCCGCTCGAGCAATCGAGCGACCTCATCTCGCTCCAGCGAGACCTGAAGCGCGTGTTCGATCCCGAGGGCCTCCTGAACCCGGGGAAGATCTTCCCCTCGCCGCCGCACCGGGCGTGCTGAAGGCTCAGCCGGCGCTCTCCGGCAGCTCCAGCGCCCTCGCTTTCTCCGCGCGCTTCCGGGAGAGCTCCACGCCGATCGCGTCGAGACCGTGCGCGTTCGCGACCGCGAGCAGGGTCCCGATGCCGCAGAACGGATCCAGGACCGTGCGACACCGCGTGTGCTCGAGGAGAAACCGACAGGTCGCGCGGCACGCGTCCACGCCCATCGCGCGCGGCCAGGGCATCTTGCCGAGCGTGGGCAGCACGTCCGCCGAGGACTGGGAGGGCGCGAGGCGAAGCGCGCGGGAGAACCCGAGCAGGTGCGCGTACGCCGGACGCCCGAACGTCGTCGTGCCGGCGGGCGCGCGACACACGATCTTGTGAAACAGGAGGGCCGAACCGGCGCGGTCCGCGCCGGCCTGAACGAGGTAGGCCTTGTCCACCCAGACGCCGTCGCGCTTCACGTCCGTCTGGAAGAACAGCACCGGAGCGGTCTCGTGAACGACGGCGCACGCGAGCCGCGCGACGTCGGAGAACCATTCGCGCCAACCGAGGAAATCGAGCCGCGGAAGCTCCGACGAATCCGGCAGGGAGGTGACGATGGCGACGTCCTCCCCGAGCGAGGCCGCCCGGAGGTGAGCGACCCCGTCGCCGTGGTGGACGGTGCGGTTTGCCATGAATGGCTCGGCGCGGAGGTACCGCCACGCCGCGCCGATCGCAATCGGCGGACGGCGGCAGGTCGACTCCGGTAGAGTTTCTCCATGCGACACGGCCTCATCTTCTCGGCTTTTTCGCGGTTGGTCGCGCGCGCGACGGGGCACCCGGCGGCCTTCTGGGTCTCCTGCTCGGTCATCCTCGTGTGGGGGCTCACCGGGCCGCTCTTCCACTACAGCGACACCTGGCAGCTCGTGATCAACACCGGCACGACGATCGTCACCTTCCTGATGGTGTTCCTGATCCAGAACACTCAAAACAGAGACAGCGCCGCCATCCAGGTGAAGCTCGACGAGCTCATCCGCGCGGTCGAGGGCGCGCACAACGCGCTGCTCGATCTCGAAGAGATGACGCAGGCGGACCTCGACGCGATCCGCGCCGAGTACATCGACCTCGCCCGACGAGCACGCGAAGATCTGCGCCGCGGAATGCCCGACACGGGTCGCCGGGAGCTGAAGGGGTGAACGCGAGGCTCAGGTCGTCGGGAAGGGCTCGCGAAGCGCGCCTTCGATGTTCGACTCGTCCGTGCCTTCCGCGAATTCCGTCTCTGCCTTCGTGATCACGAACGGGCCGCCGTCCTCTTCCTGAGCCTTCGAGTCCAGGACGTCCTGCCCCTCGTTCTGGGCGTTGGTCACCGTTTCCACGAACTCCTCCGCGAGCTCTTCTGCGACGGAGTCCGGCGCATGAACACCGTCCACGAACGGCTGTGCGTCCGAATCCCGACCTTCACGGCCGCGCGAGAGCAGCTCCGCTGCGTATTCCGGATTCAGGTGCCCTGCTCCGTCGCGCCTCTGGAGCGACGGCTTTGCCGAAGTCTTGGACCGCTTCATCACGAGAACCTCCGTTCTTCATCGGTAGCACCCCCGCGTCCTCGTGGCACGAGGGCAAGTGGGCGGGCTGATCTGGCGAAATGAGGTTCAGGATCCGTGCCAGTCGTCGACGTCAGTGCTTCGTCACGGACCCGCCTCCAGGTCGTGCATGGACGAGCTCGAAGACGCCGTCGAGCTCGCCTCCCCCGCTCCAGTCGCCCCGAAGTCCGGCGTACCCGCGCCCGCGAAATGGCTCACGCTTGCAGAGGCTTCGCGCGTCGGCGCGGAGTTTGCGCCGTCGGTACTCGTGCCGGGCACCGAGACGTCCGAGCCGGAGCCCGTCGAAGCCGACGAGTTGGCACGACTGCTGCCTCGAACTTCGGTTTCCTTCGGTCCACTCGAGGGCCGTGCCGGGCCACGTCCACCGCCGCCCCTCGGCGTCGAAGCGCGCGCCTTGTTCACCCCGTGCGCGACGCCATGCAGCGCCCCGACGGCGGCATCCGTCAGGATCTCCTTCGTCGTGCCGATGGTCTTTCCGCGGCTCTCGACGAGCCGCTCGGCGACGCCCCCGAGCACCTCGGCGCCCGTGTGCACCGCGACGTCGAGTCCGATACCCGCGACGGGCACGGCGGCGACGATCGCACCCTCGAGCGCGCCGCGCCCCGCCGCGATGCCCACCTGACGCAAGTCGTCGACGTGCCCGGTGGTCGCGATCTGATGCACCACCTCGCCCGCGGCGCGCCAGGCTGCCCCGACCAGCGCGCCCAGGAGGAGCTGGGCGAAGTGCCCGTCGCGGTCGACGGCCATCTCCGGCGACAGGGCCGCGTACGCGTACGGATTCGCCGTCGCGAAGCGCGGGCCGACGAACCGTTCCGGAGCCGAGACGAGCAGCGGTTCCCCGCTGGTCCAGATGCCCAGGTCCGGCGCGTAGCTCCGCGCGCCCATCTGGTCCAGGCCGACGGAGGCGTCCCTCGGCGTGTTCGCGTACTTCCGCTCCTCCGTCGACCCGTCGAAGCGAGCGACGCCGAACGGGTAGGCGGCGAAGCGCGCGCGAGGCACGAACGCCGAATCGCCCTCGACCAACAGCGATCCGAGCGGGTCGTTTCCGAGCAGCACGTCGCCGTCCTCGAGCCGGAGCACGGTCCCGAAGGGCCCGGGATCGGCGTCAGTCCGCGCCGCGGGCGCGTCTCCCCGGCAGGCCGTCGCGGTCGCCACGAGGAGCGCGGAGACGGAAAGGAGGCGCGCTCCCGCCGGAAAGCGCCGCTTCCCGAGCGCGAGCAGCGCGAGGACGAGCGCCACGAAGAGCGCCGCCTCCGACCCGTGCGCTCCGAACCACGCGACGAAGCGGAGCGCGCGCCCCGACGGCGAGGCGGACCGCGCGAGCGGCCCCACCGCGAGCTCTCGCCGGCGATCGCCGAGACGCACGACGCGTTCCCCCCCGTGCACGACGTAGCGCGCGAGCTTTTCGTCCTTCACGTCCGTCCAGGCGTCGAGGAAGAGCGTCGTCCGCGAGCTGCCGTCGGGAAGGGTCTCCACTCTTCGTCGCCGCGTCCCGTCCGCCGCGAACGCGTTCTCCGTCGCGCGCCCGTCCTTCTCCGAAACGCGCGCGAGCCGGTCCGCGTCGTCCCAGTCGTAGGAGCGCACCCCGTCGTCCAGCAGGCGCCCACGCGCGTCCCAGGAGAGGCTCCGGTCCCCGATCGACGTCGGGGCGTGGGGAGCCGTCCCGTATCCGACGTGTGCGGACTGCCCGGAAACGGTGCTCTCGCGAGCGAGCAGGTTGCCGCTCGGCGAGTAGCGCCACTCCGTCCGACCCCAGGTCCCCGACGCCGACTGGAGCCGGTGGAAGTCGTCGTACGCGTACGCTTCGGATCGATCCTCCTCCGGACGCACGCCGGGGCGCCGGTCGGCGACGGACACGAGGTTTTCCGCGGAGTCGTACGAGAAATGAAGCGCCTCGACCGTGTCCCCGCTGCTGCTCCCCACGACGAGATCCGTTCGACGGAGGTCGGCGTCGTAGCTCCGCGTGATCGTCGCCCCCGACGAGAAATTCCGCGAACTTTCGAGTCCCGAAGCGTTCCACTCGACGTCGAAGAGCTCTCCGTAGGCACCCGGGAGACCGCGCCCGTTCCGCGAGATCGAGACGCTCGAGCCGTCGGGGTAGACGTGCGCGATCTCCCGGTCCTGCGCGTCCCAGCGCGTTCCGGCCGCGTACGTCCGTTCTCCGATGGTGTATCGCGTCTCGGTGACTCGTCCGCGGGCGTCGTACTCGTACTCGGTCGCGCCACTCGGCTCCACAACCCGACCGAGACGGCCGCGCGCATGCGCGTCCTTCGCGCCGGTGCCACCGACGTCCCAGGTCCGGACCGCCTCGGGGACGCCGTCGTCGTTCCAGTCGTCGGAGAGGGCCCGACCCGCGAGGTCGTAGGTGAAGACCGCGCGCTTTCCGTCGGGGAACGTCCGGGAGACCAGGTTCGACGCCGCGTCGAACGAGAAGCGGTGACTCCCGACGTCCGGATCGTGGACGGCCGTGCGGCGGCCGCGTCCGTCCCACTCGTACGTCGCCCGATTGCCCTCGGGATCCGTCCGCGCGAGAAGTCGACCGAGGGCGTCCCACTCGTACGTCGCGGCGAGCCGCGTCTGGCCGAGCGCGCGTTCGTGCGCCACGACGCGACCCTGTCCGTCCAGACGCTCCACCGAGGGGACGTGGGCATACGACGAGGACGAATCCGCCTGTCCGCCGTCCCAGCGGCGCCGTTCGAGCGGGAGGTACTCCGTGCGTGATTCGACGCCGAGCGCGGATCTCGTCCGGATCTCTCGACCCAGGGCGTCGCGGAGGAAGTCCTTCCCCCCGTCGCCGTCGCCGAGGAGCGCCGGCGCGGTTCGCTCCGCTTCCGTCACGAAGCGCGCCGGGAGCGTGCGACGCGGATTTCCGCGGGCGTCGAGGAGCGAAACGCCGGAGAGCGCCCACCGGTCGCCCTCCTTCGCGAGCTCGGCCCGGGCGCGACCGAGGCCGTCGTACAGGACTTCCGAGACGTCGACGGCGTCCTCGCCGGAGATACGCCGGGACCGCGTCGTGATGCGCGACAGGGGCGCGCGCTCGTCGTACTCGTAAGAGACGGTGGGGCGCGTCTCGTCGTCCCCGGGGCGCTCGACGGCGACGAGCCTTCCGAGCGCGTCGTAGCGATACCGAGTCGTCTCCCCGTCGTAGCCGGTGACGCTCGTCAGCGTGCCGAACGCGCCGTCCGTCTCCGCGCGCGCCGTGAGACCGGACCCGTTCCCGAGCTTCACGGTTTCCGAGAGGAGGCTCACGTGGTCGGGGGCCCACTCGAATACGCGGCCTCCGCCGACCCCGTCCGTCGTCTCGACCGGGAGCCCCCACGCGTTCCAGCGGGTCTCCACGACCAGCTCCCAGGCGTCCCCGTCCGGTCCCGCCCAGGCCTCCTCCCGCGTCGCGTCGCCTCGCGTCGCCGCGCCGAGCGGAAGCCCGTCGTAGTATCTCCGGGACGCCGAGACACGCGCGCCGCCTGCGCCGCTGATCTCCTCGGTGGACGGGAGGCCGAGGAGCCAGGCGTCGGGATCGTTCACGAACGTTCGCACGATGCGCGTCTCGTCGTGCCCGACGGAAGCATCCGAGCCACGAACCTCGCCGTCCCGCCGTTCCTCGACGACATTTCCGTAGTCGTCCTCCGCCCACTCCGTTCGCGTGGAGCGCGTCTCGGCGTTCGGGTCCGCGCTCTCGACGTGCACGACCACCGTCGCGGAGCGGGAGGCGTACTCCACGGGCGTTCCCCGGGCGTCGGTCGCGAGCTCGCGCGTCTCGTAGGCGTGCTCCGTCCTCGAGAACACGCGCCCCGATTCGTCTCGGAGTTCCTCGCCGAGGAGCCTCCCGCGCATCGCCCGGTGCACGAGGCCGAGATCGAAGGTGTCCTCCGTGACGAGCGAAGGCGTGAACGAGTCTCCCAGCGTTCGCCTCGTACCCCGCGAGAAGCCGGCGAAGGCTCGCTCCGCGGGATCCCAGGCGCCGCCTTCGTAGAGCTGCTCGGTGACCAGGGCCGGGTCCCCGAGGGAATCTTCCACGGTGATCTTCACGACGACCGGAATGGCCACGTTCAGTCGCGCCTTCGGCGTTCCCTCGCTGGCCTTCGGGACGAAGCGCGCCGCAGGCGCGTACTCGATCGTCTGGACCTCGCCGAGCCCGTCGTCGATGCGACGGAGGAGCCCCGCGCGCCCGTCGGGGAAGAGCTCGAGGTAGCGGAAGGACGGCTCGTCTCCGCTGGCGTCGGCCCACACGATGTCCGTCGACCCCGAGCCGTTCATGTCCGCGAGCTCGACGGCCGTCGTGGCGGTTCGCTCGGGGGTGCCCTCGATGGTCTCGAGCGCGCCGAAGCGACCTTCCCCCACGGCGAGCGCGTACGAGACGGACGAGACGCCGACCCGGTACAGATCCGCCCAGCCGTCGCCGTCGAGATCCGCGAGCCGGTAGGGCGCGCTCTCGTCCCAGGCGGGGACGCCCGTCCCTTCCACGCCCTCGCCGAAGGAGCCGCGGCCGAAGCCGAGGAAGTACGTGAGACCGCCGGAGTGGAGCTCGCAGAGGTCCGTGACGCGGTCCCCGTTCACGTCGCAGACGTCGACCGTCCCTTCCGAGAAGAGAGGCTGTTCGGGGGCTGGAATCGGGCCGACGAGCGTGGGCTCGGTGAAGTCGACCCCGCCGACGTTGGACGCGACGACGATGCCGGCACGCGTCGTGCGGAGGACGTCCGTCCGGCGATCGCCGTCGACGTCCGCGAGCCGCACGTCCGGGTCTTCGAAGGAAAAACCCGCGACGGACCGGAACGCGACGGAGCTTCCCACGGACGAGAGGCCGGCGTTCGGGAAGTAGCGGAACGCGTCGTTCCCGCTCTTCACGACGAGATCCGGCGCGCCGTCGGCGTCGACGTCCGCGATCTGTACGCCCACGTCCGAGAGGGAAAGCGACGGGCTCCCCCCGGAACCGAACGCGCGGGACGGACCCCAGCCGGCGCCGCCGAGGTTCTCGAACGAACGGTACGCGCCCGCCTTGGCCACCAGCAGATCCGGGCGTCCGTCGCCGTTCAGATCGGCGAGCGTCGCGTTTCGATCGAGGAGCGACGCGCCGGGCGGCGCGCTCATCACGACGAGCGTCGAGCTCGACACGACCGCGGACGGCTCCGTGTAAGAGAACCGGGCGGGTGGAAGCGACGTCTCGCCGTCGGCGCCGACGACCTGCACGCTCACGAGCGCCGGGTGCGTCCCCTGGCCGTAGCCGAGCGCGTAGCGACGGACGAGACTCCCGCCGTGTCTGACCTCCACGGACGACAGGCGGCGCGTGATTGTCTCGAGGATCCCCGACGAGCGCCTCCGGTGCGTGTCCGGCCGGGATTCGTACTGGAAGACGACCTCGTTCCTCAGGTCCGCCGCCGCGTCGCTCCAGACGACGCGAAGAGGCAAGGCGTGGCCTTCCGTCGTGTCCCACTCGTAGTGGACGCGATTGTCGTGACGGTCCGTCTGGTCTCGGAGGAGATACGCCGCGACGCGATCGCCCGCGGATTCCTCGTACCCGGCGCCCCCGAACCGGTACGTCACGCCGGCTTTCGTCCGGGCTTCCCACGTGTCCCCGTCCCGCGAGAGCCGCACGAAGGACCCGTCTTCGATGCGAGGCCGGAACACGCCCTCCGAGACCTCGAGCAGCTCGGAGCTCGCGCCGAGCCCGGTGACCTCGAAGGTGTCCGTCTCGTCGAACCGGGGGAGGCCGTCGGCGGTGCGACGTCTCACGGCAGGGAGGCCCGAGACCTTCCAGCCGATGCCGATCTCCGTGATTCCCCCCGCAGAGTCGTAGGAGAGCGAGAGCTTGGGCCCGAACGAGCCGGCTCCGGGAGGCACGGCGATGGGCACGTCGTGGGTCGCGCTCCCCGTCGCGAGCGACGGGGAGAGGTCGCTCATCGCGAGTCCCTCGACCGATCCCGGTCCCCTGGGAAGACTGATCCTCGAGGGATCCACGCCGCTCGCCCGCGCGGACACGGACGAGAAGAGGAGACCACACGAGACGGCCACGAACCCCATGCGCGACGCACGCATCCCGACACCTCCGTGAGAGAAGCGCGCCCGTGCCGCCGGTAGTCCATTCCTCCGGACCACCCCCGTAGGAACCACCCGCGGCGCCGGGCGCTACACGGCTCTCGGCTCCCGCCGCGCGGGAGTTGCGGGAAATCGGGGGCGCTCGAGCCCCTCTTCGACGCGGGGCCTTTACGCGGCCGGATTCTCGGCTATTGCCTGGAGCCGCCGTGGCACCATCGCGGGCGCACCTTCGCGTCTACTACTTCGTCTTCTTCTCGGCGCTGGGCGTCTACAACCCCTTCTTCCCGACGTGGCTCGAGGCCCGGGGGATCACCGGGATGCGGATGAGCACGATCACCGTGCTGAACCCGATCCTCGGGATCGTCGGCCCGCTCGCGTTCGGCGTCGTCGCGGACCTGTTCGGGCTCCGCGGTTCGCTCCTCCGGATCGCGGCCGCCGGCGCACTGCTCCCGTTCGTCGCGCTCTCGGCGCTCGCGCTCGTGGGTCGCCAGGTCACCTACGGGGCGCTGCTGCCGCTCATCGCGGTGT
Source organism: Polyangiaceae bacterium (assembly GCA_035545855.1). Classification (GTDB taxonomy): domain Bacteria; phylum Myxococcota_A; class Polyangia; order Polyangiales; family Polyangiaceae; genus DASZVB01. The sequence continues at coordinate 37,063 of DASZXK010000047.1, forward strand.
TCGCCTTCTTCCGGGGTCCGCTCGTCTCCATGGCGGACGTGACGGCCCTGGAAGACCCGGCGAGCTACGGTCGCACCCGGCTCTTCGGGTCCGCCGGCTTCCTCGCGTCCGCGGTCGTCGCGGGGTTCGTCCTCAGCCCGAAGGACGCGGCGGCGCTGCCCGTCGCCGTGGGACTCGGTCTCTCCGGCGCGTTCCTCGCCGCGAGGAAGCTCCCCGCGAAGGCACCGCCGCGGACCCAGAGCTCGGAAGATGCATTTTCGCTGCTCCTCAAGCCCGACTACCTCGTGTTCCTCCTCGGCGCGCTGCTCTGGTACGCCTCCCACGTCAGCTACGACCTCTGCTTCTCCCTGCACGCGCGGGACCTCGGCGCTTCCCCCTCGTTCATCGGGATCCTCTGGGCGGTGGGGGTGCTCGCCGAGATCTGGCTCATGAGCGCGTTCCACCAGCTCGGCTCGAAGCGGTCTCCCGTGGAGCTCGTCGCGCTCGGGCTCGGAGCCGCAGCGATCCGGTTTTCGCTGGTCTCGGTCGTCCGTTCGCTTCCGGTGCTGCTCATCCTCCAGCCGCTCCACGCGCTCTCGTTCGCGCTCGTGTGGACGGCCGCGCTGGAGCACGTCCGGCGGCGCGCCCCGGCGCGCGTGCTCGCGACCGGGCAGAGCCTCTTCAGCGTGGCGACGTGTCTGGGCTCCGCCACCGGGATGCTCACCTGGGGTCCCCTCTACGCGCGGTCAGGTGGACCCGCCGTGTTCTCGGGTGCGGCCGGAGTCGCCGCGCTCGGCTCCATCACCGTCGCGGGCCTCGCGTGGCACGCGAGACGGGCCGGCCTCGCGGACCCGGGCCGCGTCCTCCCGGCGGAGTGAGCCCGCGTCCGCTCGACGGGAACGCTCACTGCTTGAAGAGCGTCTTCCGGTAGTGCGAGAGCTCCGCGATCGAATTCCGGATGTCGACGAGCGCGTCGTGCTCGCCCTCCTCCGGCTTCTTGTAGAGCGCGAGCTCCCCGTACCACGTGCGGGCGAGGATCTTGAGCGAGCTCACGTCCACGATGCGATAGCTGAGGTAGCCGGCGAACCCGGGCATCCACTGCTCGACGAACTTCTTGTCCTGACCAATCGAGTTGCCACAGAGCACGGCCGGGTAAGGGCACCAGCCGGCGACACGCTCGAGAAGCTTCTTCTCCGCGGACGCGCACTCGAGCTTCGATTTCCGGACCCGCTCCACGAGGCCGTTCTTCTCGTGCATGTCCCGCACGAACGGCGTCATCTTCGCGAGCGCCGCCTCGGGCTGCCAGATGTCGCAGGCGTACTCCTCGAGCGGCCGGAGATCCCGGTCCGTGACGATGAGGGCCGCCTGGAGGATGACGTCCTCACGCGGGTCGAGCCCCGTCATCTCGAGGTCCAGCCACACGAGGTTCCCGTCGTCCTGCTTCCTCACGATCTTGTCGGCCATGTGAACGGCCGATTTTAGCCGAGCGGGGACGTTCAGTCGCCGTATATGTGCGTGCAGGCTCCCGACTGGGTGTCGCAATCCGTCCGATCCCCCGCGAGCGAGGTGATTCCGCCCGGACAGGCCGGGCAGCTCGCCGGACACGCGGACGACGTGAAGTATGCGGCCTCGTTGCTCAATGCGACGAGCGCGCTCGACTGGAGCGCCCCGCAGGCACAGCAGTCCTTCGCCGCGAGATGGCAGTCGGACGCCGCCGTGCAGTGCATGAACTCGCCGAAATCCCGGATCACGCAGTGCCCGGCGTCGCAGACGGAACCGAGCGTCCCGGCGGTGTTCACGCAGACGGGCTGGCACGCGACGGGAAGCGAGCAGGCTCGCGCGTTCCAGTTCCCGATGGAATCGAGCGTCATCGCGCGCATGTCCTCCACCTGGAGGGGCCCGCAGGGACCGCAGCACGTCGTGAGCGTGTAGGTGCAGTCCGCGCTCGTTTCGCACGAGAAGGAGATGCCGCGCGCGGCGAAGCACGCGGCCTTCGCCGTCTCGCACTCGCGACGAGTCGAATACGTCCGAGCACAGTCCGCGCCGGTGCAGCCGCAGCGGAGCGCGACGCAGTCCTCGCCGTCCCAGGCGTAGCCGGAGATCTGGGCGCAGTCGTTCAGGCCGTCGTGGGCGTCCTCGGGCGCGCAGGTCTCGGCGCCCGCTTCCTTCGTGCCGGCTTCTTGCGGCGCGGAGCCGCCGTCGACCGGCGTGCCGCCGTCCGGCCCACAGGGGAAGAGACCGAGCCCGGCGACCCACCTGCCGTCGGTCCCGCAGTAGCGTTTGGAGTAGAAACCGCCGACGCACGGGGTGGGACAGACCAGCGTCGGAGAGTCGCAGGCGGCCCCGGAGGTGATCACCGTGGGGCACTCGGACGGACCCGGGCCCCCGTCCACCCGGCGCACGCATGACGGCGCTTCCGACGCACAGGTGCGCTCGCAGACGGCGTCCGCGGAAAATCGAGTGCAGTCGCCCGAGACCGCGCACGCCGCGGTGCACACGCCGCAGCGGCACTCGAGACCGCCACAATCGGAACTGGTCTGGCACTGATCGAGCCAGTGCGTGTTGCTGTCGGTCCCTGGCGCGGCCGTGCTCCCGCCGCAGGACGGCGCGGCGCCCACGAGGACGATCGCCGCCATTCCTCCGAACAGCGCGCGAAGCGCCCTGAGAGCTCTCGACTGGGATTGCATCCTCACTCCTCCGAAGATTCCACCGCTTGACCGACGTAGAACGAGACCCGGGTGCTCCGCTCGGGATCCGGCGGGTGCTCCTCGTTGTAGGCAGCCACCTTGTCCCAGAGGGCCTGAGCCGCGTGCCTCACCCGTCGAAGCTCTCCGTAGACCTCGGCCTCGAAGGGGTGCCCCGGCGTCACCGTGAACGTGAAGGTGGACCCACCGACGCGATCGCCGGCGCTTCCCGCGCCGAACCCGTCCCGCACCTTCGTCGCGATCGCGACCGCGACGGCGCGGAAATGGTCCAGGATCGCGGCCTCGAACCCCTGCTCGGCGCCGATGGGCAGCGCGACGTTCCCCGACACGAGTCGCCCCGACGTCTCCGTGACGCGCCCGGTACGGATCAGCTCGTCGATCGCGAGACCAGCGAGCGTCTCTTCCACGCCGAACGCCGCGGCGAGCTCGGCGCGCGTCTCCGCTTCTCTCCGGAAGATCTTGAGCCAGGCGAGGTTCGCGAGCGCTTCCACATCCTGCTCGCGGGCGAGCCGGTCCCGCATCGCCTCGCTCGTGACCCCGAAGACGGCGCTCTCGCCGTTTCCGGTCGTGCAGACGAGCCCGCTCTTCAGCAAGTCGCGGAGCACCGCCGCGACTTCGCGCTCCCCATCGTGCGAGAACCGCGACAGCACGCGAGCGCGCGTCGGCTGCTCCTTCTCGACGAAATCGAGGACGGCCTCCCAGAGCGTCCGTTCCCGCACCGATTCGCTCTCGGCGAGCCGTCGCATCTTCTTCTGATACGAACGGAGCGCGAGCCCGAACATGTCCGCCACGACCTGACGCCGGACGCCCTGCGCCTCGATCTCGCGGGCGAGCTCGACGAACACCTGGTCCGCCACGTGGGCGAGCGGGGCGCGAACGCCCGACGCCGTCGAGAGCTGCGCGATGAGGACGGTGGTCTGCCGGACGAGCCCGTCGATGAGAAAGCGGAGGTTCACGGAGTTCCCGCGACCCAAACTACCGGCCGAGGGCCGTCCGAGATAGACGCCCCGAAGTTCATCAAAACGGGGAAGAGCTACCGGGAGGGCCGGCGCGGCCGCGCGGGCTTGCCTTTTCGAGGCTTTCGTCCCTTTGCACCCTTCGTCTTCAACGGACGTTCACTCGTCCGGAGCGTCACCTTCGGCTTCTTCGGGCGCCTCCGGAACGCGACGATGACGCGGCCGATGGTCTGCGCGATCTCGGAGGCCGTCCGTGCGGCAATCTCGGTGGCCGCTTCCTCTCGCTCGATCGGCGACTCGGACCCGAGCCGGACCTTGATGAGCTCGTGCGCGCGGAGCGCCTCGTCGATCTGCTGGACGACGGCGTCCGTGAGCCCGTCATGACCGATCTGCACCACGGGATCGAGGTGGTGCGCCATGCTCCGGAGGCGGTGCCGTTGCTTGCCGGTGAGTGCCATCTGGGCGTGGCATAGCCGCGCGGCGCGCCGCGTGCCAGCGCGCACTCCGCGGGCTCGGGCCTCAGTTGCCCGGGAGCTTCACTTCGATGCCCGCGAAGCCGGAGAGGTACTGGTCGATGGCTCCCCCCGCGACGTCCGTCCCGGCGATGAGATCCGAGGGCTTCGAGTGCATGGAGAGGCCGTAACGGCGGAGGTCGAAGCCGAGGAGTACGGCGAGCGGCTTCGCGACCTCGTACGACACGAAGAGCCCCGCGTGGAGCGCCGACGCCTTGGCGTGCGGGAACCATTCGGCGTCCGCGAGCGGCCCCGGCGAGAGCACGAGCCGATAGCCCGCGTAGACGCCGAGCCCGACGGAACCGAACGCGAACCGCGCGTCGAGCGCCGGTTCGAGGAAGGAGTACGTCACGTCCGGGAAGAGATCCCGACGGATCGGGATGCCCGCGGCGTTCGCCGCCGACGGATCGAGATCCCCCTTCACCTCGAACGACTGCTGACCGTAGCGGACGGCGAGCCCGAGCTCGTGCACGTCCACCGGGAGCCGGCCGCGGAGGCCCACGGTGAATTCCCGCGCCGTCGTGCCGAACTTCTGCCCGGTCGCGGTGAGCTTGCTCTCGGCGCCGAGGCTCTGCTCGAAGCTCCCCACGATGCCGATGTTCGACGGAACGCCGCCCGTGAAGTGCGCGGCGGGGTACCAGCCGAGGCCGAGGGCGACGAACGGAGCCGCTCCGAGATCGTACGGGCGGAGGTTTCCGTTCACGTCCTGCTCGTAGGAGTAGTGCCGCGAAAACCCGCCGAGCAGTAGACGAACCTGGAGCGGCGAGCCCGCGTGCCCGGCCTCGTGTCCGTCCTTCTTCGGCTTCTCTTCCGGTTCCTCGGAGGGCTCTTCTTCCTCCGACTCTTCCTTCGTCGCCTTCTTCTTGGGCTTCTCTTCCTCGGGTTTCGGCTCTTCCTCCGCCGCAGGCGGCTTCTCTTCGCGCTCGGGCTCGGCGGCGGGCGCCTTCGTGTCGGCGAGCTCCGTCTTCACGAAGTCGGGAACGTCCGAGTCGATCTTCTTGAAGAGCCCCGCGACGGACTTCGCTTCCAGGGAGAGCGTCCCTTCGCCGCCGGAGCCCGGTCCGTGCGAGGTGAGCTCGAGCGTCCACACGCCCTTGTTCGAGACGGTGACGTTGCCTTCCACGAAGAGCGACACGCCCTTCTTCTTCCCGACGCTCTTCCGCGCGTCGTCGTCCTTCGGCGCCGCTCCGGCGCCGGGCGACACGGCGACACCGGCCTTCTTCACGGCCTTCACGACCCGGTCGTGAAGCGCGCCGTGTTGCTTCCCCTCGAACGGGAGCACCATCGCGGCGTCCTTGGCGAAGGACGAGCGCGCGAGGAAGAGCCCCACGCCGAGGACGATCGATGCCGACGCGCGATTCACGGCGAACCTCCCGAGTCTCCGGCGCTGCCCGCGCCCGAATCCACGCTGCCGGGACCCGGCGAGGCATCTCCCGGTGCGCTCGCGCCGGCGTCCTTCGGCCCCCCCGTGACGGCGACGGCCCAGGTGCGGATGCACGCCTTCTCGTCGTCGGAGATCTCCCCCGTGAGCGGCATCGGGTCCCCGCAGGAAGGAGAGCCGCTCTCGAGCTTCTCCAGGAGGAAGCTCTCGTTCACGTCCGCGGGATCGACGAGGAAGCGATCTTCGCAACCGGTGCTCTTCGAGTGGACGCCGAGGAGACGGGACCGGACGCCGATCGACGCGAGATCCAGGCCCTGCTGAGGGGTCGACCCGCCGTGGCAGGCGGGCGAGGCGCAATGCGCCTCGAAGACCGGAACGACGTCGCACCCCGGCTCGGGCACGATGCGATAGCTCGCCTCGTCGCCTTCCAGGGTGCCCGCACATCCGCCGGCCGCGAGGCCCCCGGAGACCGTCGCGACGACGATGACCGATCGCCACCGCATGAAGACGAACAGAGCACGAAGCGCCGCGATTCACGAACCAAAAAAGGTCTCGTTCCACCAGTGCGGTAGAAGTCCGATGAGCAAGGACCCTCTTCGACGGCTCAAGATTCGTCGCGAGCGACGCGCTCCGCGGCGTTGTAGCCGCACATGCCGTGCACGCCGGCGCCGGGATGAGCGTAGCTCGAGCACAGGTAGAGACCGCGCACCGGCATGCGGTAACGGAAGTACGGAAACATCGGACGGAATACGAGCTGCCGGTTCCATGCGTTCGAGCCGCCGCCCAGATCTCCCCCGACGAGGTTTTCATCCATCGCCTGGAGATCGTCGGGCGTCACGATGCGACGCTTCAGGATGCGGGACCGGAAGCCGGGCGCGAGCCCCTCGATGCGCTTCTCGACGACGTCGGCGAACGCTTCGGCGTGCGCCGGCCAGCCGCCCTCGAGCGTGGACGGCACGTGCGTGTACGCCCACAGCACGTGATGTCCGGGCGGCGCGCGGCTCGGATCCGGGAGCGTCTGCTGCCCGATGACGAGGTACGGATTCGAAGGAAGGTTTCCCGCGCGAACCTCTCTCGTGAAGCGCGACAGGTCGTCGAGGTCGTCCCCCGCATGCACCACGGCGCTCTCGCGCGCTTCGGCGACGGCCCACGGCGCGGGCGCCGAGAGCGCCCAGTCCATCTTGAACGTGCCCCAGCCCTGCTCGAAGCGCTTCATCCGCCGGATCACGCGCCCCGGCAGGTGCTCGCCGTCCACGAGGCCGAGGAGCAAGGACTGCGCCGACGTGTCCGCGAGGACGGCCTTCTTCACGGCGATCTCCTCGCCGCCCGCGAGTCGGACGGCGGACGCTCGCCTCCCCGACACGACGATCTTTTCCACGCGCGCGCCGAGCCGGACGCGGCCGCCGTGAGACTCGATCATGCGGACGAGCGCGTCGGTGATGCGCTGCGCGCCGCCGACCGGCACCGGATATCCGCCGGTCGTCGCGACGAGACCGAGCATGTATCCCATCGCGGAACCGAAGAGGTCGTCGGGCCCGACGTCCGCGTGCAGGGCGAGCCCGGGCATCACGCGTCTCGCCGCCGCGCTCTCGAACGAGCGCTCCGCGAGCCCGCGACCACTCGAAGTGAAGAGACGCGCGAGCTTCAAGAGGTTGAGCGGCCCGAGCGCGAGCACGGGCGCGATCGAAGGAAACGCGCCGAGGAGGAGCGAGAACAGCTTCGGCTCGACGCTCTCGTGCCAGGCGGCGAGCGCCCGGAAGCGGGCCCCGTCCCCCGGGGAACCGAAGAGCTTCGCGTCGTCCGGGTTGCGGCTGATGCACGCGAAGGAGCCGTCGGGCGCGGGGTGGCAGCTCTCGTATTTCGCGTGCGCCCACTCGACGTGCTCGGAGAGCCCGAGCGCGCGGAACGCCGGACTCCCCTTGGCGAAGGGGAAGAAGGACGCGCCGACGTCGTGGACGAACCCGGGCTGGGTCGCCTCTTCCGAACCGAGCGCTCCCCCGGGACGCCGGGGGTTCGCCTCGCAGACGAGCACGCGGTACCCCTTCTTCGCGAGGACGCACGCGGCGACGAGGCCGTTCGGGCCGGATCCGATCACGAGGGCGTCGGGGTCTCTGGACACGCCGACCGGAATCTATCAGGGAACTTTCCATCCGAGAGAGTCCTTGGTACATCCTCTCCGTGATCGCCCTCGGCATCGACCCCGGTACGCGTCACCTCGGGTGGGGCGTGGTCGAGGCCGAAGGGAACAGGATCCGGCACGTCGCGCACGGGGTCATCGACGCGAGTCCGACGCTCACGCTCGAAAAGCGCCTGGCCGTCATCGATCGGGAGCTCGCTGTCGTCATCGACCGGTATCGACCGCTCGCCGGTTCGGTGGAGACGCTGTTCTTCCACAAGGATGCGCAGGCCGCGGCGAAGCTCGGTCACGCGCGGGGCGTCGTGCTGCTCGGCCTCTGCCGCGCGAACGTCCCCGTCGCGGAATACGCGCCGGCCCACGTGAAGCGCGTGATCACCGGCAAGGGCAACGCCGACAAGCGACAGGTCGCGCACATGATCCGGGCGCTCCTCGCCCTGGAGGAGGCGCCGAAGAGCGACGCGGCGGACGCGCTCGCGCTCGCCGTCACTCACTGCCGACGAAGCCCGATCGATGCGGCCCTGTGCGAGCAGCGCGCGGGCTCCGCGCCGGACCCGGCGATCCTCGCGCTCTTCCGGCCCAAGCGCCGCGGCCGGGCAAGCGCCCGCCTGCGGTTCTCCGTGCGGTGAGTAGCGTTCAAATATCCGTAATCACGTGATATTTCTGCGAGCGAGGGCACGGCGTGGAGATCCGCCGCCACCGGAGCCCCGCCATCGGGTTCCGCCTGGGGTAGAAGGCCCGGGATACACGGGCCCGGCGCCGGAATCTTTTCGGCAGGTCCTTCGTAGGATCGTTTTGCGATGAAGCTCACCACCGCCGTCAGTTGCGCTCTCCTCGCGTTCGCCCCGGGCGCGTTCGCCTCCGCCGAGCCCGACGCGAAGCCGGCCGCCGCCTCCGCGGACATCTCGGCGGACGCCATCGCCGATCGCGTGCAGGCCTTCTACGACAAGACCCAGACCTTCACGGCCGACTTCACGCAGCGGTACACCATCAAGGCGTACAACCGCACGAAGGACAGCAAGGGCAAGGTCGTCTTCGAGAAGCCCGGCAAGATGAGCTGGCGCTACACGACGACCGGAAACCGAGTCGTCGCGGACGGCAAGACGCTTCGCGTCTACGAGGAAGACAACAAGCAGATGTACGAGCAGCCGATGGACCAGAGCCAGTACCCGGCGGCTCTGTCGTTCCTCGTCGGCGGCGGCAGCGTGAAGAAGTCGTTCGTGCTCCACAAGCTGGACCCGGCGCAGGCGAAGTTCGCCGGCGGATGGGTACTCGTCGGAGAGCCCCGCGAGCCGACGCCCGCGTATCAGAAGATCCTCCTCTACGTGGACGAGAAGACGAGCCAGGTCCGCCGCGTGATGCTCATCGACGCGCAGGGCAACCGGAACCGGTTCGACTTCGACAACCCGGTCGTGAACAAAAAGGCCGCAGCGGACGAGTTCAAGTTCGTGCCGCCGAAGGGCACGAAGGTCATCAAGCCCTGACCCTCCGTGTTACGGTCGCGCCGCCGTGATCGTCGTCGAACAGCTCGTGAAGGACTACGGCACCGTCGTCGCCGTGAAGGGGGTCTCCTTTCACGTCGGGCGCGGTGAGGTCGTCGGTTTCCTCGGGCCGAACGGCGCCGGGAAGAGCACGACGCTCCGCGTCCTCGCGGGCTTCCTCGGGCCGACGAGCGGGCGCGTCCGCATCGACGGCGTCGACGTCGTGGAGGACGGCATCGGCGCGCGGAAGAAGCTCGGCTACATGCCGGAGGCCGCGCCGCTCTACCCGGAGATGCGCGTCCGGGAGTACCTCCGGTTCCGCGCGGAGCTGAAGGGCGTCGCGAGCCGCGAGCGCGTCGCCGCGGTCGGTCGTGCCATGGAAGCCGCGCGCGTCACGGAGATGAGCGAGACGCTCATCCAGCACCTGTCCAAGGGCTACAAGCAGCGCGTGGGTCTCGCGGACGCGCTCGTCGCGAACCCGCCGCTCCTCATCCTGGACGAGCCGACCGCGGGCCTGGATCCGAACCAGATCCGCGAAGTGCGGGACCTCGTGAAGGGTCTCGGAGAGGCCCACACGATCCTGCTCTCGACGCACATCCTGTCCGAGGTGGAGTCCACGTGCGGGCGGGCCATCGTGATCGATCGCGGCACGCTCGTCGCGGAGGGGACGATCGACGAGCTCCGCGCGCGACGGGGAGGAAGCGGCGCGACGCTGCTCGTCTCGGATCCGGAGTCGCGAGCGACCGACGTTCTCGCGGCCGTCCGCGGCGTCGGCAAGGTGGACGCTGCCGTCGTGGACGGCTCGCTCAGGCGACTCCGCCTGACGTACGCGGAGGACGCCGGCGCTCCGGGCGAGTGCCTCGAACGCGTCGTCGCGGCGCTCGTCCAGGCCCGCGTCGGCGTCCGGGAAGCGACGGCGGCACGCGCGACGCTCGAAGACGTCTTCGCCGAGCTGACGAAGGATCAACCGGGAGGCGCGAAGTGAACGGCCTCGTCGCGATCTACCGGCGGGAGATGCTCTCTCTCTGGGTGACCCCGCTCGCCTGGGTCCTCCTCTTCATCTTCCTCCTCCTCCAGGGCGCGAGCTTCTATCAGATCCTCCTCCACTTCGCGTCCTTCACGAACGTCTCGATCGACCAGGGACCGGTGCAGGCCTATTTCGGGCAGTCGCTGTTCCTCGTCCTCTCCCTGCTCCTCGTGTGCCCGGCGCTCACGATGCGCCTCTTCGCGGAGGAGCGCCGCAGCGGCACGATCGAATCGCTCCTCACCGCGCCCGTCTCCGCGACGGGCGTCGTGCTCGCGAAGTACCTCGCGACGTTCACGACGTTCACGCTCATGTGGGCGCCGACGGTGCTCTACATCGTCATCCTCCGGAAGACGGGCGCCGTGGACTGGCACGTCGTGATGTCGAGCTACGTCGGTGTTCTCGGCGTCGGCGCGGGCTACCTCGCCGTCGGCACGCTCATGAGCGCCATGACCCGGAGTCAGCTCGTCGCGATGATGCTGACGGCGCTCGTCATCTTCGGCTTGCTCATCTTCGGCATCGGGGAGCGCATCTTCGATCCGGGCCCCATCCGGGACGTCTGCGCGCACGTGTCCGTCCTCTCCCAGGTGGACGAGTTCTCGAAGGGGATCGTGGACCTCCGGCGGCTCGTGTACGACGGCACCGTCGTCGCTCTGCCGCTCTTCGTCGCGATCCGCGTGGTGGATTCGTGGAGGTGGGGATGAGGGTCTCCGGCCGGAGAGCGCGGCTGCTCGCCGCGGGCGGCGTGCTCGCGGCCGGCATCATCGCCGTCTGCGTGAACGTGCTCTCGCACCGCTTCTACAAGCGGTGGGACGTGACCTCGAGCGGCCTCTACACGCTCTCCCAGGCGACGCTCGAGACGCTCCACGGCCTCTCGGATCCGGTCGACGTCATCGTCTTCCTCTCCGCGAGCGACCCGTTGAACACGAGCGTCCAGCACATGCTCGCGGCGTACGGCTCGGAGACGAAGCTCCTCCGCCCGCGTTTCGTGGACCCGGATCGCTCGCCGGCCGAGTTCATCGCGCTCCAGAAGGAGTACGGCATCGTCGCGGGCAAGACGGAGGACGGTCGCGTCGTGACCGACGCGAGCCTCGTCATCGCCCACGGTCCTCAGCACTGGTTCGTGACGACGGAGGACATGGTCGTCTACGACGAGAAGGACAACCAGGCGCGGCCGAAGCTCGAGCAGGCCCTCACCGAGGGCATCCGGAACGTGCTCTCCCGCGAGAAGACGGAAGTGTGCTTCACGACCGGGCACCAGGAGATCAGCGCCGACGACGGCGGGTCCCGCGGCCTCGCCGAGCTGAAGTACCACATCCAGAAGGACAACTACGCGACGAAGACCGTGGACCTCGCTTCTCCCGACAAGCGCGAGACGCTGGACGGTTGCCGCGTCGTCGTCGTGGCGGGACCGGACGTCCCGGTGTCGCAGGCCGCGGCCGCGCGACTCGAAGCGTACTTCGTGCACGGGGGCAACGTGCTCGTGCTCGCAAATCCCATCCTCGACGACGAGAACCGCATCCGGGACTCCGGGCTCGGACGCCTGCTCTCGTCCGCCGGCATCGAGTTCGGGGGGGATTTCATCGTGGAGCGGGACCCGGCGCTCCGGATGCCGCAGGGTCTCGGCGAGACGTATTTCGCGACGCCGAAGGCCCACGACATCACTGCCGGCCTCGTCGTGGACGACGAGGTGAAGCTCCGTCCCGTGCTGACGGCGTCTCAGAGCCTGCGCGCCACGAAGGACAGCGTCGCGAAGCCGCTCCTCGTGACGAGCGCCCTCGCGTTCGGCGTGAAGGACATCCGCCCCTTCGTCGAAGAAGGGAAGGCCGTGGAGAAGCACTCGGGGGACACGTCCGGTCCGTTCGTCGTCGCGATGGCCGCGGAGCGAGACAGGCCCGAAGGGTCCCACGAGAAGCACGGGCCGCGGCTCGTCGCGATCGGGACCGCGAACGTCGCCTTCGGGCAGACGTTCCGCGACGCGACCCTCCTCGGAAACCGCGTGTTCGTGGAGAGCGCGATCTCCTGGCTCGCCGCGAAGCCGGCCATCGTCAGCGTGCCGGAGAAGCCGTCGCACCCCGTCGGGCTCTCGCTCACGGAAGACGCTCTGTCCGAGGTGCTCCGGTACGTGCTCGTCTACATGCCGGGCGCGGCGCTCGTGCTCGGCGGGCTCATCCTCGTCCGGCGGCGAGGCGCGGAGAAGAAATCGCGACAGGCCGTTCAGGGCGGAAAGCGTCCGGGAGGCGCGTCGTGAGCGCCCGGTCCTCGCAGATCGTCTCTGCGGTGCTCATCGGCGTCGCGCTCGCGCTCGTCGTGCTCGTCATCGCGACGCGGAACACGCTCACCACGAGCGAAGCCGAGGCGCGCGAGACGAACCTGCTCCAGGCGTACGACGACGACGAGATCACGCGCATCCGCTTCGAGCGGAAGACGGGGAGCTTCACGCTCACCCGCACGAAGATGGACGACGCCGGGGACGCCTCCTGGAACATCACCGAACCCCTCCAGGAAGAGGCGGAGCCGTTCGGCATCCAGAAGATCGAGGGCACGCTCGAGCTCGCGTCCCAGGTCCGGCGCATCAAGCCGGAGGAGGTGGACCGCGCGGCGTTCGGCCTGGACGACCCGTCGCTCGTCGTCCACGTGGACATGGGGGACATCAAGTATCGCCTCCGCCTCGGCGCCCCCGCCGCGACGCCCGAGGGCTCCCGGTACCTCGAAATCGCCGGCGAGAACGCGCCCGGCAAGGGCGTCGTCATCGTCTCGAAGTCGCTCATCGCGGAGCTCGACGCGAAGGTCGACGATTTCCGCGAACGCTACGTGATGCCGTACCTCTCGAGCTCGCTCCAGAAGCTCACGCTGGAGGGCATCGGCGGCCTCCGGAAGCTCAGGCGCGCGGACTGGCTCGACGGCTTCCGGTTCGACGGCATGATGGGCGACGCTCGGACGAGCCGCGCCGTCTTCGATCGCGTGCTCGTCCAGTTCACGCGCACGCGGGCCGAGCAGTTCATGGACCCCGCCGCGGCCGAGAAGGCCCTCGCCGGGCAGGACGCCGTGACGGTGACGATGACCCCGATCAAGCCGAACGAGCCGGTGGGCATCGTCGTCGTGGGCGGCAAGTGCCCGACGAGCGACTCGGACGTGATCGCGCTCCGGAAGGCTCCGGACCGCGTCGCGGCGTGCGTCCCGAGGTCCGTCCTCTCCGGGCTCGGCGCGACGGCGGAATCCCTCGTCGACCGCACGCTCTTCTGGATGCGGCCCGACGAGGTCGAGAGTCTCGACATCCGGCAAGGCGAGACGCACCTCACCCTCGATCGCAAGGAGACCGGGTTCGTGATGCGGGCGCCGCGAGAGGGCACCGTCGACACCGAAGCCGGCAACGGCCGCCTCGAGGCCCTGATCCACGCGATGGGCACCGTGGTGGAGTCGCCCGACCTCGCGCGGCTCGGGCTCGCGACGCCCTACGGCGAGGTCACGCTCCGGAGCTCCGCCTCGGACGAGTCCAAGGTGCGGACGGAGACGATCCAGGTGTCCGCGCGGACGCCCGACGGGCGCGTCTACGTGAAGCGCGGACACGACGGCGTCGTCCTCGAGCTCGCGCGCGAGACGGCGCGCCTCCTCGTCGCGGACGCCGCGCTCGTCCGGAGCCGCACTCTCCTCGACGTCCCGATCGCGGACGTGAGCCGCATCGAGCTCGAGGGGCCCGCGAAGCAATCGCTCGCGAGGAGCGATTCGGGAACCTGGACCCTGGAATCCCCGGCGGGCTTCACCGTCGACGGCGCGCTCGCGCTCGAGCTCGCGGACGCGCTCCGGACCCTCTCCGTCGAGCGCTGGGTCGTCGACGCCGACGACGGCACGTTCGGGCTCGGCGAGCCCTGGATCGTCGCGCGCCTCTCGGTGAAGAAGGGGCCGGGCCTCGAAACCCACGTCCTCCGGCTCGGCAAGCCTGCGGGCGCCGGCCGGTTCGGCTCGTTCGACTCCGATCCCGGGGTGTTCGTGGTGCCGCGGCGAGTCGTGGAGACGCTGACGACGCTGGTCCTCGACCGGAGCCCGATGATGATGGACACCTCGATCACCGCGAAGGTCACGCTCTCCGCCGAAGGTCGAACCGTAACGCTCGAGAAACGCGGCGAGGACTTCGTGCAGACGGACGCGACTCTTCCGCTGTCGGAAGACGCCATCCACAAGATCGTGGAGACGCTCTCGGGCCTTCGCGCCGAGGCGGCGGTCCACGTGGGGCCGCCCCAGGTCGAGGAAGGGTTCGGAAAGCCGGTGCTCACCGTCCGCATCGAGCGAGAAGCGGCGCGCACGGAACGGCTGCCGACGGTGAGCTTTTCCGTCGGCGCCGGGGACACCTATCGAAACGTGAGCGTCCAGTACGTCCGCGTCGACGGCGTCGCCGCAACGTACGCGGTCGCGCGCGGCAGCATCCGAGCACTCCTGGACGCGCTCTGAGTCTCGAAGCCGGGCCGAAAACGTCACGTCGCGTCGCCCGCGCGCGAGGATTCGCGAGCGACGCTGATCGCCGAACCAGTGGTTCGCGTGCGTCGTCGCCTTGACGCTGTGCGCCGTGAACCACGGCGGACGTGCGCTTCGAAGCGCGTCTCGCTCGCGGCAAACGCGATGGAACCCGAGCGTTCGGGGAGCTAGGCTGATGGCCCCGAAAATGAGCGACAAGAAAGGCTCGAGCCTCGACATCTTCGACTCCCTGACCAAGAAGAAGGAGTCGGGGATGCCCTCGGATTCGGGGGTCGTGGCGAAGAGCGTCCCGGGCGGCTCGAAGGCGCCGCCGCCTCCACCGAGCATCAGCCGCGCGCCGCGCCCGCCGTCGAGCGGGCCTTCGGCGCCGACGCCTCCGCCGAGTCTCGCACAGCTCGCCGCTCCCGTCGGACGCCCGAGCGCCGCGCCGCCGCCTCCTCCATCGAGTCTTCGGCCGCAGAGCGCGCCCACTCCGGCGCCACCGCCGCCGAGCGCGGGGACTCCCCCGCCGCCACCGCCGTCGCTCAGGCAGCCGAGCGCGCCGCCGCCGCCTCCGCGGCCCTCCATGCCTCCGGCGCGGAACTCCGCGCCGCCACCGCCGAGTGGACCGTCGCTCGCGCCGCCGCTGCCGAAGCCCCCGCCCGTACCTTCGTCGCTGAACGCGTACGGCGGAGACCCGGAAGACGACGCGCCGACGCGCGTCTACTCGGGAGACGCAGGCTCGCAGCCGCCGCCCCCGATGAAGACGATGCCGCGGAACGAGCGGCCCATGCAGCCGACGGCGCCCGCGATCCACGCCGCGCGCACGCAGCCGAACAAGGCCGCGCTCTTTCCGAAGCGGGGGGGCCTGAATCAGACGTACGTCGCGGCCGGCGCGCTCGCGGTCCTCGTCGCGGCGGCGCTCTACTTCTTCGTCGGCGCCCGAACCGGCGCGCTGACGATCACCGTTTCGGGTCCCGGCGGCAAACCGCTCGACGGCGTGCAGGTCTTCGTGGACGGCCAGAAGCGTTGCGATGCATCGCCCTGCAGCGTCGCGTCGCTCCCGGGAGGAGCGCACCTCGTCCGCGCCTCCGCGAAGGGCTATCAGGACACGGCCGATCAGGCCGTCTCCGTCGTCGCCGGTGAGCAGAGCACGAGCAACCTGTCTCTCGCGGTCGCGGGCGCCGGAACGGGCGTGCGCGTCTCCGCGCTCGGTTCGGGCCTCCGCCTCTACGTGGACGGCCAGGAGATCGGCGAGCTCCCGCAGACGGCGAAGAACCTCGCGCCCGGCGAGCACACGATCCGCGTCGCCGGCTCCGATCGATACGAACCGTACGAGGAGAAGGTCATCCTCGACGACGGCGAGATGAAGAGCATGGGCCCGCTGAAGCTCAAGGTGAAGAAGGGCCTCGCCACCTTCAAGCCGGGGCCGGGCGCCGACGGCGCGCGGGTGCTGCTCGACGGCCGCCTCGTTCCGGAGCTCCCCGCGACGATCGAGGTCCCCGCCGGCAAGCAGCTCACCCTCCTCGCGACGAAGTCGGGCTACTCGACGTACCGGCGGAACGTGAACTTCGACGACGGCATCGCGGAGAAGACGTTCGAGATCACGATGGCCGAGGGCGTGGAAGACGCGCCCCTCTCGTCGAGCGCGCCCGAAGAAACGGCGCCGCACGGCCCTGCGATCGCCTCGCGCGGCCCCACGAACGCGCCGAGGCCCCAGGCGGCGCCGCCTCCACCGTCGCGGGTCGCTCAGGCGGGCAAGGCCGTCCTGAACATGAACTCGATCCCCGTCTCGAACGTGATCCTGAACGGCCGCCCCCTCGGCGCGACGCCGAAGGTCGGCATCCAGGTCGCGCCCGGTCCGCAGACCGTCGTGTTCGTGCACCCGACGATGGGCCGCAAGGTGATGACGGCGACCGTCGGCGCCGGCGAGACGAAGACCTTCATGGCGAAGCTCCAGTAAGGAGCCCGCCGCTCAGTTCGCGAGCTTGTCCCGCCGGGGCCGGCTCCAGATCGCGTCCCAGTTCTTCCGGTACGCGTCCGTCGCAACCATGGGCGGCCCTTGCGACGCGGCAGGCTCCGGAGCGGATTCTGCGGCCTTGTCCGACTCCGCACCCGGCGCCGCGTACTCCGTCTCGGCGTCGAACAGGAGTGGCATCTCCGGGCGCGGCGTGAGCTTCACGACCTCCCCGTGGATGGGCTTTCCCTGCTCCAGCGGGCGCATGAGCCCGACTTCGAGCCGCTCTTGGCGAGCGCGGATGACGCCGTAGCCCTGACCGTCGGGCGTACGCCCATGGACGAGCACGACGTCTTTCGGCTTTCGGGACGGCACTCGTAGTCGTTTAGCACACTGGTCCCGAAAGGCCCCGGGCGACTCGCCGCCCTGCGGGCGAGCTCGACGCGACGACGTTCGGCGTCGTGGGGTTTGTTTGTGGGGGACCTGGTCCCCCGAGGCTCGCCGCCCTGCGGGCGAGCTCGACGCGACGACGTTTCGCGTCGTGGGGTTTGTTTGTGGGGGACCTGGTCCCCCGAGGCTTCCCTGCGGTCCTCGGGCTTCGCCCTGCGGGCCTCGGGAACCTCTCCCCCTGCCGCGCCTAGCGGCGCGCGCTCGCCGTGCTCG
>DASZXK010000048.1:0-19552 GCA_035545855.1 Polyangiaceae bacterium
AGCCAGGTCCGCGGCCGCTTCGACCAGCTCCAGCTCATGGATCGGCTCGAGCGTCGAAACAGCCTGTCCGTGGAGTTCCCGGAGATCGGGCTCGGGCCGCTCTTCCCGTTCGGCGTCGAGCTCATCGACGTGCGGGACAACACGCGCGACTACGGCCTCACGAAGGACGCGCTCATCGTCACGCAGAGCTACCGACCGACGACGCGATTCGTCGTGCAGCTCGGCGGCTCGGTGGAGCTGAACGACGCGGAGATCTTCGGCCTCACGAAGGACGCGACCGTCGCTCAGTACCTCCAGGACAACCCCGCCGCCGCCGCGCGTCTTCGCGTCGCGGACGGCAAGACCTACGCGCTCGCCGAGCGCACGAGCGTCACCTGGGATCGGCGAGACAACCCCTTCGACGCGACGAGCGGCACGTTCGTGTTCGCCGGCCTCGAGCACGTCCGGGCGGCTCCGCGGGACGACGTCACGAAGCTGACGAGCGACTTCCTCCGCTACTCCGCGCGCGTCGCGGGCTACGTTCGCCTCACGAAGAAAGGGCTCGCCCTCGCCCTGAGCCTCCGCGGCGGCTATAACCAGCAGCTCGTCTCCGGCTCCGAGACGTATCCCGATCGCCTCTTTTACTTCGGCGGGGCGGACACCATCCGCGGCTTCGTGCAGGACTCCGTCATCCCGCAGGACCTCGCCGAGCAGATCTTCGACGAGCAGAGCAGAATCGGCAAAGCCGGCAGCGGGATCACCGCCGACAACGCCCTCTCCCCGGCCCGGGTCCCCATCCGCGGCGGCAACGTCCTCGTGAATCCGCGCGCGGAGTTCCGCATTCCGCTCACGGGCGTCTTCCAGACGACGCTCTTCCTGGACTCCGGTAACCTCTGGGTCGATCCGGCGCTGGTGGACCTGACGAAGCTCCGCTACGCGGCAGGAAGCGGCATCCGGGTCACGACGCCGGTCGGACCCCTCGCGCTCGACTTCGGGTTCAACCTCGCCCGCCGCTACTGGGAGGATCCGTACGCGATTCACTTCAGCGTCGGGCTCTTCTAGGGCGCGCCCGTCCGCGGCGAGGTCGAGCTTCGTCGGTTCGGTTGATCCCACAGTAAAATCAAGTGGTTAGTGCGCTTCCCGGGGCGGGCGATCGCCGAGCGGGTCCGCCTTCGCGAGCGGCGCCCCACTACAGAACTTCGCGTCGCGACCGTACCCCACCGCGGGGCAGTCCTGCCCCGCTCGGACGACGGAATCCGTCGTCCTCGACGCCAGCAGAAGGGCGGCCGACATTCCCGTCTCCATCGACCCCACTCAGGGACCGCGGGTCCTCATCGTCGACGACGAGGCCGCGCTGCTCGCGGCCTACTCGCGGGCGCTCGCCGCGCGCGGGTACCGCGTAGAAGCAGCGGACGACGCGGAGACCGCGCTCGCCGCCCTGAACCGGCTCTCCTTCGACGTGATCCTGAGCGACCTCGACCTCCCCGGCATCGACGGGATCGAGCTCATCAGCCGCGTCCGCGAGCGGGACCTCGACGTCCCGGTCGTCGTGATCACGGGGAACCCGTCCCTCGAGACCGCGACGGAGGCGATGGAGCGGGGGGCGATGCGCTACCTCGTGAAGCCGATCGAGATCGAGGCCCTGGTGCGCGTCGCGAACGACGCGCTCCGGGTGCACCGGGAAGCCATGGCGCGGCGTCACGCCGACGAACTCCTTCGAAAGGCCCTCGCGCTGAAGGAGAGCGCCGAGCAGCGCGCGCGCGGCGCCGAGCAGGCCCAGGAAGCCCTGACGGGCACACTCGACGCCGTCATGGAGTGCGCGCCGGCCTTCATCATCGCGGTGGACCGGGCGGGCCGGATCCAGTTCATCAACAAGGTGCTGGACGCCTTCACGATGGAAGAGGTCATCGGTTCGGACTTCCTGCTGTACATGCCGCCCGCCGACCACGACGCTCAGCGAGCGCGGCTCCGGAGGGTCGTGGAGACCGGTGTCGCCGAGACCTACGAGACGAGCGTCGGGGTGGCGGGGGAAGACACGCGGTGGTTCTCGGCGCACATGGGGCCCATGCGCGTGCACGGCGAGATCGTGGGCGCGGTGCTCGTTTCCCAGGACATCACCGAGCTGAAGAGGACGCAGGCGGACTTCGTCGCCGCGCAGCGCCTCGCCGCGGTCGGGACGCTGGCCGCGGGCATCGCTCACGAGATCAACACGCCGATCCAGTTCGTGAACGACAGCGTCCACTTCCTCAGGGACGCGGCGAAGGACGTGGCCGTTCTGCTGGATCGCCTCACGAGCCTCCGGCGTCTGGTTTCCTCCGGTGCCTCGGCCGAGGAGCTCCGCGAGGCGCTCGAGGCCGCGACCGTCGCGGAGGAGGACGCGGACCTCGACTACCTCCGCGAGCGAATGCCGGCGGCGTTCGAGCGCTGCGTGGACGGCCTCGAACGCGTCACGAACATCGTCCGCTCCATGAAGGAGTTCGCGCACCCCGCGCAGCACGACATGGCTCACGTGGACCTGAATCGGGCCGTCTCGAACACGCTCACGATCGCCCGCAACGAGTACAAGTACGTGGCGGATCTGGAGACGGACTTCGCCGAGATCCCGCCCGTGAAGTGCCACGTCAACGACATCAACCAGGTCGTCCTGAACCTCGTGGTCAACGCGGCTCACGCCATAGACGACGTCGTGAAGGGCACGGAGCAGAAGGGACGGATCCGGGTGACGACGCGCGCCGACGGCGACGACGTCGTCATCGCCGTCGCCGACACCGGCAAGGGCATTCCCGACGCGATCGCCCACCGGATCTTCGAGCCGTTCTTCACGACCAAGGAGGTCGGCAAGGGAACGGGGCAAGGGCTCGCGCTCGCCTGGGCGGTGGTGAAAGGGAAACACGGCGGAGACCTCCGGTTTTCGAGCAAGGTCGGAGAGGGCACGACCTTCTTCGTAAGACTCCCCGTGAATGGCCGTGAACAGCCTGCGCCCGAGGTCCGCCAGTGAAGCGAGTCCTGTTCGTCGACGACGAGCAGCAAGTGCTCGACGCGCTCCGGGACCTCCTGCACAAGCAGCGCAAGGCGTGGAAGATGACGTTCTCGCTCGGCGGAGAGCGGGCCCTGGACGAGCTCGCTCGCGAGCGTTTCGACGTCGTCGTCTCGGACATGCAGATGCCCGGCGTGGACGGGGTCGCGCTCCTCCAGAAGGTGAAGGAGCTCCAGCCGGGCGCCGCCCGCATCGTCCTGTCGGGACACGCCGAACGAGGCAAGGTGCTGAGCGCCCTCCCGGTGGCGCACCGGTTCCTGAGCAAGCCGTGCGACGCCGATGCCCTCCGTGACGTCATCGAGCGGACCGCCTCGCTGCAGGCGCTGCTGGAGGACGCGCAGGTGCGGAGCCTGGTCGGCAAGGTGGACCGGCTCCCCTCCGTCCCGACGACTTACTGGGAGCTGACGCGTGCGATGGGCGAGCCGGAGACGGGCCTCGCGGATCTCGCCGCGATCGTCGAGCGCGACTCGGCGATGGCCGTGAAGGTGCTCCAGCTCGTGAACTCCTCGTATTTCGGGCTCGCGCAGCGCCAGACCTCCGTCGCGAAGGCGGTCTCCTACCTCGGGACGGAGCTCCTCCGGTCCCTCGCGCTCACCGCCCACGTCTTCGTCTCTTCCGGGACCTCGGTCCGCGGGCTGGACCTCGACGCCCTCCAGCGGCACGCGCTCCTCGTCGCGCGCGTCGCTCGCCGTCTGTGCGCCGGACGACCGTACGCCGCGGAGACCTTCACCGCGGCCGTCGTGCACGACGTCGGCCAGATCGTCCTCTCGATCAGCGCGCCGGCGAAGTTCGAGGAAGTCCTCTCGGAGGCGCGGGCCGGCAAACGAGCGCTCCACGAGGTCGAAAAGGAGCGGCTCGGCGCGTCCCACGCGGAGGTGGGCGGCTACCTGCTCGGCCTCTGGGGCCTGCCGTTCGAGGTCGTGGAAGCGACGGCCTACCACCACCATCCGGAGCTCTGCCCGAAGAACGAGATGCTGCTCGCCGTGCACGTCGCCGACGCTCTGGTCCACGCGACCGAGCAAGGCGCCGACGGCGAGACGCTCGGGGGCCGCCTGAATGCGGATTTCGTCCTCGCCTCGCCATTCGCCGCGGAGCTTCCCCGGTTCCGAGCGATCGCGGCCGAAGAGGTGCGCGCAGTCGGCTAGTGGCCGCTCCCGCTCGAATGGATGACGCGGAGTGAAAGTGGAGACCCGAGGACGAGCGGGGCCCCCGCCCCGCGCCCCGGTGCTCCTTCCGAGCTTGCGTGCGCTCCGATCATCGACGCTGTGCCGAGTCGATGGCGGCAAGAGCGCACGCCAGCTCGCAAGCGAGCCTGTTCAGTTGACCCACGGGGAAGTGGCAAGCATCCGATCCGACTACTCGTTCGTGGGCCGGACGATGACGCGCAGCGTGGGCTTCAGCGTACCCGGGCGGAAGTTCCGGACCCGCTCGATGAAGCCCGGCGTCACCTCGTGCCCGCGGCTGAAGAGCAGCGTGCCGGCGGCGGTCTTCACGTCCTCCGCGAGCACCATCCCCACGCGGAGGCCGGTCGTCGGCACCTCGCGAACGTCGCGGCGAGCCTCCGCCCCTCCGCGTACCGCGACGAGCGCGGCGACCACCTCGGGATCGTAGCGGTCCATCCGGCCGCGCAGCGTGTCCAGCGCGAACGCGGCCGTCTCACCCTGCGCTTCGAGCGAGTCGAGGTCGACCGCCACCTTCAGGACCTGCGCGCACCGGAGCGAGTACCGCTTCTCGGGAGAAGCGTCGGGCGGAGCGGCCCGGTAAGGCTTCTCGTAGGTCGCGAGGATCTCGCGCACCACCTCGAGCCGGGGTATGTGGGCGAGGAGCTGCTCCGTCAGGGCGGGCACGCGAGCGACCATCTCCCGCTCCTCCGGCGAGAGGGGTTGTCCGTGGTAGAGGCGTTCCACGGTCTCCGCCGGGAGGGCGATGCACCCGAGCTGGGACACCATCGCGGCCATCTCCACGGGCCAGCGTGGTTCCAGCCCGAGCTTCGCCCCGAGCTCGCCGGCGAGCTGCTTGATCCGCGTCGAGCGCCCGAAGGACGCCGGGCTCGTGAGGGACAGGACGTCCACCAGAGCCCGGATGCTTCCGTGGAGCGTCTGCTCGAGGAGCACGCGCTCGGCGGTGAGCAGGCGGTGCTGGTTCGCGGCCGCCTCCACGGCGGACAGGAGCGTCTGCGGGGAGCACGGCTTCGTGAGGAAGCGGAAGATCTGGCCCTCGTTCACCGCCGAGATGGCCGAGTCGAGGTCCGTCTGGCCCGTGAGCAGCATTCGCACCGCGTTCGGGGCGAGCGACCGAGCGCGCCCGAGGAAGGCGGCCCCGTCCATCCCCGGCATTCGCATGTCCGAGAGGATCACGGCGAACGGCGGTCCGCTCTCGACGAGCTCGAGCGCCTTGGCCCCGCTCGTGGCCGTCGTGAGGTCGTAACGCCGGGAAAGGTGGAGCGAGATGCCTTCCAGGACGTTCGGCTCGTCGTCCACGCAAAGGAGGCGAATTCGGTCCGGCTTTGCGGCGTCGCGCGTCCCCATTCACCGATGAACGGAAGGGGCGCGGGGATTCTTTAGGGGCGATCCCCGATCCCGGGCACTCCCCCGCAAAAACCCCCGGGACCGCGTCCGGAGGGGCGCCGCCGGACATCCCGTTCGGACGGGCTGTTCTGGAGCCCGTCCCCGTCCTAGACATTCAGGCCCCCGGCCCGGCCCACAGGATGACGTCCCACGCCCCCACCTCGCCCCCGCGTCTCCCGACGACGCTTCTCGGACAGCTCCGCCGGCAGTCCCCGCGGTTCGCGGTCGGTCTCGTCCTGCTCGCGACGTACCAGTACGGTCAGTACTGGTTCGACACGAACCTCTCCATCGCGATCGACGCGGCCGTCGCCGGGAAGAAGGAGATCGCGGCCCACATCGGTGCCTTGCTCATCGGCGTGGCGCTCTCCACCCTGATCATCCGGGTGCTCTCGCGCATGGCCGTGTTCAACGCGGGCCGCATCGCGGAGTACGAGCTCCGGAAGGCCCTCCTCGATCAGCTCCAGCGGCTCGGTCCCGCCTTCTATCGGAAGAAGTCCACCGGGGACATCATGAGCCGCGCGACGAACGACCTCGGGCAGGTCCGGCTGCTCCTCGGGTTCGGCGCGCTGAACTCCATGAACACGGTCTTCGCGCTCGCGAGCGCGCTCGCCGTGACGCTCCGCATCTCCGGCCGGCTCACGGTCGCGGCGCTCTCCACGCTCCCCGTCCTCTTCGTCGCCATGTGGGGCTTTTCCCGGGCGATGTTCTCACGCCAGCGCGAAAACCAGGACGCCATCGGTCAGATGTCCGCGGCGGTGCAGTCGAGCATCTCCGGCGTCCGCGTCGTCCGGTCCTTCTCCCTCGAAGAGGAGGAGATCCGGCGCTTCTCGATCACCAACGCGGACTACCTGGAGAAGACGCTCGGTCTCGCGCGTCTCCGCGGCCTCATGTTCCCGGTCATGCAGGCGATCACGGCGGTCGGCGCCATCATCGTCCTCTGGTACGGCGGGCGGCTCATGCTCGGGGACGAGCTCACGCCGGGGAACTTCATGGCGTTCTTCCGGGCGCTCTCGCGGCTCACGTGGCCGCTCATCTCGCTCGGTTTCCTCACCTCGATCGTGCAGCGCGGGCGGGCCGCGTTCAGCCGCCTGGAAGAGGTCTTCGACGCCGAGCCCGACATCGTGGACGGTCCGCTCCCCGCGCCGCTTCGCGTCGCGGGCCACCTGGAGGTCCGCGGGCTCTCCTTCTCTTACGGCGACCACCGGATCCTGGACGGCGTGAGCTTCGACGTCGCGCCCGGAAAGCTCGTCGCCATCGTCGGACGGACGGGCAGCGGAAAGTCCACGCTCGCGGCGCTCCTCCCCCGCCTCCAGCCGACGCCGCGGGGCACCGTGTTCCTGGACGGCGTGGACGTCTGTGATCTCCCGCTCTCCGCCGTCCGCGGCTCCATCGGCTACGCGCAGCAATCCGCGTTCCTGTTCTCCACCACGGTGGGGCGGAACATCGGGTACTGCTTCGACGACCCCGACGGCACCGTCGCGATGGACTCCGTCCGAGGCGCCGCGAAGGACGCGCAGATCGCCGAAGAAATCGACCTCCTCCCCGACGGCTTCGACACCATCGTCGGCGAGCGCGGCGTCCAGCTCTCGGGCGGCCAGAAGCAGCGCGTCGCCCTCGCGCGCGCCTTCCTCGCGAGCCGGCGGGTGCTCGTCCTGGATGATCCGCTCTCCGCGGTGGACTCGCGGACGGAGCGCGCCATCATCGACGTCATCGAGGCGCGTCGCGAGCGGCAGAGCGTCCTCCTGGTCACTCACCGGGTCGCGGCGGCCGCGCGCTGCGACGAAGTGCTCGTCCTCGACGCGGGCCGCATCGTGGAGCGCGGCACGCACGAGGAGCTCATCGGCCGCCGCGGCCTGTATGCCGCGTTCGCGGAAGAGCAGCGCGTGGAGAGCGAGCTCGAAGCGCTGTCCGGTCCCGCGACTTTCGCCGGAGAGGCGGTGCCGGCGTGACTCAGAAAGCCCCCGTCGCTCAGAAGAAGCCCGGGACGCGCGCCGAGGCCGCGCTCCGCGCGTTCCACGAAGAGAGCGCGTTCGGCAAGGCCTACGACACGCGGCTCGCTCGCCGGCTCTGGCCGTACATGAGGCCGTACCAGTTCTGGCTCTGGCTCTCGATCGTCCTCGGCCTCGTCATGGCCGGCATGGGCCTCCTCCGCCCGTACCTGATGCGCATCACGATAGACCAGGGCGCGTCCGCCAAGGATCCGAAGGTCCTCTTCTGGGGCGGCCTCTCCTTCGCGGCCGTCGTCCTCGTCGAGCAGGTCCTGAACTTCGTCCAGGTGTACGCGGTCCAGATCTCCGGCGCGCGCGCCCTCGCGGATCTCCGGCGAGACGCCTTCGGCCATCTCCAGTCGCTCCGTCTCGGCTTTTTCGACAAGCAGCCGGTGGGCCGCCTCGTCACGCGCGTCACGAACGACATCGACGCCATTCTCGAGCTCTTCGCGTCCGGCGCGCTGAACGCCGTGGTCGACCTCGTGAAGCTCGTCGGCATCGTCATCGTCATGGTGGGGCTCGACTGGCGTCTCTCGCTCGTCGGTTTCGCGGCGGCTCCGGTCGTCGCGCTCCTCGTGCAGCTCGTGCGGAGGAAGTCCCGGGACGCCTTCCGCGCGATCCGCGCGAAGACGGCGGAGATGAACGCCAACATGAACGAGCAGGTCTCGGGCATGGCGGTCGTGCAGGCGTTCTGCCGGGAGGAGCGCGCCGCCCACGAGTTCGACGTCATCAACAGCGCGTACCGGGACGCGAACATCGCGAGCATCAAGTACGAGGCCGTTCAAGATGCGGCCATAGAGATGGTCACTTCCGTGTGCCTCGCGTCGATCATCGTCGCGCTCGGGTACCACCCGGTGAGCTTCGGCACCGTCGTCGCCTTCAACGCGTACCTCCTCATGTTCTTCGAGCCGATCAGCGCCCTCGCTCAGCGATACACGCTGCTCCAGAGCGCGATGGCCGGCGCGGAGCGCGTCTTCGGCCTGCTCGATCTGGAGGAGTTCGACGCTCCGAAGAGCACGGACGCCGCGTCCGCCGTCCCGGCCGGGGAAGCGGCGTTCTCGTTCGACCACGTCACGTTCGAGTACAAGCCCGGCGTTCCGGTCCTGGAAGACGTCACGTTCCGCGTGAAGAAGGGCGAGAAGATCGCCGTCGTGGGCCCGACAGGCGCCGGCAAGACGACGCTCGCCTCCGTCCTCCTCCGCCTGTACGACGTGAGCTCCGGCGTCGTCCGGGTGGACGGCGCGGACGTCCGTTCGCTGGACCGAACGGAGCTCCGGAGTCGCTTCGCCGTCGTCCCGCAGGACGTCTTCCTGTTCCCCGGTACGGTGCTCTCGAACGTCGCCGTCGGGGACCCGACGCCGGATCGCGCCCGCGTGGAGCAGGCCCTCCGCCGCATCGACGCGCTCGATCTCTTCCAGCGGCGCCCCGGGGGCCTGGACGCCCGGGTGGACGAGCGCGGGGAGAACTTTTCCGCCGGCGAGCGGCAGCTCATCGCCTTCGCGCGCGCGCTCTACCGGGACGCGCCCATCATCATGCTGGACGAAGCGACGGCGAGCGTCGACAGCGACACCGAGGCCCGAGTCCAGCGAGCGCTGGACGAGCTCATGAAAGGCCGGACGGCGCTCATCATCGCGCACCGCCTCAGCACCGTGCGCGCCGCCGATCGCATCCTCGGCTTCCAGCGCGGGCGCCTCGTCGAGGAAGGAACGCACTCCGAGCTTCTCCGGAAGGGCGGCCTCTACGCGAAGCTCCACCGCCTCCACTTCGCGCGGCAGGACGAAGCCGCGCTGGAACGCGCGTCCGCCGAGTGAAGCGCCCGGGCCGTCAGGGTCCGGCGTCGGACGCGGGCGAGATTCCGGCGTCCGTCGTCGCGACTTCCGGGTCGGCCGCGTAGAGACGGATGCGCACGTCCGAACACGTGTCGTTCCGCACGTCGACGTACTCGTCGGTCACCGCCTCGTACGTGACCTGATTGCCCGCGGGATCGACGAACCCCTCCGAGTCCGTTCCTTCTCCGGTGGGGAACTCCGCGAAGGAAATGTTCGCCTTGACGAGCCTCGGTACTCCGTGGAGGCCGTGGAAGAAGCGGTACGTGCGCCCCGGCGGGAAATCCAGGAAGGGGCCTCCGAGCGGAGCGCTCTCGTAGGTCATGCGCACGAGGTCGGTATCCCCGCCCTTCCAGGGCACCGGCGGTTCGTCGGGGTTCCGGTCGCACTGATTCCCGCACGCGGGCGCGAGCGCCGCTCCCACCGCGAGGGCCACGAGCGGAGGAACGAGTCGGATCAGCGTGCGCCGCATCGAGCGCGGAGCATAGCCCGAGGTCAGGCGCCGACCCAGCCCTCGACCACCATGCGCGCCGAGAGGGCTTCCACCACGTCTTCCACCCGGGCGATCTCGCGAGCGCGGAACGGCGTCTGAGAGCGCCCGAGCTCCACGAGAGCGATGAGCTTCCCGAACACCACGACCGGCACCATCGCCACGCCCCGGACGACGCCCATGCACGGCGAGAGCCTCCCCGCGATGTACCGGCCGGCGTCGCCGAGCTGCGGCTCGCCGAGGATGGTGCGGCCCGCTTCGGCGGCGAGGAGCGCCGGGTCTTCCGGAGCGAGTCTCGCGCCGAGGAGCGCTTCGCTGCCCGGACCCTGCGCGTAGGAAGTCACGACCGCTCCGAGCTCCGGCCGCGCGCGATGCAGGAGACCCGCGTCCCCCTTCGCGGCGGCGACGGCGGTGGAGAGCATGAGGAGGAGCGCGTCCTCGAGCGTCTTCGCCGACGCCATGACCGCGACGGGATCCACCGAGGCCGGGCGAACGGAGGAGAGCGGCGCCTGCGAGTCCACGCGAAGCCGCAGCGGATCCGTCTGCATCTCCACCTCGAGCGGCGGCGGCGGCGTGCTCCGCGGATCGGCGGCTCGCTCCTCCGCGACGGAGCTCGCCCCGGCGAGGCGCTGGACCGTCTGCTCGCGATCGGCCGCGGACAGGCCTTCGATCTCCGCGAGCTCTCGCCAGACCTTCCAGGACCGGTGCCGGACGTAGGAGCCCTTCGGGATCTGACCCCCGGCGACGCCGCGAGCGACCCGATCGAACTCGAGGGGGCCGACTGCGACCACCCCGTTGGTCACGAACCACTGGTCCGTCACGGCGGCTTCCTTCGTCATGCGGGTCGGCTCTCCGGCGCTCGGGGCAAAGCGCCATCGAGCATGGACCCGGATACACCTACATGGTGGGACAAGGTAGGAAATTGTGATGATTTCCCACACGTTGTCAACCGCGCCCATGACCCGTTGGCCGGTCCGCCTAGATGGCGATTTTCGCCAGGGATTCCGGCTTTGGTCTCGCCGGAGGCCGGTCCGGGAGAACCCGGCTTCTCCACAGGCGGCTTCCCGGAGGCCCCCGGGGTAACGTGGGCGCGGGCATGGCCGGCAAGGTTTGGCTCATCGGAGCGGGACCCGGAGATCCCTCGCTCGTCACGGCGCGCGGACGGGAAGTGCTAGGCCGTGCGGACGTCGTCCTCTACGACGCCCTCTCGCACCCGGGACTCCTCGAGGCGTGTCGCCCCGACGCCGAGGTCCGGAACGTCGGGAAGCGGGGAGGGAAGGAGAGCCCCTCGCAGGCCTGGATCACCGAGCAGCTCATCGAGCTCGCTCGCGCCGGAAAGGTCGTCGCGCGGCTCAAGGGCGGCGATCCGCTGCTGTTCGCTCGCGGGGCGGAGGAGGCCGAGGACCTCGCTCGCGCCGGGATCCCGTTCGAGATCGTGCCGGGCGTCTCGTCGCCGGTCGCGGCGTCCGCTTACGCGGGGATCCCGCTCACGCACCGCGAGGTGTCGAGCAGCGTCACGTTCATCACGGGCAGCGATCGCGAGGGGGTCGAATGGACGGAAGACGCCTGGAAGCGCCTCGCGACGGCGACGGACACCATCTGCATCCTGATGGGCATGCGGCGTCTCGAGCAGATCGCTCGGGCTCTCGTCGCCGGAGGGCGCGCCGAGACGACCCCGGTCGCCGTCGTGCAGTGGGCGGCGCGACCGGAGCAGAAGGTGCTCGTCTCGACGCTCGGGCGCGTCTCCGCCGACGTCGCCGCTCGGGGCATCACGAATCCCGCCGTCGTGATCGTGGGCGAGGTCGTCCGTCTCCGGGACGCGCTCCGCTGGTACGACCGCGCGCCGCTGTTCGGAAAGCGGCTGCTCGTGCCGCGCCCGGCGCACCAGGCGAAGACCACGGCGCAGGCGATCTACGAGCGCGGCGCGGAGCCCGTCGTCTTTCCGGTCATCGAAATCGGGGATCCGGCGGATGCGGCGCCGTTCCGGCGCGCCGTGACGACCCTCGCGTCTTACGACTGGGTGCTCTTCACGAGCGCTAACGGCGTCGAACGGACGTTCGCGGAGCTCGCCTGCGAAGGCAGGGACGCGCGCGCCTTCGGTGGCGCGAAGGTCGGGGCGATCGGTCCCGGCACCGCCGCGGCCCTGGCCGCCCACGGCGTTCGCGCGGACGCGACGGCGACCGAGTACGTCGGGGAGGGCCTCGCGAAGACCATCCTCGAGCGCGGCGGAGTCCGCCGGGCGCTCCTCCTCCGCGCTCAGGAGGCGAGGGACGCGCTGCCGGATCTCCTCCGCAAATCCGGGGCCGTCGTGGACGTCGTGGCGGCGTACGCCACACGCCGGGCGTCCGTCTCGAGGGGCGCGGAACTCGCGCGGCTGTTCGAGGAGCGCGCGATAGACGCGGCGCTCTTCACGTCGAGCTCGACGGTGGACGGCGTCTTCGAGCTCCTGGGCCCGCGGGCGAAGGAGCTCCTCGCCGGAACGACGCTCGCGTGCATCGGCCCCGTGACGCAAGGGACGCTCGAAAAGCACGGCCTCTCCCCGACCGTGGTCGCCGCCGAATACACGATCCAGGGCCTCCTGGACGCGCTGGCGACGCACTACGCCGCAAGACACTGATCCAAGATTGGTCCAGCCGTTCCACGTCCCCGCGAGCGCGGCGAACGGCGCCGTGCGGGGTATCTCCTCACCGGACAGTTTGTATACAAACTATTCGCCCCCGATTGGTCCCGCCGTTCCACGTCTCCGCGAGCACGGCGAGCGCGCCCCCAGGCGCGGCAGGGGGAGAGGTTCCCGAGGACCGCAGGGCGAAGCCCGAGGACCGCAGGGAAGCCTCGGGGGCCCAGGTCCCCCGTCAGTAATCCACTCGCGCCAGGAAGAACTTGTTGTTCAGGGTCTTGTCCGTGAGCTCGACGAAGCGCGGAGGATCGCCGAGCTCTCGCTTGAGCGACCCGACGCGGCCGTGCTCGGAGGTGAAGTAGATGCGCTTCACGCCCTTCTGCTTCTGCTCCTCCACCCACTGCTTGAAGCGCTCACCGGAGGACACGAACGCGGGAACCTTGTTCCCCGTGTAGAAATTCTCGCCCTTCCAGTTCATCTGGTAGGCGACGAAGGGTTCCTGGTCGCTCCGGCGATCCCGGTAATACGCGAGGATCGTCTCTCGCTGACCCCAGTGCGGCGCGCACGCCACGAGGTACACGTCGAGGCCCCACGCCGTCCACACGAGGGCGAGGAGCGACAGCAGCATCGCGCCGTGTTTCCGGAACCGCGTCACCGCGGTGCCGAGCGAGAGCACGGCGGCGACGGCCGTGAAGCCGATGAACGCGCCGCGGAAGCTCAACGACTCCGGCCACTGGCGACCGTAGTTGTACGTGAACAGGTGCATCAGCCGCGCGTTGCCGTCGACGGGATTGCCGGGCACGGCGGCGAACAGGTCTCGCCCGCAGAGGCACACGACGATCGCCGAGGCGATGCCCACGACGGCGAGCATGGAAGCATCGTGGCGCGCGAGGCCGGTCGCGGCGGTTTCTTCTCCCGGGGACCCGAAGCGCCGCACGGACGTCAGGGTGAGGACGAGCCCGAGGAAGATGCAGAGCCCGGCGAGGCCCGGGCTCCGTGCCGCGGTCAGCTCCGAACCGAGGAGCGTCCGGGGAAACAGCCGGAGGATGCCGTAGACGAGGAACCCGAGGCCGAGCGTTCCGCCGCACACGTAGGCGCCGAGCTTTCCGTCCTTCGCGACGGGGCCGGGGCCGAGCATCCGATCCACCAGCACGGCCGTGAGGGCCGCCGTCGCCGGGACGAGCGGGAGGATGTAGTGGTGGAACTTCGTCAGCGTGATCGTGAACATCCCGAACGCGGCGACGAACCAGACGACCATGAGCGCGGAGGTGTCCCCGCGCAGGTCCTTCGTGCGATCCGGACGGCGGAGCCAGAACAGGAGCCCGGACGCCGCGAGCCCCGTCCACGGGAAGAGGCCGTACCCGAGCTGCCACACGTAGTAGGCGAAGCTCGTGTCGTCGCCCTGGTTCGTGTCGTGGACGTGCACGAACGCGCGCTTGTACATATCGTGCATGATCAGCCGATCGATGAACGGCGGACCGTGCCTCATGAACATCTGCACGTACCAGGGGAGACCCACGCACGCGACGACGAGCACGAGCCCGACGAGCTCCATGCGTGAGAGCTCCTTCCAGCGCGCCGTGACGCCGACGAACCCGAGCGCCGTCACGATCGGGAGCACGAGCCCCGGGGCCCCCTTGCCGAGCATGCTGAGCGCGAGGAAATACCAGGCGCCCAGGAAATAGGCGCTCGCGAGCCGTCGCTCCTTCCGCGACAGCCACAGGAAGGCCCCGAGCACCGCCGCCCAGCCCACGGCGAGGTGGATCGGGATCCCGATCGGAACGTGGAGGGAACCGAGCTTCAGCGGGAAGAGCTCGGGGTGCACGGGGTGCTCGGGCGTGCACGCCTGGTTCCCGGGGATGCCGCAGTTGCCCCCGCCCGAGCCGGCGAAGAATTCGTCCGCGTGGAAGCGGAAGCCCTTCATGTCGGGCCGGAGGTGGAGCGTCAGGTTTCGCGACGCGAGGTAGAGGCACTGCGGGACGGCGCTCACGATGACGAGCACCCAGACGAGGTGCATCGCCGTGAACCGGAACGCGCGCTGTCCGACGCGGATCTCGTACGTCCGGACCTTGGCGTCCGGATCCGTCAGGAAGCCCAGCAAGGTCAGGGCCATCGCGCCCGCGAGCGGCCCGACGTACGGCATGTCCGTCATCGTCTGGTGGGCGATGAGGTACCAGTACGGCATCGTCGTGAGGACGAGCCCGGAGAGGAACCCGGCGCGAGGTCCGTACGCCCGGCGCACGGCGCGATAGATCGCGTAGCAGCCCGCGAGCGTGAGGAGGAACACGGGCATCCTCGCGGCCCACTCCGGCTGCGGGAACGCGCCGCCCTTCACCGCGGCGAGCATCTGGTCCGGCATGAATTTCACGCCGAGCGCCGAGAAGCTGAGGGCCTGGATCCAGAAATCGAGCACGGGCTTCGACCAGAACCAGCCGTCCTGCGCCCACCAGGTCGAGATCCAGTCGTCTCGCGCGAGCATCTCGCGGGCGACCTCGCCATAGTGCGTCTCCCACGGGTCGCTCAGGGAGTAGCTCCCGAGCATGGGCACGAAGAGGACGACGTTCAGGACGACGAGCCAGAAACCGTGGCGGAGAAGCAGGGGGACGTCCTCACCCCGTTCGTCGCGGAAGGCGCCCACGGCGTGACCGAGCCGGAACACGCTGACGACCACGCCGAGCAGCGTCAGAGGGACGAGGATCGCGGCGGTGAGCACCGGCTTCGGGAGAACGCCGGCGACGGCGAGCGTGAGCACGAGCATGCACGCGAACGTCGCGCCGACGACCTCCGCGAGGCGCGGCGCGAGAACCCGGAGAGTGACGCTGCCCGCGACGGGCCCGTCGCCTCGGTACGTCCCGAGCGCGCCGAGGAGGCCGAGCGCCCCGACGAGGAGCCCGAGGGCGCCGACCGGGACGCTGAACCGGAAGTGCACCTCGGTACACATCCCGACGAACGGGACCGCGAAGCCGACGATGGCGACGAGCGCCGGCACGAGCCAGGCGCGCTTCGGGCTGGGAGACGCGTTCGGAGCGGCCGTCGCCGCCGCGGCTTCGGCGGCACCCGCGGGCTCTGCGGACGTCTCGGCCGACAGTGCGGCACCCCCGGCGCCCGGCCCGACGGGCTCCGCGGGTGCCCCTCTGCTCTCTTCCGCGGTGGCCACGTGCGGGCCCGTTCTTCGCATTTCCGGGCCCGGCGCGCCAGGCCAGCCTTCGCGGATCCGGCCCTTTCCGGCCGAACGGCGAGGGGCCCTGGTTCCAGTGTAAAATGGTGGGATCGTGAAGCCCGTCCTCCTGGGTCTGATCCTCTGTGCGGCGTGCAAGGGTCAGGCGCCCGACGGGGCCGAGCTCACGCGGGAGCAGTGCGCGGACCTGGTCCGGCACGTCCAGCGGCTTCGAAGCGACGACACCGGGGGCATGCGCCTCGCGATGCAGCCCCGCCTCACCGCGGACATCGAGGGCTGCCTCGCCACCGGGACGGAGCGCGCGCACCGCTGCGTGATGCAGGCCGAGTCCGCGAAGGACCTCGAGATCTGCGATTCGCTCTTCAAGTAGCCGCGCGCGTGCGGCTCCGGTCCCGCGACGGCGGCTCCCCCCGCGTGGCCTCCTTCCTGGGTCCCCGCTACTCGTCCAGCTCGGCGACGAGCCCGCGCTCTTCCGCGAGCCGCTCGCGCTGGCGCTCGAGCTGGGCCTTCTGGTCCTTCGCCTGCACGACGACTTCGGCGGGCGCGTTCGCGAGGAACTTCGGGTCCGAGAGGCGCTTCTCGAGCCCCGCGAGATCCTTCTCGATCTTCTTCAACGTGCGCTCGATGCGCTCGGCTTCCTTCTTGCCCTCGACGAGCCCCTTCAGGCCGACGAGCACCTCGACGTCCCCCGTGACGGACACGACGAAGCCACGCGGTCGCTCACCCGGACCTTCCACGACGGGCGCTCCGTCGGTCTTCGCGAGGAACGCGACGAAGCGCGCCTCCGCGGAGAGCAGACTCCGGGCGCCCGCGTCCGTCGTCCGCAGGCGGAGCGGCACCTTCGCGCCGGGGTGCACCTCGTGCTCGCTCCGGATGGTGCGCGCTGCCGTGATGACGTCCATCAGGCGCTTCGCGTCCTGCTCGGCCTCCGGGTCGTCCCGTCCGTCCGCCCGCGTCGGGTAGGGCGCGAGCGCGATGGTCTTCGGGCGGCTCGCGGGGCGCGGCACTCGCTGCCAGAGCTCCTCCGTGACGAACGGCACGAACGGGTGAAGAGCGCGAAGCGCCGTCTCGATCGAGTGAGCGAGCGTCTCTCGCGTCTCCGCTTTCTCCGCGTCCGAGCCCTCGAGGAAGATGGGCTTCGTGAGCTCGAGGTACCAGTCGCAGAGCTCGTTCCAGAAGAAGTGATAGAGCGCGCCGGAGCCTTCATCCAGCCGGAACCCGCGGATCCCGGCCGTGCTCTCCTCCACGGCGCGTCCGAGCCGCGACAGGATCCACCGGTTCACGAGGAGCTTCGGCGCGGCCGGCGGCTTCCCGGAGAGCGTCACCCCTCCGACGTTGCCGAGCGAGAAGCGGACCGCGTTGTAGACCTTGTTGCAGAAGTTCCGGTACCCCTCGATCCGCTTCGGGGAGAGCGCGATGCGGCGGGCCTGCGGCGAGTGGCTCGCGAGCGTGAGGCGTACGGCGTCCGCCCCGTAGGCCGGAAAACCCTGCCCCATCTGCGCGACGGAGGGGTACGCGCGCTTGAACTTCTGGGACGCCTCCGCGACGGACGCGCCCGGCAAGGCCTTCTGCACGACGGAGTCGAAGGGCGCGCCGTGGATGAGATCCAGCGGGTCGATGGAGTTCGCCTTCACCTTGCTCATCTTCTCGCCGGTCTCGTCGACGACGAGGCCATTCAAGAGTACGCGCCGGAACGGGACCTCTCCCATGAAGTGGAGCCCCATCATCATCATGCGGGCGACCCAGAAGAAGAGGATGTCGTAGCCCGTGGACATGTCGTCGCTCGGGTAGAAGCGCGCGAGGTCCGGCGTCTTCTCGGGCCAGCCGAGCGTTGAGAACGGCCAGAGCGCGCTCGAGAACCACGTGTCGAGCACGTCCTCGTCCTGCGCGAGATCGGCGCCGCCGCATTTCGGGCACTTCGAGACGGAGTCCTCTCGCGTGACCACGACGTGGGCGCACCCCTTGCAGTGGAACGCCGGGATCCGGTGACCCCACCAGAGCTGCCGCGAGATGCACCAATCCTGGATGTTCTCGAGCCAGTGATCGTACGTCTTCACCCAGTCCTCGGGGAGGATCACGGTGCGGCCGTCCTTCACCGCCGCGAGAGCCGGCTGCGCGAGCGGCTCCATCTTCACGAACCACTGCGTGGAGATGATCGGCTCCACGACGACGCCCGAGCGCTGCGACCGCGGGAGGGTCATCACGTGCGGTTTCGAGCCACGCTCGAGGCCGACCTCGGCGAGCTTTCTCTTCACGGCCTTCCTCGCCTGGAAGCGCTCCATGCCCGCGAACTCGCCGCCGTTCTCGTTGATGGTGCCGTCGAGGTTCAGGATGTTGATCTCGGGGAGGCCATGCCGCTTTCCCGTCGCGAAGTCGTTCCAGTCGTGGGCCGGCGTCACCTTCACGGCTCCCGTGCCGAACTTCATGTCGACGAGGACCGCGTCCGTGACGATGGGGATCTCGCGATCCACGAACGGGTGGCGGAGTTTCTTCCCGTGGAGATGCGTGTACCGCGGGTCGTCCGGATGCACGGCGACCGCCGTGTCGCCGAGCATCGTCTCGGGGCGCGTCGTCGCGACGACGAGCTCCGTCGCGCCCTTCGTCGGATCCGCGCCCACGACGGGATACGCGAACTCGTAGAGCTCGCCCTGGACGTTCTCCTCGGTGTCGACCTCGAGGTCCGAGAGCACCGTGCGCGTCTCGACGTCCCAGTTGACGAGGCGGGTGGCGCGGTAGATGAGGCCTTCCTCGTGCAGGCGCACGAAGGCTTCCCGCACCGCGCGCGAGAGGTCCGGGTCCATCGTGAACTTCAGGCGGTCCCAGTCTGCGGACACGCCCATCACCTTCATCTGCTCGACGATCCGACCGCCGCTCTGCTCCTTCCACGCCCAGACGCGCCTCAGGAACTCGTCGCGGCCGAGGTCGTGGCGCGTCTTTCCCTCGCGCCGGAGCTGCCGCTCGACGACCGTCTGCGTCGCGATGCCCGCGTGGTCCACGCCCGGCTGCCAGAGCACGTTCTTGTCGTGCATGCGCTCGTGGCGAATGAGGACGTCCTGGATCGTGTCGAGGAGCGCGTGACCCATGTGGAGCGACCCCGTGACGTTCGGGGGCGGCATCGCGATGACGTAGGTCGGCCGCGGATCCTTCGCGTCCGCGCGGAACACGCCGTGCTCCACCCAGAACGCGTACCAACGGGCTTCGGCTTCCGCCGGTTCGTAGGCTTTCGGCAGCTCCTCGGTCATGGCGGGGCGAACCCTACCATTGCACCCACGGCCGGGAAGACGCGGCCCGCCCCACGGCGCGCGGCGGAAGTCGCTCCGGCGACTTTCGAGACGGTTCCTACGCGCTCGTGAGGCGCCGGATTTCTTCCTTGATGATCGTCTCGGCGAGGACCGGGACGACCTCCCACACGACCTTTTCGACCACCTCCCGCGAGAGCGAGAGGACGCCGTCGACCTGCGCGGGGGTGAGCCCGAGGGCTTCGAGCTTGCCGGAGAGCTGGCCGTTCTGGGCGGCGACGGCGGCGCTCACGGCTGCGGGGGCCGCGGCGTGCGCGTGCGCGACCTGGGCCGGCGCTGCTGCCGGAGCCGGCGCGGCCGCGGGACGTGCGGGAGCCGCGGCCATCGGCTGTGCGGCGGCGGGCTTGGGAGTCTGCGCGGGCGTTCCGGTGAGCGTGCGCGCGGGGGCGGCGGCGGGAGCCGGCGCCGCCGGAGCAGGAGCAGGCGACGGCGCGGGCGTCCCGTACGCGAGCGTCTGCGAGCGGGGCTTCGCGTGCGCGACGGGCATCTGAGCGACGGGCGCCGGCGCCGGCGCGGGGGCCGCTGCCGCCGGTGCCGCGGCAGGAGCCGCCGCGGCGCGCGGCGCCGCGAG
>DASZXK010000049.1:0-8034 GCA_035545855.1 Polyangiaceae bacterium
AGCCCGCTCCGGCAGCGCCGGCCGAGCCCGCTCCGGCAGCGCCGGCCGAGCCCGCTCCGGCAGCGCCGGCCGAGCCCGCTGACGGCGAACCCGTGCCGTCGCTCCCGGGAATGACGCTCATCTCGCGCCGCGCCGAGGAGCCGTCCGCGACGTCCCCCATCGCATACCGGGAATTCGCGTTCGCCCTCGAGCCAGGGCTCTCGCCGAAGGAGCTCGAACGGTACGCGCGCGCGACGTGGGAGCAGGTCCGTACCGCGCTCGCGGCGCGCACATCCCAGAAGTTCGTCCAGATCGCGCTGTTCGATCACACGTTCCAGGGCCGCCCGCAGAGACCGCCCGTGGCGGTGCTCGCCTGGAAGGACTGGCGCGGCGATCCGGTGATCCAGATCCGCGGCGCGGCGCCCGCGGCGCAACCCGCGCCCCAGGCACCGGCGGCTCAGGAGGCACCCGCTCCGGTGGCTGCCGCACCCGCGGCACCCGCGGCGCCTGCCCCGGTGGCGGCGCAGCCCGTCGCCCCGCCTGCCGCGCCCGCGGCATTTCCAGCGCCCGGAGCGTTCCCGGCTCCGGCCGGAGCCGCGCCGCAGCCGGCAGTCGGTTCTGCTCCGGCACCGGTCGCCGGCCCGACCGAGGCACGCTCGGCGGAGGCGATCGCGGCGGGCGCCCTCGGGTCCTCGCCCCGCCCGAGCCGTCGCCCGCTCGCCCCCGTCCAGACGGCGTCCGGCCGTCGCAGTCCTTCGGAAGATCTCATCAGCGAGCTCTTCGAGGAGATGCATCAGCTCCACTTCATGCCGGACATCGTGACGGGCGCGGAGTACGTGCTGAACATCCTCGCGCGCGTGCTGCCGACGGAAGGGACGCTGATCCACGTCTTCGACATCAACTCGCGCCAGTTCGTCGTCGTGCGCGCGAACGGCCCGAGGAGCACCGCGGTGCTCCTCCACCGCACGTCGGACACGCTCCCGATCTTCCGGGAAACGTTCCGCCGCGCTCGCACGCTCACCTTCCTGGACGCCTCCACGACGGACGGCTTCCAGGAGGGGCGCTGGGAGCAGCTCGGCGTCGTCCCGAAGCTCGCGCTCTGCGGGGCGGTCCAGCAGGGCGGCCGGTACCTCGGCGTCATCGAGCTCGCGAACCCCGAAGGGGGCGACGCTTTCCACGACGGCGAGGTGAACGCCGTCGACTACATCTGCGAGCAGTTCGCGGACTTCGTCGCGAGCCGCCCCATCGTGCTGGACGAAGACGCCGTCATCCCGCGGGCCTGAGCGGCGTACGAGGGGCCTCCGGGCGTCCGGTGGTAGGGTGATGGCGGGACCTTGGCCGATCGGACCCGACGCGAGCGCCTCTTCACGTTCCTGCTGC
This sequence comes from Polyangiaceae bacterium, assembly GCA_035545855.1. Taxonomy (GTDB): domain Bacteria; phylum Myxococcota_A; class Polyangia; order Polyangiales; family Polyangiaceae; genus DASZVB01. The sequence goes on from DASZXK010000049.1 coordinate 1,360, forward strand.
TCCCGGCCATCGCCGTCGGGGTGCTGGTGCTGACGGGCGTCACCTTCCGGACCAGCTTCCAGCAAGAGCGCCTACGTCAGCAATCGGTCGTCGAAGCGACGCTCTCGCTCGCGAACGAGAAGGCCCAGCGCCTCGATCAGCTCATCGTCGACCAGGACACGGTCGTCGCCGCGGAGACGGACGTCACGCAGTTTTCGACGGTGGGGCCCGCGTGGCTCGCGGTCGCCGCGCGGCAGACGCCGACCGTGCGCGCGGTCCTCGTCCTGGACCTCACCTCGCCGGACCGCGAGGTCGTCGCGTTCGCGTCGCGACGCCCGGGCCCGGAGGACGACGCTTTCCGGCGCCTCCTCGTGCAGCGAATCCTGCGCGACCTCGAGCTCGGAAAGGCGCCGGAAGAGCAGCTCCGCCATCTTCACGGCTCCTACGGTGGACAGAGCTACCTGCTGTCGTACTGGCAACGGAGATCGCCGGATCGTACGTACCTCGTCGTCGCGTGGCACGACGTGCTGCGCATCGTGCACGACGTCCTCCCCGCGCTGTACCAGTCCCGCGACGCCCAGAGCCGCATGAACGTCGTGGACGAGAGCGGACGCATCATCTTCGGACCGGCCGTCGGCGGGGGCGAGCTCACCGTCGGACGCCCGTTCCAGACCACTCTCTACAAATGGCGAGTGAACGTCTCGCTGCTCTCCGCCGAGGAGCTCGCGGCGAACGCGGCGAGGCGGCGCGTTCTCGAAATGCTCCTCGTGGGCCTCTCCGGCCTCGTCGTCCTCGCGGGCATGGTGACGGTGCTCCTCGCAGCGAACCGGGAACGGAAGCTCTCGGAGCTGAAGAGCGACTTCGTCGCCAACGTCTCTCACGAGCTGAAGACGCCGCTCTCCCTCGTCCGCATGTTCGCCGAGCTCCTCCAGAGCGGGCGGGTGGACAACGACGAGAAGCGAAAACAGTACCTCCAGATCATCTTGAGCGAGAGCGAACGGCTGAGCGCGCTCATCGAAAACGTTCTGGATTTCGCGAAAGTGGAGCGAGGAAAGGCCGGCTACGACTTCACGGACGCGGCGCTGCCGGAGGTCGTCGCGCGGGCCGTGGAGGCGTGCAAGGTCCGCGCGGAGCGCGAGCAGGTGGAGCTCGAGTTCCAGGCAGAGCCGGGGCTCCCGCACGTCCGGGTCGACGAGCGCGCGATCGAGATCGCCGTCATCAACCTCGTCGACAACGCGCTGAAGTACGCGAAGGACGGAAACCGCGTCCGCATCTCGGTGCGCCGCCGCGACCGGGTCCTCGAGATCGCCGTCTCCGACGAGGGCGCGGGGATCGCCGCGGACGATCGGAAGCGGATCTTCGAGCGGTTCGTCCGGGGACGGGGCACGAAGCAGATCCGTGGAAGCGGGATCGGCCTCGCGCTCGTGAAACACATCGCCGCCGCGCACGGGGGAGACGCCTGGGTCGAGCCCGCCGAGCCGCGCGGAAGCCGGTTCGTGTTCACGGTGCGGATCGGCCGCAAGTCCCTCGAGGACGCGGGCGTCGCCCGGAAGACCGAATCTCCCGCCTGACCTCAGTCCTCGCGACGACGCCGTCCGGAACCGCCGCGAGACGCGGTGCCGAGGAACTGGCGGCCGATGCGAGACAGCTCCGCCCGGAGCTTCCGCGTCGCGTCGTCGTCGCCGTGGACGCAGGGGAGCGCGTTTTCCAGGAGCTCGACGGCCTCCGCGACGCGGCCCGTGTCGGAGAGGCGACGGGCGAGCCGAACGCCGAACGAGCCGAACGCGAGCGCCGCGAGCGCGTGGTCCTGCTCGTCGTAGAGGAGCCGCGCCCGCTCCACGCCGTCGACGAGGAGCTCCTCCACCTCCGCCTGGTCGCCCCGCGCGAGCGCGGCTTCCACGCGACGATCGAGCTCGTACAGCGCCGCGAAGTCGGTCCGCTTGTTCCGGAGCGTGTAGCGCGCCGAGACGGGCGCGGACGACGCCTGCCGCGGCACGGCCGCGAGCTGCATCGTCTCCATCGCCGCGCGGATCTCGCGGCCGGGGGACGTGGACGCGCGCACGGGCGGCACGGACGCGGCGACGAGAGCGGCGCGGAGAGCCGCGGAGAAATCGTCCGCCGTCGCGAACCGATCGGCTCGCTCGTAGGCGATGGCCTTCCGGCAGACGTCCGCGATCTCCTGGGGGATGTCCCGCTCCGGCGCGACGCGCCTCGGGTCTGGGCGCTCGGGCGACAGGTGCTGGTTCAGGATGTACCCGGGCGTCTCTCCGTCGAAGAGCAGCTTCCCGGTGAGCATCCGGAAGAGGATCACGCCGACCGCGTACAGGTCCGCCGATGGCGCCGCTTCTTCCCCGAGGATCTGCTCGGGCGCCATGAAATGCGGGGTGCCCACCGTCTCGTTCCGGGACTCGCGCGGTCCCATCTCGGCCTTCGCGATGCCGAAGTCGATGATCTTCACGGCGTCGTGCCCGGCGCGGGTCGTCGTGAGGAGGATGTTCTCCGGCTTCACGTCGCGGTGGACGACGCCGTGTTCGTGCGCTTCGCCGAGCGCGGCGAGCGTCTGGAGCAGGATCCCGACCGTCCAGCCGAGCGGAGGGCGCTCGAGGGTGCCGAGCGCGCTCGAGAGATCCACGCCGTCGAGGAGCTCCATCACCAGGAACAGGTCGGCTCCCTCGTCCGGCGGCGTCTGCCCGAAGTCGAAGACCCGGACGATGTTCGGGTGCGCGAGCTGGCTCAGGAGGCGCGCCTCCGTCAGGAAGCGCTCGATCATCCCGGGGACGACGCGAAGATGCGGATGGATGCGCTTGATCGCGACGCGGCGCCGGAGCGCGCGCTGCATCCCGACGTAGACCCGCCCCATGCCGCCCTCGGCCAGGAGCGAGCGGACTTCGTACCGCTCGAGGAGCGTCCGCCCGACGAACGAATCTTCCTCGACGATGGGGGCTTCTGGCTCTGGGACCATGGCCTTGCCGGAACCTCGACGCAGACGACCGGAGGGATCGGGTTAGAGGGCGAGCATCGCTCGGTTTTAGGATGCGCCGGATTCGCCCGATCGCGAAGGGTGCGTTTCTTCCTCACACTGTCGGGGGAGCGTTCACTCGTCGACTTCGCCGTCGTCCGTCGCCGCCTGGGTCTTCCCGAGCTCCTGATCGGAGAGATACACAGACCCTGCCTTCCCCGGCGGCTGCACGGGCGGCGCGCCCGGCGCGGGCGCGACCGGTGCGGGAACGGCGCCGCCCGGTTGCGAGGCGACGGCGCCCGGCGTCGGGTCTCCGGCGCCGAGCTCCTCTGCGACGTCGATCGGCGAGGACGCGGCGGGCGGGGGCGGAGCCGGCTCGGACAGCGCAGGCGGAAGGGGGATGGCGTCCAGCAGAGCGTCGAGCTTGGAGCGCTCCTCGACGAACTCGACCCGCTGATCGTCCGGGAGCACGCGCAGCGCGTCGAACTTCAGCGTCTCCGCGTCGAAGAACGCGCCGTTCTTCTTGGCGCTGAAGTGGAGGTGGGGCCCCGTGGAGCGACCCGTGGAGCCCACGTACCCGACGATCTGGAGCGGAAGGACGCGGTCGCCGACCTTCAGCCCCGGCTCGAACCGGGAGAGATGCGCGTAACCCGTCTCGATGCCGCCCGCGTGCTGGATCGTGACGAGGTTCCCGCTCGGCCCACCGTTGCCGAGGAAGGCCACCACGCCGGGCCCCGCGGCACCGACCGGCGTACCCATGGGCGCGCCGAAGTCCGTCCCCTGGTGCGGCATGATCTTGTGGAGGATCGGGTGCATGCGCTTCGGGTTGAAGTGAGACGTGACGGGCGCGCCCTTGATGGGGCGACGCCAGCCCCCCTCGTGCACGGCGCGTCCCGCGGCGTCGTAGTACCCGTGGAGCTTCGAACCGTTGAAGTAGTAGATGCGGAGCGGGTGCTCGTCGCCGTGCGCGGGCGTCACCTCGAGCGCCTCGATGCCGGCGTAGCGCTCGAACTCGCCGAGCACCGTCACCTCCTGAGCGACGACTCGCACGCGATCCCCTCGCTTGAACTCCGCGACGGAGCCGTGCCCGAGGAGCGCTTCGTCCATGACCGCCACGATCCCGGGCTCGAAGCCCGCGGCCTCCGCCGAGGCAGCGAACGTGGGTCGATCGAACCGGATGCTCCCCTGGACGCGCGCGCGATCCACGTGGAGGTCGAGCTTCTGGGACTTGAGGAGCTGATCGTCTCCTTCGCGCGCCTGGTACACCTCCTCCTTGCTGACGATGTACTCGAACGCGACGACGCGGTTCGACGCGCGATCGACGAGCGCGGAGAACCTGTCCGCGTGACCGCAGTGATCCAGGTCCTTGAGCTCCTTCATCACCTTGAGCACGCGGAAGGTCTGGGCCTTCGGCACGCCGGCGTCCTCGATCGCCTCGAGGAAGGAGACGTGTCCGATCGTGCCGTCGATCTTCCGGAGCTTCGGATCCGTGGAGCTCTCGATGCGCCACGGACCCGGGAGCTTCTCTCGCGGGGGTTTCTTCACGAGCGGCGCGAGCTCGGCGGCGGAGGGTGCCGGAGCGGGAACCGCCGCCACGGGTGAGACGGGTGGAGGGACGCTCTCCGCGATCGGACCGCCGTCGCGCGGGTCCAGGTGGATCAGGATCGCGAAGAGGGCCGCGAGGAGCGCGAGCCCGAGCACGATCCCGAACAGGGCGATGACGTTCGGCGAGAGGTTCCTGTTGGAGGTCGCGAGAGCCGGGGACGCCGGGGGCGCGCCGCGCGAGGCGACCCGGTCGAGCTCGTCGGTGAACGAACCGAGATCGTCTCCACTGCCCTTCTGCTCAGGGGCCGCGGCGCGGCGGGCCTCGGCGGCTCGAGCGAGCAGCCGATCCCGGACGGGGTGGCCCGTTCGGTCGCCGTCGCCGCCGTCTTCGGCGACGTCCTCGCCCGCCTCGCTGACGCGACGCAGCACACGGAGCTCACTTGCCGCGTCGTCGGTCCCGGGCGCGGTGTCGAGCTGAATTTCAGGCTCGTCGACGCCGTCGTCGCGCACCAGCGGGTCCGTGACCCGACCGACGTGGCGAGGGCTCCTCACGTCTCGTGAAGACGCCACGGCCAGACTCGGTAGCAGCCGGAGCCCCGAGCGGCAAGCACGGACGGGCCCACCCGCGTGCCTCCCTCGCGGAAAAATACGGCGCTACTCGCGAATCGTCCGACGACGGATCCCTCGGAAACGGCCCGAAACCGGGGAAAGCTCGGCGATGTTCTTGGCTCATGGCCGATTTTCCGTGAGACTCGGCGATCTATGGATGAGCACATTCGCCAGCTCCTCGTGCTCGGGCGCGAGCACTACGATCGGGGCGAGTACGAGCAGGCTGCCCACGCGCTGACGCAGGTCGTCGCGCACACGGACCGTTTCGCCGACGTGTTCGACATGCTCGGCGTCATCGCGCACGGCAAGGGGGATCTGCCGACCGCCCGCGCTCATTTCGAGAAGGCCGTCTCCCTGAACCCGAACTACACGGAAGCGCAGCTGAACCTGATGGTGACGCTGAACGACCTCGGGGAGTACGACCGCGCGCGCCAGATCTACTCCGGCATCCGCCACCGCGGCGGCGGCGGCCGGGAGCTCGACCCGTTCGCGAAGGGGAAGATCGCGAACATGCACGCCGAGCTGTCCCAGGCGTACCAGGACGTCGGGATGACGCTCGAGGCGATCAGCGAGCTCGAGAAGGCCGTCTCGCTCTGCCCGAGCTTCGCGGATCTCCGGACGCGACTCGGCGTGCTCTACCGGGACGCCGGCGACCTGAAGCGGGCGCGCGAGCAGTTCGAGGCCGCGAAGAGCGCCAACCCGAAGTTCCTGCAGGCCCGGATCCTCCTCGGTGTGCTCCACCTCTCCGCCGGAGAGACGGACAAGGCCGTGAGCGAGCTCGACAGCGTGCTCGACCTGGATCCGGTGAACAAGGCGGCGCAGATGTACCTTCGTATCGCGCGATCGCCTTCCCGCGGCTCGCGTCCGCCGGTTCCTTCGGGGTGAACGAGCCCGGAGCGGCGGAAAGCCGCTCGTTTCGAGACCGCCTCGCGGCCGCCTGGCACCGGCTCCGCGGCGGAAGTCTCTCGCCGGGGCGTGCCGCCGCGTCGATCTTCGTCGGGCTCCTCGTCGGGTGCTCGCCGTTCTACGGCGTGCACGGGTTCATCGTCCTCGGCATCTGCATCCCGCTCCGGCTGGACGCAGCCATTTCGTACTTCGCGGCGCACGTCTCGAACCCCATCACGGGACCGGTGCTCTTCTTGCTCGAGCTCCAGGTCGGGTCGCTGCTCCTCACGGGACACACGACGGGCCTCACCTTCGACGAGGCCCGCGCGCTCGGGTTCGTGGGCCTCGTCGCGGCGGTCGGTGGACGGATGCTCGTCGGCTGGATGGTCGTCGGAAATCTCGCCGCGTCGCTCGGCGGGGGCATCACGTGGGTCCTCACGACCCGGGTGCGCGCGCTTCGCGAACCGGAACGCGCACGAGCGCGGAAGAAGACGCGAGCGCGCTACCGCCTCGCGATCCGGCCCGTCCGCTGGTACGTCCGCATCAAGCTCGTGATGGATCCGGCGCTCGACGCCGTGGCGGCTCTCTCGCGTTCGATGGGGCGCGTCTTCGAGGCAGGCTCCGGCGTCGGTCACCTCGGGCTCGGTCTCCTCGACCAGGGAAGAGCGACGTCCCTCGCCGGCGTCGACATCGACGCG
>DASZXK010000050.1:0-14662 GCA_035545855.1 Polyangiaceae bacterium
GACCGGGACAAGCGCTTGAAGGAGCTCCTCGCGGAGACCGCACCCGGAACCGCCCCCGGCTCTGCGCCCTCCCAGTCCGGAACGGCGCCGACGCCCGCCGCGCCGCAGCCCGCGCCCGCCGCGCCGACCACGCCCGCTGCGCCGACGCAATGAGGAAGACCCGCCCTTCTACGGGCAGTCCGGCGCCCCACCACTCGGATTCAGCCCGATGTCGGCGCAACGAACGTAGTCGAGCGCGGTGCCTCGAGCGTCCCAGGTCGAGGTGGTGAGCCAGGCCTGCTTGCCGTCGGCGGTGGAGCGGCACACCGACTCAGCCCCGTAGCCACAGGCAGCAGACGGAGAAACCGGCGCTTGGGCATTGCAGAACACGATCTCGGCCGGCGCGCGCCAGCACTCGTTCACGAAATCGTACTCCCTACCCGAATAGGGACAGCACAACTCGTCGGGTCCTCCGCCGGAACAGTGTCCGGTCTCGTCCAAGCGGCATTGTGATCTCGATACGCTGTCGGGTGCGGCATCCGCACCGGTCGCGGCGCCGTCTCGGCTCACCTCCTGCGCACGCGAATTGGCGTCCGCGCCAACCTCACTGCACGACGCGCTGCCGGTGACGCAGGCGATCACCATCCAGAATAGCCGTTTCATCCCGGGCTCACTCTGACAGGAATCGACGCCTCGCGCCGCTCCTGAAGTGGAGAAGGGGGGTATCTCGAACTCGATATTCAAAATTGGAATATCGAGTGCGTCTCCAAACAACCGTGGTTCCTCGGTGATCCACTCGCGGCGATATTCCAATTTGGAATATCGCGCTGGAGACCCCCCTCGCGTCGAAGGGTGGTCAGCGGCGGCCGCGTTTCAGGGGCGCGGTCTGTCGACCGCGTTCACGTCGCTCAGGCGTCCGACGAATCGAGCGGGTCGAAGGTGCGTCCCAGGTTCTGGCTTCGGATCTGGTCCGTCGTGAGGCCGAAGCGGCGCTCTCGGGCGGCGTAGATGCCGAAGGCTTCCTTCAGCGTTCCGCCGGTGAACTCGGGCCACATGATGGGAAGGAACACGATCTCGGCGTAGGCCGCGTCGAAGAGCAGGAAGTCGCTCACGCGGGACTCGCCGCCCGTGCGGATCAGGAGATCCACGTCGGGGAGCGTGTGCGTCGTCATCTGACGGTGGAAGAACTCCTCGTCGATGTCCTCGGGGAGGATGAGCCCGGCGCGCGCGCGGACCGCGATGCTCCGCGCCGCGTCCACGATGTCCCGACGACCGCCGTAGGAGAGCGCGAGGGAGAGCGTCATGTCCGTGCAGTCGGCGGTGTAGGCGCGAGCGTCGTCCACGGCGCGACGCGCGAAGGTCGGCAGCTCTTCGAGATCGCCGATGACGTTCAGGCGGATGCCCTTCTCGCGGAGGTCTTCCCGCTCCTTCTCCGCGAAGTCCGCGAGGAGCTTCATCAGCGCGGCGACCTCGGGACGGGGGCGCGCCCAGTTGGCGACGCTGAAGGCGTAGAGCGTGAGGAACCGGACCCCGGCTTCGCGGCTCGTCCGCACCGTCTCGCGCACCGCGCGGGCACCCTCGGCGTGACCCTCCGAACGGCTGCGTCCCCGGTTCTGCGCCCACCGGCCGGTCCCATCCATGATGATCGCGACGTGCTCGGGGACGTTCGGGTTCTTCTTCACGGGGTTCCTCATCGACGGATTCGCGTTCAGTGATAGCTGCGCGCCGACCGCGCGGCCAATCGGAGCATCCTGCGAGGGGCCCGACGGGAGTGTGGAGCTTTCATGGAGATTGGGGTGTGCAAGGACCGAACACCCGAACAGGCGCTCCCCCAGGCCGCGCCGGCCTCCCGGAAATCACGCCGTGGCGGCGGATTCGGTCTCTGCCGCCGCCTTGGTTCTCCGATGGGTCGGGAGGGAAAGCCGGAACTCCACCTCGGGGGGGCCGGACCTCGCGAGCTCCACGCGGCCACCGTGCGCCTCGGCGACCGCCCGGGTGATGGCGAGACCGAGCCCCGTCCCGCCCTTGTCGGCGCGGGTCGTGACGAAGCGCCGGAACACCTTCGGCCGGACGAACTCCGGCACCTCTCCCGGGTTCACGACTCGCACGACGACGTTCCCCGCGTCCTCGCGCACGTCGATGGTCACCTTGCCGCCGGGCGCTCCGTGCGAGAGCGCGTTCTCGACGAGGTTCTGCAGCGCGCGCCCGAGCCACGCCGAATCTCCTCGCACCCGGGTGTCCCCCTGCTCGGTCAGGACGGCGCGCGACTCGCCGTCGGCGGACTCGAGCGCCGCGCGGAGGAGCGGCACGACGTCCACGACGGGGAACGCCTCCACGCCGCGCGCCTCGATCCGCGCGAGACCGAGGAGCTCGCCGAGGAGCCGCTCGATGCGATCGCTCGCCTCGAGGATTCGGCCCACGAACCTCCTCGCCGCGGCCGGGTCCTCGATGGCGCCTTCGTCCAGCACTTCGGCGCTCGCGCGGATGGCCGCGACCGGGTTCTTCAGCTCGTGCGAGAGGTCCGCCGCGAAGGTCTCCACGAACGGGCGGCCTTCGAGCTGCCTTCGCATCGTGTCGATCGAGCGCCAGAGCCGCGTCACCTCGCGTCCGCTCGGGGACGGGAGCGTCGCCGAGCGCTCGCCGTGACTCACACGCTCGCCGAAATCGCTGATGGCCTCGATGGGCGCCGCGATGGCGCGTCCGATCCACGCCGCGGCCACGGCGGCGGCGGCGCCGAGCACCAGGCTGATGACGAGCACCGTGGGCACGAAGTCCGCGAGGAGGTTCGCCATCACCACCGTCGGCTTCACCACGCGGACGGCTCCGACCGTCCGGCCCTCGGAGACGATGGGCGTGTCGACACTGACGGTGCCCCGCTTGCCCCGCTCGCTCGGACCCTTCGGGAAGAGCATCCGGCCCTCGCCGTCGAGGAGCTCGACGGCGAGGCGCGCGCCGCGGCGTCGTTCCTCCTCCAGCCGCTCCGCGACCCCGGCGAGCCCCGTGTCCGTCCGCACCATCTGTCCGGCGATCATGCCCGAGACGACGGCTCCCTCGTCACCGGCCGCCTGTCGCGCGAGGCGCACCGCGCGCGCCTCGATGCGATCGATCACCATGAGCCCGAGGCCGAACGCGAAGGCTCCGACGATCGCGCCGAGGGCGAGGAACACCTGCATGCGGATGGAGAGCCCGCGCGTTCGCGCCCGGACGAGTCGCGCCATGACGAACGCGACGAAGACCATGAGCCCGATCGCGGCGCCCGCGACGATCACGAGACGCGTGACGCTCGTGCTCGTTCCGAGGAGCTCGAACAGGCTCGGTCGGTAGGATCCGGTCTCCGGCATCTCCCGAGTGAGACTCTTACACGCTCGAAGGCGGCTCGTCCGTCGCGCGGTACCCGACGCCCCGGACCGTCTCCACGAGCCCCGGGTTTCCGCCCGCCTCCTGCACCTTCCTGCGAAGGGACTTCACGTGGGAGTCGACGGTGCGGTCCGTGATGGCGTAGCCGTCCCCCCACACCTGGTCGATGAGCTCGCTTCGGGTGAAGACGCGCCCCGGGCTCTCGAGCAGCGTGGAGAGCAGGTCGAACTCGACGCGCGTGAGCTCGAGCGCGTGCTCGCCCACGTGAGCGCGGCGCGTCGCCTCGTCGACTCGAAGCGGAGTCGTCCAGCGGGAGCGGGCTCCGACCGGGGCCGGCGGAGGGACGCTGCTCCCCGCCGGCGCTCGGCGGAGCACGGCGCGGACGCGCGCGACGATCTCGCGTGGGGAAAACGGCTTGGTGACGTAGTCGTCCGCGCCCGTCTCGAGCGCCGCGACCCGATCCGCCTCGCCGTCTCGGGACGAGAGCACGATGATGGGCGTCGTGAGCGAGCTCCGCCGCGCCTCGCGGATGAAGTCGAAGCCGCTGCCGTCGGGGAGCATGAGGTCCAGGACGACGAGGTCGGCCGTCGGGAGCGCGGCCGCGCCGTCGCGAAGCGTCTTCGCGATCGTCGCGTCGAAGCCGTCGCGAGAGAGCGCGTAAGCGACGGACTCGGCGATGGCCGGTTCGTCCTCGACGACCACGATGCGGCTCTTCACGCTCACGTGAAGATAAACTCTAGCACCCGACCCCGGACCGGGCTCCGTGTACGGCGGCGAGTTTCAGTGGCGCGGCGGATTGGGCAGGGGTAGAAGCGTCCGGACCGTGACCGCGCCCACCGCGCTTCCCCCGAAGAAAGACGTCATGCTCGCGCTGCTCCAGCGTTCGAGCGTATTCATCAATCTCGATCCCCGCGGCGAGGACGTGCGTGTGCCTCCGTGGTTCAAGAAGCAGCCGCAGCTCGTGCTCCAGGTCGGCCTCAACATGGCCGTACGCATTCCGGATCTGGACGTCGGGGACGAAGCGGTCTCCTGCACGCTGAGCTTCAATCGCTCTCCCTTCTTCTGCTGGATCCCCTGGCGCGCCGTGTTCGCGCTCGTCGGCGACGACGGCAAGGGCATGATGTGGCCGTCGGACATCCCGAAGGAAGTCGCCGCCGCCCAGGCCGAGCGCGCGCAGAAGGAGCAGGCGAGGCCCGAGCTCAGGTCCATCGGGCCCGCACCCGCCGCTCCCGCACCCGCCGCCGCTTCGGCCACACAGAAGAAAGCCGAGCCCGGCAAGCGAAGCCGCAAGCGGAGCCCCGCGCGGGTCCAGGCCGAAGCCGGGGCGGAAGCGCCGCGGGCGGACGTGGCTGCCCCGGCGGAAGCCGCCGCTCCGGGAACCCCCGCGCGCCCCGGCCCTTCGCGGGACGGCGCGTCGACCCAGGAAAAGCAGGGCGAAAAGCGGAAGCTTCCGTCTTACCTCCGCGTCGTCAAGTGACGGACAAATAAGTGCCCGCGAGCCGAGCGAGCGGTCCGGCGCGAACGCCCGGGGAGAGCGGGGTCGCGCCCCGAGCCGCGAATGAAAAGCCGAGAGCGCTCGCGCTTTCCATCCGGCATGGATGCTAGATTTGGCCCCGATTTGCCATGCCCCGGACTTGCCCGGGGGCTCCCGAATAGATGGACGTCCGCTGCAGCCGTTGTGGCACCGAATACGACTTCGATGACGCGCTCGTTTCCGAGCGTGGCACGACGGTCAAGTGCACGAATTGTGGCTATCAGTTCAAGGTGTTCCCCGGCGGCGCCGGCGGCGCTCCGGAACGCTGGATCGTGCGAAAGAGCTCGGGACGCGAGCTCGTGTACACGTCGCTCCGCGATCTGCAGCGAGCCATCGCCCAGCGCCAGGTAGGCCCGCACGACATGCTCTCGCGCGGCGGCGGGCAGCCGCTCCGCGCGCTCGGCGCGATCGCGGAGCTCGAGCCCTTCTTCCTGGCACAAGGCCCCGTCGCACCGCCCAAGGCCGCCGCGCCCGACGCCCAGCGCACGTTGCTCGGAATGTCCCCCGGCGGCCAGCCTCGCACGGAAGACACCGTCCGCGAGGCGCCCGCGTTCGCCGAGACGGCGATGGCGCCCACGCAGCATTCGGCGGGGGCGACCCCGATGGGCGGCATCGTCGCTCCGAGGCGGCCCGAGCCCGCCGCGAGACCGGCGCCGTATCCGCGGCCCGAGGACATCGAGCCGAAGACCCTCCCGCGCAATCAGCAGCCCGAGGGTCCGACGATGCCGGAGGCGCAGATCGACAGGACGATGCAGAGCGGCTCCGCTGCGGCCGCGACGGTTCAATCCCAGGTGAACGACGGCATGACGGCCGCGTTCCGGAACTATCAGGATTCGTTCAGCGACCAGCCGCTCCCGGGGATCCCCGGAGCGCCCCGCCGCTCGGCCCTTCGCTGGGTCGTCGCTCTCGTGCTCATCGGCGCCGTCGCGTTCGTCGCCGGAACGATCGGCGTCCCGTACCTGAAGCGGCTCGGGGCCGCGCCGCCGCCACCCGCTCTGCCGCCGAAGGACGATCGCGTGAAGAACTTCCTCGCGGAGAGCGAGGCGGCCCTCTCGCGCGGAGACTACGAAGGCGCGAAGGAGCAGCTCGACAAGGCGAGCGCCCTCGCGGAGACGGATCCGTCCGTGCTCTGCGCGACGGCGCGCCTCGAGGCGATCCGCGCGGACGCGAGCTGGCTCTCCTTGAAGCTCCTCGACGCCTCCAACACGGCGGAGGTCGCCGCGGAGAAGCTGGAGCTCGAGCGTCGCGTCGCGCGCGTGCGCAAGGCGGCCGACTCCGCCCGTGGCGCGTCCCCGAACGACGAGAACGCGCGGCGCGCGGCCATCGACGCGCTCCGCCTCTCGGGGGATCTGGCGGCCGCCCGCGCGCAGGTCGCCTCCCTGTCGGACATCTCCGCGCAGCCGGAGACGGCGTACGTGCTCGCGGCGCTCGACATGGCCGAGGCGTCTCCGTCGTGGTCCACGGTGATCGACCGGCTCCGCACGGCGGCGTCGGCCGAGCGCGGCATCGGGCGCGGCCGGGCCGCCCTCGTGTATGCGCTCGCGACGAGCGGCGCCTCGGACGAAGCCAAGTCGGAGCTCGCGAAGCTCCAGGCTTCCGGGTCCACGCCTCTCGTGGCGCGGCTCTCGGCGTACGTCCTGCGCGTGGCGGGAGCGCCCGCGGGGTCCGCCTCCGCGGCTCCGCCGCTCTCGTCCGCGACGTCTCTCTCGCAGCTTCCGGTCGAGCCGACGGCGACTGCCGCGCCGGCTCCCGCGCCCGTCGCCGCCGCGGGCGGGGGCGAGGCCGTCCCGAAGGGCATGGATTTCAGGAAGCTCCTCGAGGACGCGTCCGCCGCGAAGCGTTCCGGCGATCTCGGTCGCGCCGAGGCGCTCTACCACGCGGCCGAGGAGCAATCCCCGGGGAACATCGAGGCCATCGGCGGCCTCGGGGACGTCGCCCGCGCGCGCGGGGACTCCGCCGCCGCCGCGCGGTACTACGATCAGGTCCTGCAACAGAACCCGACCTACCTGCCCACGTTGATCGCCGCGGCCGACATGAAGTGGGCGAGCGGGGATCGCCCGGGCGCCCTCGCGCTCTACAAGCGAGTCGCGAACCAGGCAGATCCCGGTTCGTCCTACGGTCAGCGCGCGGCGCAGCGCATCGCCGAGGCGCAGAGCGGCGGCGGAACTCCCGCGCCGTCGCCGAAACCGGAGGCGCCGAAACCGGAGGCGCCGAAGGAAGAGGCGCCGAAGCCGTCGCCGCCCCCGCCCTCCGACAATCCCGGGGTCGACACGAGCGATCTCCCGGGGTTCAAGTGAAGCGCCTCGCCCTCGCCGCGTTCGGTCTCTTCCTCGCCGCGGGTTGCGACAAACACGCGTCGACGTCCGGCGATGGCGCGAAGGCCGGCGGAAAATACGTCCTCGAGTTCGATCTCTCCTCGGGTGCGCCGGAGACGGCCACGGGCTCGTTCCTCGTCCCGACCGCCGCGTCGCGGACGTACACGGGCCTGATCCGCGCGTTCGAGCGGGCCGCGTCCGATTCTCGCGCGAGCGCCCTCTTCCTGAAGCTCGGAGATGCGTCCATGGGCTGGGCGCACGCCGAGGAGATCGGGTACGCGTTCTCTCGCCTCCGCGAGAAGACGGGCAAGCCCGTCGTGTGTCACGCGACCGCCGTGGACAACCGCACCGCGTGGGTCCTCGCGCGCGCCTGCACGAAGACCTGGGTCAGCCCCGCCTCCGACGTGGACACGGTCGGGATCGCCGGTCAGGTGGTGTACCTGAAGAGCGCGCTCGACAAGCTCAAGATCACCGCGGACTTCCTCCACATGGGCCGCTACAAGAGCGCGTCCGAGACCTTGACGCAGGACGGCCCGAGCGACGAGGCGCGCGAGTCTCTCACCGCGGTGCTCTCGTCGATGAGAAAGTCCTGGATCGACGGCGAGAACGCGGCCCGGAAGCGGGACGTCGGAAAGGCCCTCGAGGACGGCCCCTGGAGCCCCGAGGACGCGCGCACCGAAGGGCTCATCGACGCCGTCGGTTACGAGAGCGAGGCGCGAGCCGACGCGCAGACGCTCGGCAAGACGACCGAGACGGAGTCCGCGTTCGGCGGCAAGCGGAAGCAGGGCCCGGGGTTCGAGGCCGCGGAGCTCCTCCGGCTCGTCGCGGGCGGCGAGCCCGGCACGAAGAAGCCGCACATCGCCGTGCTCGCGGCGGAAGGCTCCATCGCCATGGGGAAGGCCGGCTCGTTCGGCGAGTCGGGCATCACCGAGACGGGGATGCGGCGAGCCATCAAGAAGCTCACGGAAGACGACTCGGTGAAGGCGGTCGTGCTCCGCATCGACTCTCCCGGCGGTTCCGCGCTCGCGAGCGATCTCATCTGGCACGACCTGATGGAGCTCCGGAAGAAGAAGCCGCTCGTCGCGTCCGTCGGGGACATGGCCGCGAGCGGCGGCTACTACCTCGCGTGCGCCGCGAACGTCATCGTCGCTCCGGAGACGAGCATCGTCGGTTCCATCGGCGTCCTCGGCGGCAAGATCGTCGTCTCGGGGGCGCTCGAGGACGTCGGCGTGCACTCCGAGACGTTCCCGGCGAGCTCCGCCGACGGCGCGGGGCCCCGCGCCGCGTATCTCTCCGCGCTCACGCCCTGGGACGACGCGACGCGAGAGAAGGTGCGCCGCGAGATGTCCTCCGTCTACGAGCTGTTCCTGAAGCGCGTCGCGGAGGGCCGCGGGCTCCCCGTCGAGCTCATTCGCGCCGTCGCGGAAGGGCGCATCTGGTCCGGGATCCAGGGGCAGCGCATCCGCCTCGTGGACGAGCTCGGCGGCCTCGGCAAGGCGCTCGACGTCGCGCGCAAGCGTGCGAACCTGGACGCGGAAGCCCCCATCGTCCTCGCGGGCGTCTCGGAGACGTTCCTCGAGAGCCTCTTCGGCGGGGACGACGGCGACGACGCGAACGAATCCCGTGCGCTCTCGCGCTTCACCGGTGCGGCGACCCCGGAGGCTCGATTCCTCGACGCCGTCGCGGAACCGGTACGGAAATTCGTCGCGACGCTCGCGCCGCTCGCGGACGGCGAGACCACGCTGGTCGCGCTGCCGTTCGGTCTAGTGATTCGCTGACCACGGGCGGCCGGGCGATTCCATGCGCTCGCGGGCTCCTTTCGTCCTCCTCGCCCTGGTCGCCGTCTACCAGGCATCGGCGCTCGTGTGGCTCCTCCGGCACGTCCCGACGCTCCCGCCGGACGCGCTCGACTACGCGGAGGTCGCGCGAAGCGTCATCCGCGGGCAGGGCGACACCGTCAATCACGTCGTGTTCCACACCGGCTTCTTTCGGGCAGTCCGCCATCCGCTCGAGGTGCACGGGCTCTTGACGCCGTGGCTGCTCGTTCCGCTGTTCAAGATCTGGGGAGCGACCACCGCCGTCGCGCGCGTCCCGAGCGCATTCGCGTTTGCGGCCGTCGGGACGAGCGCGTTCCTGGTCGCGGCGCGGTTCGAGGGAGTCGTCGCGGGCGTGCTCGCCGGCGCGCTCTGCGTGACCCGGTACGATCTCGAGGCATACGCGGGCATGGGCACGGACGACCTCGGGCTCGCAGCACTCGCCCTCGGCGCCGTCGGCTGCTTCTCGCTGGGAGTCGCGGAGAATTCCCGGCGCTGGTTCGGCTGGTGCGGCCTTCTCGCGGGAGCGGCTGCCGCTCAGAAGGTGAGCGGACTCCTGCTTCCGGAGGCGTTCACGCTGACGCTTCTCCTCGTGAAGGAAGCCCGGTCCCGCGCGGGCCTCCGGGGCTGGTTCTGGATCGTCGGTCCGACGCTCGCGGTGATCGTGCTCTACGCCATCCGGAACGAGCGCGTGTACGGGGAGCTCGGATCTCCCTACGGCGCGCTCGAATGGCTCGGAAAGGAGCACCTATCCAGGTACTTCGGCCTGTACGAAGCGCCGCTCCGTACGACGGAGATCCTCCGGACCGCGGGCGCGCCCCACGTCCTCGAGCTCGTCGGCAGGCAGTTCCGGACGCTCTGGGAGGTCGTCGGCCACGACCCGCTCGTCCTGATGGGGCTCCTTGCGACCCTCGCGGAGCTCCGCGTGCGCCCGGCGTTCGCGGTGGCCACGCTCTCGTACGTGCTCGGGCTCGTGTTCTTGCTCTGCGTGCTCCATCACGTCGAAGCGCGGTACCTCGCCGCGCTCGTCCCGCTCTGCGCGGTGTCTTCGGCGACGGCCGCCGCACGGGTGCTCGCTCGCGCTTCGTCCCGATGGCCCGAGGCGATCCGCTGGGCCGAGCGGGTCGGGTCCGCCGGCGTCGCCGGGTATTGTCTCTGGAACGCCGTGTCGTTCACCCGGGAGCTGCGAAGCGCGGGCGCGATGGCAGCGTCGGGCATCTGCGCCGGAGCGATGGATTTCGTCCGGGACGCCCTGCCGGCGGACGCGGTCGTGCTCACGCCGCAACCCTGGCTCCTGAGCTGGGCCGGGGAACGCGCGGCCGTGAACGCGCCCACGAACGGACTCGAGGCCGTCGTGAAGGTCGCGACCCACTACCGGACCGGGTGGGCGTTCGCCGACGCCTCGTTCTCGAAGGGGTTCGACATGGACGGCGCGCTCGCGACGCCGGAGATCGCCGACGCGTTGAACCCTTCCACCGTCTACACGGACGGTTCGTGCTCCGTGTATCGACTGGAGGGGATCCAGTGACGTCGCGGTGCCGTCGCCCGGTTCTCGCCGCGGACGGATCGGGGGCGCGCTCTTGGACTTGAAGGAGGCACCCGCCGCGGGGGAGTTCCGGAGACATCCGTGGGAGGTCGCTCGCCTCCGGTTCTTCCGAAGACTCCTCGAGACGCACGGGGTCGTTCGCCGCCCCATCCGGGTGCTCGACGCCGGCGCCGGGGACGGATGGTTCCTGACCGAGGTCGTGCGGAGGCTCCCCCCGGGGAGCCGGGGCGTGGCGTGGGACCCCGGCTATCTTCGTCACGGGCTCCCGTCGCTCCCGAGCGGCGCCGTCCCGCTGGACGTGACCGCCGAGTCCCCCGCGGGCGCGTTCGACTTGATACTGTGTCTCGACGTGCTCGAGCACGTGCCGGACGACGAGCGTTTCTTGAAGGACCTCGCGACTCGAAACCTGGCCGATGGAGGCGTCGCGCTGGTCAGCGTGCCGGCATGGCCACTCCTCTGGTCGGATCACGACGCCGCGCTCGAGCATCATCGTCGCTACGAGCCGGTTCGAGCCCGCCGGACGATCGAACGAGCGGGGCTCCGGGTCGTCGAGAGCGGTGGGCTGTTCCACTCCCTGCTCGCTCCCGCCGCTCTCCGAGCGCTCCTCGATCGTCTCCGGCCCAGCCGGTCGGAGCGGGCGCCGCGCTCCACGCTCGAATGGAGGTGGGGACGGCGCTCCGCGGAGTTCATCACCGCTCTTCTCGCTCTCGAGTCGCGGGCGTCCTTCCGTCTCGCGAGGAGCGGTGTCGAGGTCCCCGGGTTGAGCTTCTGGGCGCTCTGCCGGAAGGCGTGAAGGGGTCGAAGACTTGAGCCGCTCTCTCGACGCCGTCCTCGTGGTCCCTTGCTACAACGAGGCGCGTCGCTTCGACGCCCGTGCGTTCCTCGGGCTGTCCCGGAGCGCCGATACGGCGCTCCTGCTCGTCGACGACGGTTCCACCGATGACACGAGCCGGATCCTCTCGGACCTCGCCCGCGAAGAGCCGGAGGCCATCTCCACTCTCCGCCTGCCGAAGAACCTCGGCAAGGGGGAGGCCGTGCGGATCGGTCTCCAGCGCGCCCTGGAGGCGCGAGCGTCCGTCGTCGGGTACGCCGACGCGGACCTCTCCACCCCCCCGGAAGAGCTCGCCAACCTGCTCGCCGTGGCGCGAAGCGGCCGAGCGGACGCGGTCCTCGGATCGAGGATCTCGTTCCTCGGCGCCGAGATCCACCGCGCGCGGTCGCGTCACTATTTCGGACGTGCCTTCGCGACGGCGGCGTCGTTGGTCCTCGGCATCCCGGTCTACGACACGCAGTGCGGCGCGAAGTTCTTCCGGGCGACCCCGTCGCTCCGCGCGAGCCTCGAGGAGCCCTTCCACGGGGCGTGGGTCTTCGACGTCGAGCTCCTCGGGCGCCTGCTCATCGGTGCGCCCGGGGTGCCCGCGGTTCCGCTCGAACGGTTCGTCGAGGTTCCCCTGCGCCGCTGGACGGACGTGCCCGGCGGGACGCTCGACGGGCTCGACCTCGTGCGCGCGGCCGCGGATCTCGTCGCCGTGGGCCTGTCCCTCTCGCGGCGGCGCGACGCGATCCGACGGTCGGAGCAGGGACGATGACCGCTCGTCCGCCGGTCGCGCTCCGTGTCGCGGTGGCCTGCGTCGCCGCGGCCATGCTGCTCACCGAGATCGTCGTCACGCGGCTGTTCTCGGTCCTCTTCTTCTATCACTTCTCGTTCTTCGCGGTGACGCTCGTCATGTCGGGCCTCGTCGTCGGAGGTCTCCTGGCGGGGCGATGGGACGCCCGGTCCCTTCCAGAGCGCGTCTTTCGCGATCGCCTGGGGCTCCTCGCTCTCGCCTTCGCCGCGGGCACGGCGCTCGCGCTCGCGGTCGTCGTCCTCGTCGGTGAGTCGCAGCCCGAAGGGTCGCCGTCCGCGCTCCTCGTCGCGACGCGCGCGGCGGTCTTTCTGCCCGGCCTCGCCGCCGCGGGGGCGTTCCTGGCGCTCGCGTTCGCTCGGGACCGCACGTGGATCGGTGGGCTCTACGCCTGGGATCTCGTCGCCGCCGCGGCGGGATGCGCCGGGAGCATGATCGTTCTCCGCGCGCTTCCCGGTCCGGCGTCGCTCGTCGTCCCCGCCGCTCTCGCGGCCGTCGCGGCGTGGGCGATCGCGGCCGGACGCGCGCCGAGGACGGTCGCTCTCCTCGCGGCGACGTCCGCGTTCGCGATCGGCGTCGCGAACCACGCGACCGGTGGCCGGCTCCTCCGGCTCTCGCGCGAGCGCGGCGCCCCGCCGGTTCTGCTCGAGCGATGGAACGAACACAGCCGGGTGGTCGCCGCCGAGTTCCCCGGTTTCGGGCGGTACCTCGTCATCGATCGCACCGCGGGCACGCTCATGCTCCCGATCCCGAGGGATCCGTCCGGCGGTCCACCGAATGCGGACCCGTCCTGGGCGAAGGGCGAGCAGTACCTCGCGTATCACGCGGGGAGGCCGGTCCGGAACGTCGCGGTCATCGGCATCGGAGGCGGCGCGGACCTCCGGCCCGCACTCTACTGGGGCGCTCGTCGCGTCGACGGGTACGAGCTGAACCAGACGTTCATCGATCTCCTCACCCGCGATTTCGCCGACTTCAACGCGCTCGCGTCGCGGCCGGAGGTCCATCTCCATCACACCGAGGGTCGCGTCGGCATCGCCCGCGCCGACGCCGCGTACGACCTCATCCAGGCGTCCCTCATCGACACCTGGGCGGCGACCGCGAGCGGCGGGTTCGTGCTCTCCGAGAACGGTCTCTACACGCGCGAGGGCTGGCGGACGTTCCTCCGTCACCTGAGCGCCGGCGGCATCCTCACGATGACCCGCTGGTACGTCCCGGACGCGCCGGCGGAGATGCGCCGCCTGGTCGCGCTCGCCGCCACCGCCCTCTCGGACGAGGGCTACGCGGACGTCGCGTCGCGCATCGTGCTCCTCCGGACGGCGCCGGGCGGGGGCTTCGGCCCTTCCTCCGACGAGGTGCGCGGAACGGCGACCATCCTCGTCTCGAAGCAGCCCTTCTCCGCGGACGAGGTCGAGCGGCTTCGCGTCGCGAGCGCCGGCGAGCACGACGTCGTCGCGGCCGCGCCCGGAGTCGGCGCGGAAGACGAGGTCGTGCGGAAGCTCCTGTCACCGACGATGCGTAAAGCGGCGATCGGCTCCGATGCGTTCGACATCGCGCCACCGACCGACGACCGCCCGTATTTCTTCCTCCAGGTGCGCCCGACGGACTGGCTGACACTGACGAGGACCGCGTTCGGCTCCGTCACCCAGATCACGTTCAACGGCGTGCGAGTCATGCTCGTCCTTTCGCTCCTGTCGACGGCGCTCGTCCTCGTCGTCACTGCGCTCACGGTCCTCGGCCTGCCAGGCCGCACGGCGACGGACGAGGGCCGGCGCACGTACCGGCTCATGACGGTCTACTTTCTGGGCATCGGGGTCGGGTACGTCCTGGTGCAGCTCGGTCTCCACCAGCGGCTCATCCTCTTCCTCGGCCACCCGTCGCTCGCGCTGACGGTGGTGCTCTTCTCGATGCTCCTCGGCACCGGCGCGGGTTCCGCCTCGTCGAACCGCCTGTACCCGGACGGAAGCACCTCGCGCGCGTTCGTCGTCGTCCTCTCGACGCTCGCGGCCGCGTGGCTCTCGCTTTTTGCCCTGCCGCTCCTGGAGGCGGCCACCGTGTCCGTTCGCGTGGCCGTCGCTGGGGGCCTGCTCTTCGTCGTCGGCTTCGTGCTCGGTTCGGCGTTCCCGATCGGCGTCCGGATCGTCGGGAGGACGGGGGAATGGGCCACCCAGAAGATGTGGGCCCTGAACGGCGCGGCCTCCATCGCCGGATCGGTCCTGGCGCCGCTCATCGGGCTGAGCTGCGGCAGCAGCGTCGTGCTCGCGTGCGGTCTCGCGGCCTACGGCGTCGCCGCCGTGGCCGTGGGGCGGGCCTCGCGATCGCAAATTTCCCCTGGATTTCGGCCCCTCGCGGCGCCTTCGCCTTGACGAACCCGGGGGGATGGGTAGTGTCGCGCGGCTCGTCCCGGAGAGGTGACCGAGTGGCCGAAGGTACCCGCTTGCTAAGCGGGCGTGGGGCTAAAACTCCACCGCGGGTTCGAATCCCGCCCTCTCCGC
>DASZXK010000051.1:0-33302 GCA_035545855.1 Polyangiaceae bacterium
TCCGGTTCGCCGTTGATCGCGAGGGGGTGCTCAGGGGTGCTCACGGCGGATATTCCAAAGTGGAATATCCGGTTCGCCCGTGAGCCCGGAACGTGTCAACGCGGATGAGACAGCGGACATGAGGATTCCATGACGGAAGGGCGGCGACGGCGGATCGAGGCGCCTCGTGTCGCCGCGTACCTCTCCGCTCGCCCGGCGCATCGCCCTTCATGTGGGGTGAGAATGCTCGATATTCCGTCTTGGAATATCGCCGTGCATACCCCCCTCTACACGTCGAGGTTTCCGAGGACGCCGCCGGAGGTCCGTTGGCCCGAACCCTGCTTAGGGGTGCAGAGCCCTTGGTACGCACTCGAATCTCGCGCTTCGTTCCTCGCGCCGTCAGCGCGGCGACGCTCGCCATCGCCATGTTCCTGGCGATGCCGGCCCACGCGGGCGAAGGATGGGTCATCGACGGATCGGCAGGTCTCGGCACCGGACTCGAGGGCGGCGATCCCGGGACGGGGAAGACCGCCTGGCGGCGCGCTCGCACTCGGATCATCGGCGGGCTCGACTTGCACACCGACGAGAACTCGAGCGACGGCATGGGCTTCCGGGCGTTCGCGGAGATCGAGGGACGAGGCTCGGTCGGCGGCGAGGCGCGCTACGTGCGCTGGATCACGCCTCGATTCGGCGCCTTCGCGGGTCTCACGGGCACTCTCGCGCCGGAGACGCTCTTCGGCGGCGGATTCGGCGCGCGGCTCTCCATCCCGCTCGGAAAACGCGTCGGACTCTACCTCGAGCCGTCCTTCTACGCGCTTCCCGTGGGAAGCGACCTGCCGGGGAAATCCGTGCTCCTCTGGGGGCTCTTTGCCGTGGGAGTCCACTTTGGCCTCTGAACGGATCGGTCTCGGTCGTGTCGTGACCATCGCCCTGCTCTTCGCGACGCCCTGGATGGTCGAATCCGGCTGCGTTCCGAAGGGCGCGTGCCTCCGCAACACGGACTGTCCCAAGGGGCAGGCGTGCGAGGAGGGCGCCTGCGCGTTCGAGTCGGTCGTCGTGGTCGGCGACGGTTCCACCGCCGCGGCGCGGGGCTCGGGCGGATCCACTTCTTCCACGGACGAGCCCGACGCGAGCTCCTCCGAGGCCCCCGCGTCGACCGACGCGGGCGCGAGCGTCAGCCGGGACGCCGCGGACGTCACTCCGTTGACGGATCGCTGACCCTGCCCCGAAAATCCGGCGTTCTCGCCGGCCCCGCGAGTGGCATCCGGATTGCTTGAGCGACGCTGGAGGTCCAAGGCTCATGTTCCGATCACTCCACGTCGCCGCGACGGGCATGGCTGCCCAGGAGACCAACCTCGAAGGCATCTCCAACAACATCGCGAACGCGAACACCACCGGCTACAAGAAGCAGCGCATCGATTTCCAGGACCTCCTCTATCAGCAGGTCCTGCCGCCGGGGACGCCCACCGGCGCGACCACGCAAGCGCCCACCGGGCTACAGCTCGGAAGCGGCGTGCGCATCGTCGGAACGGCCCGCCTCTTCCAGCAGGGGACGCTCCTCCAGACGAACAACTCCCTCGACGTCGCGATCGAAGGCAACGGCTTCTTCGCCGTGCAGCAGGCCGACGGCACGCCGGCCTACACCCGCGCCGGCAATCTCCAGACGGACGGCCAGGGGCGCCTCACGACGTCGGAAGGCCTACCGATCGATCCGCCCATCTCGATTCCCCAGGGCGCGACCGGGGTCACGATCTCCGCGAACGGCATCGTCTCCGCGACGATGAGCGGCGAGACGACGCCGACCGAGATCGGCCGGATCACGACCGTGAACTTCGTGAACCCGGGCGGCCTGAAGGCTCTCGGTCACAACCTCTTCGTGGCGACCGACGCGAGCGGCGACCCACAGATCGGCGAGCCGGGCACGGACGGCCGCGGGACGCTCCTCCAGGGGAGCCTCGAGCACGCGAACGTGGACGTGGTCGAGGAGATGATCGAGCTCATCAGCGCTCAGCGCGCGTACGAGATCAACTCGAAGGTCGTCACGACCGCCGACGAGATGCTCAAGGCCGCGACCCAGATGAGATGACGATGAGCCTACGCGACACCCACCCCCTCTCCCTCGCCGCCCTCGCGGTTCTCTCGGCGCTCGCGGCGGCGGCCTCCGCCGCTGCCGAGCCCATCCACACGATCGACGCGCCGCGGATCGTCGTCGCGGACGTCGTGTCCGTCGTCGAAGGCGGCGACGTCGAGCTCGGGCCCGCGCCGCCCGCGGGCGGTTCCCGCCTCGTCGAGCGCCGCGAGGTAGAGGCCCGTCTCCACGAAGCGGGCATCGATGGCAAGGTGACGATGCCGAACGTCGTTCGCGTCGCGCGCGCCTCCAGCCGCCGAGAGCCGGCCGCGCTCGCGGCGGAGGCGGAGAAGATCCTCGCTGCCGCGCTTCCTCCGGGCGTGCGGATCGTCTCCGTGAAGGCGTCGCGCGGCGTCGTGGTCCCGCCGCGCGCCGTGCTCGGGAAGCCGGAGGTCAAGGTGCCTCACCGCGCGGGAGAAATGAAGACCACGCTCGTGTTCCCGCTCGTCGCCGACGACGAGGTCGTCGCTCGCACGCCGATCACCGTCACGCTGGACGTCTCGGACGAAGCGGCGAAGCCGCTCGTGACTCGCGGTTCCCGCATCGACGTCGTCATCTCGAAGGGCGCGGCTCGCATCAGCGCCCAGGGGTACGCCCTCGCGGACGCCGACATGGGGGACGTGGTGCAGGTGAAGATCGATTCCACCCAGAAG
Source organism: Polyangiaceae bacterium (assembly GCA_035545855.1). Taxonomy (GTDB): domain Bacteria; phylum Myxococcota_A; class Polyangia; order Polyangiales; family Polyangiaceae; genus DASZVB01. The sequence continues at coordinate 2,761 of DASZXK010000051.1, forward strand.
GTCCTGGACGCTCGTGTCGCCTCGCGAGAAAGCGCGGTGGTCGTCCGCCCATGAGCCGACGCGCCTCCTTCCTGTCCGCGCTCGCCCTGCTCGAGCTCGCGACGGCGTGCGGTCCGGCCCACATCCGGCCGTTCACGCCGCGGGAGCGGAAGTACGAGGCGGGCCCGTACGCGTCCACGCAGAAGAGCGCCAGACCCACGACGGGCTCCGTCTACTCCGAGGCGCAGGCCGGGTACCTCGAGGACACCCGCGCGCTCCGGCAGGGCGACATCGTCCTCGTGCGGATCAACGAGGAGGCGAACGCCGAGGGCGGCGCCACCACGAACCTCAGCAAGAGCACGAACTCGGACTCGAACGTCGACGCGCTCCTCGGCCTGGTGCCGGCGATCAAGAAAGCCTACCCCGACATCGATCCGACGAAGCTCCTCGCCATGGCTTCCAAGCACGACTTCTCCGGGGACGGCAAGACGCAGCGCGCCGGCAAGCTCACCGGCACCATCGGCGTCCACGTGAAGCAGGAGCTCCCGAACGGCGACCTCTTCGTGGAAGGCACGAAGGTCGTCATGATCAACCACGAGGAGTATCACCTCTACATCTCCGGCGTGATCCGGCCCCCCGACATCGAGGGAGACAACTCCGTCGACTCGGCCCTGATCGCGGACGCGCGCGTGGAATTCACCGGCCGCGGCGACATCAACGACCAAGTGGAGCGCGGATGGCTCACGTCGATCCTCGATTCGATCAATCCGTTCTGAGGCGAGCGCTCGAGAGCGCTCGTCCGCGTTCCGTCGACGTCGGGGCGATCCGCTCCGTGCTGCTTCGAGTCCGCGCGAGCGCTCGCCTGCTCTCCGTCGCGTTGGTGGCGGTCTGCACGCTGTGGTGCGGCGGAGCGCGGGCGGACAAGCTCCGCGATCTCTGCGAGGTCGTCGGCGCGCGTGACAACCAGCTCGTCGGGTACGGCGTGGTCACCGGCCTGAACGGCACGGGCGACGACATCATGGTCCCGTTCGCGGCGCAGTCCCTCCGCGCCTTGCTCCGCCGGCTCGGCGTGCAGATCGATCAGAAGCAGGTGCGGCTCCGGAACGTCGCGGCCGTCGTCGTCACCGCGACGATCCCGCCGTTCTCCCGGTCCGGAAACCGGCTCGACGTCACCGTCTCGTCCATCGGCAACGCGCGCTCGCTCCGCGGCGGCGTGCTCGTGCAGACGCCTCTCCGCGGCGCCGACCGACACACGTACGCCGTCGCCCAGGGCGCGCTCGTCGTCGGTGGGTTCTCGGCCTCCGGCGGGAACGGCACGTCGATCCAGGAAAACACGACGAACACCGCCCGCATCGCGAACGGGGCCCTCGTGGAACGCGAGATCCCGACGGTCTTCGCCGAGCACGGCACGGTCCGGCTCGCGCTCCGCGCGCCCGGGTTCGCGACGGCTCAACGGATCGTCGAGGCCGTGGACAAGGCCCTCGGCGAGGGCTCGGCCACGGCGCTCGACGGCGGGGCCGTCGACGTGAAGGCTCCGAAGGAGCTCGCGAAGAAGCCGGTGGAGCTCCTCGCGAAGGTCGGGGACATCGACGTCGAACCGAGCCAGACGGCGCGGGTCGTCATCAACGAGCGCACGGGCACCGTCGTCGCCGGCGGGGACGTCCGTCTCTGGCCCGTGGCCATCGCGCAGGGCGGGATCACGATCTCCGTCCGCGAGACGCCGCAGGTCTCTCAGCCCGGCGTCCTCGCGAGGGGCACGACCCAGGTCGTGCAGCAGTCCGACGTGAAGGTGGACGAGAAGACGCCTCCGGCTCTCACGTACGTGGACGGCGCCGCGTCGCTCGCCGACGTCGCGCAGGCGCTCTCGACGTTCGGGGTCAGCCCGCGCGAGCTCGCGAGCATCCTCCAGGCGCTGAAGACGGCCGGCGCCCTCCGCGCCGAGGTGGTCGTCCAATGACGCTTCCGATCGGTCCCGCGAACTTCGGCGCGTCCCCCGGCACGGCCGCCGCCGGGCACGTCGATTCTCCCGAAGCGGCGAAGACGAAGGAGAAGCTCGCCCAGGCGGCGCGGGAATTCGACGCCGTGTTCGTCCGCATCGTGCTGAAGTCGCTCGAGAAGACGACGAAGCTCGGCGGCTCCTCGAGCATGAACGCCGGACAGAGCGCCTACGGGTCCATGGTGGTCGACAGCGTCGCCGACGCGGTCGCGCGCGCCGGCGGGACGGGTCTCGCCGACCGCCTCATCGAGGCGCTCGGCCCCCGCATCGCCGAGCCCGAGACGAAGCCCGCCCCGGGCGGCGCCGATCCGGCGTCCCCGGCCTCCCCGAAGCCCCTGGAGCCCCCGCGATGAACACCAAAAAACACAGTGACTTCGATGGGTTCCACGGATTCCTCAAGGTTTCTCCAGATGGGCCGTTCACCGCAAGTGACACACCTACGGGCAGAGCCATTCTCGGCCGAGCCCTTCGGAGGAACCCATGAAAGGAGTCGGTAACGGTACGGTCGTCGGCGCTTATCAGCGCATGGCGGTGCCAGCGGTCGGCGGGGCGAAACCCGCTCAGGCCCCGGCACCGGCGGCCGGACACGAACCGTCGCGTGAAGCGGCGAAGGTGACGATCTCGGCGGAGGCCAAGCACCTCGCCGCGAGCGCCACCGGTGGTGCGAGCGACGCGCAGAAGGTCGCGCACCTGAAGGAGAGCATCGCCGATGGATCGTTCCGCGTGGATTCGCACCACGTGGCATCCAAGATGCTCGATCGACTGGTCTAGGACATCCGGCCCCGCGCCGGAGAAAGGCGGCGGTAGATCCCATGGATCGCGAGTTGGACGAAGCGCTCGGTGAGCTCGAACGGCTCCTCGAAGAGGAGACCGAAGCGCTCCGGAAGCTCGACCACAGCACGATCGACCGGATCACCGTGTCCAAGCTCGTCCTCTGCGAGAAGCTCGGGCAGCGCGCCGTCGGCAAGTCCGCCGAGAAGGCGGACCTCGAGCGCATCCAGCGCATCAAGAAGCTCTCTCTCTACAACCAGGTGCTCCTCGTGCACGCCAGGGACTCGGTCCGCGGCGTGCTCGCGCTCCTCACGGGAGACTCCCACGGAGGGTCGCATCCGCAACGCGACGGGCTCCGCCTGAGCGTGAGGGTCTAGCGATGAGCCTCACGAACCTCCTGAACACCGCTCGCGACGCGCTCGCCGCGCAGACCTACGGTCTGAACGTCGCGGGTGGCAACGTCGCGAACGCGAACACCCCCGGGTACGTTCGCCGGGACGCGATCCTCGAGACGACGAACATCGGCACGCAGACGACGGGCAGCGTCGACGTCGCGGGCCTGCGCCGCGCGACGGATCAGTACCTGAACCAGCGGACCTACGACGCGAGCGGACAGTCGTCCTCCGCGGGCGAGCGGGATCAAGAGCTCGCCTCCATCGAGGCGCTCGTGAGCGGCGCGGCCAACGGTGGCCTCGGCGACGCGATGAGCCAGCTCTTCTCCTCCTTCTCGGCCCTCGCGGCGAACCCGAACGACACGACCGTCCGGCAGACGGTGCTCTCGGCGGCGTCGAACTTCGCGCAGCGCGCGAACGACCTCGGGAACTCGATCTCGCAGCAGCGCGCGGACGTCATGAAGGAGGCGCAGAGCGTCGCCGACGAGGTGAACCAGCACGCGTCCGCGCTCGCTCGCCTGAATCAACAGATCGCGCTCGCGCTGAACGCGGGCCAGGACGCGGCCGATCTCCAGGATCGGCGGGACCAGGAGCTCGCGGCGCTGTCGCAGCTCGTGGACACGCGCGCATTCACGAACCAGGCCGGGCAGATGGTCGTCCAGGTGTCGGGGACGACGCTCGTCGAAGGGCAGGTCGCCCGGACCATCTCCGTGGACCTCGACGGGAACGACCGGATGCGGATCCTCGCGACGACGCCCGGCAGCACGCCGAAGGACGTGACGGCCTTCCTCTCCGGAGGAAGGCTCGCCGGCCTCCGCGACGCGCGCGACACGGACCTGAAGCAGGTGGGGGACCGGCTCGATCAGTTCGTGTTCGACGTCGCGACCGCCGTGAACGGCCAGCACGCCGCCGGCGTCGGTCTCGACGGCAACGGTGGCCGCCCCCTCTTCTCGATCTCGCCTGCCGCGCAGGCCGCGGCCCGCGCCATCTCGGTGGACTCGAGCATCGCGGGTCACCCGGAGTTCGTGGCAGCGTCCGCCGACGCCGGGGCGCTTCCGGGCGGCTCGGACAACGCGGTGGCGCTCTCCAGGCTCTCCACGTTCACGTTCGCGAGCGGCGGCCGCACGGGCGCCGAAGCGTTCGGTGACCTCGTCGGGGACATCGCTTCCCGGAAGGCACAGTCCGCGGACGTCTTCGGGCTGAAGAAGGCGATGGAAGACCAGGTGACCCAGCTGAAGGAGTCCCAGTCCGGCGTGTCGCTGGACGAAGAGATGGTCTCGCTCACGAAGTTCCAGCGGGCGTTCGAGGCCGCGAGCAAGGTCCTCCAGACCGCAGACCAGCTCATGCAGGAGCTCCTCGACAGGATCGGCCGATGAGAGTCACGGAAGGAATGAAGTACCAGACGGCGCTCCGGTCGCTCGGATCGCTGGCTTCGCGGCAGGCGGACGCCCAGCGGGAGGCCTCCACGGGGAGCCGCATCGACGCGCCCTCCGCGGATCCGATCGCGGCGGCGCAGAACGCGCGGATCCGAGCCTCGCTCGGTCAGGTGGACGCTCACCGGACCACGGTGCGCTCCGTCCAGGGAGACGTGGAGACCGCGGAAGGTGCGCTCGCGAGCGCGGGCGACCTGCTTCAGCGGGCGCGGGAGATCGCCGTGCAGGGGTCGAACGGTTCGCTCGCGGCGGCGGACCGCGCGAGCCTGGCCCAGGAGGTCACCGGCCTCCGTCAGCAGCTCATCGCGCTCGGCAACACGCGTGGCTCCTCCGGGTACCTCTTCGCGGGGAGCAAGACGAACGCAGCGGCCTTCGACTCGAACGGCAACTTCCTCGGTGACGACGCGGCGCACCTCGTGGACGTCGGCGGCACGTCGCCCACGGACGTCTCGGTGAGCGGCGCCCGCGCGTTCACGGCCGCCGGCGGTCGGGACATCTTCCAGGATCTCGCGGATCTCGCGACGGCGCTCGGCACGAACGATCAGGCGGCGGTCGCGAGCTCGCTCACGAACGTCGACGCGGCGCACGCGCAGATCTTGAAGGTCCGCGGTGAGGCCGGCCTCTCCATCGATCGCCTGCAGACGACGGACTCGGCGCTCGAGTCCTTCCAGGTGAACCTGCAGAAGACGGCACACGACGTGGCCGACGCGGATCCGTACACGGCCTATTCCGCCCTCACCACCATCGGCAATTCGCTCGATCAGGCCGTCGCGGTCACGCGTCAGGTGCTCCAGACGAGCGCGCTGAACCGGTTCTGAAGCGAGCCTTCCCGTCCCTTCGAGAACGGCACGGCTCGTGCTCTAGAGCCCGTTCATGCTGGTCGTCGCTCGACGCAAGGGTCAACGCGTCGTCATCGGTTCCGACATCGAGATCGTCGTCACGGAGCTCAGCCGCACCACGGTGAAGCTCGGGATCGTGGCGCCCGCCTCCTGCACCATTCTCCGGGGAGAAATCCACGAGGCCGTCGTCGAGGCGAACCGGAGCGCCGTGCTCGCGGCGCTCGAGGCGTCGGCAACGGCCGAAGAAGCGGAGCCGGAAGCGTCCTCGGAGTCCGTCCCCCGGGACGGCGCGGGCCGATGACCGGCGTCAGCCGCTTGGCGCCGCTCATCGTCAACGGCGTGGCCTCGGCTCGCGGCACGCGCGAAGGAACCGCGTGATGGACGGTCCCGCCGTCGCGCCGCGCGAGCTCCTCTCGCGTGGATTCCTCGACGACAACACCGCCCTCCTCGGGCTTTCCGGCGCGACGCTCGACCTCGTCCGGAGCGCCGCGCCGAGCGCGCGCGTGGAGCACTTCCAGGGCGGGGTCCAGGCGCTTCTCCACCGGGGTCGCGTCCTCGGGCTCCCGCAGAACGGAGTCCCGGCGGGAAGCGCCGACGGCGTCACCGTCGTCTTCGGACTCGGCCTGGGCGACACGGTGCGAACGCTCCGCGACGCGGGGACCGCGCCCATCGTCGTCTACGAGCCGGACGCCTCCGTCCTGCGGAGCGTGCTCGAGCTCGGCCCGACGGACCTCGGCGGCGTCGACGTGGTCTGTACTCTCCACGACCTGTCCCAGCTCTGGCCCGCGCTCGCCCGCGGCCGCGCCAAGGCGACGCTCGTCCGGACCGCCGGGTATTCGGAGGCGTTTCCGGAGGAAGAACGGCTCCTCATCGACGCCATCGAGCAGCTAGTCCAGCGCGTGAGCGTCAACGCGAACACGTACCGCGTGCGTTCGCAGGAGTGGATCAAGTACACGCTCGCGAACCTGGACGTCCTCACGAAGTGGCCCTCGTTCGGGGCGCTCGCCGGCAAGTTCCCCGGCGTTCCGATGTTCATCGTCGGCGCGGGCCCGTCGCTCGCCAGGAACGCCTCGCTCCTCTCCGTGGCGGCGAAGAAGGGCATCGTCATCGCGGTCAATACGAGCGCGAAGGCGCTCGCCGCCCACGGGGTCGAGCCGCAGGTGGTCGCGTGCATCGAGTCGATCGACGTCACGGACCACCTCCGGGATCTGCCGTTCATCGGACGCGCCGTGCGCGCGTTCTCGCTCGCGTCGCATCCGAACGCTTTCCGGATGAGCGCGGGACCGGTCCTCCCCGTCTACGAGGGGCTTCCGCAGCTCTCGATCCCGCTCCGGGACCTCACCGGGACGCAGGGCCTCGCCGTGTGCGGCAGCGTCTCCACGCTCGCGTTCTCGCTCGCGCAGCGCCTCGGCGCTTCGCCCATCGTGCTGGTGGGCCAGGACCTCGCGTTCACGGGAGGCAAGGCGTACGCGAAGGGGACCGCTTACGAGGCGTCGTCCGCGCGCGTGTCGGAGGACGGCAAGGAGATCCTCCTCGACTGGTGCGAAAACGTCCGGAAGACACACGACGCGGGCGGCACCGCGATGCACGACAAGGAGCCGCTCTCGCCCGTGACGCGGTGGGGCGGAGGCGGAACGGAGCTCTCGGGGCCCATGTTCTCCTTCGTCCGGGCGTGGTTCGAGGATGCCGCTCACGTGATTGCGCGAGACCTCCCGGAGCTCCGGCTCGTCAACGCCACGGAAGGCGGCGCTCGCATCGCGGGCTTCGAGGAGGTCCCCCTCGCGGACGTGCTCGAGGGCATGCCCGATCGGAACATCACGCCCGAGCGGATCATGGCGAGCGCCGGCGCCGTTCCGGTCTCCCCGGAGCGCCTCGTCGCGTGGGCGCGGGCGCAGGCGTCCCTGACCCGGGAGGTCGCGCACAACGCGAGCCGCGTCCGCAAGTTCGCCGCGCACGCCGGTCGAGCCGTCCGGGCCGCGAAGCCCACCCGCGTGCACCGGGCGTTCGACGGCCTCGAACGCGCCGAGCAGGCGCTCCGCGACTCCGTCGCCCGCGCACCTCTCGTGGACGCGTGGGCTTGCGCCGAGATCGACCGGAGCATGGGAACGTCCTCGCCCCCCCTCGGCGTGGAGAGCGCGTCTTCCGACGCCCTCCGGTCCGCGTACAGGGAGGAAGAAGTCGCCACCATCGTCGAGGAGTCGGCGAAGGCCCTCGACGGCGTGCTCGGGGAGGTGGCTCGAAGATTTCGATGACTGCTCTCCGCACCTACCCCGCCGTACGTGGTCGCCGGCGGTCCCTCCTGATTCCGGCTGCCGGAACGAAACCCGCTACAGGATCGGGGGCGGCCTCCGTTCCCTGGAGTGCACGGGCGATGACGCCCGCTGAGGAGCCCAATGTGGGGCTCCTCGAACTCTCCAAGGAAGGAGTCTCCCATGGCACTGAACATCCAGACCAACGTAGCGTCTCTCGAAGCCCAGAAGTCCCTCTACGGCAACCAGAAAGCTCTCATGCAGAGCTTCAACCGGCTGTCCAGCGGGTTTCGGGTCAACAGCGCGGCGGACGACGCGGCAGGCCTCGCGATCAGCGAGAGCATGAAGTCGCAGATCCGCTCTTACACCGTCGCGGAGCGCAACGCGGCGGACGGTACGTCGATGGCGCAGACCGCTGAAGGCGCCCTCGGCGAGGTCCACGACGTGCTCGGTCGTATGCGCGAGCTCGCGATGCAGGCTTCCAACGGCAGCCTCGGATCGCAAGATCGTTCGTACATCGACACGGAGTACTCGTCGCTCAAGTCGGAAATCACCCGGATCCAGGACTCGACCAAGTTCAACGGCAACAAGCTCGTCAACGCGACGGCTGCGACGCTGAACTTCCAGGTCGGGCTCACGGCGTCCGGCTCCGACCAGATCGCGGTGACGTTCGGCGGCGTGAACCTGGCGGCCCTCGTCGCCACGGCGAACAGCGTCGGCGGCGCCACGGGCTCGGCGGCCCTCGCGGCCCTGAGCACGATCGACGCGGCCATCACGACCGTCTCGACCGCCCGGTCGAAGTTCGGTACGGCGATGAACCGCCTCGACGTCGCGACGAGCAACATCCAGACGATGCGTCTCAACATCTCGGCGGCCAACAGCCGTATCCGCGATGTCGACGTGGCGTCGGAGACGGCCGCGATGTCTCGTAACCAGGTGCTGTCGCAGGCGGGCGTCTCCGTCCTCGCGCAGTCGAACCAGCTGCCGCAGATGGCGTTCAGCCTGATCCAGCGGTGATTGAAAGGAAGGCGCGTGCTGGGGAAAGGGCAGACGAAAGCCACGACGGGTGAGAAGGCCCGTCGCCCCGGCACGCGCCGGTCCGAAGAGGAACGGAAGAGGTAAGTCATGTCAGGCACGGGCACGATCACGTTCGGGGGAGTCGGCTCCGGGATCGACACCGAATCGATCGTGACGGGTCTCGTCAACGCGAGCAGCACCAACCTGAACGCGATGAAGAGCCGGGCGACCGACGCCCGCGCCGCCGTCTCCGCCATCTCGAACCTCTCGTCCCTCCTCGCGACCCTGAAGAGCGCCACGTCGGCGCTCTCCGACGTGCGGGACGCCAGGGCGTTCAGCGCTTCCGTGACCGGCGACGGCGTCGTCGCCACGGCGAACGGCGCCGCGTCCCCCGGCTCGTACGACGTGGACGTGCTGGCGCTCGCGAAGGAGTTTCGCGGGTACTCGGACACGCAGGCTTCCTCGACGGACGCTCTGAACCAGACCGGTACGCTGTCCCTGAAGATCGGGACCGCGGACCCCCTGAACATCGACGTCACGGGGACGGACAGCCTCCAGACCATCGCCGACAAGATCAACGCCGCCGGCGTCCGCGCGAACGCTTCCGTCTTCTACGACGGCAGCGCGTACCGGCTCCAGGTGCGCGGTCTGGATACCGGCAAGGCGAACGACATCACCCTGACCGAGACGGGCACCACGCTCGGTCTCGCGAATCCCGACAACGTGTACCAGCACGCGCAGGACTCCAAGGTGAAGATCGACGGGTACACGGTCACGCGGTCGTCGAATCAGATCGTGGGCGCTCTCCCTGGCGTCACCCTCGCCGTCACGAAGGAGACGACGAGCTCCGCCAACGTGACGGTGGCCTCCGACCCGAACGCGCTCGCGAAGAAGCTCCAGGCCGTCGTGGATGCCTACAACCAGGTCGTCGGCAAGGTACACACCGTCGCCGGCTTCGGGACGACGGCCGGCACCGTGACGGAGCTGAAGGGCGACACGACGCTCCGGTCGCTGACGTCCCGCATGTCGGACGCCGTCCTGCAGACGGTGAGCGGCGCGGGGACGTTCCAGACGCTCTCTTCGATCGGGCTCAGCCTGAACCGGGACGGCACGCTTTCGCTGGATCAGACGAAGCTCTCGGACGCGGTCCAGAAGGACTCGAGCGGCGTTTCGGCCTTGCTCGGCGGCGTCGGTACCGGCAAGGGCGTGATGGACGTCATGACCGACCTCATGGATACGTTCACCAAGGGCTCGAGCGGCGTCCTCTCCGTAGAGAAGGACCAGTTCGATGCGAGGGCGAAGAGCCTCGACGACAGCGCGGCCCGCGAGCAGTCGCGGCTGGACGCCTACGCGGACCAGCTCCGGAAGCAGTTCACGCAGATGGACTCGCTCGTCTCCGGCACCAACACGGACCTCAGCTACCTGACCAAGTTCTTCGGCAGCTGAGAGAGGATCGACCAAACTCGCCATGCTCGACACCGCCGCCGCCCGCTACGCTCAGGTCAAGGTCACCACGGCGACCCCGGGGGAGCTCCTGCTCGCGCTCTACGACGGCCTCTTTCGCTTCCTGAACGGCGCGAAGCTCCTCCTCGAGCGCGGGGAGAAGGCCCGGGCGAGCGAGCTCATCTCGAAGTCCTACGCGATCGTCTCCGAGCTCTACATCGCGCTCGACCACGAGGTCGCACCCGAGCTCTGCGCCCAGCTCTCGGGCGTCTACGGTTTCGCGATGGACCGCCTGACCCAGACGAACATCGACGGAAAAGTGCAGGGCATCGTGGACGTGATCCGCGTCCTCACGCCGCTGAAGGAGGCCTGGACGATCGCCGTGCCTCAGGCAGCGCGCGAGAAAGCAGCGGCAGGTCCGCCGAAGCGGTAGCGATGCACTCGAAGACCCCCCAGAGCCGGCTCCGTTCGAACGAGCCCGTCTACGTCGAGGGATCGGCGAAGGGGGAGGTCTGGGCGCATTTCCCCTCCGGGACGATCGTCCGAGCCCTCCGCGACCGCACTCGCGCGTATCCGAAGCTCGCCGGCGAGGCGCCCCCGACGCGGGCGATCTACGGCGCGCTCACGCGGCTGCTCCCATCGACGGCGGTCGTCCTCGATGCGGGAACCGGCGCGGGCGTCGGCGCGCTCCGTCTCACCGAGCACTTCGACGAGGTGATCGCCATCGACCGGGACCCGCAGGCGATCGCGTTCGCCCGCGAATACTCGCCGCTCGCGACCTACCACGTCGGAGATCTCGGCGAGCTTCCGCCGGTTCCCGCCGCCGAGCAGGCGGACGCCGTCGTGGTGTGCGACGTGCTCGGCCACCTCCGGCGACCCGCCGCGGCCCTCCGCGCCCTTCGCGGCCGCGTGAAGGACGGCGCGACGATCCTCGTCGCGGAGCCGAGCTCCCACGTCGCGCAGCACCTGCGGAGCCCGGCGCGACGCGCGTACTCGCGGAAAGCGCTCACCGCCGCGCTCGTCCGCAGCGGCTACGAACCGGCGGCGTTCCTCTGCGAGGCCGGGACTTTTCTCGTCTGCACCGGCAAGGCGAACCTCTCTTCGCCCGCGTTCCGCGCCCTGGTGGAAGCCGAGACCGCGGCCGAGGCCGGCAGGACCGAGCAAGCGCTCGACGCGTACGAGCGGGCGGCTCGGAGCGAGGATTCTCGCGTGCGGCAGGAGGCGCTGCTCGGTCGCGCGGAGCTCTTCTTCACGACCGGAAGGGGAGATCAGGCGGCCCGCGCCTTCTTCGAGGCGAGCGATGCGGAGGGCTCGGACTCTCGAGCCGTCGCCGGTCTGGCGCGAGTGTCGCTCGCGGCGGGCGCCACCGCCGACGCTCTGCAGCTCGGCCTTCGCGCCGTCGAGCTCGAACCGACGGACCCTTCCGCCGCCTGCATCGTCGCACGGGTCGCCGATCAGCTCGAGCACCCGGAAGCGCTCTCCGCCTGGCGGATCGCGTCGAACCTCGCCCCCGACGACCCGGGTGTCGCGACGGAGCTCGCGCGGTGCGCCGCGGACTCGGGCGACTACAAGCTCGGCATCTTCGCCTTCGAGCGGCTTCGCCGATACGGAGATTCGCTCGGTGCCATGTTCCACGTGACCCTGGCGTGGCTCCTCTTCGCCGAGGGCCGCGTCGCGGACGCGACGATCGAAGCTCGGATGGCGACGGCCATCGATCCCCGTGAGCCCGCCCTCGCCGAGCTCTGGCCGGCGCTCGAACAGGCGAACGCCCCGCTCGGTCGCGGATAGTCCGGAGCTCCTTCCTCCCGGACGGCGGGCTTCCTCCGTCACGACCGTGGCCGGTCCTCCCCACCGACGGCGAGGACTGCCTGCACGAAGACGGGCCTCCTCTCGCACGTCTCGACGAAGGCGGGCCTCCTCCTGCACGAAGGCAGACGATAGTTTGTATACAAACTGTTGGATCGGGAACGAGCCCCCCGGAAATTCAGGAGCGCGGGTGTGCCTTCACGGAAGGGGACAGTTTGTATACAAACCGTCGGATCGGAAGCGAGCCCCCGGCTATTCGAGGAGAGCGGGGCGTGCCTTCGCGGAGGGGGGACTCCCGGACCTCCTTCCGCACGACGGCCGGCTTCCTCCCGTACGAAGGCCGGCCTCCTCCCGCACGAAGGCGGACGATAGTTTGTATACAAACTGTCGGATCGGGAGCGAGCCCCCCGGCCATTCGAGGAGCCGCGTGCGTGCTGCGAGACGAACGACGAGGATCCGAAGGACCGGGAAGATGACGAAGTCCGCTGGCTCGCCAGGGACTTCAGCCGTGTGGCGGGGGCGGCACGGACGAGAGTCGCGGTCGCGCCGCGAGCGTCTCTTCCACGACCTCGCAGACGGCGTGCCACGCGAGGATGTGGATTTCCTGGATGCGCGGCGTCGCGCTCGAGGGCGCCTTGAACGCGACGTCTGCGATGTCGGCGATGGGGCCGCCCTGGCTTCCGACGAACGCGACCGTCGTGGCGCCTTTCTTCTTCGCGTCGGAGAGCGCGCGGATGATGTTCGGGGACTTGCCGCTCGTGCTGATGCCGACGACGACGTCCCCGGGACGCGCGAGCGCGCGGACCTGACGCGCGAAGACGTCCTCGAACTCCCAGTCGTTCGAGACGGCGGTGAGGATCGACGTGTCGGTCGAGAGGGCGATTGCCGGCCACGGGTCCCGTTCGAGCTTGAAGCGGCCGACGAGCTCGGCCGCGACGTGCTGAGCGTCCGCGGCGCTTCCGCCGTTGCCGCAGAAGAGGATCTTTCGGCCGCCGCGGAGCGCTCCGACGAAGACGGCCGCGACGTCTGCGAGGACGCTCGTGCCGGCCTCGGCGAGCGACTGGTGCACGGCGAGGCTGTCCTCCACGATCCGGCGGAGCGAGTGCTCTCGCCGCTCCTGGAAGAGCGCGGTCTCCCTCGTCTCGAGCACGATGTTCACCGCCTCCGCCACGGCGCCTTCGCCTCCGCGGCTCGCGAGCACCCGGTGAGCACGCTCGCGGGCGAGGGGGGAAGCGTCGGACGGCGCGAGCCCGAGGCCGACACAGGCGAATGCGCGGGCGTCCCGATCGGCGTCGCCGACGAAGCAGATGCGTTCGGCCGGCATGTGGAGGTCCTCGGCGAGCGCGTGGAGCGCCGCGTGCTTGTCCTTCTTGCCGGAAAGTACGCGATCGGCGTCGATGCGCTTCGCGATGACGTCGACGAGCGGGCCTTCCTCCCCGGTGACGAGCGCGATCTGCACGCCCGCGCGCCGAGCCTTGGCGATCGCGTCGAGGTCGCGGAAGGCGATGCCCTTCGTCTCTTCGCCCCCGCGTCCGAGCGCCACGCGCCCGTCCGTGAGGACGCCGTCGATGTCCAGAGCGAGTACGTCGATTGCGCCTACCAACACGTTCGGCCTCCGTCGATCACGAGGTTGTGCCCGGTCATGTACGAAGAAGCGTCCGAGCAGAGGAAGACCAGCGCCGCCTTGTATTCGTCCTCGCGCGCCATGCGGGCCATGGGGATGCGCGTCGCGAGCTTCTCCACGAAATCGTCCGGCTGTCCCGCGTAGACGCCCCCGGGGGAGAGCGCGTTCACCCGGACACCGGCCTCCGCCCAGTACGTCGCGAGGTACTTGGTCATCATCGCGAGTCCGGCCTTGATCACGGAGTACGTCACGGGCTTCACCGGTTGCTCGGACTCCGGGAGCCCCGGTTTCCGGTAGAGGCGCTGATCCGGCGAGATCACGGCGAGGTCGGACGCGATGTTCACGATCACGCCCGAACGCCGCTTCGCGAGCTCGCCCCCGAACACCTGGCTCGCGAGGAACGCGCCGGTCAGCCCCACGTCGAGGTCCTTCGACCACGTCGCGAGGGACAGCGTCTCGAAGCGCGTGGAGCCGATGCTGCCATCCTCCACCTTCGGGTTCCGGGCGGCGTTGTTCACGAGCCCGTCGAGGCGACCGTGACGCGCGAGGATCGTCTCGAGCGCCCGCTCGCAGGACTCCTTCGACGTGACGTCGAGGACGACGGCGCTCGCCGCGACCCCGGTGCGCTCCGAGAGGGCGCGCGCGTGGCGATCCGCCGCCTCGACGTCGAGATCGCCGAGCACCGGAATTCCTCCGGCCTCCGCGATGGCCTCGGCGTGGCGGCGACCGAGGAGGCCGGCGCCGCCGGTGATCACGATCACTCTCCCGTCCAGTCGGAACGCATCCGTGACCGGAGCCCCCGCGTTCGTCACGACGGGTGCCTCATGGGGCCGTCTTCATCGAGGGGACGGGGTCCGCGTCGGATTGCGTCTTCGATCGCCGGGATCTGGTCGGGGTAGTCGAGGTCCGGGCCGTCCGGCTCGACGACGAACGGGAGGATCGAGGTCCCGCACATCGAGTGGAGCTGGAGCACGGTGCGGGGACGAACCACGTCCACGTATCCGTTCTGCCAGTACGCGGCGGGCAAGCTCTGGCGCGGCATCGAGTGGGCTTCGAGCAGCCCCGGAATCGTCACGACGGGCGTGAGCAGGCCGTCCTGGATGCGCCACATCTTGTAGGGCGTCTGATCCGCGAGCCCGACGGAACGGAGCGAATCCGCCTCGGGGTGCGCGAGCATGAGCTCGACCGCGCGCGTGATGCGCTCGACGCGACGGACGGGCGTCGTGGCCCGGAGGTGGACGAGGAGCTCCGGCTCGTAGCCCTGCTCCTTGCACCAGAGGGCCGCGTGCCGGAACACGTCGAAGTCCGTCGCGTCGTCGGTCGCGTACTCGGCGGGGCGCGTGAACGGCACTTCGGCGCCGAACGCGCGGGAGACTTCGGCGATCTCCGGATCGTCGGTGCTGACGACGACGCGCGTGATGCGAGGGCACGCGAGCGCGTGCTCGATGGTGTACGCGATGAGCGGCTTCCCGAGCAGAGGCAGGACGTTCTTCCTCGGTACGGACTTCGAGCCGCCCCGGGCGGGGATCAGCGCCATCACTTCACGACGGGACAACGGAGTTCTCCTGGCTGACGGTCACGACCCGACCGGTCTTCTGGGATTCGACGAGCGCGAGCGCGATGGACAGGCTCTGCGCTGCGTCCTCGACGGTGACCTCCGGATCTCGCCGCTTCTCGATGCACTCGAGGAAGTGGTGGAGCTCGGAGAGGAAGAGCTGGTTACGGGGGACGTCCCCGTACGAGCGCTCCTCCATGACGGTGCCTTCCGCGCCCCACCACGTGAGCGTTCCGTGGGTGAGGTTCCACTCGATGCTGCCGCCGTCTCCGACGACGCGGCAAAGGCGACGCGAAGGCCGCGTCACGTAGTCCTGGTACAGACGCACCGGGATCACCGCGCCGTCGGCGCGCCGGCACTCGAGCAGGGAGCTCGAGACGTCGTCGACGTCGACCTCGAGCGAGGAGAGGTGCCCCCCGAGCGAGAACACGCGCTCCGGCGCACCGAACAGGGCGTAGAGGTAGTCGATCTCGTGGATCTGCGAGAGCGTGACGCCGCCGCCGAGATCCTTCCGCGACGCGTACATCCGGCGGTAGTCCTCGTAGGGGTGGAACGCCGGGAGGTACTCGCCGACCTCGCTCGAGACGGAGAGCACGTTCCCGAGCACTCGCTGCGAGAGCAGGCTCCGGAGGTGGAGGAACCCGGGATGACGCCGGAGCTGGTAGCCCACGAACGCGACGAGCTTCTTCTCCCTCACCACGCGGACGAGCTCGGGCACGCCCTCGAGCGAGTCGGAGAGCGGCTTCTCGAGGAACAGGTGCGCGCCGGCCTTCGCCGCCCGGAGCGCCACGTCGACGTGGAGGCGCGTCGGGTTCGTCACGAAGACGACGTCGGGGCGCTCCGCGAGGGCCCCTTCCAGATCCAGGACGACGCGGACGCCGTATTTCTCGACGACGTCGGCGCCCGCTTCGACCGAGAGCTTGTCGTCGATGACGTGCCGTTCGCCGCGCACCCGGTACGCGCTCACCCGGACGTCCGCGCCGAGGAGCGTCCGGAGATTGCGGAGGTGGCGCTGCCCGATGCCGCCGAGGCCCACGAAGAGGGCGCGCATCACGCCACCTCCCGGGCTCCCTCTCCGAGGCCGTTCCGGATGAAGTCGTGTGCCCTGCGGGCCTCCACCAGCGGATCGGCTCCGAAGTAATGCTGGGAGATCACGTCGCCGGCGAAGCCCCCGTCGCGGAGGGCCGCGAAGAGCCCACGGAAGTTGGTGTCCCCCGTGCCGAGCGTCTTGCTCGTCCCGCGAACGACGCGGTCCTTCACGTGGATCGCGTCCAGGAACGGCACCACGGGGACCACGTCGATCCCGACGTCGAAGCCCTGCGCCGTGGAGTTCCCCGTGTCGTAGCAGGCGCGGACGAGCGGATGTCCGAGCGACGCGACGAAATCGGCGTAGTCCTGTCCGGGGATCTCCATCTCCAGAGCGAGGACGATCCGGCATTGCTCGACGGCGGAGAGGCACCGCCGGACGCCGTGGCGGAAGCGATTTCGCGCTTCCTCCGTCGGCAGCGCCGCCTGCTCGACGAGAGGAACGAGGATGCGCCGCGCGCCCACGTCGGCCGCGGCCGAGACGAGCTGTCGCATGACGGAGACCGCTCGGTCGGCCACTTCCTCTCGCGGACTCCCGAGGGAGACGTCCATGAAGTAGTCCGCGCAGATGGAAGAGACCGAAACGCCGCTCTGGTCGATCGCGCGACGGATGTCCCGGCGCCCGGCGTCGCTCCAGAGCGGCGTCTCGGGGCCGGGAGCGGTCTCCAGGACCCACTCGATGCAGTCGAAGCCGACCTGACGCGCGAGCGCGAATTCTCGCTCCCACGTGGCTTCGGGGAAGGCCTGGAGGCGGCTTCCCGGACGATCCGAGAGCCGCCCCTGCATGATTCCGACCCGAGATCGCAGACTCGAGTTCGCAGAGGGAGGAGAGAGAACCACGGTTGCCTCAGGCCACGCGGCGGAGCTTCTTCTGGATCGGCACCTCGTCGGCCACGACGCGCTTCACGCCGTCGCCGAGGGCCGTCTGGATGCTGCGGATGTCGCGCACGAGCCGCATGAGGCCCTGCGGCTCGATCGACGCGGCCTGGTCGCTGCCCCACATGGCGCGATCCAGCGTGATGTGGCGTTCCACCATGCACGCCCCGAGCGCGACCGCGGCGTACGTCGTCGCCAGGCCGACCTCGTGTCCCGAGTAACCGACGGGGACGCCGTAGCGCTCCCGGAGCGCCGGGATCATGCGGAGGTTCAGGTCCTCCGTCTTCGACGGATAGGAGCTCGTGGTGTGGAGGATGACGAGGTCCTTCGTGCCGAGGACGTCCACCGCGTGATCGACCTGCTCGATGGTGCTCATGCCCGTCGAGAGGACGATGGGGCGGCCCGTCTTCCGGTGGTGCCGGAGGAGCGCGTCGTCCGTGAGGCTCGCGGAGGCGATCTTGTAGCAAGGCGGAGCGAACTGCTCCATGAAGTCGACGGAGGCTTCGTCCCAGCAGGAGACGAACCACGCGACCTTCTTCTCCTTCGCGTACCGGTCGACGTGACGGTACTGGTCGGCGCCGAACTCGAGGCCGCGCTTCAGATGGCCGTTGGTGGGCCCGAACGGGTTCTCGCGCGGCTTCGCGAGCTCCTCCGCGGTGTAGACGACGTCCACCGTGCGCTTCTGGAACTTGACCGCCTGGCAACCCGAGAGCGCCGCGACGTCGATGAGCCGCTCGGCGATCGCGAGATCTCCGTTGTGGTTGATCCCGATTTCTCCGACGACGTAGCAGGGAGCTCCGTCACCGACCGCGATGTTTCCGATCTTGACCTGTACCATGTCGAGTTCTCCTGCCGGGTGACTTGCAACTGTCGTGCTAGCCGGCGCGCGCCGTCTGCTTCAGGGTTTCTCCGCGACCACGAGCAGCATCCACTCCTTGGAGAAACGGACGAACTTCGACGTTTTGAAGACGTCGGGCAGGAGAACGCACAAGTCGGACAGCGGTCTCAGCCAGGGCCGTTCCCAGAGGTGGGGGAGCTGCCGGAAATGACGGGCTTCTCGGACGCGGAAGCCGTGGCACGCGATGCACTCCGTGAGACCCGGGAGCGTGTACGGGTGGACGTGGGTCCAGTCGTCATAGAAATGACGCCACTGCGCCCGGAAATCCGGCACCAGCGAGAGCAGCGTGCCGCCCGGCGCGAGCACGCGGTGACACTCGGCGAGGAGCGGCGTCGGATCGGCGACGTGCTCGAGGACGCTCTTGTCGAAGACGACCTGGAAATGTCCGTCGGCGAACGGGAGCCCGCCCTTCGAGTAGTCCCCGACGACGACGGGCTCGGAATAGCGAGGCTCGGCCGGTCGCGAGCGATCCATGCCGATCGCGTCGAAGCCTTCCCTCGCGAAGTGGTGGAGGAATTCGCCGCGGCCGCACCCGACGTCGAGGAGCTTTCCGCCCCGATGCGCCGAGAGGTAGCGCTCGCCGAGGAACCGGACGAGCTTTGCCGGATACTCCGTGTACGGCTTCTTTTCCGCCGAATAGCGTACGTCGAGGTACGCGGCGCCGCCGTCGTTCGCGAGGCTCACCCGTCACCCGAGCGCCGGCCCCGGCTCGGCGACGCGGCAATGCCGAGGGCGGTCCGGCTGAGCTCGTCGGCGAGGGCGAGGGAGCTCACGAACGGCGTTTCCGCCATGCCGTGGCCGAACCCGCCGAAATCGAAGCCTCCCGCCGGTGCGTTCGTGGCAGGCCCGTAGTCGAGTCGGGGGGCAACGACGCCGCCGCTCTCGGACGCCGGATCACGGCCCGCGAAGGCGACGACGGCGCGCGTGTACGCGGCTTCGTCCCCGGTGAAGTAGCTCCGCGCGCGGAGGGCGTGGACGAAGCCTTCCGCGCTACCGTTCTTCGCCGCTTCCGTCGCCTCCGGGAACCGCGAGGCGAGGAGCTTCACGTAGTCCGTCGCACCCTCTTCCGCCGTCGTGTACGCGCGGAAGCGATCGACGATGCGATGCTCCGTCCGGCCGTAGCCCTCGGTCGTCCGCTGCGCGACGCTGAATCCGGAAGGGCCCGTGCCCTTGATCCCCGCGAAATTGTAGTTGTACATGCTCGCGCCGGACGCGGTTTCGTGCGCCCACTGCGCCGTCAAGATTCCGACGGTGCGGGGCGACGGTTCCTCGCCGAACACGTCCGTCCACGCCCGCTTCAGCGCGGCGCTCGCCTGGTCCGCGTCGAGGTTCGTCTTCACGGGGGAGACGAGAGTCGTGCCGTCCGGCGCCGTCCGGGAGAGGACGGCCTGAAACGCCGAGGCGTCCGCGGCGGGGCGCGTTTCGTTCGTTTCGCGAGGGTTCGAGACCGCCGCGCTCGCGGGAAGGACGACCACGACTCGCCGCTTCGCAAGAAGCGGGCCGGAGGAGCGTCAGGGAAGTGACGCCTTCAGGATCGTCAGATCTTCGAGGAGCGTGAGGAGCTCGGCCTCGAGCCCTCGGTTGCCGATCAGCGCGAGCACCTGCTCCGTCGACCGGAGCTCCCGGTCGGGTGACTTCAGCTGGGCGCGCACCCTGCACCGGGCGGAGAGCGGCTTGATGCGATCGACGGCGATGACCAGGGCGTTTCCGCCCGCCCACTGGTCGTTCAGCAGGCGGAGCAGCTCCTTGATCGAATCCAGATGGGCGAGGTCTGCGGGCGACACCGACGTGTTGAGCGGGGGCTCCTTCTTCGCACCGACCAGCTTGATGGGCATCCGAACCGATCTCTACCTTGCGAAAACGGTACCTGAGCGGGTCTTCTTCACCCTGACCATTTTCTCATGGTTCCGGCCGCCGCGCCGCCAGAGCGCTGACTCCCGCGAGTCAACTCGTCGACGAGCGGACGGGGGCTCCGATGTAGGAGAGGACACAAACGGGACCGAGGGGTGTCGTCCCGGCTCGGTTCGACGCAAACCCGTCTGGTCCGCTCCTTGCTTCGAGGGCGGGCGATGCCACTCTCAGGCGCGCCCGACACGAGCAGCTCGACCGCCGTCGACCGGCGCCGGATCCTGTTCGTCGACGACGACGCGCTGATCCTTCGCGGCATCTCGCGGTCCCTCCGGAGCGCGGAGCCCTCGTGGGAGATCCTTCTCTGCGAGGATCCGGCGAAGGCGCTCGCCCTCCTCGAGCGGGAGAGGGTGGACGTCGTCGTCTCCGACCTGAACATGAAGGAGCTCGACGGCGCGGCCCTCCTCGGGGACGTGCAGGCGAAGCATCCGGAGATCGTGCGCGTCGTGCTCTCGGCGATGGTGGACTCCCAGCTCGTCTTTCGCACGGTGCCCATCGCGCACCAGTTCGTCACGAAGCCCTTCGAGGTCGCGGACCTCCGCGCTCGGCTCCGGTCCGCCCTCGAGCTCGGGAAGCTCCTCCAGGATACGGCGCTTCGCGCGCTCGTCGCGGGAAACAACACGTTGCCCGTCGTGCCCCGGACGTTCTCGGAGCTCTGCTCCCTCGTCACGGATCCGAAGGCGAACGTCGCCGACATGGCGGCCGTGGTGGAGCGGGATCCGGCGCTGTCGGCGGAGCTCGTCCGGCTCGTTTCCTCCGCATTTTTCGGCCTCCCGCGCCAGATCCACGGGGTGCGCGGCGCGATCGCCTACCTCGGCGTCGAGATGCTGAAGGCCCTGGTCCTCGGCGTCGAGGTCGTCCGTGCCTTCGGTCCGGAGGACTGCCCGCCGGGTTTCGACCTCGAGGAGATCCAGGCGCACTCGCTCCTGGTCGCGCGCGCGGCGCGCCGCCTCGCGACGGGGACGCGCTTCACGGACGACGCCTTCACGGCCGGGATCCTGCACGACATCGGTCAGCTCGTGCTCGCGTCCCGCGCGCCCGCCCGGTTCGCTGAAGCGCTCGCGCTCTCCGAGTCGCACGGCGTTCCACTGGAGGACGCCGAACGAGAGATCCTCGGAACGACCCACGCTCGCGTCGGTGCGTACCTGCTCGGCCTCTGGGGTGTGAAGGAGTCGCTGGTGAACGCCGTCCTCCTCCACCACGACGCGGAAGCGGGCGCCGAGTTCGGCGTCGCGTCGATCGTCGCGGAAGCGGAGAGCCAGTGCAGAGCGCCCGCGACGGCGTCCGGAGACCGCCCCCGGTCGACGCCCGCGTCCGGAACGGCGAAGGCCGGGACCTCGCGTCCGGCTCTGGCACGAACGGGAGGTTCGAGATGAGCACCGGTATCTGGTCCGCCGCATCCGGGGCCGTCGCCGAGACGACGGTCCTCGACATCGCCGCGAACAACATCGCGAACGCGTCGACGCCCGGCTTCCGGGCCGATCGAGCGATCTTCCGCCGCGAGCTCGCGAAGGCCGTGAACAAGCCGGGCGCGGCGCCGGCGCTCCAGTACAGCCTGGTCCGCACGGTCGAGCCGGACATGACGGCCGGCAACATCGTGAGCACGGGCCGTCCGCTGGACGTCGCGCTCCGCGGCTCCGACGGCTTCTTCGTCGTTCGCACCCCGAACGGCGACCGCTACACCCGGAGCGGATCGCTCCGCGTCGCGAGCGATGGAAGCATCACGACGCCCGACGGCCTTCCGTACGTCGGTCCGGATCGGAAGATCGTGAAGGTCTCGGCGCAGTCCACCGTCACCATCAGCAACGACGGGTCGCTCATCGTGGACGGTTCGCCGACGAACTCGAAGCTTCTGGTCGTCGGGTTCGACAGCGTCCGCGGTCTGGAGAAGGAGGGGCAAGTCCTCCTCAAGGCCCGCCCGGAAGCGGGACGCTCGCACACGGTGGACGCGAACCTCGAGGTCGGCGGGCTCGAGATGTCCAACGCGAACGCGCTCGGCGGGATGGACGAGCTCGTCACCGCGACGCGGCACTTCGACATGCTGTCCCGGGTCATCGACGCCTTCAGCGCGACGGACCGGAAAGCGGCGACGGACATCATGGGGAAGACGTGATGGAAACGGCTGAAATTCACGGGAGAACGTCGTGATCTGCGTCACCCGGATCAAGGGGCAGCGGGTCGCGCTTAACCCGGATCTCATCGAGACCGTAGAAGAGATGCCGGACACGACCGTCCGGCTCGTCAGCGGCGAGAACATCCTCGTGAGAGAGACCTTGGCCGAGATCATCGAGCTCACCGTGCAGTACCGGAGGCGGATCCATCAGGCGCGGCTCTCCGAGGTTCCGCCGCCGAGCGACCGTCCCCCGGTGAAGAGCTCCTGGTCGCCACGCGGCCCGCTTTCCCGAGGAGGCGAGTGATGGAGAAGGGAACCGTCATCGGTCTGGCCGTCGCGGTCGGGTTCATTCTCGGCGGGAACGCCGTGGAAGGCGGTCACCTCTCGTCGCTCTCCCAGCCGACGGCCGCGATGATCGTCGTCGGCGGCACCGTCGGCGCGACGATGGTCGCCTTCCCGCTCGAGGTCTTCATCAAGGGGTGCAAGGCCTTCAAGGACGTCTTCCTCGGCGCCCACCACGGTGACACGGGCAAGCTCATCGAGGAGATCACCCAGTACGCGTTCACCGCGCGGAAAGACGGCATCCTCGCCCTCGAGCAGGTGCTCCCGAAGGTCTCCGACCCGTTCCTGAAGCAGGCGCTCGGCATGGCCGTGGACGGCATGGACTCGAAGGACATGAGAGAAAACCTCGAGCTCATCCTCGCGAGGCTCGAGGAATCGGGGGAAAAACCCGCGAAGGTGTGGGAAGCGGCCGGGGGCTTCTCGCCGACGGTCGGCATCATCGGCGCCGTCATGGGCCTCATCCACGTCATGCAGAACCTGTCCGACGTGAGCAAGGTCGGCGCCGGCATCGCCGTCGCGTTCGTCGCGACGATTTACGGCGTCGCGCTCGCGAACCTCCTCTTCCTCCCCGCCGCGACCAAGCTCAAGGGCTTCCACAAGGAAGAGATGTCCCGGCTCGAGCTCATGATGGAAGGCGCGCTCGCGATCCAGCAGGGTCAGAACCCGAACCTCATCAAGGACAAGCTCACGGGCATGGGCGGCAGCGAGGCCAAGGAAGGCTCCGGCAGCGGCGAGGGTCAGGCCCTCAAGGCGGCCGCCTAGCGGCAGCGGCACATGGCCAAGAAGGCGAAACACGAGGAGCACGTCAATCACGAGCGGTGGCTCGTGTCGTACGCCGACTTCATCACGCTCCTCTTCGCGTTCTTCGTCGTCATGTTCGCCGTGTCGCAGGTGGACTCGTCCAAGATGGGGCGGTTCGCGGAATCGGTCCGCGTCGCGACGAACCTCGGTCCGTTCGACTCGCTCGGTTCGCCGGTCCCGTCGCTCGGCGCCGAGGCCGGCGGGGGCGTCACGAACGTCGGCCAGGGCGAGCGCACCGACGCGAACGGTTTCTTCAGCGGCCTCCGCGCGAAGCTCGAATCCCAGCTCAGAAACAGCATCCTCCAGGGTCACACGAAGATCGTGGACACGCCCGAGGGGCTCGTCATCCGGCTCAAGGACGCGGCGTACTTCGACGCGGGCGAGGCGGAGCTCAGGACGGAGAACGTCCAGGAGCTCGACGTCGTCGCGGGAGTCATCAAGGACGCGCCCGTGCCCATCCGCGTGGACGGCCACACGGACACGAAGCCGATCCGCAACAAGATCTACCGCTCGAACTGGGATCTCTCCGGCGCGCGCGCCGCGTCCGTGCTCGAGTACATCGTCGCGCACGGCGTCCCCGAAGAGCGGCTCAGCATCGCCGGGTTCGCCGACAAGCGGCCCGTCGCCGACAACAAGACCGAGGAGGGGCGGCAGCAGAACCGCCGCGTGGACATCGTCCTCCTCCGCGAAGGAGGCCTCGTCGTTCCGCGTTCGGGCCACCGGCCGGCGAAGTCCGTCATCCCACACTGACCCACCCGAGAATCGATTTCAGGAACCATGAGGTCCGCCGTTCTACGTTCAGTGACGTCCATCGACGAAGACCTCTGGTTCGACGGAGGCGCCGGCGCCGACGCGGAGGACAAGGCCGCGCAGTCCATGGCCGCCATGGCGGCGCGGATCATCGGCGCGAAGCCGCTTCCCCTGGCGGCCCGCCGCCTCGCGGATCTCACGCGGAGCCCGGACGCCCGCATCGGCGAGACCGTCCAGGTCCTCGAGAGCGACCCGGCGCTGTCCGCGCGGCTCCTCCGCCTCGTGAACTCGGCCGGCTACGCGCTCCGGATGCGGTGCGCGTCCGTCCGCCACGCCGCGGCCCTCGTCGGCACGCGGCGACTCCACCACGTCGCCACGACCGCGGCCGTCATGGATCTCTTCGACGCCGGGAACGTCGTCGCCCAGAGGCTCCTCGAGCACGCGACCGTCGTCGGGGCGCTGTGCCGGTACCTCGCGGTGCACCTCGGCCTGCCGAGGGACGAGCTCTTCACCGCCGGATTCCTCCACGACATCGGGCAGATGATGCTGCTCGACGCGGAAGGGGAGGCCTACGTCCGGGTGCTCTCCGCCGCCGGCGCCGCGGCCGACGTCGCGCATCTCCACGAGCGCGAGCACTTCGGATACGACCACGCCGTCCTCGGCGCGCACGTGCTCGGCGCGTGGAACATCCCCGAGCCGATCCCCAAGGTCGTCGCGTGGCATCACACGCCGTCCCGCGCTTACCAGAACGGCGGCATCATCGCGTCCATGGTCGCGGCGCTCCGCCTGGCGGACACGCTGGATCACGCGCTCCTCGAGGAAGACTCCGTCGCCGCGATCGAGCGCGTCTCGAAATCCGACGGCGCCGCGTACCTGGACGTCTCGGAGGCGCAGCTCGCCGCCATCTGGAAGGAGCTCATCGAGCTCCGGAACCAGTGCTCGGCGCGCACGGGCGGCGGCGTCGTCGACGCGGAGATCGTCCCCCGGCACGACATCAAGCCGTCCGCCTCCGAGCGCGCGCCCGCGTCGCGGATGGTGCAGGCGCCGATGCACTTCCCGTGCATCGTGTGCAAGAAGCCGAGCTACGGCAACGTCTGCCCCTGCTGCGAAGGGTACGTCTGCCCGGCACATCAGAGCCCGGTGGACGAATGGTGCACGGTCTGCACGCGCGGCTACCACGACGCCGCCCTGGAGAGCCGGATCACGCCGGTCGAGTACGCGGGCCTCTCGCTCATCGGACTCGGACTCGCCGCGGCGTCCGCTGCCGGAGCGGCGTCCACGACTCCCGACGCGCCCCTGAACCTGGTGCTCGCACCGGGCCTCACGGTGCTCCTCGGGGCCACGGTCTTCATCGTCGCGCGTCGCTGGTACGTGCGCGCGCGGTTCGTGAAGCATCGCCGGAAGGAAGGGTTCCCCGTCGACGCCGAGCCCGTGCTCGCGGCGGAGCCCCGATACCAGGCGGGCTCGATTCCGGCCGCCCGCCGGAACGGCGTCGCCGCGCCCGAACAGTTCGAGACGCGCCTCGACGAGATCCTCGCGGAGCCCGAACACTCCCGTCGTGCGTCGTCGCTGCTTCCCGCCGCCATGCCGACCGAGCAGGCTTCGCCCGGGGAGCTCGCCCGGGAGCTCGCCGGGGAGCTCGCCGCGCCACTGCCCGCGAGGGAAGAGGCGCCGCTCGTCAGCACCCCTCGACCCGCGCCCGAGACCACGCTCGATCCGGCGCTCCTTCCGACCACGACGTTCGATCTCGAGATCTCGGCGCTCGCGCCGCCGCTCTCGGTCCCGCCGGCTCCGCCGGTCGCCGCGTCGATTCCGCCGGGTTCGAAGACGCTCAGACTCGCCGCGGTCCCCGAGGTCCCGGCGCCGATCATCATGGAGGCCGAGGCGTCGCGCGCCGAACCTGCGCCTCTGCTGAGCGACTACCCTCGGATCGACGTCCGCCCCCTCTACTCGGGCCAGGAGAGCGTGCCGCCGAACGGTCACGTCGCGACGGAGACCCGGGAACCCACCGCCCCGACGCTCCGCCCCGAGCAGCCTGCCGCTCCGGTCGCGTCGTCGGGCGCGCTCGCGGCAATGCCGATGCTCAAGGTCGAAGCCGTGCCCGCCGCGGGCCCGGTGGCGGCGCCCGTCTTCGTGGAGAACACGCGCGCCGTGGCCGCGAGCCATCGTTGCGACGCCGGTCAGTGGGCTCCGTGTGTGGCGCGTCCGGTCCCGGCGATGACGGCCGTGTCCCGTCCGGCGCCGCGGCCCGACCCCGTGCCGGCGGAGGCGTCCGTGCCGCCCAGCGCGGCGCGTGAAGTCGTGGTGAGCGCGGCGCCTCCCGCATCTCTGCCACCGAAGGTCGAGGAGTCCACTCCGCCTGCCGAAACGCCCGGAAGGCCCTCCGGGGTCCCGTCGGTCGCGGCGATGCCTTCCGTCGTGACGACGACCGTGCTCCAGGCGGCGACCTTGCCGGTCTCGAGCATCGAACCCCCCGCGGGCTCCCTCCGGCCCGGGGCCCGCTCCTACGGGGGCGCGCTCTCGATCTCGCCCACGGCGTTCGACGACGAGCCCGACCCCGCTTCTCGTCGTGGCAAGGGCCGCCGCGCAGGCGGGTCCCGAAGAGACCGATATCGCTGAGCAATCCGCCTCCGGGCGGAAATGCCTCAAGGCTCCGCGCCGCCTGCCGCTCAGAAGAAGTGGAGCCCCGTTTCGCGGGCTCCGAACGGCACAGGAGTCCCGCGATGTTTTGGCGTTCGAACTCCGCTTCCCCCAAGAAGGTCGAACCTTCCACGCCGTCGTCGCCGCGCGTCACCGAGATGAAGGAGACGCGGTCCGCCGAGGACGAGCTCGATGACGCGGTCGAGTCGCTCGCCGGCGTCTTCCGGGGCGTCGCCCGCTTCGCGTTCGACCTGCCGGAGGGCGAAGCGAAACAGACGGCCGAGGTGTGCGAGCGCTGGGCGACTCACCTCCTCACCCGGACGCCCCCTCCCGAGTCCGACGGTCGAAACGGGGAGTCGCACCCTCCCGGGAACCGCGCGGCGCGTCGCCACTACGTGGCCGCGGTCCGCTACCTGACGGGGCTTCGTCGGTCGGAGCACACGCACATCGTGAAATCGCTCGCCGATCTCCGGCAGATCGTCTGGGCGTTCGTCCGCAGCCTGAACCAGACCCTAGTCGCCGACGGGGAGTCCGACGGCCGGGTGAAGGAGCAGCTCGTCCGTCTCCAGGAGGCCGCCCGCGGCGCGTCGACGGACGAGCTCAGACGGGAAGCGCTCTCCGTCGTGGACACGGTGACCGCGGTCGTCGAGGAGCGGCGGAAGCGGCACGCCGCGCAGACGAACGATCTCGGGGCGCGCGTCGCTGCGCTCGGCGAGGCGCTCGAGGAAGCGCGGCGCGAGGGTGCGCTCGACCCGCTGACGCGGCTCTCGAACCGGCGCACCTTCGACGAGGAGCTCGATCGTACCGTCGACGTCTCGATCTTCGGCCGGAAGATGTGTCTGCTCTTCGTGGACATCGACCACTTCAAGAAGATCAACGACCAGCACGGACACCCGGCGGGAGACGAGGTCATCAAGACGGTCGCCGCCTGTCTCGTCCGCACGTTCCGCCACCGGGACGACGTCGTTGCTCGCTACGGCGGCGAGGAATTCGCGATCATCCTCCGCGACACGGAGGCGAAGAACGCCCTCACGCTGACGGAGCGCCTCCTCGAGACCGTCCGCGCGGCCCGCGTGAAGACGGGATCGGGTGAGATCGCCTGCACGATCTCCGCGGGCCTCACCGAGCTCGAGCCCGGCGAGGCGCCCGCGTCCTGGCTCGAGCGCACGGACAAGGCGCTCTACCAGGCGAAGCGTGAAGGTCGCGACCGGATCGTCGTCGGCGATTCGCGGAACGATCGCGCCGCGTGAGCGCGCGTCACTCCGCGGGTGCCGGGAAGGCGTCCCCGTGGTGTTCCACGGGCTCCATCGGCTTCTCCGTCACCTTCGCGTACCGGCAGGCGTAGAGGATGCCCGCGACGAGGAGGTAGCTCACCGCGACGGTGGGCGTCTGACCGACGCCGATCGCCTCGCCGTGCATGAAGCCGAAGAAGGTGAGGGCCGCGCCCGCGAGCGCGAACGCCGCCGCCTTCGTGAACGCTCGGTCGATGACGAAGGCGCCGATCGCGCCGAGCACGAGGCCGCCGAGGATCGAGCCGCCGCCGAGCACGGAGAGCCCGTGGTAGAGGACGCCGACCTGTCCGAGCTTGTCGAGCCCGACCGCGGCGGCGCTCGTTCCGGCGGCGCCGAGCGAATTGTCGATCTGGAGCTTGCCCCACGCGGCGAGGTGCGGCGTGAGCGCGAGCACGATGGCCGGCGCGTGGCTCTTCGGCGTCTCCTGGAACGCCTGCGCGCCGATGAGCATCCCGATGTAAAGGAGGATCGGCGAGATGGCGACCACGGGGACGAGGGACACCATCACGCTGATGATCCCGAGCCAGGAGAGGAGGATGACGACGAGCCCGGTCGCGGCGGAGTAGCCGATGCGGCCGCCCATCGCCTTCCAGCCCGGGTGACCGATGTACACGGCGTTGATGAACGGGTTTCCCATCAGGCAACCGACGAGGCTCACGACGCCGTCCGCCGTGAGCACGCGCGTCGTCGGGAAGCTGTCTCCCGCGACGGCCGCGCTCTCGACGTTGTCGATGGCCTCCACCAGGTCGTAGATGCCGAACGGGATTGCCGTGACGAGGATGACGCCCAGGAACTGGAAGCCGGAGAATACGTGGCTCACGGCCGGCACCGGGAAGGAGAACCCGAAGTTCGCGACGGAGGCGGAGAGCTTCTGCACGCTCATCCCGCCGTAATCCAGGCCGAACGCGGCGGAGCCCCAGGCGATCAGCGTCCCGACGGCGATCGCGACGAGCCCCGCCGGCGTTCCCTTGAAGTAACGCACGCCGCCGAACCAGCTCGCAAGGATGACGGAGAAGCACACGACGCCGATGACGGGCGTCATGAACATCTCGAGCGCCGGACGCATGGAAATGAAGGCGACGGAGACCCCGGCGAGGGTTCCGAGGAGCGCCGCTCGCGGCGTGATCTTCCGGATCACCGGCGCGATGAAGCCGCCCATCATGAGGACGAAGCTCTGGATGAAGACCCAGGTGAGGCCGGCCTCCCAGCCCTTCACGGGGTCCCCCGTCTTGCTCGCGATGGGGAGCATGATGACGAACGTGACGACGAACATGTGCGGCACGCTGATCCCGGACGGGAGCGCGCACACGTCCGTTCGCCCGGTGGTCTTCGCGAGGCGGTAGGCGAGCCAGGCGTAGTACACGGTGCTGAGGCACAGCATGAGCCCCGTCGCGGGCAAGATGCGCCCGAAGACCAGGGAATCCGGCATCTTCAGCACGAACCGGAGGAGCCCCGTGAGCACGAGGAGGTTCACGAGGATGTTGGTTCCGAACCCGAAGAACGCGTTCCAGTCTCCCGGGGTCCAGAGCGTCGGTTTCTTCTCCGTCGTCGCTTCCATCGTCGTCTCTCCTTCTTCTGGGACTGTCTCAGGCGAGCGCCGCGAGGATCCGGGTGGAGTCGGTGACCCAGCCGAAGATGCCGCCCTGCGCCTGGATCATCTCGAGGCCGACCTCGTGGAACCTGGGGAAATAGGAGCCGCAGCAGTCGCCCGGTACGAGGCACCGATAGCCGCGGTCGTTCGCTTCGCGCACCGTCGTGTGAACGCACACTTCCGTGGTCACCCCGCAGACGACGAGCGTCTCGATGCCGCGGTTCGTCAGGATCGAGTGAAGGTCCGTCGCGTAGAACGCGCCCTTTCCGGGCTTGTCCACGACGGGCTCTCCCGCCATCGGATACAGGCTCTCCACGATGTCGTGGCCCGGTTCACCGCGAATCAAGATGCGGCCCATGGGGCCCGGCGCGCCGATGCGGAGGCTCGGAGCGCCGCGCTCCACCTTGGCCTTCGGCGCGTCGGAGAGATCCGGACGGTGACCCTCCCGCGTGTGGATCACGAGCATCCCCTGCTTCCGGACTCCCGCGAGGAGCCTCTTGCACGGCTCGACGGCCTTCTGGAGGAGCGACACGTCGTTCCCGAGCGACTCGCCGAATCCCCCGGGCTCCAGGAAATCCCGCTGCATGTCGATGACGACGACGGCCGTCTTCGTCGGGTCGATCGGCAGGGGTTCGGGTTCGGCGTCGACGATCATGTTCGGCAATTCGCGGCTCCTCTCGGAGAATCTCCGGTCCGCCCAGGGGAGGTCGTAACCGGCGTTTCGTGTCCCTCTCGTGTCCTCTTCGTGTTGGGTAAGGGGCCCCCCGGGGTCCGGCGAGCGACGCGGCAGCTCGTTTTCTCGGACCCCGGGGAACCGGAAGTTCAGAACATGATCGTCTGGAGACCGAGCTGGACGGCGTTGCCTTTCCCGAGCAGGCCGAGGTCCGTGTGCGAGAACCCGATTAGGCCGCGCATCTGCGCGCCCTTCACGACGTAGGCGAGCTGCGCGTCGATCTGGCTCATCGCATCCACACCCTTCTTCTTCGCCATCTGGTAGCGAACGAGGGGCTGGAGCTTCCCCGGGCCCATCATCGGCGTGAGGTAGCTCGCGAGGATGAAGAACTGGTTGTCCGCCGGGTTCACGTCCCCGCCGTAGTGGTAGAAGGCGCCCTCGCCGGTGATCGCGCCGCCCTCGCCCATC
>DASZXK010000052.1:0-20501 GCA_035545855.1 Polyangiaceae bacterium
ACCCTCACGCCACCTTCGTCTCGGACACCCTCCGGCGAACTTCGTCCATGTCGAGCGCCCTCACCTTCGTGACGAGCTCGTCCAGCGCGGCTGCCGGCAGGACACCGGGCTGCGAGAAGAGGAGGACGCCGTCACGGAACACCATGAGCGTCGGGATGGACCGGATCTGGAGAGCGCCCGCGAGCTCCTGCTCCGCGTCCGTGTCGACCTTGGCCCAGACGATGTCCGGGTGTCGCTTCGCGGCTGCCTCGAAGATGGGTGCGAACATGCGACAAGGGCCGCACCAGCTCGCCCAGAAGTCGATGAAGACGATGCCGTCCTTCCGTATCTCGGCCGGAAACGTCTCGGCAGTCATCGTGGTCGTGGACATGTATCTTCTCCTTTTGCGTGAGAACCACCAGCAGCCGCCGTCGTCAGCGAACGAGGTCGTCGACGACGCGCTCGAGTCGCGCCCCGATCTCGCGGGCGATCTCCGCGAGCCCGGCGCCCTCGGCGCTCGCGCCGAGGGTCTGCATCGGGTCGATGGCGCCGACGACGGCCTTCCCATCGTCCCTCTCGTAGAGCACGACGTTGCACGGCAGCAACACGCCGATGTGAGGATCTTTCAGCAGCGCCGAGTGCGCGAAGCTCGGATTGCACGCGCCGAAGATCCGGTAGCGCCGGAAATCCACCCCCAGCTTTTCCTTGAACGTCGCCTGGAGGTCGATCTGCGTGACGATGCCGAACCCTTGCTTCTTCAGCGCGTCGGGGACGCGCGCCAGAGCCTCCTCGTAACTGATCGAGAGATCGCTCCAGCGTCCGTGTGGAAGATTGCCTTCTCGAGCCATGACCGTGAGAGCCAACCTTCGGCGGAAGGGGTTCGCGGCGCGCATCTTTTGCGCGGGCCCTCCGCGGAATGCGCCTGAACGACCGGGGTCTTCGCGGCGATTCGACGGCGTGGCCGCCGGCACGGTCCGTGCGTCCTGGGCGCCCCATGGATCCCGCCGGTGAGTTCGCCCTCCAGATCGAGCAGGTCGAGGGCTTCGATTTTCGTGTTCGGTTCGACAAGGAGCGGTACGCGGACCTCCGCATCGACGAGCCTCCACCGCTCGGTCAGGACACGGCGCCGAATCCCGCGCGCATCCTTGCGGCGGCCATCGGTGACTGCCTCTCCGCGAGCCTCCTCTTCTGTTTGAAGCGACGCGGCGTCACCGTACGAGGGCTCCGCTCCGAGGTGCGCGTCCAGCTCGTTCGCAACGAACACAAGCGCCTGCGTGTCGGGCACGTCGAGGTGACCATCCATCCGGGGAGCGGGATACCTGTCGAAGTGATGGACGCTTGCCTGAAGACCTTCGAGGACTTCTGTGTCGTCACACAGAGTGTCCGGGAAGGCCTGGACGTGCGCGTGAACGTCGCGCGGGACGGCGAAGCCGCGGCGGGCGAGCCCTGACCCGCGGCCCCGCCGAACCCAGTCAGGGCTTCGATGGGATGGCACGACGCGCGTGGACTCGCGCCACGATCGGAGCTCGCCCCTCGACGCCGTGCGGACGCCCCCGAGAAAGCTTACCCTGTCCGTGCGTGCTCATCGATCGCCTCGCGCCGTCCCGCCGCCCACGGGGGTCGGCGTGGGGCTTTCAGCGGTGGCGACGCTTGCTGTTCATGCACTGGCCGGTGCCGGTCGAGGCGATGCGCGCGGCGGTGCCGGAGAGCTTCGAGCTCGATCTGCACGAAGGGGTCTCTTACGTGGGCGTCGTTCCGTTCGAGATGGAAGGCGTGCGGCCACGGTTCTTGCCGGAAGTCGCGGCGCTCGCGTTCCCGGAAACGAATGTTCGAACGTACGTTCTACGGAACGGCGAACCGGGCGTGTACTTCTTCTCGCTCGAAGCGCTCTCGCGGCTCGCGGTCGCGACGGCCCGCGCGGCGTTCTCGCTTCCGTACCACCACGCTCGAATGAGCCTGCGAGAGAACGATGGAATCGTTCACTACGTGACGGAGCGCACTGCCACCGGCGTGCGACACGAGGTGCGGTATCGCATCGGCGAATTTCTCGGCCCGTCGAGCCCAGGCACGCTCGAGCACTTCCTCCTCGAGCGGTACCTGCTCTTCACGGAGAGACGCGGCGCGCCCTTCAGAGGGCAGGTGCACCACGCGCCGTATCCGGCGCATCGGGCGGAAGTGCTCGACGTCAGCGATCAGCTCGTCTTCGCAGCAGGGCTACCGGCGCTCAGGGGGATGCCGACGTACGCGCACTATTCGCCGGGCGTGGACGTGGAAGTGTTCGCGCTCGAACGGGCGTGAGCCGTGGCCGACGCTCACCGCCCAGACCTTGCCCTCCAGCGCGCCGTTTCGGCCGAGCCCGCCTTACCCTTTCCCCGGCGGTTTCGGACACCCTCCATGTGTTGCTCGAACCTCCCGAAAATGCGGTCCGACGAATAGCACGCTTCGGGTCTCCCGGTCTTCTCGGACGGGGACCTCGCCCTTGGCCTCCGCCCACGGGGCCCGCTAAGCTCCGCGTATGAGGACGGGGCGCTCCCAGGGGCATCCTCACGCGGGACGCGGCGATCTGCACTGCTCGAGGGGTTCACTTCGATGAGGGCATCCGCCGTGAGCGGCTTCACCCTCGTCCACGCCGCGGACCTTCACCTCGGCGGCCGTCGCTGGCTCCGTTCGGAGCCGGAAGACGGCGAGTTCGCCGAAGCGGTGCGCCGCGCCGATCGCCTCGCCCTCCGCGCGCTGGTGGATCTGTGTCTCTCGGAGAATGCGCGATTGCTGCTCCTTTCCGGAGACATCCTGGACGGATGGTGTCGAGACCACCGCATCGCGCTCGAGCTCGTGAAGGAGCTGTTCCGGCTGCGCGACGCCGGCTGCGAGGCGGCTCTTCTTCTCGGCAACCACGACGTGCGCACCCGATTCGCGAGGCCGCTGCTGCTGCCCGAGTGGGCATTCGTGATCGGAACGCGTGGCCCGGAGACCCGGGTGCTGGACGAGCTCGGCGTCGCGCTGCACGGATGGAGCGCGCCCGAAGTGAAAGGCGACGTCGATGTCGCGGCGCTCTACCCGCCGCCCGTCACCGACCTCCTGAACATCGGGTTGCTCCATACGAGCGCGGAGGGACGGCGCGGGCACGCGGACTACGCCCCCTGCTCACGACGGACGCTTCGCACGCACGGGTACGACTACTGGGCGCTCGGCCACGTCCACACGAGGGAGGTGATTTCCACCGATCCGTGGATTGTGTTCCCCGGGAACCTGCAAGGTCGCGGTTCCAGGGAGACTGGCTCGAAGGGCGCGACGGTCGTTCGCGTCCAGGATGGAAGGATCCTCGGAGCGGAGCATCGAGATCTCGCGCCCGTTCGCTTCGAAACGATCGTCGCGAACGCCGAGGACGCCGAACGGTTCGACGATCTGCTCCGAGCGGCATCCGAGGCGCTCGCGCGCTTGACGGACGACGCGCGCGCGCGGCGGGTCATCGCGAGAGTCGTGCTCTCCGGGGAGAACGCCGCTGCGGCGGCGCTTCGGGTTCCGAGCCGGAGACGTGGAGCGGGTCTGCGTGCCGTCGCCAGGGACGTCGCACCCGACCGGATCTGGGTCGACGAGGCGTGGGTGGATGGCGGACCGGTCGCGGGAGCCTTCGGCATCGACCTCGCCTCGGCCCCCTGAGGTCACCGAGCGTACGGGCGGGTCGAGGACCGGGTACGCCCAGCTTCCGTGCTCATCGGCGGGGCGAGTGCCGTGAGTCCCGGCGGGCGCGCGTGACTACGCGGACTCCTCTTCCGCGCGGTCCTCGGTGTCGTTCGAGTGAGGGGTTTCTGCCAGCAAGGACAGAACGCCACGCGGCAACCGGTGCAGCTTGCTCCGGAGCGCGAGCTGCAATTCCTCCATCGATCGCCCCTCGAGAATCATGCTCGCGGCCCAGAAGAGAAGGGCCGCTCCGGCATGATTTCCGGTGTTTTCCGCGTCTCGCGCCGCCTGGGCAATCCGGTCGGAAGCCTCCATGACGATCCGGTGACGAGCGGTGGCCACGAGCACTGTCCAAGCAATCTCCGTACCTGAGGGCCGGACCCCTGCGGCCAGACCGTCGCGGCCGCGCACGGCTGCCGTCCGAGCGCAATCCGTCACCTCATGGAACGCGCTCCATCGACGCATCGTGCGCCTTCCGGAGGAACAGCAGGGACAGACCGGCACCGACGAGCGCGAGGAGCATGTCCCACTGCGTGTCCCACACGTCACCCTGCGTTCCGAGGAACGCGGTGCCGACGCCCGGTGCCGTCAGCTCGGCGACCCACCACTCGATGAGCTCCCAGAACGCCGCCACCGCGAGCACGACGCTGAGCGAGAGAAACGCGAGCCAGCCACCCCGCTCGAGCGGCGTCTTTCGAAGGAGGATCTCGCGGATGGTGAGCACCGGGAACGCGCCGAGGGCGAGGTGACCGACGCGATCGTACTCGTTGCGCGATTGATGAAAGGTCTCCTTCGCCCAGTTTCCGAGCGGTGTCTCCGCGTACGTGTACATGCCTCCGTACACGAGGATCAGGACGTGAACGAACACGCACCCGTACACCAGGTGCGAGAGCGGTAGCCTGCGATAGAGGAACGCGAGCGCGCCCGCGTAGACGAGCCCGGGGGACACCTCGAGGAGCCAGGACGTCTTCCCCGCCGGCGCGACGAAGAACGTCACTACGCAGATCACCGCCAGGACGGCCGCGGCGATCAGCGGGAAGCGCGCATGCTCGCGGAGACGAGCGTCTCTTCCGTGGGTCATCGCGCTTCCGCGGCGAAGCGGGCCAGGATCCTGCCCTCGCGCATCTGGAGAGCGGCATCTTCGCGTAGGACGACGGGGCGAGCGCGAAGAAATCCGCCCAAGGTGTCTTCGCGTGCCGTGTCGAAGCCGCTCGCGCACTTCCCTGCGCGAGGAGGATCCACATGCGGAACTGGTCGAAACTATTCGTGCTTGTGGCAATGGGTGGGGTCGGATGCGCCAGCGCGGAGCCGGACGCGGTGCTCCAGGTGGGATCGCGGAACCTGAAGTGCCCGCGGAGCGAGGTGCAGACGACGCTGAACCGCACGACGCCCAGGGTGAAGGAGTACCTGGTCGGCTGCGACTTCATGTTCACGCGCGTCCAGTGCACGGCGTCCGAGTGTCACCCCGCCGAGGTGAAGCCTCCGTGCATCGGCGATGCTCCGTGCTTCGTGGAAGATCCGGTGACGCTCGAGTGGCGCCTGCCGGATCGCGTGGCGCGCGCGGAAGGGCCGCGCTGAGCATCGCCACGCCCCCGCGGATCGTGATACTCGTCTCCGAATGGGAAGACTCGGGGGGCTGGGCGCAACTTCGTCGCTTGCCGTGATCGCGCTGCTGGCGTTGACGCGCTGCCGGACGGAGACGGCGTCAGGCGCACCGGAGGTCGCGCAAGCGCGTCAGGCGGCCGTACCGCTCGTGGGTCCACCACTCGACGTGGAGACGCCGCCCTCGCCGCAGCGCAACTACGCAGAAGGGAAATCCCGCATCGCCTGCGGAACGAGCGGCTGTTTTCAGTTTTCGTCGATCGACGTCGGGGGCGTGGCTCATACGTACGCGACGCCGATCGATGCCCACGGAACGACGCTTTCTCCGCGCGTCGCCGTCGTACCGGGCACCGTCGAAGGGGTGGCGGTGAACGGGGACGTCTATGCGGTTCTCGCGAACGACGGCTCCGAACGCCTGGCCTCGTTCGACGCGACCACTGGAACGGTCACGGCGCCCGTCTCGTTGCCCTCGTCTTCGGCGAAACCCTCCGTAGCGGCGTCCGCCGTGGGATTCGCAGTCGCGACCCAGGGATACGCGAGCAGCGTCGTCACCGTGGACGTTTTCGACGGAAACCTGGTGAAGAAGGGAACCGCAAGCATCACCCTCGGCTCCCAATACGAGTCGACCACGATGTTCGGTGGCCCTTCGCAATTCCTGGTGGTCGAGCCGGGCCGGGCGTGGCGCGTGGATGCCACCACCGCCCAAGTCCTCGATTCGGCGCCGATCGTGCTCTCCAAGTACAAGAGCGGACTCACGACCGCCCTCTTCGTGAAGGACCACTATCAGATCCTCTGGAGAACCGGAGCAGACGTGTACTCGGCACGCCTCGGCAGCGACGGGAAGATGATCGACGCCGACGACGACTTCAACCAGGTCACCGGCGGTCGGCTCCTCTGTACCGGGTGCGCGGACGACGACTGGAACGCCTTTCTGGACACGTACGGCATGTTCCTCTCCTACGCGGGCGGAACGCTGACGGCCACGTGGGCCTATCGCCCGAGCTACACCGGTTGGTGGTACGTCGCCGCCGCACGACTGGACGCGACCACGGGCTTGCCGCTCCAGAGTTTCCCCGAACTCAGCGCTCCTCTCTACGGCCAGGAGCCGCTCGATGTGACCGTTTCCGGGGACAAGGCGTTCATCCGTGACGCCGGAGACTTCATCCGCGCCTACGTGGTCACCGACTCACCATACGCGTGGACGCAGCAGAGCATTCCGATCGGGACGGTCTCGAACCCGGCGCGGTCGTCGCCGCACGTCGCGTCGAACGGCTCCGGGTATCTCGTTTCCTGGATCGCGAACGACGTGCTCGTGGGGACCCGCGTCGATGCCTCGGGGACGTACCTGGACTCGCCGCCGCTCGTGCTTTCCGCGTTGGCGGGCGATACCGGACACCTCCTCGGCGGCGTCGCGGCAATCGGAACGGACTACGTCGCCGTCTGGCGCACGGAGCAATGCGCGAACGTCTACAGCCGTCGCGTCGGCGCGGACGGTTCGCTCGGAACGGTGAGTCAGACCGCTCTCGGATCGACGTGCGCCGGATTCCAGTTGGTCTCCAACGGAGACCTGGCGATGGCGCTCTGGATCCAGAGCGGACGCGTCACCGGGGTGCGCGTCGACGGCACGGGCGCTCCGGTTCCGGCCGGTTCCGGAAGTCCCATCCTGGATCTCTTCGCGACGAAGGCCACCATCGGCCTCGTCGCCGACTACGCGCCGATCCCGACCCAGCGAACCTTCGCCGTCTTCGGCTCGAACGGGTCGTCCTCCGGCTACACCTCCAACGCGTACATGCACCGGGTGCGCGCCCGCTCCGGCTCCTCGGTGACGCCAGACCTCTTCCTGTCCGACGCGAGCGACGCGAGAGGCGCCTCGGACGGAACGTCCTTCTTGCTCGTCACTCGACACCAGCCGAACGCCTACTCGTGGACCGGCAGCCGCGGCGTCGAAGGTCGCCGATACGACCCGGTGACGGGCGACCCCGTCGGGACAGCCGCGGTCTTCGACCCTGGACCGAGCGCGCTTCCACCGGGGCCCGTCTGGTTCGATGGCCTGTCCTACGTGGTGACGTCGATCGCCGGGGACTACGCTCCGCACGAGCTTCGTCTCCGTCGATTCGATCCGACGCTCGCGTTCCTCGACGGTCCCACGGGGCCGAGCGGCGTCTTGATCGAGTCCGCGTGGCGGGGCTCGTCCGCGTCGGAGCTCGGCGTCGCGTCCGACGGAGCCGGCCACAGTGTTTTCGCTTACGCCGCGCCGGAACCGAAGATGTTCGGAGCCGCCATCAAGATCCGCTTCATCACGAACGACGGACTCCCCTCCCCTTCCGGAACCGGCGGGACGAGCGGTGCGGGCGGCTCGAACGGTAGCGGTGGCGCGATCGGCGGCGCGGACGCGTCGGTGATCGGCGGCGGGGGCGTTACGAACGCCGGCGGCTCCTCGAGCAACGCCGGCGGCTCCAGTGCGTCGAGCGACGGCGGAGCGCAGAGCGTGGGCGGCTCCGATGGTGGCACGGCGCTCGACTCGGGACGCGTCCCGAGCGGTGGCTCGACCTCGACGGGCGGTTCCGCGACCGGCGCGGGAGGCGCGAGCGGCTCCAGCACCTCGGACGGGGGCGCGATCCAGCCGAGCGGCGCGAAGGCCGGGTCCGACGGAGGCTGTGGGTGTCATGTAGGTGAAACCCGCCCTCAGCCGTGGAGCTCGTCGGGAGCGCTCGGCGCGATCCTCGTGCTGTTCCGCCGACGTAGAAGATCTGGCGGGCCGCGAGCGGCATCGTCCTCACTCGGATGATTCGCTCCGAGCGCCTCCCTGCCGCCGCGTGTCATTCCGAGTGAGAGGTTCGTCTCGGGCTGTCACGCGCCGAACGATGATACTCTCCAGCGTTTGTCGATCCGTTCGGGCGCGGCACTCCCAGCTCTCTTCGTACTCGTCTCCGGCTGCACACCGGCCACTGCACGCTGGCCCGAGCCCGGAATCGCGAAGGTCACTGCCCGCACGAGCGCGGAGCTCTCCGATCGCGAGCTCGTCGAGCGCATTCCCGTTTGCGTCGGGAGCCGTGGATGGTCCGCCGGAAGCCTCGGGAGCACCGCTCTCTTTCGCGTGGAGAGCACGCCGAGCACGGTGAAGGTCGGCTACTTCGTCCACTGGTCGACGGAACGACCGTGGGGCGCGAACGTGCTCTCGTTCACCGTGGTGCCGGCGCTCCTCACCGACGCGTTCTACAGCCACTTCCTCTACGTGTTCCCGGGCGCGAAGGACGCGCTCTACGGCCCCGACGACATCGAAGGCGTGGAGGTCGAGTTCGCGCGTGCACCCGACGGCGCGCTCCGCGTGACGGGCGGCACGGCGGACGACGCCGAGCACGATCCGATCCGTCTCACGAAGGACGACCTCGTCGATTCTCGGGGACGGCTCGTGCTCCTCACGGACGCCTGGAGTCATCAGCTCGGCGCGCACGGGGCGGCGCGCTTCGCGACGGAGCCCGGGAACGAGCTCACGTGTTACCAAGGCACGTCGCTGAAGCCGCTGACGCGCGAGATCGCCGTCGCGTTTCGGCTCGGCGACGAGCGGCACCCGCTCCGCGCCAAGCCGGCGTGGGGCCCGCACGAAGCACCTCGCGAAGACGTCGCGAAGGCGCGGGCGCCGAGCGGGATGTAGCGCTTTCCTTCCCCGGGAGCCCGGGGTGAGCCACTCCTCGCCGGTCGAG
Organism: Polyangiaceae bacterium; assembly: GCA_035545855.1. GTDB lineage: Bacteria > Myxococcota_A > Polyangia > Polyangiales > Polyangiaceae > DASZVB01. Next base: position 8,967 of record DASZXK010000052.1, read on the forward strand.
CCACTCATCTCCACGATGACTCGCACCGGGGCCGGAAGAACTGCCGTTCTGCTCGTCGTCGTTTCCCTCCCCGCGGGGTGCGGCGCGCGGAGCGAGCTTCGCGGGACCGCGGCGGACGGCGGAGGCTCTCCGGCTCCGGCAAACCCGGACGAGACCCCGGCCGTCGCTCCGACGGCCCTTCCGTGTACGGGAGGTTACCCTCGGACGACCGGTTCGCTGGATGCGCTTCGGATCGGGCCCTGCCGGTGGCACTCGGCCGATCCAGCAGATCTCTCGAACCCGGACCTGCGTTTCCTGAACTTCGGAACCGGCGAGCAGATCGCCTCGCCCTTCGTGACCGGGCCGGAAGGGTGCACGGCGAACGCGCTCGGCTGGTACCTCCTGCCGACCGACTCGGGCACCATAGGGGAGGCGCCGGTCGTCATGACGTTCGCGGCGTGTCCCGCTGCGTGTCAGCAGATCCAATCGAGTGGATTGAACGGCGTGTCGTTCAACTTGAACACGTGCAAGTGAGCTCAGCCGCCGACGCCGATGAAGCCGCCGCTCCCGGCCGGGCCCTGTCCCCCGGTGCCACTGCCACCGACGGGAATTCCCGGAGCGTAGATACCCGTGCAGTCGTTCGGCACCGCCGCGTCGGCGGTCACGAGTCCCGCGTCGACCCTCTGGCAGGTTCCGCGAGCCCGCGAAGAATGGGCCGTTCCATGGGTGCCGAATTCGATCACCGGCCCGCCGCTCGGCAATTTCGGTGCTCCCCGGGCGGCGTCCGCTATCCTGACCCGTCGTGAAATCAGCTGCCCTGCCGCTTCTCGCCTTGGCGCTTTCGCTCGCGTGCACGCCGGACAAAGCGGCTTCGTCCGCTCCCACCGCCCTCGGCAACCTCCCCGACGGCAGCTTGCTCCGGGACGCTGCTCCCCCGCGTCGCTGCAACGGTCACGAGGAGCTCTGCGATCGCCGCTACGACGAGGTCGCTTTCCCCGGCACTCACAACTCTCACTCGGCGCGCGAGTACGGCTACACCGTCAACGCGAACCAGGTGAGCGGGCTCGCGAAGCAGCTCGAGGACGGCATCCGCGTGATGCTGATCGACGTGTATTCGGACGGGGACGCCGGCACCGTCTTTTGCCACGGCTTCTGCAGTCTCGGAGAGACGTCTCACCTCGCCGGGCTCGAGCAGGCGAAGACGTTCCTGGACGCCCATCCGGACGAGGTGCTCACGTTCATCTACGAGGACCACGTCCCGCCGGATCTCATCGCGGCCGACATGCAGACCGCCGGCCTCGTACCGATGACCTACGTTCACGAGGACGGTGCGCCGTGGCCGACCCTCGGCGAGATGATCGACCGCGGGACGCGGCTCGTCGTGACGGCGGAGAACGCGAGTCCGCCGCCCGCGTGGCTCCAGCACGTCTGGGACCTCGCGTTCGACACGCCGTACACCTTCTTCGCCGAGACCGAGTTCACGTGCGCGCTGAACCGCGGCGCCGCGACGAACCCCTTGTTCCTCCTGAATCACTGGCTCAGCACGAACCCCGGGCTGAACCTCCCCACCGAGGACGGCGCGAAGCAGGTGAACACGGCCGCGGTGCTCGGCGCGCGCGCGGCGCAGTGCCGGACCGAAACCGGCCATCTGCCGAACTTCGTCGCGGTGGACTTCTACGAGGACGGGGATTTGTTCGCGGTCGTGGACGGGCTGAACGGGTTCTGAGGGCCCGGAGGTCCGCTCACTCCTTCGTGTACGTCTCCAGGTACCGCGTCGTGGTCCCGGACACGATCCGGAGAGTCGTGCCGTCCCACTCGTAAGGAAACGTCTCGTCGACGGTGAGGCTGCAGCGAGACGTCCAGTGGAAGGTGCCGAGGACCGGATCGATCTCGGAATCTCCCGCGAGGACGAAATCCGACCCGCCCACGGTCTCGAAGAATTCGAACTTCGTGCCGCACGCGGAGATCCGGAGCGTGTGGCGGATCGTCTCCACGCCCGCGCTCGCGTACTTCATCATCGCGGTCATCACGTAGACGCCATCGGGGATCGCACCACCCGCGAGCGTCGCGGGTGCTCCCGCGTCCGTCGTGGTCTGGATGATCGCCTCGCCGAGCTGGGCCAGGGTGGAACACCCCGCGTCCACGAGACCGGGAGCGAGGCACCTCCCGGCGTCGCTCGGAACACTCGCGTCGGGCGCGCCGCCCGCGCCGGCGTCGAGAGTGCTTCCCCCGGTGCCCGCATCCATGGCGCCGGCGGAGCCACCGCTCGCGGTTCCGCCCGTATTCGCGGCACCTCCGCCGCCGGCTCCCGCTCCTCCGCCGCCCGCGTGACCGCCGGACCCGCCTGCTCCGCCGCTCTCCGATCCCGCGAAACCGCCGCTCCCGGCGTCGGTCTCCGGCGCAGGCCGACTCTTCTTGTCACTCGACCCGCACGCCACGGCGAGCAGCACGGTGAAGCAGGCGCTCTTCCAGGTTCGCATCGGCTCTTTCCTCTCTCTCGGAGCGGCACGGCACGCTCGAATCCTCGAGTCTTGCACGTGGCACGGCCCCAGGGCCAGCCGCGCTTCACTCCCGTCCCCGCGCTCCTGCACTACGCTCGTCTCTCATTGCCTCGGGAAAAGACGTCCCTCGCCCGCGCGCTCCGGCACCGGAACTACCGGCTCTTCTTCGCCGGACAGAGCCTCTCGCTCATCGGGACCTGGCTCACGCGCGTGGCGACGAGCTGGCTCGTCTATCGCCTCACGGGGTCCGCGGTCACGCTCGGGGTAACCGGGTTCGCCGGTCAGATCCCGACGTTCCTCGTCGCGCCGTTCGCGGGCGTCTGGGTCGATCGTTGGGACCGCCATCGCGTGCTCGTGGTGACGCAGGCGCTCGCGATGCTCCAGTCCGCCGCGCTCGCCGCGCTGTCACTCTCCGGTCGGATCGACGTTCCTTCCGTGATCTTCCTGAGCGCGTTCCAGGGCGTCATCAACGCGTTCGACGTTCCCGCGCGTCAGAGCTTCGTCGTCCAGATGGTGGACGACCGCGCCGACCTGCCGAACGCCATCGCGCTGAACTCCTCCATGGTGAACGCCGCCCGTCTCCTCGGGCCGTCGATCGGCGGGATCCTCATCTCCCTGGTCGGGGAGGGCTCTTGCTTCGCCATCGACGCCGTGAGCTACCTCGCCGTCCTCGCCTCGCTGCTCGCGATGCGCGTCGAGAAGGTTCCGCGCGCGGCGAGCGGAAAACACCTCTTCTCCGAGCTCGCGGACGGCTTCCGCTACACGGTGGGATTTTCGCCCATCCGGAACGTGCTCCTGCTCATGGCCGTCGTGAGCTTCGTGGGCATGCCGTACACGGTCCTGATGCCCGTCGTCGCGACGCGAACCCTCGGCGGCGGCGCACACACGCTCGGCTTCCTGATGGCGGCGAGCGGCGTCGGCGCGCTCTCGGGCACGCTCTACCTCGCGTCGCGAACGAGCGTGGTCGGACTCGGACGCGTCATCGCGCTCGCGAGCGCCTGCTTCGGGATCGGGCTGCTCGCGTTTTCCCGATCGCACTCTTTCTGGCTCTCGTGCGCGTTCCTCGTTCCCACCGGGCTCGGGATGATGGTGCAGCTCGCGGCGAGCAACACCGTGCTCCAGACGCTGGTCGACGAGGACAAGCGCGGGCGCGTGATGAGCTTCTACACGATGTCCTTCTTCGGCACGGTGCCGTTCGGCAGCCTGTTCGCCGGCGTGCTCGCCGATCGCATCGGCGCGGAAGCGACGATCGCGTGGGGCGGCGCCTGTTGCGTCCTCGGCGCGCTCTCGTTCCTCCGCTCTCTCCCCGCGCTTCGCCGTCTCGCGCGGCCAATTTACGAGCGGCTCGGCATCCTTCCGCCGATCGAAGAGGAGTGAATTTCTCCAGCGACGGCGGCCTTCGCCCCCTCGGCAGGGCGCACTCAGACGACGGGCGAAAGCCCGAGCTTGTGCAGGATCATGACGTCCTCCGATGGCGAGCGACGGGCCCTCTGGGCCGACTCGCCTCCGACGTGGCCGCAAGAAGCACACGACGATTGTCTCGGTCGAACGAGGAGTGGCGTCCGACCGCCGAAGCGGTCGGATGTTTTCGCGCACCAGCGCACCCGGGCATCGGCGCGCCCACCTCGCCTCATGACGCGGCGCGGCTCGCTTCATCCGGAAAAGTCGCGTTGCACGCGGAGCGCCGTGATCGTCGTGGCGAGCATCTCGTAGTGTCCGACGAGGAGACAGAGCTCGACCAGCTCCGGCTCCGCGTAGTGAGTGCGGAGGCGCGCCCAGAGGACGTCGTCCAGATCCTTCTGCTCGACGAGCGCGTCCACCGCGGCGAGCAGCACCCGCTCCTCGTCGCTCCAGCCCGTTGCCCCTGGGCCCGCGAAGATCCGCTCGACGTCGTTCTCTCGGAGGCCCGCTCGCTTCGCGAGTCGCCGATGATGATCGAGCTCGTACGCGCAGGCGCGAAGGTGCGCGACGCGGAGGATGACCATCTCCGATTTCCGACGGGAGAGCGTGCCGCCCGGCATGAGCCGTCCTGCGAAGCGGAGCCAGGCCCGGAAGAGCCGACGCTGCCGGCCGAGCGCGGTGAAGAGGTGCGCTTCCCGCGTCCCGGCGGCGCGGGAGATCACCCGGCAGAGGAGCCAGTTCACGGGCCCGAGGGCCTTCAGGGACGCGGGCGTGAGTCGGGTCTTCGTCATCGGCTTCGGGCGCGAGCGAGCGTCGCGCTCGCGCGGAGCTCACGCCGGTTTCGAGCGCGCTGCAACGGGCGGGCCGTCGAACGGGTTCGGTTCTTGCGTGCGGGGAGGCATGCGAAAGCGATCGTTCCTGGTCCTGCTCCTCGCCCTCGCCCTCCCGATCCCGGCCCTCGCGGGAGAAGCCGCCGGAGTGAAGATGCCCGATCGGCTGGAAATCGGGGGGAAACTGCTCGTCCTGAACGGGATGGGGATCCGGAAGGCGACGTTCCTCAAGGTGAAGGTCTACGTCGCCGGCCTCTACCTGGAGAAGAAGTCGGGAAACGCCGCCGCGATCCTCGCTTCCACGCAGATCAAGCGCCTCACCTTGCACTTCGTGCACGACGCCTCGAAGAGCCAGGTCTCGGGTGCCTGGAAGGAGGGCTTCGAGAAGAACGGCGCGAATCTCCCCCCGCTTCGCGAGCGCATCGCGCGCCTCGAGGCCATGATGACGGACTTCATTCCGGGGGACACGCTGACGTTCACGTATCGCCCGGAGACGGGCGTCGCGGTCGACGTGAAGGGCACGGTCCGCGGCACGATCCCCGGGGACGACTTCGCCCGCGCCCTGCTCTCGATCTGGCTCGGCCCCGAGCCGCCGAACGAGGACTTGAAGGAAGGACTGCTCGGCAGGCCGAACTAGTGCAGCTCCGCCGAGATACGCGCAGGGTGCACTAGAACCGGACGTCGGCGTTCACGTTCAGGAGGTCGAGCGCGAGCGTGTACTTCCCCGAGGAGTCCGGGCTGTTCGAGGGCGCCGCGAACGTCGGGTGGAGGCTTCGCCCCGTCGTGTCCCGCGGCAGATAGAACACGTGGGTGTACGTCGTCGCGATGCGGACGGGCCCGAGGTACGCAAAGACGGCGCCCGCGGATGCGCTCACTGCGTCGAAGTCGAGGAGCGCGGGCTCGAGCGTCGAGTCCGGAACGGCCTTCGACGTGTATCCGACGCCGGCGAGGAGCTCCAGCCGCGGGTCCATCCAGTAGCTCCCGCCCGCGCGAACGCCGAACGTGTCGTGCCAGTTCCGGACGAAGTTCAGGATGACGGCGCTCCCGGGCTGGGCGCTGCCGTCCGGGTTCAGATTGCACCGGGAGCTCGCGAGGTAGATGCACTGGTGATCGAGGACGCTCCAGCGCTGATAGTCCCCGAACAGCCGGACCTCGACGTCCTCGCGCGGTCGATACGCGACGCCCGCGCGGAGGACGTCGGGAAGATCCGTGGTGAACCGGACGTCGCTGTCCGCCCTTCGACCGGCGAAGGACGTGTGGAGCGTGCCCTTCGTGACGATGCCTCCGCCGAGGTTCGGCTGCGACTGATACGAGAGGCCGAGTCGGAGCGTGCTCTTGTCGCGAAGCGGCGTCACGGTGACGCCGAGCCCGAGCGACGGGTCCCACGAGTGGGCGTCGAGCCACGCGCGCCCTTCGGTGCGCACGTCGTCGCCGCCGTTCGAGTTTCGCGCCTGGACGGTGTCGGCCACGGTCTGGATCAGGTTCGCCGAGACGCCGACGCTCACGGGACCGAAGGAGTACGCGGTCGCGAGCGTGAAGTAGGAGGAACGGAGCACGCCGGAAATCGCGTACCAGCGTTGAACGCCGTCGACCGCGCCGGGGGCCGTGGCATTGCCGCGGTATGCGCCATTTTCGTCCCAGCTGTTCTGCCCGCCGAACGGCGTGTAGAAGGCCGCGCCGAGAGCGAATCGCTGGATACGATACGTCGCGCCGACGAACGGCTCGGCGATGACGTTCGACAGCGTCGCGCGTCCGGTGTTCGCCCCTTCCGCTCCGGTCGGATCGGTCGCGTCCGTCGACGCGCGGGCGTGCTCGTAGCTCGCGCGACGGAACGCGAGGGTCACGTCGCCGAACACGTGTCCGCCCTCACTGTCCGCGATGCCCGACGGGTTGTAGTAGACGGCCGTCGGCTCGGTCGTCATGGGGTGGCCGTGCTCGGCGCCGAACCGCGCCACCGTGAGACCCGCGGCGAGCACCTCTCGAGGCACGACGAGCGAACCGAGCACGACGGCGGACGCGACGATGATTCGACGCACGAGGAAACTCCCAGCATGGTTCGGGCCAACGTTCTGGCTCCCCGGCAAGCGCCCTGGCGTACGGCTTGCACTCCGAGCTCGGCATGCGATTTTCGGGCATCGTGCTGGTCGCCCTGACGTCGTGCGTCGCGTGCGTCGACCCGAGCGCGGACTTCGCTGCCTTCGAGGGACGAACACACGTCACGCCCATCGTCGACGCTTCGTCGGACGCCCCCGGGTGCACCGTCCCCCCCGACAGCATCAACGCGAAGTACTTGCTCGCGATTTCCGTCACGCTCGCGGCCGGAACGCCCATCCTCGTGCTCGCGAACGTCACGACGCCCGAGCTCGGTTCGGGTACGGGTCTCTCGCTCGACGCCCAGCCCCTCGCTGCCGCGGATCGGAAGACGCCCGTGGGCGACGCGATCGAAGCCGGTCCCTTTCCCGTGAGCGCGGAAGGATCCTTCACGGCGGACCTGGTGGGGCTCAGAGTGACGGGCGCAGCGAACCCCGTCACGGGAGGAGACATCCTCGCCGACGTGTCTCTGAACGGAAACCTTTGCGGCGATCCACGCAGCTTCTGCGGGACGGTGACCGGCTACGTCAAGGAGCCGCTCCCCCTCGACCTCGCCGGATCGACCTTCACCCTGACCCGAGTCGAGCCATCCGAGGATCCCCCGCTCCGCCCCCCGATCGACTGCGCCGGGACTCTGGCCGATCCCCTGTGACCGCTACGAGTACAGCGAGTCCAGCGCGGCGCCGTAGCGCTCGACGACGCGCGGTCGCTTGAGCTTGAGGCTCGGCGTGAGGAGCTCGTTCTCGACGGTGAAGTCGTCCACCGTGAGGATGAAATGCCGGGGACGCTCGTAGTCCTTGAACACCGCGGATCGAGCCTCGATTTCGCGCTGGATGAGAGAGGCGACCCGAGGCTCGGCCGCCAGATCCTCCGACCGAATGCCCTCGGCTTCCGCCCACTTGCGGACCGCGTCCATCGCGAGGACGACGAGCGCCACGTTGTAGGGCCGGTTCGCCCCGTAGATCATCGCGTTCGCGACGTAGGGGGAGAGCTTGAGCTCCTCCTCGAGCGGAACGGGAGCGACGTACTTGCCGTTCTCGAGCTTGTACTGCTCCTTGATGCGACCGGTCACGTGGAGGAAGCCGTCCTCGTCCAGGTAGCCGAGATCGCCGGTCCGAAATCCGCCGTCCGGGGTGAACGCCTTCTGCTGTTCTTCCGGGCGATTGTGATAGCCCTTCATCACGTTCGGCCCGAAGACGACGATCTCGCCGTCCCGCCCGTCCCGGCTGGCGTCGCGATCGATGCGAACGGTGACGCCCGGAACGACGCGGCCCACGCTCCCGAGGCGGACGTTCCCCGGGCGGTTCGCGGAAACCATGGGGCTCGTCTCCGTGAGGCCGTACCCCTCGTAGACCGTGATTCCGAGCCCCTGGATGAGCTCGGCGACCTCCGGCGCGAGCGCCGCACCGCCGCTCACCGCGTATTTCAGCCGCCCCCCGAATCGCTCCCGGACCTTCGCGAAGATCAGCGGGTCCGCGATGTGCACCGCGAGCTCTTCGACCACGCTGGACGCGCGCCCTTCGGCGCGGTTTCGCCCGGCGCGGATCCCGGCGTCGAACAGCTTCCGGACGAGCAGCGGGCGCTCGGCGACCTGCGCGTGCACGGCGGCGAAGATGCGGTTGAAGATGCGGGGAACGGCGACGAGGACCGTCGGAGCCACCTCCTTCAAATTCTCCGGCAGGTGCTTCAATTCGTCGTTGATCGCGATGGACGCGCCGAGGCTCAGCATGGTGTGGAGCTCGCAGGTCTGACCGAACACGTGCGCCCACGGGATGAACGAGAGCGACCGCTCTTCTTCCGTGAACGAGAACATGTCGTGAACGGCGTTCACGTTGGAGAGAATGTTGCCGTGACTCAGGCGGACGCCCTTCGGCTTCCCCGTGGTTCCGGACGTGTAGATGATGGTCGCGATTGCCTCTGGATCCGGTAACTTCGGGTCCCTGGGAGACTCGGCGCCCGCGCGCAGGAGACTCTCGTACGACGGCTCCGGCGCTCCTTTCCGGAGTTCCACCACGTGCTCGAGGGCGGGCAGGGTCGGGCGGGCCTCCCGGAGAGCCTGGGCGATCTCGGCCGTGGCGGCGAACGCGACGCGCGCTCCCGAGTCGCGAACGATGAACTCCCGTTCCGCGGGTTTCTGTGCCTCGTAGAGCGGAACCAAGGTCGCCTCGAGACCGTACGTGGCGTAGGCCGCGACGACCCATTCGACGCGGTTGTCCGCGACGATCGCGACGCGATCCCCCGGTTCGACGCCGAGCCGTGCGAGCCCGCCGCGGAGCCGCTCGACCAGGCCGTGAAGCTCACCGTACGAGAGGAAACGCCACTCCCCTCCCTGTTTCGGACCGAGAGCGGGGCGCGTCGCGTGTTCGGCGCAGGTCCGCTCGAACATTTCGACCAGCGTGCGATCTGGGCGAGTCATGAGGACGACACGCTCGCAAGGTCCATGCCGGGCGTTTCGCGCAAAGCGTGCATCACGACGCAGGGAAATGCCCGGCACGTCGCTTGCTCCCTCTTCGCGCGATGCGGGACACCGAAGGTCGGCAGCACTGGATGCTCTACGAGGGGGGCAGGGGCGGCGCGCCCGCCGCTCACGTCGCCCGGTTCGAGAGCCTCGGGCTCTACCTCCCCGAGAAGCGGCTGACGACGGACGAGCTCCTCGGGAGCACGGCGCACCACACGAACATCGACCTCGAGCGACTCACCGGGATCCGAGAGCGCCGCGTCTGTTCGGAGGGGGAGGATTCGTTTTCGCTCGCCGTTTCTGCCGCGAAGGACTGCCTCGCGCGATCGCACCACTCCGCGGAGGACCTCGAGATGCTGATCTGCTGCAGCATCAGCAAGAACAAGGGCGGCATCCGTCACCGCCTGGAGCCGCCGCTGAGCCTCTCGATCAAGGAGGCGATCGGCGCGCGGCGCGCGCGAAGCTTCGACGTCTCGAACGCCTGCGCGGGCATGGTGACGGGCGTGTTCATCCTGAACGACTTCATCCGCCGGGGCGTGATTCGCCGGGGCATGGTCGTGAGCGGCGAGTACATCTCGAACCTCGGAGCGAACGCCGCGAAGACGATCCGCTCGATCCTGAGTCCCGAGCTCGCGTCGCTCACGCTGGGGGACGCGGGGGTCGCCGCGATCGTCGAGCGCGCGAAGCCGGGCGTCCGGGGGATCCGCCTCGTCGGCTTCTCCACGCTCTCCGAGCACAGCCGGCTCTGCATCGGGCTGCCGGCGAAGGTCGGGCCCGGCGCCGCGATGTACACGAAGGCGCGGACGATCCACCGTGTGGCGATGGAGGACGCGCCCGCGCTCGTCTCGGACGCGCTCGCCGAGCTCGATCTTCACCTCTCCAGCATCGACTACGCCATTCCGCACCAGACGTCGAAGCGCGCCATCGAGAAGGGCGCGAAGGAACTCGCGGAGAAGCTCGGCGCCGCACCGAAGCACTTCGTCGAGAACGTCGCGGAGCGCGGGAACACGGCTTCGACGACCCACTTCGTCGCCCTCCACGAGTACCTCTCGCGAGGGCGTTTCCAGAAGGGGGACGAGATCCTGCTCATCTCGGTCGCGTCGGGACTCGAGGTGGGCCTCCTGGTGTTCGAGATGGACGAGCTCGTGGAGCAGCATGTCGCGCATTGAGAGCGTCGCGACGGCCGCCTCGCGCCGGCGGCTCTTTCCGCGCGGCGCCCTCCGCCTGGCGGACGACGCGATCGAGCGATGTCTCGCGAGCGTGAACAGGACCGCGTCGGAGCTCGACCTGCTCGTGAACGCCGGCGTCTACCGCGACGACAACCTCGCCGAACCCGCGCTCGCCGCGATGATCCAGGAGGACGTCGGAGCGAACCCCGGCCATCCACCCCGGGAGCGCTCGCACGGCACGTTCTCGTTCGACGTCGTGAACGGGGGAGCGGGCGCCGTGACCGCCGTCGAGCTCGTGGACGGGCTCATCGCGTCGAAGACCGTCGAGCTCGGCGTGGTCGTCGCGAGCGACTCGAACCCCGGGAACGTCGAGCACTTCCCGTTCCCGGCCGCGGGCGGCGCCGTGCTCCTCGGACCCTCGGCGCCGGGTGCAGGCTTCCTCGCGTTCGACTCCGAGACGTTTCCGGAGTTCTCGGCTTCGTACGAGAGCGCGCTCGTCTGGCGACCGTCGCATCATCTCTTCGGACTCCGCGAGGGTGGCTCGAACGTCCTCGAGCTCGAGATCCGGGAGGACTTCGCGGCCCATGCCGTGACCTCTGCGGAGGCCGCGCTCGGCCGCTTCCTCGGGAGTCATGGGCTCGCCGCGCGGGACGTCGATCTCCTCGTCGCGAGCACGTACCCGAGGAACTTCGCGAGCGACCTCGCGCGGCGGCTCGGGATCTCTCCGGACGCGGTCTCGGTACCCGAGGAACCGTTCGAGGGCGCGCACACGGCCGGCATCCTCGCGTCGCTCGAGCCCGCGTTCCGATCGAGACGACTCGCGAGCGCGAAGAACGTGCTCTTCGTCGGCGTCGGCGCGGGGATCACGGTGGCGACGGCGCTGTATCGGCACCCGCGCTAAATGACCGATCGCAACCGATCGCGATTCGGAGACAGCCGGATCGAAACGCGGGAGAAGTCGAGGCGGATGAGCTGCCCCCTATCGCGCGCTGACCATTCGTCACTCTTTCCGGTCGAATCCGCCGGATGAGGTCGTTCCGGCGTCGCGCCCGAAAGACGTGGCGACGAGCGTCAGCTCGTATCGGGCGCGATGCTTCCGGCAGAGT
>DASZXK010000053.1:0-93705 GCA_035545855.1 Polyangiaceae bacterium
CAAGCGTCCGTGCTCACCCGGCAGCCGGGTTCCGCGCGGCCACGGGGCGGTGCCGCGTGACCCGTCGAAGGAGTTCCGGAGCACACCCTCGGTAGCGCCGGGCGACGTGAAGCGTCGTCTCGGGGTGTGTGCTTCCGAGAAAGCCATGAAGCTCGCGAAGCGAAGGCTCACGGTATCACTCTGCCGGAAGCATCGCGCGCGATACGAGCTGACGCTCGTCGCTACGTCTTTCGGGCGCGACGCCGGAACGACCTCATCCGGCGGATTCGACCGGAAAGAGGTGACGAATGGTCAGCGGGCGAGGGTGGGCATCAGCTCACGAAGATCGACACCCATCCATTCGAGCGGGAAGGTCTACTGGGCGTTCCGGCTTCAGTCCACCGGTCCCGCGAAGCCCTCCCCGAGGACGGTCCGGAGGGCGACGTAGGCGCGGTGGGCTCGGAGCTTCACGGCGCTCACCGTCGCGCCGAGGACCGCGGCGGCTTCGTTGTGCGACAGCCCTTCCAACCGCATGAGCTCGAAGGCCACCCGCTGGGACTCCGGAAGTCGACGGAGCTCCGCTTCGAGGCGGTAGGCGAGCTGCTTGGCTTCCGCGACGCCGTCCGGACGAGCGTCGGAGGGTACGGAGGAGTCGTCCAGGGTGGGCACGGCGGTGGCGAGCACGCTTCGCCGGTCCCGGCGGATCTCGTCCACGAGGAGGCGCCTCGCGATCGCGAACGCCCAGGGCAGGACGGGGCTCCCCGAGATGAACGTCCCCCGGGCCCGGTGAATCGAGAGGAGCGTCTGCTGGACGAGGTCCTCCGCCCGGGCCGTGTCCCGGGTCTGGCGTCGCAGATAGGCGAACACACGGGGAGCCACGGCGTCGTAGACGTCGCCGAACGCCGCGTCGTCGCCCGCCGCGTACCGGGCCATGGCGGCATCGGCGCTGGTCCGCTCTGCGTTCTCCCGCACGCCGATTCACTAACAGATCCGGCACTCCGGATCGACTCGGAGGGCCGAGAGCGTGAAGAACTACTCATGGCTCGGGCCGCCTTCGGGCGGGGCGGAGCGCCACGCGTGGCGACGAGAGCCGGCGTCCATGTGAACGAATCCGACCACGAGTACGGTCAGATCTCGGCTTCGTTTCGGCGAGAAGGCGCCGCGCCGCCGGATTCGAGCGGGGGCCTTCGAAACGGCGGGGCGCGCGACCCGTAAGGAACCGTGGAACCCCATGCCGTTCATCCATCCATTTCAGAGGGACGACGTCGCCCTGGATCTCGCACGGACGCTCGTGCGGAGTGCCACAGAAGCGCCGCCTCGCGGCAGCGTCGAGAGACTCCACGGGGAGTTCCTGGCCGGTGACTGGGCCGTCGTGGATTCGTTCGACGAGTGCGGGTGCCGCTGCGTGATGTTCCGGCGCGCCGAACGTGCCGCCTCCGGCTCTCGCGGCGCTCTGACCCGGCGTCAGCGCGAGATCGCGACCTTCGCCGCCCGGGGCCACTCGAACAAGCAGATCGCCTACGAGATGGGGATCTCGGAGTCGACGGTGTCGGAGCACGTGCGCCGCGCGGTCTCGAAGCTCGGCCTGCGCTCCCGGGTCGAGCTCGTGAGCACGCTCGCGGCGCTCTCCGCCGTCGCTTCGACCACCGCCCCCTGAGCAGCTCCGGTTCGGCGTCTCAGGCGAGCGGGCGCTTCGCGAGGTACGCGGACAGCTCGGCCCTCGAGTGGACTCCGAGCTTCCGGAAGATGGACTGCACCTGGTTTGCGACCGTCCGGTCCGAGGTGCCACGGCGAGCCGCGATGTCCCGGTTCTTGATTCCCAGCACGAGGACCGAGAGGACTTCGCGCTCGACGGGCGTGAGCTCGGTCGGGAGCGCGGCGGACGCCACGGGGAGCGCGAGGACCGCGTACTCGCTCGGTCCGACGTGGAACCGCGACGCGGAGAGACTCATCGGGTTCAGCGGGCGAAGCTCGCCCGAACCGCGGTGACGGCTCGAATCGTCCATGTTCGCCGACCTTTCGTCACGGGGGGCCCCGGCGGGCCCCCCGCTCCGGAGAGACGCGGCTCAGATCCCGCCGTCGGGGCCGCCGGTGTAGAAGTAGTAGTTCGCGGTGTAGGCGACCTTCTGCACCTCGTCCACGTTCGCGGACGAGCAGGTCGCCGCGTCGGGCGCGGCGCCGCCCGTGGTGTCCAGCCGCTGGATGAACGTGACGTCGCTCATCACTCCGTCGGCTCCGTCGTGCTCGGAAGCCTGGAGGAGGAGGACGGGAACGGAGCCCGCCACGGCGGCGGACTTCTTCTTCGCGCCCTGCACGATGCTGCCGTCCGAAGACTCCCAGCGCGGCGCCGTGGGGCCGCTCGGACCGGCGTAGTGCGTGGCGATCTGGACCCCGCACGAGTCCTTCAGCGTCGCTTCCGGCCCGACGAAGACCCAGGTGTAGCTCGTGAGGCCCGCGTCGCCGACGACGGGCGCACCCGTGCACTTGTAGTTCTGCGTGCCCGTCGCGTGGGCCTGGAGGACGAGCGTCGTGCCTGCAGGAACCGCGACGTCCGTCGGAACGCCCGTCGGATCCGTCGGGGGATCCGCGACGCAGGCGCCGTCGGGCAGCCCGCCGTCTCCGCCAGCGCCGCCCGCGCCGCCGTCGCCGCTTCCTCCCGCGCCGCCCGTGGCTCCGCCGGTGCCCTGGCCCCCTTCACCCGCGGTGCCGCCCGTCGCGTTGCCCGCGCTGCCGCCCTTGCCGCCGCTGCCGCCGCCGCCCTTGCCGCCGCTGCCGCCGCCGGCGGCGCCGCCCGTGCCGGTGTCTCCGCCGGTTCCCGAGGCGGGCTGCGTGTTGCCGTTCGAATCGTCACTGCTGCAGGCCACGAGCGCGAGCGAGAGCGCGAGCGAACCGAGCGCGACGGAACCCAGAGTCGTCTTGAAGCGAGATTGAATCATGAGCGAAAGCTCCCTCCACACGGACGACCCCATCGTCGCCCTCGGGCACGCGTCCAAATGCGTGCCTCGACAGGGGCGTACGACGGCGGCGACGGCCCGTTTCGGTCGAGGCCCGGAAAAAGGGCGTTCACGCCGCGCGGAGGGCGATCACGAAGTGCCCGAGCAACGTCCCCGCGGCGGTGCAAAGCGCGAACGGCAGGACGTGTCCGACGAACAGGTGCGGCACGTACGCGACGGGGCACCAGAGATCCACGAGAACCCAGACGCCCGCGCCGATGGCGGCGCCGATGGCGGCGCCGGTCAGGCGCGGATGCGTCGGATCGGAGCCGCGACGGGCGGTCACGGCGGCGACGAGCGGCCACGCTGCCGTGAGGCAGCTCAGGGTCAGGCAGCGCAAGCCCGGACGCTCCGGCCACTCGACCATCATCCCCGGGTAGCGCGAGGAGAAGAACACCTTCCACGCGAAGAGCACGACGGGCGTCCCCAACGCGAGTGAGATGAGCGCGACGCCCGGGCGACCGAGCATCGAGCGCCCGCGCGAGAGCGCGAGGATCGCCGCGGTGAGCGCGACCGCGAAGGCGCCGCTCGCGGTCTCCCAGACGAGGGTGTTCGGCCGTGGCGCGCTGCGGATGCCGCCCCAGGAGACGAAGACCAGCAGAGGCACGACGATGCCCGACGCGAGCAGCGCCAGGTTCCGCGCGACGATCGCGGCTCGGGTCGGCGTGGGTTCCTGGCTCGCGGCGGCTAGCACCCGGGCGCGAAGGTCGGCGGACGGCGTCATCGAGGCGTTTCTCCGCAGGAAGAGAAGGTATCTCCCAACGCCCCCCGCCGCCAGGGTAGAAGTCCGCCAGGCGCTCGAAACGAATGACCTTTCTTCATTTCGAGGAAAAAACGATCGGGACCGAAACGAAGTTTCGTGGTCGTCGTATGGCCCCTTTGCGGAAGCATCTTTTCACGTCCGGAAGGCGCTCTCCGGGCGGCGCCTCGGCTGGCGGATCGCGGCGTACTGCCCGTGACGTTCATGGGGAGCACTACGACGAGTCCGTGCACCCGGTTTCCAATATCCATCGTGGTGACCGTCCGTGAGCGCGCCGACGGAGCTCACGCTCGACGTCGGTCTCGACGAGCCGGCGGACGACGCGTCGATTCGCACTCGCCTGTCGCGCGCGCTTCACGTGAGCGAAGAGGCGGTCCCTCCGTACGTGCTCCGGAAGCGTTCGCTCGACGCGCGACGGGGTTCGATCCGGTTCCATTTGCTCTTCGAGCTCGGCGTGGTGGAGACGACGGACCTCGGCGCGCCGCACCCGCGAGAGGTCGGCCCCCGCCGGGTCGTGGTCGTCGGCGGAGGGCCCGCGGGCCTCTTCTGTGCGTACGAGCTCGCCCGACGCGGCATCGGCAGCGTCGTCGTCGATCGCGGAAAGCAGGTTCAGCCTCGTCGCCGGGATCTGAAGGGGCTCACGCGTCACGGCGTCGTCGATCCGGACAGCAACTACTGCTTCGGCGAGGGCGGAGCCGGCACGTACAGCGACGGCAAGCTCTATACGCGAGCCCACAAGCGGGGGAGCGTGCGGGACGTCATCGAGATCCTCGCACGTCATGGAGCGCCCGAGAGCATCCTCGTGGAAGCCCGCCCGCACATCGGCTCGAACCGGCTTCCGGACGTCGTCACGCACATGCGCGAGGAGCTGGAAGGGGTCGGCGTCGAGTTCCGCCACGGGGCGCGCGTGGTGGAGCTCTTGCTGTCACCCGGCGCGGCGCGGGTTCGCGGCGTCCGGTTCGCGGACGGCTCCGAGCTCGACGCCGCGGCCGTCGTGCTCGCGACGGGGCACTCGGCGTCGGACGTCTACGAGCTTCTTCTTCGCGCCGGGGTCCGCCTCGAACCGAAGTCCTTCGCGCTCGGGGTCCGCATCGAACACCCGCAGCCGCTCCTGAATCGGATCCAGTTCGGCAGGTTCGCGGGCCATCCGAAGCTCCCCGCCGCGGCGTACCGCGTGGCGGAGACCATCGACGGCCGCGGCGTCTTCTCGTTCTGCATGTGCCCCGGCGGATTCATCGTGCCGGCAGCGACGGTCCCGACGGGCCTCGTCGTGAACGGCATGAGCCTCTCGCGCCGGGACTCGCCGTTCGCGAACTCCGGGCTCGTCGTCTCGGTGGACCCCGCGGACTACGCGCGCGCCGGTTTCGCCGGTCCGCTCGGGGGCGTGGCGCTCCAGCGCGCCGTGGAAGCGGCCGCGCTCGCCGCCGGGGGCGAGATGCTCCGCGCGCCGGCGACTCGCGCGACGGATTTCGTGGAGAGACGCGGCTCGTCCACGGTCCCGAAGTCGAGCTACGTGCCCGGCGTCGTCGCGAGCGACGTCGCGGACGTCCTCGCCGCCTCGCGGCTCCCCATCGCGGATTGCATCCGGGGCGCGCTCGTCGTGTTCGAAAGGCGCCTCCGGGGCTACCTGACGGAAGAGGCGATCCTCGTCGGCGTCGAGACGCGCACGAGCTCCCCCGTGCGCATCCCGAGAGACGAGATCACGCTGGAGTCTCCCGACGCCGCCGGCCTCTACCCCGCGGGGGAAGGCGCGGGCTACGCAGGCGGCATCATGAGCGCGGCGATGGATGGCGTCCGGATCGCCCAACGCATCGCGGCGCGCGGCGTCTGATCACGCGCTCTCGAGGATGATCTTCGTGATCTCGGCGGGGGCCGCGAGCCGCATCGGCGGGCCCCAGTATCCCGTGCCCGAGCTCACGTAGACGAGCGTCTTGCCGACCTTGCCGAGCCCGGAGACGATCGGCTGCTGGAGGTAGACCAGGTAGCGCCACGGCCAGATCTGGCCGCCGTGCGTGTGCCCGGAGAGCTGCAGCCCGACGCCGTGTCGATCCGCCTGGAACGCGGCGCGCGGCTGGTGAGCGAGGAGTACGAGCTCCCGGTTCGGATCGCGGCCGGACACGGCGCGCTCGACGTTCTCTCCGCCGCCGAAGCGCTTCGCGTCGTGATCGTCGACGCCGGCGAGGTCGAAGGAAGCGTCCGGGCTCTCGCCGATCGAGACGCGCGAGTTCCGGAGCACCTGGATGCCGAGCTTCGGGAGCGCGGCGCACCAGGAGTCCGCTCCCGAGTAGTACTCGTGGTTCCCCGTGACGAAGTACGTCCCGAACCTGGAGCGGAGGCCCTCGAGCGGCGAGACGGCGTCCCACAGCTCCGGCACCGTCCCGTCCACCAGGTCCCCGGTGATCGCGACCAGGTCCGGCTGGAGGGCGTTCACGCGGCTCACGATGTCCTCGATGAAGTCGCGGCCGATGGTCGGCCCCACGTGAATGTCCGAGAGCTGGACGATCGTCGTCCCGTGGAGCGTCTTCGGCAGGCGTGGCAGGCGCACGGTGACCGTTCGGATCGACACGGGACCGAGCCCCGAGCGAAGCGCCGCGGCGCTCGCCGTCCCGGAGACGAGGGCGATGCCGGCTGCGACGAGCCTCGCGATGCTCACGCGACGCGCCGGATCTTCGGGAGGGAGGTCCGACACGAGACGCTGGACGAGGGCGCCCGCCACGCGGACGACGTCCACCGCGAGCACCGTCGCGAACAAGAGGAACAACGCCCCGAGCCACACGTACCCGGGAAGAGCGAGCCAGCGCCTCGCTGCGACGTCTCCCCGCGTGGCGTAAAAGGAGAGGGGGATCGTCAGGAAGAGGAGGACGAAGAGAGCCGTCAGCGTCCGCTTGACGGCGGGGGGCGGCGCCGGCGCTTCCACGAGGCGCGCCCAGACGTAGAAATGCACCAGGCCCATCACGGCGAGCACGATGCCCACGAACGTGAGGAACTGGCCGGTGCGAGACACGAAGCGTCCTTTATAGAGCAGCTGGCCTGACTGTCACCGGGCGTTTGCACCCTCCCTTCGGGCGTGGTGCGATGAAGGTTCGCGTCGCGGGCTCCCCGTTGCGGGGGCCAGCGCCATTCCCGGAGGGTTTTCGTGCACACGTTCCGCCCCGAGCCCATGGATCAGGATCCCGCCGAGACGACCGAGTGGGTCGAGTCCCTGGAGGCCGTGCTGAAGGCACACGGCAAGCGACGCGCCCGGTTCCTCATCAAGCGGATCACGGAGACGGCGAAGCGCGCGGGAGTGCTCCCCGAGGGCTCGCTCACGACGGACTTCGTGAACACGATCCCGGAATCGGAGTCGGCGGATCACCCCGGCGACAGCCTCCTCGAGAAGCGCATCCGGCGGATCATTCGCTGGAACGCGGTCGCGATGGTGCATCGCGCGAACCACCAGTTCTCGGGGATCGGCGGGCACCTCTCGACGTACGCATCGAGCGCGAGCCTCGTCGAGATGGGCTTCAACCACTTCTTCCGCGGCAAGGACGGCGAGGGCTCCGGCGATCAGGTCTACTTCCAGGGGCACGCGGCGCCGGGCGTCTACGCGCGCGCGTTCCTCGAGGGACGGATCGGCGTCGGGCACCTCGAGCGGTTCCGTCGAGAGGTGCAGCGCGGCCAGGGCCTTTCTTCCTACCCGCACCCGCGGCTCATGCCGACGTTCTGGGAGTTCCCGACGGTGAGCATGGGCCTCGGCCCGCTCCACGCGATCTACCAGGCGCGATTCAACCGGTACCTCCACCACCGCGGCTTCGCCGACACGTCCAGGTCTCGCGTGTGGGCCTTCCTCGGCGACGGCGAGACGGACGAGCCCGAGTCCCTCGGGAGCCTCAGCATCGCGGCGCGGGAGGGGCTCGACAACCTCACCTTCATCGTCAACTGTAACCTCCAGCGGCTCGACGGCCCCGTCCGCGGGAACGGCAAGATCATCCAGGAGCTCGAGGCCGTGTTCCGCGGCGCGGGCTGGAACGTCATCAAGGTCATCTGGGGTCCCGAGTGGGACGACCTCTTCGCGCGGGACGAGGACGGCGTGCTCCTCCGGCGCTGCAACGACGTCGTGGACGGCGAGCTCCAGAAGTACGCGACGAGCGACGGCGCCTACACGCGAAAGCACTTCTTCGGGACGGACCCGCGGCTCCTGAACCTCGTCTCCCACCTCTCGGACGACGACATCCGGAAGCTCCGCCGCGGCGGGCACAGCTTCCGGAAGATCTACGCGGCGTTCAAGGCCGCGGTGGAGTTCGAGGGGAAGCCCTCCGTCATCCTCGCGCACACCGTGAAGGGGTGGACGCTCGGCGAGGGCTTCGAGGGTGTGAACGTCACGCACCAGAAGAAGAAGATGGAGCTCGAGGAGCTGAAGCGCTTCCGGGACGTCATCGAGCTCCCGGTGCCGGATTCCCAGATCGCGGACGCGCCGTTCTACCACCCCGGCCCGAACAGCGAGGAGGTGCAGTACATCGTCGAGCGAAGGCGCGCGCTCGGCGGGCCGCTCCCGAAGCGGAAGCCGGTCGCGCAGGTGCCCATCGAGCTCCCGAGGCCGGATCTCTACGCGGAGTTCCAGGGGGGCATGAAGGCGGGCGAAGCCTCCACCACGATGGTGTTCACGCGGCTCCTCTCGAAGCTCATCCGCGACAAGTCGATTGGTCGGAGGATCGTTCCCATCATCCCGGACGAGGGCCGCACCTTCGGGATGGACGCGCTCTTCGGCCAGGTCGGCATCTACTCGTCGCAAGGGCAGCTCTACGAGCCGGTCGACAAGGGGCACCTCCTTTATTACCGCGAAAGCAAGGACGGCCAGGTGCTCGAGGAGGGCATCACGGAGGCCGGCAGCACCGCGTCCTTCGTCGCCGCGGGAACGTCCTACGCCGTGCACGGGCAGCCGATGATCCCGTTCTACGTCTTCTATTCCATGTTCGGTTTTCAACGAACCGGCGATCAGCTCTGGGCGGCGGGGGACGCGATGACCCGCGGGTTCCTCCTCGGAGCGACCGCGGGCCGGACGACGTTGAACGGCGAGGGCCTCCAGCACGAGGACGGGCACAGCCTGCTCCTCGCGAGCACGGTGCCGAGCGTCGTTGCGTACGACGTCGCGTTCGCGTTCGAGCTCGCGACGATCATCGAGGACGGGCTCCGGCGCATGATCCAGGAGCAGGAGAACGTCGTCTACTACATCACCCTGCAGAACGAGCAGTACCGGATGCCGCCTTCACCCGGAGACGTGAAGGAAGGGATCCTCCGCGGCATCTACCGCTACAAGACCGGCGAGAAGGGGAAGCGGAAGGTGCAGCTCTTCGGGAGCGGGAGCATCCTGAACCAGGTGCTCCGCGCGCAGGAGCTGCTCGGGGAGAAGTTCGACGTCTCGGCGGACGTCTGGAGCGTCACGAGCTACGGCGAGCTCCGGAGAGACGCGCTCTCGTGCGAACGGCACAACCGCATGCACCCCCTCGATCCCCCGAAGACGGCGTACGTCGCGCGCGCGCTCGAAGGCGTGAAGGGCCCGTTCGTCGCCGCGAGCGACTACATGAAGGCGGTCCCGGATCAGATCGCGCGCTTCATTCCGGGGCGGTTCGTCCCGCTCGGGACGGACGGCTTCGGCATGAGCGACACGCGGGAGGCCCTCCGCCGGCACTTCGAGGTGGACGCGGAGTGCATCGTGGTCGCGGCGCTGGACGGGCTTCGTCAGGAAGGCCAGGCGGACGCGATGGAGGTCGCGCAGGCGATGGACGCGCTCGGCGTGGACCCGGACAAGCTCGACGCGGCGACGGTGTGAGCCGCGCCGGGGCGGGCGCAAAAAAACGCCCGATTTCCCACAACTCGACGCTCCTCCGGCCGATGCGGTCGGACGGGGATGGTAGAGTTCGATGAACATGACCTGGGTGGACCCTCGCACCGGCTTTCGATACGCCCGCGAACCCAAGCGGCTCGTGTTTCCGGTCGAGGCGGAGATGCCTGAGACCAAGAGGCACCTCGAGATGCGGACGGCACTCTACGAGGTGCTGAAGATCCGGTTCGCGAAGGAAGCCTGGATCGGGTCGGAGCAGTTCGTGTACTGGGACCCGCTGGATCCGAGCGCTTGCGTGGCGCCGGACGCGTTCGTGCGCCTCGGCGGGCCAGACGACTCGTTCGACTGCTGGAAGGTGTGGGAGCGCGGAGCCCCCGAGCTCGCCGTCGAGATCGTGAGTGATTCGGACGCGTCGCCGTCGGAGACGGTCAAGAAGTTCCTCGGGTACAATCGCCTCGGAGTGAAGGAGTACGTCCGCTTCGACCCAGACGGAGCGTCGCTCCGGATCTGGGACCGGTCGGGAGCCGGGCTGGTCGAGCGCACGATAGAGCCGGGGTCGGCCCCGGCGTGCGTCCCCCTCGGACTCTTCTGGCAGGTCACGGAGAGCGCGCCGGGCGAATGGTCGCTCCGGCTTTCCGTGGACCCGGCCGGGAAGGATCTGCTCCTCACGCACGCGGAGCTGCGGGAGCAATCCGAGGCGCAGGGGCGCGCCGCCGCGGAGCGGATTCGCGAGCTCGAAGCCGAGCTCGCCCGACGCGGCTGACGTCAGTCGTCCGGCTGGACCGCATTCGCGATCCGCCGGTGCGCGGACGGCAGCGCGAGGTCGTCCAGCTCTTCCAGGGTCTTCCATTCCGCGGCAGAGACGATCACGGGCTTCGGCCTCCCGCGAGAAGACGCGCTCCGGTGGACGTCCAGCGTGATGCGGTAGCGCGTCACGGAGTGGCGGACGGTCGTGAGGCGCTCTCCGACGGGAACGACCAGCCCCGTCATTTCCCGAACGCTGCGCGCCGCGGCGGCCTCGGGCGTTTCACCTTTCGCGACGTCCGCGTTGGGGAATTGCCACATGCCGGCCCATCGGGGGGCGTCCGCGCGGAGCTGCACGACGAGCACCTTCTCGCCCCGCGTCACGACCGCGGCGGCGCGGTGCACCGGGATCGGCTTCTCGCGCTTCGGGATCTCCGGCAACTCCTCGACGATGCCGTCTCTCCGCGCGGCGCAGAGCATCCGAAGCGGACAGAGCAGGCACGTCGGAGACCGCGGCGTGCAGACGGTCGCGCCGAGCTCCATGAGCGCCTGGTTGAAGTCCCCGGGGCGTTCCGAAGGCACGAGGTCTTCGGCTCGCCTCCAGAGCTCCTTCTCGAGCGGCGCCTTCGCCGGATCTCCTCGGAGCGCGAAGAGCCTCGAGAGGACGCGCACCACGTTGCCGTCCACGATGGGCGCTCGCTCGCCGTGCGCGATGCTGGAGATCGCGCCCGCGGAGTACGGCCCGATCCCTGGAAGTTCCAGGAGCTCGGCGACCGTCTTCGGAACGGCCCCGCGGTGTCTCTCCACCACGGCTTCGGCTCCGCGCTTCAGGTTCCGGGCCCGCGAGTAGTACCCGAGGCCCTGCCAGGCGTGGAGCACGTCGCTCTCTTCCGCCTTCGCGAGGGCGGAGACGGTCGGGAACCGCTTCATCCAGCGCGCGTAGTAATCGCGGACGGTCGCGACCTGCGTCTGCTGGAGCATCACCTCGCTGACCCACACGGCGTACGGATCCGAGGTGCGGCGCCACGGAAGATCGCGCCGGTGCTCCTCGTACCAGGGGAGGAGGGCACGCTGGACGGCCTCGGGCGTCGCCTCGACGCGCGCCCGGCGTTTCATTTCAGGTGCCGCGCCGCGTGTGCTTCCCAGTTCCGACCGTCCCAGGGCTCCACGTCGAACCAGTCGAGCGGCGTCTCGTCCAGGCACCGCGCGTTCACGCTGAACCCATCCGGATGGGAGCGGGGGACGTAGAACGAGTGCACGCCGCACGTCCTGCAGAAGTGGTGCTTCGCGACGCCGGTGTTGAACTTGTAGGTGGAGATCCTGTCCGCGCCCTTCTCCAGCGTGAAGTCGTCCTTCGGGACGATCACGTGCAGGTAGTGCTTCATCGTGCAGAGGGAACAGTTGCAGTCCGAGGCGCGCCACGTTCGGACGGTCACGCGAAACCGGACGGCGCCGCAGTGGCAGCCGCCCGTGAACGTGTGGGGGAGGGCGGGGCGGTTCATGTCTTCCTCGGGGGGCAGGACGCAGGGGATCAACGCGGGCGGAGCCTAGGGCGCGGCGCTTCCGACGGCAAAGGCCGTCAGTCGCCGAGCTCGACCGAGGCGACGCTCGTCCGGAGGCCGAGCTCGCCGTCCGGCAGGTCCAGTCGGACGTGAGCGATCGGACCTCGGTCCTCGTGGGAGAGATCCAGCCGGACGCGATAGCGGTGCTCCTGGCCGTCGGCGCGGATCACGAACCGTTGCGAGGCGCGCTCCTCGTACTGAGCGGACGGGCGCGCCCAGAAGAGCTGTGCCATGCGGGCGTCGGGGCGACCACCCGGCGCCGCATGGACCGTCATGCGCACGCGGATCGTCCGGTGCGTCGAGATGTCCAGCGGGGCGACGTCCGTCGCGAGCCATGGATCGTCACCGCGGACGGTGAGCACGCCCGCGTCGTCTCGATCGAGGTCGTTGTGGATCCATCCCGACGGCGGCGGAAGGATTTCGCCGGGGCGAGCCGCCTCGTCCATGCCGATCGGCGTCGCCGAGCCCGCCGGGCGCGCCGCGAATTTCCACACCTCCGGCGGATTTCGCGGTGCGGCCATCGTCAGGAAGCGCTCGAGCAGCTCCTCGACGACGACGTCGGGGTGCTCGCGCTCGATGACGTCCAGCGGGAAGTCGTGCGTCGAGAGGAACACGCTCCGCCGGAAGTTCTCGGCGAGGTACGGGCGGAGCGCGCCCATGAAGGAGTCGTGGAAGACGAGAGCGCGCGGGAGCCGCGGATCGTCGATCTCGCTCGCACGCGGCAGAGCGTGGGGCGCGGTGTTCGGCGCCGCGCGCACCCCCGGATCCGCGTCGCGCGCCCTCGGTGTCCGGACGCGGATCGTGACGCGGGCGGGTTCGGGGACGAAATCGCGGAGCGCCATGAGGCCCGAAAGGTCCCCGCCGAGGTCCCGGGCGGTCGACGTCTCGGTCGCCGCGGGCGGAACGGGCTCGATCGCCGGTAGCCAGGTCCCGAGAAACCGCCCGATGGTCTGGTAGGCGGCGAACGCGCCGCGGTCGTTCCAGTGCGTGTCCGTCCGGTGATACGCGAGGCCGTGCTCACGGGCTTTCATGAGAGCGGGGCGGAGGTCGAGCGCGTCGGTTCTCCCGGCCTTCCCGAGCGCGCCGAGGAGCTGATCGAGCCGCGAGGGTCGCGTGCCGGCGTGGATCTCCTCGGGCATCCGGTCCGGGTAGATCGTTTCCTTGTTCGGCGGCACGAGCACCAGGTAGCGGATGCCCCGCGTCGCCAGGAAGTCGTGTCGCGCGTTCAGGACCGCCAGCCATCCGGCGAG
This sequence comes from Polyangiaceae bacterium, assembly GCA_035545855.1. Lineage (GTDB taxonomy): Bacteria > Myxococcota_A > Polyangia > Polyangiales > Polyangiaceae > DASZVB01. The sequence continues at coordinate 13,110 of DASZXK010000053.1, forward strand.
CTCCCGGCGAGAAAAGGGCTTCGCGCGCTGGTACTGAGCGAGCGCATCCTCGCCCGTGTAGAAGAGGAACCCGTCCCTCCCGATCAGGACCTTGGGTGAGGGAGATACGCCGATCGTGAAGCGGAGCATGCTCCCCACGCGGACGAATCGAGGGCGGAAGGCGAGCCGATCGGCGAACGCGGCCTCGAGCTTCGCGGGGAAGCGCTCCACGTCCGCCCAGTGGAGCGCGGGCACCGGCGCGGGGCGTCGGTTCTCCGCTGCGGGATCGAACGCGGACGGGCCGAACAGGGTCCGGAGGAACGTCCCCGAGAGCCCGACGACGAAGGCGACGGACGTCATCGCGTCGCGCACCGCGCGAAACGCGCTCGGTTTCTCGAGGAACACACTCACGTTCAGAACCGGAAGTAGATGAAAGGGTCGTAGGTGCCGCTGGCGAGGAGCCCCACGGAGCTCAAGAAGATGGCGACGAGCGCCGCGAGCCCGAGCGTGTCCAGGAGGGCATGGGCGATCGCCGCGCGCTCTCCGGGCGACTCGGGCAGACGCGCCCTGCGTTCGGCGAGCCAGGGGACGACCGGCAGCGAGCCGACGGCGCCGACGGCAGCAGCGAGGACGACGTCTCGCGCGGGCCAGTGCGACGCTTGGTGGGCCATGGCGGCCGGGGTGCTGCCTCCGAACATCGCGGAGAAGATCCTCGTCGCGGCGGGGAGGGAGTCCGCCCGGAAGAGCACCCACCCGAACGTCACCACGAGGAGCGTGTAGGCGTGTCCGACCAGACGAGGGAGTCGTGCGAGCAGCCTCGACCCGCCCGAGCGTTCGAGAACGAGGAACGCGCCGTGAAACAGCCCCCACAGCACGAACGTCCAGCTCGCGCCGTGCCAGAGGCCGCAGAGGAAGAAGACGACGACGAGGTTCGTCGCCGTCCGGAGCTTTCCCCGGCGGTTTCCCCCGAGCGGGATGTAGAGATAGTCGCGGAACCAGGTCGAGAGGGAGATGTGCCACCGTCGCCAGAACTCCGTCACGGAGCGGGAAGCGTAGGGGTGCGCGAAATTCTCCGGGAAGACGAGCCCGAACAGGCCGGCGAGGCCGATGGCCATGTCCGAGTAGCCGGAGAAGTCGAAGTAAATCTGGATCGCGTAGAGCCCAGCGGCGATCCACGCGAGGGCCGGCGTGAGCTCCTTCTGCGGCAGCGCGAAGAGCGCGTCCACGGCCGTCGCGACCGTGTTCGCGACGAGGACCTTCTTCCCGAGCCCGACCACGAAGCGCCGGACGCCCGAGGCGAACGCGGTCGTCGTCATCCGGTGCGCGGGAAGCTGATGCGCGATGTCGTGGTACCGGACGATGGGCCCCGCGATGAGCTGCGGGAAGAACGTGACGTAGAGCGAGAAGGCGACGAGCGAGCGTTGCGGCTCCGACCGGCGCCGGTGGACGTCCACGACGTACGAGAGCGCGTGGAACGTGAAGAAGGAGATCCCGATGGGCAGGTGATGCTTCTCCATCCGGATCGCGGCAACGCCGGCGACGCGGAGAGCCGCGTTCAGGTTCTCCACGACGAAGTCCGCGTACTTGAACCATCCGAGGAGCCCCAGGTTCGCGACGATCGCGAGGCCGAGGAGGAGGTCTCCCGTCCGGTCGCGCCATCGTCCGAGCGCGAGCCCCGCTCCGTAGTTGAACCCGATGGAGGCGAGGATCACCCATCCCCACGTGACCTCGCCCCATACGTAGAAGAGGAGGCTCGCCGCGACGAGGAATGCGTTCGCGGCGCGGGCCGGAACCAGGAGGATCCCGAGCAGCACGACGGGCAGAAATGCGAAGAGAAAGAAGGGGGAGCTGAAGACCATCGCCGCGGACGGGCCGCTGGGGCGGCATCCTACGTTGGAGGTCCGGGGTCGCGAAATCGTTCGCCGGAACTGCCGCCCCGCCGCGACGCGCGGTAAGCTCGCGCGCCTCTCGCCCCGGAAACCCCGATGCCCGAATTCCAGTACCAGGACCTCCTCCCCCTCGGCAAAGACGAGACCCCGTACCGCCTCCTCACGAAGGACCACGTGTCCACATTCGAGGCCGGGGGCGAAAGCTTCCTGAAGGTGGAGAAGGAAGCCCTCACGCGTCTCACGCGGGACGCGATGCGGGACATCGCGCATCTCCTCCGCCCCGGGCACCTGCAGCAGCTCGCGAACATCCTGAAGGACCCGGAAGCGTCCGACAACGATCGCTTCGTCGCGCTCGACCTCCTGAAGAACGCGAACATCGCAGCGGGCGGCGTGCTCCCCATGTGCCAGGACACGGGGACGGCCATCGTGATGGGGAAGAAGGGCCAGTACGTCTTCACGGGCGGCGGGGACGAAGAGGCGATCTCCCGCGGCGTGTTCGACACGTACGAGACGTCGAACCTTCGCTACTCGCAGATGGCGCCGCTCGACACGTACCAGGAGGTGAACACGGGCAACAACCTCCCGGCGCAGATCGAGATCTACGCGACGGACGGCGATGCCTACAAATTCCTCTTCATGGCGAAGGGCGGGGGGTCCGCCAACAAGAGCTACCTCTATCAAGAGACGAAGGCGGTCCTGAATCCCGAGCGGCTCCTCGCGTTCCTGGAAGAGAAGCTCCGGTCGCTCGGGACGGCGGCGTGCCCGCCGTATCACCTCGCCGTCGTCATCGGCGGGACGTCCGCGGAGTACACGCTGAAGACGGCGAAATACGCCTCCGCCAGATACCTCGACACGCTCCCGACGAAGGGCAACAAGCTCGGCCACGCCATGCGGGATCCGGAGCTCGAGAAGCAGATCCACGTGCTCGCCCAGAAGACGGGCATCGGCGCGCAGTTCGGCGGAAAATACTTCGCCCACGACGTCCGCGTGATCCGCCTCCCGCGCCACGGCGCGAGTCTCCCCATCGGCATCGCCGTCTCTTGCTCCGCCGACCGTCAGGCCCTCGGCAAGATCACGAAGGACGGCGTCTTCCTCGAGGAGCTCGAGCACGATCCGGCGAAGTACCTGCCCGACGCGACGCACGAGTCGCTCGGCGGAGACGTCGTGAAGATCGATCTCTCGATGCCGATGAACGAGCTCCGCGCGACTCTCTCCAAGTACCCGGTGAAGACGCGTCTCTCGCTCTCGGGCTCGCTCATCGTCGCTCGCGACATCGCACACGCGAAGATGAAGGAGCGCCTGGATCGCGGGGAAGGCCTACCGGACTACATCAAGCAGCACGCCGTCTACTACGCGGGCCCGGCGAAGACGCCCGCCGGCTACGCCTCGGGTTCCTTCGGTCCGACGACGGCCGGTCGAATGGACGCCTACGTGGATCAGTTCCAGGCGAACGGCGGCAGCTTCGTGATGCTGGCGAAGGGAAACCGCTCGAAGGCCGTGACGGACGCGTGCAAGAAGCACGGCGGCTTCTATCTCGGCTCGATCGGCGGTCCGGCGGCGCGCCTCGCGCAGGACTGCATCAAGAAGGTGGACGTCCTCGACTACTCCGAGCTCGGCATGGAAGCCGTCTGGAAGATCGACGTCGTGGATTTCCCCGCGTTCGTCGTCGTGGACGACAAGGGGAACGATTTTTTCGCGGACATCGGCGGTTCGACGAAGCACCTCGCGGTCACGAAGTAGCGGCCCCCGCAAGCGTTCCCTCACGGGCGGTCGTGGGACACCACGACCGTCCACGGATTCGGCGCGATTCGAAGGCGCTCGTAGCTTCGATCCTCTCGAAAGCGGCGGACCTCGGGCGCCCACGGCGCGCCGTGCATGTAGCCCGAAATGTCGTCGGAATACCGGTATCCGGAGATCCCGACGGCGACCGCGCACCCGAGGAGCGCGGCCCAGGCGATCTTCGCCCGGTCAGCGACCGGCGACGCGACCTGGTGAGCCAGGAACGCGAGCAGCAGGAGGCCCGGCAGGAACGCGTAGCGCCCGGCGTTGTCCGGAGGGAGGTGGTCCCGCCCGACCCCGATTCCGAGGAGCAAGTAGCTCGCCGCCGCGAAGAGCCAGGTGACGAGCAGGGAGCGCGTCGTGTCGTCACGGCGAGAGTAGGCCGCGGCGACTCCGACGACGAGGACGAGGGCAGGCGCGAGCACGCACGCGGACAGCAGAACCTGGCCCTCGTCGAGGGCTCCGATCCAGCCGCCGTAGCGCTCCGCGACGGCGTGTCCCGCGAGCGGCCACAGGATCATCTTGGAGAGGAAGAGGTGCGGGATGTACCGCGCCTCGGGCGGGGTGCGTGCCTGGTGCGCGAAGGCGAGCTTGTGCACCAGTGCTCCCGCGGCCACCGCGAAGCCGAGCGACAGGACGTACGGTCGCTGCCTCTTGAAATCCAGGAGCGCGCGCTGGAAGAGCGCCGGGGTCAGGATGAACGCCGTCGGACTGAAGAGCGCGAGGCCCGCGAAGCCGGCGATCGCGGCGGTGCGTCGCGCTCCCGTCGCGCGGGCTCCCTCGAGCCAGAGCAAGAGGAGCGCGAAATCCAGAAAGAAGTGTGCCCCGAGGGTGTTCGCCCAGTTCTCGGCGGAGCCGACGGCGAGGAGCGGAGACGCGGCGCACACGACGCGGACCAGCGGCGGATCCAGGAGCTCGGCCCCCCCGAAGAGGACGACGAGCTCGAACACGACCAGGACGGCGAGCCACGTGAACGTGGTCACGGAGGGCGCCTCCTCGAGCGGTACCGCGTGCGCCGCGACGACCGTCGCGATCTGCGGAACCGGGTGCACGTAGGGGTTGTGCGGAGCCGCCCCGACGTTGAGGAGCCCCGAGGGGACGTCCCGCGCGACCGCGGACTGGAAGTAGTTCGAGCCCTCCTCGGCCCAGAACCTCGGTGTGTCGAAGAACGTCGGATCCCGGAGGTACACGGCGCCGAGCACCGCGCCGAGCACCGCGAGTGCGGGAAGCGGCTTCATCGACTCCGGGTCTTCCTACCGGGTCGATTCGCGTCGAGCAAGCGCGGCGAACGGGCGTCTCGCGAACCCTTACCCCGCCCACGGATTCGACGTCGCCGACGGGCTCGACGCCGCCGCCGGGTTCGACCGCTCCGCGACGTGCGCCGGAAGCGCCGGGGGCGGGACGCTCTCGAGCTCGTTCGGAGCTTCCTTCCGGCGCGCGACGACGAAGAGGAACTCGTTCAGGAACGGCAGGAACGGGAGCAGCGGGATCGTCGCGAGGATCGTGAAGAGGATGTCTCGCGCCGTCATGCGGCCGATGCGCTCGTAGCCGAGGAGATGAAGGAGGCTCATCGCGGCCGAGCCCTTCGCCTTGCGAACCGCGACGACCTCGAAGCCCACGGCGCCGAGCGCGTTCGCGAGCGTCTCCTCCGTGAAGAACACCAGGTGCCGGGGGAGGTCGAGCTGCGACCAGAAGTTCCCGAAGAGCCTCGCCGTGAGCGTGGAGATGAGCGGCACCTCGATGGCGAGGTGACCGCCCGGGCGGACCACGCGACGGCACTCCGCGAGGACGCGCATGGGGTTCCCCTCGTGCTCGAGGTACTCCGTCATGGTGACGACGTCGAAGGAGGCGTCCTCGAACGCCGCGTCCTCGAGCGTGCCGCGCACGATCGGGACGCCGCGCTTCCTTCCGTACGCGACCATGTCGGCATTGAAGTCGACGCCGACGACGTCCGAGCCGCGCTTCGCCCGGATCTCGCCGAGGAGCTCCGCGTAGCTGCAGCCGACGTCACAGACGCGGGTGCCCGGCAGGAGCCTCCCGATCGCGGCCTCCAGCATGCCGAGCCGTCGCCGGACGAGGTCCGCGATCACGCCGCCGAGCACGAGCTTCTTCAGGCCGCGGAGCGCCTCGGGCGGCTCGTAGCAGAAGTAGTCCGCCGGGTAGTGGTTCCCGAGCGACTCGGGCGTCGGTCGGGGGTTCGTGTAGGCGAGAGAGCACGCTCGGCAGCGGACCACGCTGTGCCGGCCCGGCCGCCCGAAGAGACGATCGTGCGCGATGCGATACGGGGCAGCGTCTTCGGAGCCGCAGCAGGGGCATGCGATGCGCTCCAGGATCTCCCCGTGCTCCGGACTGAAATAGGTCTCCAGCACCATGACGACGGCTCCGCCCGCGCGCGTCGGGTCGACGATGCGTAGGCCGCCGCCACCCGGTCCCCAATCTCGCCGACCGGGCAATCCCCCACAGTGACCGTTCCCTGACGCTTGCATGACCGGCCGTGAGCCGTCTCGTGTGGGTGGAACGCGAGCGGCCGTATTCCTCCGCATGGCGGTCGCGCGGGCGGTTCGGCTAGGCTGCGTTCCCGCGGGCACGCGCAGGACCGATGGATTCTCCCAGCCGGAATGGCTCGTCCCCCCCTCCGCCGAGCGACGGTCCGCGGATCTTCGAGTTCGGGCGGTTCGAGTTCGACGAGGAGCGATGGGAGCTCCGCGCCGGCGGCTCGGCGGTGGACGTCCCGCCGAAGGTGATGCAGACGCTCGCGCTTCTCCTACGGAACCGGGAGCGCCTGGTGCCGACGGAGGAGCTCCTCCAGGCGCTGTGGCCGAACGTCACGGTGACGGAGGCGTCGCTCACGAAGGCGATCCGCATCGCGCGCCAGGTCCTCCAGGACGACGGCGAAGCGCAGCGCTGCATCCGCACGACGCGCGGCCGCGGATACCGCTTCGTGGCGGACGTCGTCGAGCGCCCGCCGGTACGGCGCGCGAGCGTCGCTCCTTCGGCGCCGCCGCCGCCGCTGCTCGCGGCGCGGCCTCTCGTGGTGCCCGGGGACGAACCGTTCGTCGGACGGGACGCCGAGCTCGCCGAGCTCCTCGCCGTCCTCGAGCGCGCGCGGGGAGGGAAGCCGGGCTTCGTCCTCGTGAGCGGCGCGGCCGGGGTGGGGAAGACCCGGCTCCTCGACGAGTTCGCGCGGCGCGCGGAGCTCGCGAGCGTGCCCGTGTTCTGGGGAAGAGCGTGGGAGGAGGGCGGCGCGCCGGATCTGTGGCCGTGGATCCAGATCCTCCGCGGTCTCCTGTCTTCGAGCGCGCTCGCTCCGGAGGACGCCGACGAAGTGTCTGCCGTGCTCGCGGCGGTCGTCGCTTCGGGGAGCGGGGAGACTCGGACCGGGCCGGAGCGGTTCCGTGCGTTCGACGCGATCGTGTCGGTCCTCACGCGGCTCGGGCGCGCCGCGCCCCTCGTGCTCGTGCTCGAGGATCTCCACGCCTCGGACGCGTCCACGTTGACGCTCGCGCGGTTCCTCGTGAGGGACATCCGTGACGCGGGGGTGCTGGTCCTCGGCACGTATCGCGCGGGCGAGGTGCTCGCCGACCCGCTCGTGGGCGAACCGTTCCGGAAGCTCGTCGGGAGCGCGCGGGTCGTCCCGCTGGACGGCCTCGGGGCGGACTCCACGGAGCGGCTCATCCGGGCCGTCGCGGGGAGCGCGCCGTCGCCGGCGCTCGTCGGCAAGGTGCAGCGCGCGACGGAAGGGAACCCGCTCTTCGTCGTGGAGATTGCCCGCAAGATCGCCGCGGGCGGCGTCCCGGCGGACGGCGAAGACATGGACATCCCCGAGCGCATCGTGGAAGCCGTGCGTTCGCGGCTCGACGCGCTTCCGGAGAGGACTCGCGAGCTCCTCGGCGTCGCGTCGGTGATCGGCCGGAACTTCGAGCTTCCGGTCCTCATGCGAGTCACGGGGCTCCGGAAGGAGGAGCTCGTGCGCTTCCTCGCTCCGGCCCTCGAGCGCGGCATCCTGTCCGAGGTGAGGGGGGCGCTCGGGACGCTCGCGTTCTCCCACATGGTGCTCCGCGACGTGCCGTACGAGGCCCTGGCCGTCGCCGAGCGCGCCGCCCTCCACGCGCGCATCGGGGAGGTGCTGGAGGCGAGCGGCGCGCCCGGCACCGAGCTCCCCGTGGCGCGCCTCTCGCACCATTTCCTCCGCGCGTCGCTCGGGGAATTCTCGGAGGAGGCCGTTCGCTACTCGGAAGCGGCAGGAAGACAGGCGCTCCGCTCGTTCGCGTTCGAGGAGGCCGTGCGACACTTCGAGCACGCCCTCGGCGCCCTTCGCTTCGCGAGCGACGAACGGGCGCGCTCGACGGACCTCCTGCTTTCCCTCGCCCGCGCGCAGCGCCTCTCCGGAGACTACTCGAGCGCCGGGATCAGCCTCGGTCGCGCCCTCGCGGTCGCGCGGACACTCGAAGACCCGGTTCGCTTCGCCCGCGTCGCGCTCGACCACGGAGAGATACGCCCCGAGTCCGGGCTCGCGAACGACGCGCTCATCCCGCTCCTCACGGAGGCTTCGCAGAATCTCCCGGAGGCGGACGGGGACGCCGAGATCCTCGAGCTTCGCACTCTCCTCGAAGCGAGGCTCGCGACGGGGCTCTCGTTCGCGGGAAGACGCGCGGAGGCGAGCACCCTCGCCGAGAGCGCGCTCGTGGGGGCGCGGGCGCTCGGGCGAACGTCCGTTCTCGGGCAGGCGCTCTACGCGAAGCACTGGGTCCTCTGGCGTCCCGGGACGGCGCGGGAGCGCCTCGCGATCGCCGAGGAGATCATCCGCCTCGACCGGGGCGGCGAGGAGAGCCCGACGACCATGGAAGCCCGCCTCTGCGAGATCACGGATCTCCTGGAGCTCGGGGAAGCCGCGGGTCTGTCGCGCGCCCTCCAGCGCTACGAGCGCGGCGCCGAGCTCCAGCGCGAGCCGTCTTACCTCTACAACGTGCGGCTCTTCCGGGCGATGCGCGCGCTTCTAGAGGGACGGCTCGAGGAAGCCGAGCAGATCTCCGACGAAGCGCTCCTCGTGGGCTCGAGGATTCACCCCGAGAACGCCGCGAACTTCTACGGCGCGCACCTCTGGTGGCTCCGCATCGAGCAGGGGCGCGGGGCGGAGATGGAGCCGCTCTTCCGCGCGCGGCTCGAGGCGGACCCGGAGAACGTGCTCTTCCGCGTCGGTCTGCTGCGGCTCGCCGCGGAATCCGGGGACGTCGAAACGACCCGCTCCGAGCTCGCGTTCGTCGCCGAGCGGGATTTCGCGCGCCTGCCGACCGACTGGGCGCTCCTCCCGAGCCTCGCCCACGTCGCGACGGGCTGCGCGCTCACCGGCGATCGACGCCTCGCGGCCGAAGTTCGCCGGCTCCTCCTTCCGTTCCTCGGCACTCAGGTCGTGCTCGGCCCGGCCATCGTCTACCTGGGTCCGGCGTCCTACTACGCGGGTCTCTGTGCGCACGCGGCCGGCGCCGTCGAGGACGCGCTCGGTGATCTGGAGCAGGCTCGGGCCGAAGCGGACCGACTCGGTGCGGCGCCCTTCGCGAGACGCGCGGAGCTCGCTCGAGGCCGGGCACTCGCCGAACTCGGCGCTGACGTTTCCGCTCCTCCGCGCTAGGTTCTCGCTTTCGTGAAGGCTGCCGCCCGAAAGCCGCGACTCGCTCCCCGGCGGGAGGCCGCGATCTTCCGCGCGATCCGCCGCGTCGACCGCGAGTGCGACCGGCGCGCCCGGATCGGAGCGGACCCGATCGGACCGGTCCGGTCCTACGAGCGCCGGGAGGACCTCGAGATCGCCGGGCTCGTCGGCGCCTGCCTCGCGTTCGGCAACGCCAAGGCGCTTCGCGCGAAGGTCGAGGACGTCTTCCGGAGGCTCGGCCCGAACCTCGCCGCCCGCGCCGACGACGAGCTCGCCGTGTTCGTGGCGCTCGGCGGGTTCCGCCACCGCGTCTACCAGGGGGAAGACGTCGCGCGCCTCGTCATCGGGGCGAGACGAGTCCAGCGCACCTTCGGCTCCCTCGAACGGTGCTTCGCGGCTGCCCTCGCGCGTCACGAGGACGCCGTTCGCCCCGCGCTCGCCGAGTTCGTCGCGGCCATCCGCTCCGCAGGCGGGCTCGACGTCGCCTCCGGGACGCGGCGAGGCGCCGCGCACATCCTCTCGGACCCGGCGAAGGCGAGCGGTTGCAAGCGGCTACTCCTGTACCTCCGGTGGATGGTGCGGCCGGACGACGGCGTGGATCTCGGCGTCTGGAAGAGCCTCTCTCCCCGCATCCTCCTCATCCCGGTGGACACGCACCTCTACAAGCTCGGGAGGAACCTCGGGTTCACCAACCGGAAGACGCTCACCTGGCAGACGACGGAAGAGATCACGGCGGCCCTCCGCCGGCTGGACCCGGACGATCCCGTCCGGTACGACTTCCCGCTCTGCCACCTCGGAATGCTCCAGAGGTGCCCCTCCCGGCGGGACGAAAGACGCTGCGAAGGCTGCGGCATGAAGAGCGTCTGTCGGCACTGGAACCGTTGAACCACGGGAAATTCCATGCGATGTTGAGGGTTCATCCGCATGGCTGTGGACTCCTCGTTCTCCCTCGGCTCCATCCGTACGGACGGCTGGTTCGAGCGCATCGGCGAGAGCGTCGGAAGCTTCCAGGCCCTGTGCGACATCGTCGGTGAGCGCTTCTTCGCGTTCTCCATGATCACGGGCGCCCGGATCACGGCGCTCACGGTCGACCGGAGGAACCCCGACAACACCCTGGTGGATTTCGTCGTGGGCGCGGCGGAGGAAGACGTCACGCGCGCCGACACCCAGCGCCTCACGCTCGCCGAGTTCCGCAGGCGTCTCGTGAGCGCGCTCGTGGCGGACGAGCCCGCGGGCCCGCCCCCGAAGCGCGCGACGGACACGGAAGCGATCCAGCTTCACATCGGTGTCCGGTACCTGCTCCTCGCCCCCCTCTACGGGTACAGCCTCCTCGAGCTCGTCACGGCGGGGGCCGGGTCCTCGCTCAAGATGCTCCACGACGGCGTGGAAGAGAGCTACCCGCTCATCCAGTTCCGCGAGCGCATCAAGACGCACGTTCGCCAGGAGCTCGCGCGGGTCTCGAAGGCGGGGCGCGGCGCCATCGACCTCTCCCACGTGAAAGTCGCGGAGGACGCCGCCACCGCCGGCGACCATGCGCGGGTCGTGGCGCTCCTCGGCGCGTGGCCGGGGCCGCTCACCATCTTCCTCCGGACCCCCGAAGGGCAGATGCTGAACGCGGAGACCCGGACGCTCATCGCCCGGGGGCTCGGGCTCCTCGGTTCGGCCTGCGTCGCGACGGGGGACTTCCCGCAGGGCGAGGAAGTCCTCCGGCTCGCCATCCAGTACGCCGGGGACGGCCCCGGCGCGTCCGACATCTACGCCCGGCTCGGCGAGGCGCTCCTCGACGACGCCCGGCCCGGGGAGTCCATCGGCCCCCTGCGGCGAGCCGCGAACCTCGGCGCCCCCGGCGACAAGGTCTGGCCGCTGCTCGCCCGGGCCTTCGCGGAGCGCGGCCGAGCCGTCGCAGCCTACGGCGCGGTGCTCGAGGCCCGGGCGGCCGGCGTGGACGAATCGCTCATCCGGGACGTCCTGTCACGCGTGGAGAGCCAGCTCGGCGGGGCGCTCGCGACCTTCCGTGCCCACGTCGGGGAGCCCGCCGAGAGCCCGGTCTGAGGGCGCCAGGGCGCCCGGGAATCAGGCTGAATCCGACGAGCTGACCGGCACCTCGCCAAACGTTCCCCTCGCGTTGACAGGGGAGGCGGGTGACGGTACACGAGGGCGGCCGTGATTTCGGCCACTTAACGCCGTATCGCACGCGAAAGAGAGCATGTTCGAGCTCTACCTCCCCATGTTCATCATGTTCGGCATCGCGCTGGTCATTTGCCTCGCGATGTTCACGCTCGGCGCCCTGCTCGGGCCGAAGCACCCGAACGCCGAGAAGCTGACCCCCTTCGAGTGCGGCAACGACACGGAGGGTGGCCGCGGCACGAAGCTCAGCGTGAAGTTCTACCTCACGGCGATCCTCTTCGTCGTCTTCGACATCGAGGTCGTCTTCATCTACCCGTGGGCCACGCTGTTCAAAGGGCTCGGGTGGGCCGGGTTCGGGACGATGGCCGCATTCATCGGGGCGCTCATCGTCGCCCTCGCCTATTGCTGGAGGAAGGGAGCCCTCGAATGGGAGAGCTGACCAAGACCTCGGCGCGGGTCCTGGACCCGGCAGCCGGGGAGGCATTCGTCACGACGAAGGCGGAGGCGCTCCTCGCGTGGGCGCAGAAATACTCCCTCTTCATGTACCCGTTCGTCACCGCGTGCTGCGGCATGGAGTTCATGGCCATGTCGAGCCCCCGGTACGATTTTTCGCGCTTCGGCGCGGAGGCGCCGCGCTTCTCGCCGCGGCAGTCGGACCTCCTCTGGGTGGTCGGCACCATCACGCAGCGCCAGGCACCCATCTTGAAGCGCATCTACGAGCAGATGGCGGATCCGAAGTGGGTGCTCGCCTTCGGCACCTGCGCGTCCTCCGGCGGCTTCTACGACAACTACGCTACGGTCGCCGGCATCGACAAGATCATCCCCTGTCACGTCTACGTGCCCGGCTGCCCGCCGCGGCCGGAAGCCGTGCTGGACGGCCTCATGCTCCTCATGGACAAGATCCAGAAGGGGGACACGGGCCCGGCGATCGTGAAGCCGCGCACGGATCCGGCGACTTCCCAGGCGCACGGCCTCGTCCAGCTCCGCCGGAGGGACTCCGTCGCCTGAGCGGGGGGGCTGATTCATGGCGAAAGCACTCGTCGAGCTCGTCGAGAAGCAGTTCCCCGGGGTCGTGCTGGAGAAGCACGCGCAGCACGGGGACGAGACCATCGTGGTGGACGTCGCGTTCTGGCGTGACGTCGCGATGTTCCTCCGTTCGTCCCCCGCGGCGGACATGAAGATGCTGACGGACCTGACGGCCGTGGACTACCCCGACCGGGATCCGCGCTTCGAGGTCGTCGCGCACTTCTACTCGCTCGCGAAGGGCCACCGCCTCCGCATGAAGGCGCGCGTCGGCGCCTCGGACGGCACGAACGCGAAGATCGCGTCGCTCGCCGACATCTGGGCGAGCGCGAACTGGATGGAGCGCGAGGTGTGGGACATGTTCGGCGTGGTCTTCGACGGCCACCCCGATCTCCGCCGCATCCTCCTCTACCCGGAGTTCGTCGGGCACCCGCTCCGCAGGGACTACCCGGCAGACCGCATTCAACCGCTCGTGGAGTATCGGGCCATCCCCGGCATCCAGAAGATCGCGCCGTTCGGCGCGGACGAGGGCATGTCCTTCGGCCGCCAGACGCACGACGCGCGTCCGCCCGCGGACGGGCCGGATCCCGAAGTGTTCCCCGAAGACGCGAACTGAGGGCAGAAGCGTACATGGAGCCTCTCGACCAGGACCTGGACGCGGCGGAGATCGAGCTCCCCGCCGATCCGATGATCGTCAACATGGGCCCCGCCCACCCGGCGATGCACGGCACCGTGCGCACGGTGGTGGAGCTCACCGGCGAAACCATCACGAAGGCGGACGTGCAGGTCGGCTACCTGCACCGCGGCTTCGAGAAGATGTGCGAACGCGGGACGTGGACGCAGGTCTACCCCTACGTGGATCGCTGCAACTACATCTCGCCGATGCTGAACAACGTGGGCTTCTCGCTCGCGTGCGAGAAGATGCTCGGCATCACGGTGCCGGAGCGCTGTCAGTGGTACCGGATGGCGCTCGGGGAGCTCGCGCGCATCTCCGATCACCTCACGTGCGACGGCGCCATGGCGATGGAGCTCGGCGCGTTCACGCCGTTCCTCTGGATGATCAAGGCCCGGGACCTCATCTGGGACATCATGGAAGAGGAGACGGGCGCCCGGCTCACCCACAGCTTCGGCCGGGTCGGCGGCATGGCCGCCCCTCCGACGGACGGGTTCAAGGAGACGGCGAAGGCGACCGTCGACCAGGTCCTCCGCGTCATCGACGAGGTGGAGCGCCTCCTCCTCGGGAACCGCATCTTCCTGGATCGTCTCGAGGGCGTCGGTCTGGTGAGCGCCGAAGACGCGATCTCCCTCGGGTGGACGGGGCCGTGCCTCCGCGCGAGCGGCGTCCCGTACGACGTACGGAAGGCGCACCCGTACCTGAAGTACGGAGACGTGGAGTTCGAAGTGCCCGTGGGCTCCACGGGGGACTGCTTCGATCGGTTCATGGTCCGCATCGAGGAGATCAAGCAGTCGGCGCGCATCGTCCAGCAGTGCTGCGAGCGCATGGCGGACTCCGGCCCCGTGAACGTGGACGACCCCCGCGTCGTCCTTCCCTCGAAGGAAGAGGTCTACAAGACGATCGAGGGCACCATCCGTCACTTCAAGATCGTGATGGAGGGCCTCAAGATTCCGGCCGGCGAGGTGTACTCGTACACCGAGGCGGGGAACGGCGAGCTCGGGTTCTACCTGGTGAGCGACGGGAGCGGCACGCCGTACCGTGTGCGAATCCGCCCGCCGTGCTTCCTCGTCACGAGCGGCCTCGAGCGCGTGATCACGGGCCAGATGGTCGCGGACGTCGTTCCGTGCTTCGGCTCTCTCAACATGATCGGCGGGGAGTGCGATCGCTGATGCCCACGTTCAAACTGGATAACCGAGAGATCCCGTTCCAGCCCGGTGACACCATCATCCGGGCCGCGCACCGCGCCGGGATCGACATCCCTCACTACTGCTGGCACCCGGGGCTCAGCGTCGCGGCGAACTGCCGGATGTGCCTCGTGGAGGTCATGCCGCCTCCCGGTCGCCCGGCGCTGAACCTCGCCGTGCTCGCCTGGGACGCGGAGAAGCAGGCCTACGTCGATCAGAAGAAGCCGAAGCTCCAGCCCGCCTGCCAGATGACGGTGACGGAGGGCCTCGACGTCCGGAGCGACTCGAGCGAGCACGTGGAACGCGCGCGCTCCGCCGTGCAGGAGCTCCTCCTCCTGAACCACCCGGTGGACTGCCCCATCTGCGACCAGGCGGGGGAGTGCCGGCTCCAGGACTACTGGCTCGAGCACCAGCATGCGAAGAAGCGCATGAACGACGAGCCGGTGCACAAGCCGAAGGCGGTCGTGTTCGGGCCGACCATCGTCTACGACGCCGAGCGTTGCATCGTGTGCACGCGCTGCGTCCGCTTCTGCGACGAGGTCGCGAAAGATCCGGTGCTGGACGTGCGCCAGCGCGGTAACCTGAACGAGATCACCGTCGCGCCGGGACGGCAGCTCGATCACCCGTACACGCTGATGACGGAGTACGTGTGCCCCGTCGGCGCGCTCACCGCGACGGACTTCCGGTTCAAGGCGCGCGTGTGGTTCCTCCGGAGCGCGCGCACGGTGTGCCAGGGCTGCGCGACGGGCTGCAACGCGTTCCTGGACTACGACCCCCGGAACGACACGGCGTATCGCCACCGCCCGCGCGAGAACGCCGCCGTGAACGGCTACTGGATGTGCGACGAGGGCATGCTGGACTACCGGCGCGTCCACCAGTACCGCGTCCTCAAGGCGAAGACCGGCAAGGAAGAGACGACGCTCTCCGCGGCGCTGGACCGCGCCGCGGACACGCTGAAGGGCGTCTCCGGCGAGAACGTCGCCGTCGTCCTCTCCGCGCAGCACTCGAGCGAAGACAACTTCGCCATGGCTCGCTTCGCGCGGGACGTGCTCGGAACGACGAACGTCTTCCTCAGCGGGAAGCCCCCCGGGGAAGGGGACTCCATCCTCCGCAACGCGGACAAGAACCCGAACCAGCGCGGCATGGCGGGCGCGGCCGCGGGCCTCCCCGCGAAGCCGATCCAGGACCTCCCCGGTTTGCTCGAGTCCGGGCAGGTGAAGACGGTGGTCGCCCTCGGCGCGGACGCGCGGGACGTCCCTCCGCCGTCGCTCGTGCCGTCGTCCGGCCTGGTCGTCCTCGCGACGCACGCGGGGACCCTCACGGAGCGAGCCACGGTGCTCCTCCCGGCGTCGAGCTGGGCGGAGAGCGACGGCACGTTCGTCAACGCCAAGGGCCTGGCTCAGGAGAGCGAGCAGGCGTTCGGCCCCCTCGGGGATTCGCGCCCGGCGTGGAAGCTCGTCGCGGGCCTCTCCGTCCGCCTCGGCAAGGACCTCGGGTTCCGGAAGCTCGCGGACGTCCGGAAGGCGATGACGCCCGAACCACCCCAATCTCTCCGTCCGATCGCGCCGCCGTCGGTCGGGGGAGCGTCCTGAAATGAGCGCCATCGAGTACCTCTTCATGTTCGGCAAGGCGTTCTTCGTCGTGATGTTCGCGATGAACGTCGCCGTGCTGCTCACCTGGGCCGACCGTCGATACGGCGCGCTCCTCCAGGATCGCGTCGGGCCGGACCGCGCGGTCGTGTGGCTGCCCCGTCGGGCGGCTCAGGGCGCGGCGTTCGTCCCGGCGCTCCTCGCCGCGGCCGGCGTGCTCGGCTTCGCCGACGCCCGGAAGGAAGACGAAGCGGGCCGCGCCGGAAACGCGATGCTCTTCACCCAGGGCGCGATCTTCGTGCTCTGGTTCACCCTCCTCGTCATCGCGGGCGCCGTGAAGCGACGCGGCGTCCGGAGCAACTTCGACCGCGCGGTGCAGTCCTTCGGAGACCCGCGGAACTTCTTCTATGCCGGCGTCGTCTGCCACTTCGGCGCGTTCCTGGTCGCGGGCCTCCTGAAGGACACCCCGCTCGCCGAGAACCTCTCCGAGGCGACGTACCGTGGCGGCGCGGCTTTCCTCGCCGCGACGATCGTCGGCGGCGCGGCGTACGCCGTCCTCCAGATGACGGAAGAGAAGATCGGCCTCCGCCTCGCCGGCCTCCTGCATCCCGCGGCCGACGGTCTGAAGACGGCGTTCAAGGAAGACTTCATTCCCCCGAACGCCGATCGCTTCCTCCACAGCATCGCGCCGATCATCTCGTTCTTCCCGGCCCTCGTCGTGCTCGGCACCGTGCCGTTCGCGGACACGCTCTGCTTCGGCCCGGCCCAGAGCGACGTGAACCTCGGCCCGATCCGTCTGATCCGTCAGGGGCACCTGGATCCGCGGCAGCTCCTCGCCATGGTCCCGCGGGACGGCGTGTGCCACGAGTTCGCGCTGAAGCTCCAGGTGTCGGACCTCGACATCGGGCTCCTCTACTTCTTCGCGCTCGCCGGCACGGGCATCGTGGGCGCCGCGCTCGCCGGCTGGTCGAGCGACAACAAGTACAGCCTCCTCGGCGGCCTCCGCGCCGCGAGCCAGATGGTCTCCTACGAGGTGACGCTCGGGCTCACCATCGTCGGCGCCGTCATGGTGTACGGCACCCTCCGCGTGGACGAGATGGTCCGCTGGCAGGCCGAGAACACGTGGGGCATCTTCGTTCAACCCCTCGGGTTCATTCTGTTCTTCGCCGCCTCCGTCGCGGAGTCGAAGCGCATTCCGTTCGACCTCCCGGAGGGGGAGAGCGAGCTCGTCGCGGGCTACTTCACGGAGTACTCGGGCATGAAGTTCGCGATGTTCTTCTTCGCGGAATACGTCGCGGTCGTCACGTCCGCCGCGCTCATGGCGGCCGTCTTCTTCGGCGGCTGGCACCTGCCGTTCGTCGCGCGCGACGGCATTCACCTCGCCATCGGGGACACGGTGATCTTCGACCAGGCGCTCGGGCACGGCCAGGTCGTGCTCCTCGGCTTCCTCGCGATGGTCGTGAAGACGATCGTGCTCTGCATGATCCAGCTCACGATCCGGTGGACGCTGCCTCGCTTCCGCTACGACCAGCTCATGCGCCTCGGGTGGAGGAAGCTCCTGCCGGCGTCGCTCGGGAACGTCCTGGTGACGGCGCTCGGCGTCCTCGCCGTTCAGTCGGCGGGTCCGTCCGTCGTCCGCGCGCTCGGCATCGCCGGGGACCTGACGGAGGCCTTCGTGGCCCTCGTCGGACTCGTCCTCGCCGTCGCCTTCGTTCGCTTCCTGCTCGCGCCGGCGGAGCACCGCCGCGTCCTCTCCAGCACGTCCGCGAAGTTCACCCAGATGATGGGCGGTACGCGCACCGCGAAGATGGGAGCCTGAGGAACCTCACATGAGCCAGTCCACCCAGCCGCTCGGTCCGAAGAAGGTCGTCGGAAAGCCCGTGGCGCGCCCGAAGCGCACGCCGGCCGTCCAGAGCTACGTGCCCGAGGTCGTGAAAGGCCTCGGCCTCACGATGAGCCACTTCTTCCGCAACGCGAAGGAGATGGTCCTCGGCCAGCGGAACGACCCGGTCCTCGATGGCATCAGCGACGGCGTGAACACCATCTCGTACCCGGAGCAGCGGCGCCCGTACCCGGAGCGGTTCCGCGGCGTGCACCGTCTCACGCACCGGGAAGACGGCTCTCCCCGTTGCGTGGCGTGTCTCTGCTGCTCCACGGCGTGCCCCGCGCAGTGCATCCACATCGAGCCCGCGGAGTACCCCGAGGGGGATCCGAAGCGCGGATACGAGCGCTTCCCCGCGAAGTTCGTCATCGACGAGCTCCGGTGCGTCTTCTGCGGCTTCTGCGTGGAAGCGTGCCCGTGCGACGCCATCCGGATGGACACCGGCGTGCACCCCGCTCCGTACGACTCTCGCGATCAGTTCATCTTCGAGAAGGATCTCCTGATGAGCTACGCCGGCCGGGACGGCACGCAGGTCACCGCGAACCCGCGACACGAGCCCGGTGACCCGACGCACCCGGGCATCGATCGCCTGAAGTCGCACTAGGCGGCTGCCGATGAACTACGAGACGGTCATCGGTCTCGAAGTCCACGCGCAGCTCCTCGTCTCGAGCAAGCTCTTCTGCGGCTGCTCGACGGAGTTCGGGGCGGAAGCGAACGAGCACGTGTGCCCGACTTGCCTCGGGCTTCCCGGCTCCCTGCCGGTCACGAACGAGAAGGCGGTGCGGCTCGCGGTCCGCGCGGCGCTCGCGCTCGGGTGCACCCTGAACGAAAAGAGCATCTTCGCGCGAAAGCAGTACTTCTATCCGGACCTGCCGAAGGGCTACCAGATCTCGCAGTACGACGAGCCTTTCTCGGAGCACGGGCACCTGGACGTGGAAGTGGACGGAAAGACGCGCCGCATCCGCATCCTCCGCATCCACATGGAGGAGGACGCCGGGAAGAGCGTGCACGGGGTCGGGGGAGACTCCCTCGTCGATCTGAACCGCGCGGGAACTCCGCTCATCGAGATCGTGAGCGAGCCGGACATTCGCTCGAGCGCGGAAGCCGCGGCATACCTCCGCTCGCTCCGGGACATCCTGATCTTCGCGGGCGTGAACGACGGCAACCTGGAAGAAGGAAGCTTTCGCTGCGACGCCAACGTTTCGATCCGCCCCGCCGGTCAGGAAAAGCTCGGCACGCGCACGGAGCTGAAGAACATCAACTCGTTCCGGTTCGTGCAGAAGGCGATCGACGTCGAGGTCGCCCGGCAGCAGGCCGTGCTCGAGGGCGGCGGTCGCGTCGTGCAGGAGACGCGGTCCTTCGATCCGGAGACGGGAAAGACGGCGACGCTCCGGTCCAAGGAAGAAGCGCACGACTACCGATACTTCCCCGATCCGGATCTCCCCCCGCTCACCCTCTCGCCCACGCTGGTCGCGGAGGAGCGCGCGGCGACCCCGGAGCTCCCCGTGGCGGTCCGGAAGCGTTTCACGGAGGAGCTCGGCCTTCCGCCCGCCCAGGCCCAGACCCTGACGGGCCACCCCGCGTACGTCCGCTTCTTCGAGGAGGCGCGCGCGCTCTTCCCGCACGCGGTGAAGCTCGCGAACTGGGTGACGACGGAGGTCCTTCGAGACACGAAGGCGCACGGCCTCGAGGTGACGTTTCCGGTGAGCCCGAAGCAGGTCGCTGAGCTCCTCTCCCTGGTGGAAAAGGGGGAGATCAGCGGCAAGCAGGCGAAGGAAGTCCACCAGGCGATCGTCGGGACGGAGGAGAGCCCGCTCGCCGTCGTCGAGAAGCGGGGCATGAAGGTCGTCTCGGACGAGGGCGCGATCCGTGCCGTCGTCGAGAAGGTCCTCGCCGCGAACGAGAAGCAGGTCGCCGAGTACCGTTCCGGCAAGAAGGGCATCCTCGGCTACTTCGTCGGTCGGATCATGAAGGAGACGAAGGGTTCTGCGAACCCGAAGCTCGTGAACGATCTGGTCGTGAAGCTGCTCGACGGCGGGTCGTGACGTGGCGGGGGTTCCGCACCCGGCGCCGATGAGCGAAGCGCCGTATTCGCCCGTCGAGCTCCTCCCGGGGGACGACGCCGTCGTGCTGCTCGACCAGCGGGAGCTTCCCGCGCAGGAGATCTATCTTCGCCTGACGACGGTGGAGGAGGTCGCGCGCGCGATCGCGGAGATGGCCGTCCGGGGCGCGCCGGCGATCGGCATCGCTGCGGCGTATGGACTCGTCCTCGCCGCTCGGAAGGGCGCGGACCTGGTCGCCGCCGAGCGGTTGCTCGCCGGGACGCGCCCGACGGCCGTGAACCTGTTCTGGGCGCTCGCCAGGATGCGTCGCGCCGCGGAGCGCGCGCCGCGCTCGGCCCTGGCAGACGTGCTCGCCGCGGAAGCCCGCGCGATTCACGGCGAGGACCGGGACGCCTGTCGCCGGATGGGCGCGGTCGGTGCCGCGCTCGTGCCGGACGGCTCGGCGGTGCTCACGCACTGCAACGCCGGAGCCCTCGCCACGGGCGGGTACGGGACGGCGCTCGGCGTCCTCCGCGCAGCGCACGAGGCGGGCAAGCGAATCCGCGTGCTCGCGAACGAGACGCGGCCGTACCTCCAGGGAGCCCGACTCACCGCGTGGGAGCTGTCGCGTCTCGGCATGGATGTCACGGTCGTCACGGAAGGCATGGACGGTCACCTGTTCTCGCGGGGCGAGATCGATCTCGTCGTCGTGGGCGCGGATCGCGTCGCGGCGAACGGCGACGTCGCGAACAAGATCGGGACGTACGGCGTCGCGTGCCTCGCGAGACTGCACGATCGCCCGTTCCTGGTGGCGGCTCCGTGGTCCACGGTGGATCTCGCCTGCCCGGACGGGGGCGCCATCCGCATCGAGGAGCGGCCGGCGACGGAGGTGACGGAGTTCCGCGGCGTCCGGCTCGCCCCGTCGGGCGTCCCGGCGCGCCATCCGGCGTTCGACGTGACCCCGGCCCGGCTGGTTTCGGCCATCGTCACGGAGCGTGGCCTCGTCCGGCCCGTCTCCGCCGGGGAGCTCGCCCGCGTCGGTGGCGCGGCCGATCCGGGGTAGAGTAAGGCGTGCCGCCGGAGAGCCTGCCCGAAAAGAGAGAGCGAAAGCCAGCCTGGCTCAAGGTCCGGGCGCCCGGCGGAGAGCGCTACGCCGAGCTCAAGAAGACGCTCCGCGCGCTCGACCTGAACACGGTGTGCGAGGAGGCCCGGTGCCCGAACGTCGCCGAGTGCTGGGGCTCCGGCACGGCGACGGTCATGGTGCTCGGTCACACGTGCACGCGCGGCTGCCGGTTCTGCGCCGTCACGACCGGCAATCCGAGGGGCGCGGTCGATCCACGGGAGCCCGTTCACGTCGCGCGCGCCATCGGCTCGATCGGCCTTCGGTACGTCGTGCTCACGATGGTCGACCGGGACGATCTCCTCGACGGCGGAGCCGCTCACGTCGCCGAGACGATCGCGGGTCTCCACGAGCGAGATCCCGAGCTCCTCGTCGAGGCGCTCGTCGGGGACTTCTCCGGGCGCCTCCGCGACGTGGACACGCTGCTCGCCTCGCGCCCGGACGTGTTCGCGCACAACGTCGAGGTCCCGCGCCGACTCACGCCGATCATCCGGGATCCGCGCTGCTCGTACGATCGCTCGCTTTCCGTGCTCCGTCACGCGAAGGAGCGAGCGCCGGAGCGACTGACGAAGAGCTCGATCATGGTCGGCGTCGGCGAGACGGACGACGAGATCTTCGAGACGCTCTCGGACCTGAAGAGCGCGGGCGTCGACGTCGTGACGCTCGGGCAGTACCTCCGGCCGACGCCGAAGCACGCGGAGGTGAAGCGCTTCGTGGACCCGGCGGGGTTCGCGGAGTACGAGCGTCGGGGGAAGGAGCTCGGGTTCGCGTTCGTGGCATCCGGGCCTCTCGTTCGCTCGAGCTACCACGCGGCCGAGGCCTTCATCGCCGCGGCCCTCCGTCCCGCCGCGGGCGCGGAACTCGCTGCCCGGGCGCGGAGCGCTCGCCGGGAGGGCGAGGCGCCGGCCGCCGCGACGTTCGGGGACCCGGCTGGAGAGGCTCCCCTCGCGGCCGGCGAGGACGCGCTGATCTCGCCCGCGGCCCTGAACCGGGCGAGGCGGTAGAAAAGACCTCGCCCGTCGTATTACGCTCGCCTCACACTCATGCCCGACACGGTCCCGCCGCGGAGTCTGCTGGACAAGCTCGCGAAGACCCTGCGGGAGCCGGCCCCGATGTCCGGAGGCACGCACGGGTCGCTCCTCACGCTGTCCGGTGCGCAGTACGGTTCGCACCAGGGCGAGGAGGACCTCACGCAGCCGACTGGATTCGACCCGCAAGCCGCCGCGCTATTCGAAGCGGTGGTCGAGGGGGCGTACCTCGTCGCGAACGCGGACGGCGAGTTCGACGACACGGAGCGCTCGGCGTTCCAGCACGTCGTCCTGGCCGCGTGCGGCGGCAGCGTCACGGAGAGTCAGCTCCGGGCACTGCTCGCCGACCTCGAGGACCTGCTCGCGGAGGACGGCCCGGACAAGCGCGCGCAGATGGTCGCGCGCAGCATCGGCAAACCCGAGCAGGCGCGCGAGGTGCTCCGGATCGCCGCCCTCATCGCGCAGATTTCCGAGGGGGTGAGCGACGTCGAGCGAAAGACGCTCGAACGCCTCGCCGCGGAATTTCGCCTCCCCGACGGGGCCGTCGACGCCGCGCTCGCGGAGGTCGCGCGGGCCCTCGCGGATTGACCGAAGTCCGCTTGCGTCACGTCGTCGGCGCGATGGTTCTCGCACTATCGCGGATGGTGAATTAGGCTCGACCTCCGCATGGACGGAACGGAGACGACGCACGCCCGCGGCCCGGATTCGGACGCGAAAGACGTGCTGCGCATCCTCGGAGCGGACGGATCGGTCGTTCCGGAGCTCGACCCGAAGCTCTCGGACGCGGAGGCGACGACCGTCCTCTCGCACATGATCCAGACCCGCTTCCTGGACGAACGCCTCACGGCCCTCCAGAGGCAGGGGCGCATCGGGTTCCACGTGGGCTCCCTCGGGGAGGAAGGCGCCATCATCGGGTCGGCGTTCGCGATGCGCGAGCAGGACTGGCTATTCCCCTGCTACCGGGAGTTCGGCGCTGCCCTCCTCCGCGGTCTGGATTTCCAGCGCTTCATCGACAACATGTTCGGCAACGCGAACGACACGGTGAAGGGGCGCCAGATGCCCGATCACTACACGTGTCGCGCCGCGCACTGGCTCTCCATCAGCTCGCCGGTGGGAACGCAGATCACGCAGGCCGTCGGCTTCGCGTGGGCCGGCAAGCTCAAGAAGCAGAACCTCTCCACGCTCGTCTACTTCGGGGACGGCGCGACGAGCTCGTCGGACTTCCACTCCGGGATGAACTTCGCGGGCGTGCAGAAGATCCCCGTCGTGTTCTTCTGCCGGAACAACGGCTGGGCCATCAGCGTTCCGGCGGAGCGGCAGACGGCGTCCGCGACGTTCGCGGAGAAGGGCATCGCCTACGGCGTCCCCGGCGTCCGGGTGGACGGCAACGACGTCTTCGCCGTCATCTCGGCCGTCCGCGCCGCGGTCCAGCGCGCCACGGCCGGGCAGGGCCCGACGCTCATCGAGGCGCTCACGTACCGCATGGGCGGCCACTCGACGAGCGACGATCCGAATGCGTACCGCGGGTCGGACCAGCTGAAGCCCTGGGCCGATAGAGATCCGATCGAGCGCCTCCGGAAGTACCTCGTCGCGCGGAACGCCTGGGGTCCGGACGCCGAGCAGAAGTTCGTCGAAGGCCTCGATCGCAAGTTCCGGGAGGCGGTGGAGATCGCGGAACACACGCCGCGCCCGCGCCTCGAAACGATGTTCGAGGACGTCTACCAGACCCAACCCTGGCACCTCGTGGAGGAACAGAACGAGCTCCTCGCCGGACCCCGGCCCGAGGGCAGTCACTGAAATCGAAGGACGACGAGAAGACTCCCAATGCCGCAGATGAACATGGTCCAGGCGATCAACGACGCGCTCCGCGTGGAGATGCGAAAGGACGATCGCGTCGTCATCCTGGGGGAGGACGTCGGGCGCGTCGGGGGCGTGTTCCGGGTCACTCAGGGGCTCTTCGACGAGTTCGGCGAAGACCGGGTGATCGACACGCCCCTGAGCGAGAACGGCATCGTCGGCTGCGCCATCGGCATGGCGCTCTACGGCCTCGTCCCGGTGCCGGAGATCCAGTTCGCGGACTTCATCTGGCCCGCGTACGACCAGATCGTGAACGAGCTCGCGAAGTACCGGTATCGCTCCGGCGGGGAGTACTCCGCGAAGATGGTCATCCGGACGCCCGTCGGCGGCGGAATCCGCGGCGGCCACTACCACTCGCAGCACCCCGAAGCGCCGTTCGTCCACGTGCCGGGGCTCAAGGTCGTGTGCCCGTCGAATCCGTACGACGCGAAGGGCCTCCTCCTCTCCGCCATCCGCGATCCGGACCCCGTGATCTTCTTCGAGCCGAAGCGGATCTACCGCGCCGCCAAGGGGCTCGTGCCGGAAGGGGACTTCACGGTCCCCATCGGGGCGGCCTCCGTGGCGAGGGAAGGGAAGCACGTCACGGTCATCGCCTACGGCGCGATGCTGTACGAGGCCCTGGATGCAGCGACGAAGGCCGCCGAGCAAGGCGTGGACGCCGAGGTCATCGACCTCCGCACTCTGTGGCCGCTGGACGTGGACACCGTCGTGGCCAGCGTGAAGAAGACGGGCCGCGTCGTCGTCGTGCACGAGGCGCCGCGGACCTGCGGTCTCGGCGCGGAGATCGTGAGCCTCGTCTCCGAGCGCGCCTTCTACCACCTCGAAGCGCCGCCGGTTCGCGTCACGGGGTTCGACACGCCGTTCCCGTACACGCTGGAGCTCGAGTACCTGCCGCTGTCCCACCGCATCGTGCCCGCCATCCTCGGCGCGGCGAAGAACTGAGGAACCGGAGAGCCACGGAAACCATGTCCCGATTCGAGTTCAAGCTGCCGGACATCGGCGAGGGCGTGACGGAAGGAGAGATCGTCTCCTGGCTCGTCGCCGCCGGAGATTCCGTCACCGAGAATCAGGACATGGTGGAGGTCATGACGGACAAGGCGACCGTCACCATCGGCGCGCCGAAGAACGGGAAGATCGTGGAGGTCCGCGGCAGCGTCGGGGACGTCGTCCCCGTGGGCTCCGTGCTCGTCGTCCTGGACGTGGACGGCGAAGCGAGCGCGCGGAAGAGCGGCCCGCCGTCGCAGAAGCCCGCGCCCGCCGCGGCTCCCGAGCCGAAGGCGGACGGCGGAGGCACCGTCGCGTCCGCGGTCGGGGACCTGAAGGACGTGCTCCCGGGCCTACCGAACGCGCCCCGGATCGTCCAGGACGACTACCGGAACGAAAAGCCGCTGGCCTCGCCCGCGACCCGGAAGCTCGCCCGCGAGCTCGGCGTGGATCTCCAGACCGTGCGTCCCACCGGAGACGCCGGGCGAGTCACCCGGGAGGACGTCGAACGGAAGGCCGCCGCCGCGAAGGCGCCCGGCCTCGTCCCCGTGGCGCCCGGAAGCGCGCCGGCCCCCATCCACAGCGCGCAGACGGTTCGGCCGAGCCCGGGCGAGCCCGGCGCGGCGCCGAGGCCCGCGCCTCGCCCCGCGGAGCCGCCGCCCCCGGCGCGGGGCGATCAGAGGGTGCCCATCCGCGGGCTCCGGAAGCGCATCTACGAGAACATGGCGCGCGCGAAACACACCGCCGCGCACTTCACGTACGTGGACGAGTGCAACGTGACGGCGCTCCGCGGCGTGCGCGAGCGAGGGAAGGTACTCGCCGAAGCCGAGGGCATCTCGCTCCAGTACCTGCCGTTCATCGTGAAAGCCGTCGTGGCCGCGCTCCGCCGCCACCCGACGCTGAACGCCGTCGTGGACGACGCCGCCATGGAGATCGTCCAGCGGGGCTCGTACGACATCGGCATCGCCGTCGCGACGGACTCCGGGCTCACCGTGCCGGTGCTCCGCGGCGCCGATCGCCTCTCGATCCTGGAGATCTCGCGCGAGATCGATCGACTCGCCTCGGAAGCGCGCGCCGGGAAGACCCGCCGGGAGGACCTCGGCGGGTCCTCGTTCACGATCACCTCGCTCGGGAGGCAGGGTGGCCTCTTCGCGACGCCGGTGGTGAACTACCCGGAGGTCGCCATCCTCGGGGTCCACCAGATCAAGAAGCGTCCGGTCGTGCAGGGGGACGAGATCGTCATCGGGGACGTGATGCTCCTCAGCCTGTCGTTCGACCACCGCATCATCGACGGGCACGTCGGCGCCGCCTTCGCGGCCGAGGTCATCGGGTACCTCGAGACGCCGGAAAAGCTCCTGCTCGAGATGCGCTGATGCCCGGGCTCGACGGGGCGTTTCGACCCCCAAGGAATTTTCCCGTTGCCGGCCCATGTAGGCAGATGTGCGGCGTTTCCATCCCGATCGACGCCCACATACGCGGTCCGAGCGTGGCGAGGGCCCCCATGGATGGAATAGACTGAAAGCGCTGCCAGGGGACCGCTCGCGAACGGCTCAGATCACCGACGTCCCCGGTGGCGAGAACGAGACAAGGACAGGACGAACACCGCGTGAATCATCGCCCCCTAACAATCGGTGCAATCCTCGCCGTAGTCACTGCCGCCGGCATCGCTCACGCCGCGGACACGGCGCCGTCCGTCGAGGACATCAAGGCGGCCGAGTCGGACTTCAACAAGGGCCGCGAGGCCTACAAGGCGACGAACTACGTCGAGGCGGCCGAGTACTTCGAATCGGCCGACAGTCACGCGCCGAACGACCGCGTCCTCGAGCTCGCCATCAACGCGCGGGACAAGGCAGGTCACATCGATCGCGCGGCGACGCTCGCGCAGTACGGGCTCGACACGTATCCGAACAGTGAACGCGTCCGCAAGGTCGCGTCTCCGCTGGTGGATCGCGGACGCGCCGAGATGCTCCAGGTGACCATCCAGTGCGACGAAGCGTGCAGCCTGCTGGACGGTACGCGGCTCGTCCACGGCGCCGCCGCGCAGCGCCGCGTCGTGTACCTCACGCCGGGCGACCACACGGTCCGCGCCGTCTGGTCCGACGACCGCGCCGTCTCGAAGAACGTGACGGGCAAGGCCGGAGAGTCCCAGACCCTCGACTTCCGGGCGCCTCCGATTCCGAAGAAGGTGGAGCTCCCTCCGCCGACGACGGGAACGGGCGCGCCGGGAATGGACCGGGGTGCCGAGCAGAAGCCATTTGGTCTGCCGCCCCTCTACTTCTGGATCGGCGCCGGAACGACGGCCGCCCTCGGCGGCGTCACCGTGTGGAGCGGCATCGACACCTTGAACAACCCCGGGAAGGACAAGGTCGAGAGGGGCTGCGTCGGCCAGGGGACGAGCTGTTCGCTCTACAAGGACGGCAAGGCCAAGGAACTCCGGACGAATCTCCTCATCGGCGCGACGTCCGTCGTCGGCGTCGCGACGGCGATCGTCGGCTTGTTCGCGACCGACTGGCGCGGGGAACCGGAGAAGGAAGAGAAAGCGACGGCGAAGCGCGGGCTCAACGTTTCACCGTGGGTCAGCTATCACTACGGCCCGTCGATTGGAGCCACCGGGAGGTTCTGAGCGAGTGGCTGCCCCGAAGCTGATCGACACCAACTACGACGGTCCGCAGCGGATCGACCGTTACGATCTCGTCGCGGAGATCGCGAGCGGTGGCATGGCCACCGTGTATCTCGCGAACCTCTCCGGCGTCGGCGGGTTCCGGCGTTTCGTCGCGATCAAGCGCCTGCACCCGCACCTCGCGAAGGAGCAGGAGTTCGTGGAGATGTTCCTCGACGAGGCACGCCTCGCCGCGGGCATCCACCACCCTCATGTCGTCCCCATCCTCGAGGTCGGCGCGAGCGAGCGCGGCTACTACCTCGTCATGGAGTACATCGAGGGGGACACCCTCGCGAGACTCCTCGCGCGCGCCGCCACGGCCGGAAAGCGCCTTCCCGCATCCATCGGCGTCCGCGTCGTGGTGGACATGCTCACCGGCCTCCACGCCGCGCACGAACTCCGGGACGAAACGGGGATGCCGACCGAGCTCGTCCACCGGGACGTCTCCCCGCAGAACATCCTCGTCGGCATGGACGGGAACACCCGCATCACGGACTTCGGCGTCGCTCGCGCGGCGAGCCGCCTCTCCGCGACGCGCGCCGGCCAGCTGAAGGGCAAGATCGCGTACATGGCCCCGGAGCAGGCCGTCGGGGATCCGTCGGTGGATCGCCGCGCCGACGTCTTCTCGTCCGGAATCGTGCTCTGGGAAGTCCTCGCTGCTCGCCGCCTCTTCAAGGCGGAGAACGAGGCAGCGACGCTCTCCCGCGTCATCTCGGAGCCGATCCCGGACATCCGCGAGGTGAACCCGGACATCGACGCCGGGGTCGCCGCCGTCGTGATGAAGGCGCTCGAGCGCGACCGGGACGGCCGCTACCCGACGTGTCAGGAGTTCGCCGACGATCTCGAGCGCGCTGCCCGCGCCGCGAACCTCATCGCCACGACACGTGAGGTCGCCGCTTACGTCGGAGAGGTCATCGGCCAGGAG
Organism: Polyangiaceae bacterium; assembly: GCA_035545855.1. GTDB lineage: Bacteria > Myxococcota_A > Polyangia > Polyangiales > Polyangiaceae > DASZVB01. The sequence continues at coordinate 41,500 of DASZXK010000053.1, forward strand.
ATCTCGCAGCAGCGAGACGCGGTCCGTGCGTGGCTCGCCCGAAGCGAACCGAGCCAGGCCATCCCCGACATCGTCGAGCTCCCGCACTCGTCTTCGGCGCCCCCCCTAGGCGGACTGCCGCAGGTGGCGACGGGGGAGCAGTCGGGGATGGTGGCGTCGCCGATCGCGGCGCCGCTCGGCGCTCCTCTGGTCGAGACGGGGGGGCAGTCGAAGGCGCCGTGGGTCATCATCGGCGCGGCCGCCGCGGGCTTCATCATCGTGGCGCTTCTCGTCCTCCTGTTCCGGAAGGAGGAGACGCAGCCCCCCGTCGTCGTGCAGCAGGCTCCGGTCGTCCAGCAGCCCGTTCAACCGGCTGCCGTCCCCGCGCCGTCGCCGTCTCCCGCGGCGGCGCCGGCGCCCGCCGCCGTGGCGCCGGCGGCCCCTGCAGCCGTCCCGGAAGAGCCCACCGCGGCCAGGCCGGAACCCGGCGCGAGGCCCGCCCGGATCCCGCACGGCGGAGCCGCACGCCCGGGGCCCGCCGCGGCTTCCCCGGCCGCGACGCCGACGGCCGCGCCCAAGCCGGCCCCGGCCGCGCCTCCGTCGGACATCGACCTCTCGAACCCGTACAAGTGACTCGCTCTCCGCTGCTGGCCGGGTGAACGAGCGGGATTTCCGCGGTCCGTTGACTGGCGCGGGGCTTGCTGCTACTTATCGCCACCCTGCCGGACCGCGATCCCGCCGGTTTTCTTCATGAAATTCAGGGGCTTAAGCCCCTTTTTCGGTTTCGGAACGCTGCCAGTGACCGTCGATAGCAAGAACCTCTGCCTCGTCTCGGGGACCGCCAATCCCGGCCTTGCAGAAGAGATCGCCGGAGTGCTCGGGACGCGGCTCGCCCAGACCCGTCTCTCGCGCTTCAGCGACGGCGAATCGTTCTTTCAGATCGAGGAGAACGTCCGCGGTCGTCAAGCGTTCGTGATCCAGCCGACCTGCTCCCCGGTGAACGATCACCTGATGGAGCTGCTCATCATGTGCGACGCGCTCCGCCGCGCGTCCGCGGGTTCCATCACCGCGGTGCTCCCGTACTACGGGTACGCCCGGCAAGATCGGAAGGTCGCGCCGCGCACGCCCATCACCTCCAAGCTCGTCGCGGATCTGCTCGTCGCGGCAGGCGTCGGCCGCGTCATCTGTCTGGACCTCCACGCGGGCCAGATCCAGGGCTTCTTCGACATCCCGTTCGATCACCTCCACGGCCTGCCCGTGTTCCTCACGGACTACCTGAAGCCGAAGTTCGATCAGAACGCGGTGTTCGTTTCGCCGGATGCCGGCGGCGTGGAGCGCACGCGCGCCTTCGCGAAGCGGCTCGGCGCCTCCCTCGCCATCATCGACAAGCGCCGCGAGCGGGCGAACGTGAGCGAGGTGATGCACCTCATCGGCGACGTGAAGGGCCGGGACTGCATCATCGTCGACGACATGATCGACACCGCCGGTACGCTCTGCAACGCGGCCCAGGCCGTGATGCGGGAAGGCGCCCGCCGGGTCGTGGCGGTCGCGTCCCACGGTGTCCTCAGCGGCCCCGCCGCCGAACGCATCGCGGCGTCCCCGCTGGAAGAGGTCGTCGTCTCCAACTCCATTCCCCCGAGCGCCGCCGTTCGGGCCTGCCCCAAGATCCGGTACGTGTCCGTGGGCAAGCTCCTCGGAGAGGCCATCCGGCGCATTCATCTGAACGATTCGGTGAGCTCGCTCTTCGTGTGAGCGGGACGAGAGGACCGGTAGAGAGCCATGGAAACCATCAAGCTGACTGCAGATACGCGATCCGCCACGGGCAAGGGTGAGGTTCGCCGGCTCCGGAGCACGGACAAGATTCCGGCCGTCGCCTACGGCAAGGGTCTCGCCACGAAGCAGATCTCCGTCTCGCCGAAGGACGTCGCGGGGATCCTCGCGACCGAGCGCGGCAGGAACTCCGTCGTGGAGCTCACCATCGGCGGCAAGGAGAAGCTCACGGTGCTCCTCACGGACTACCAGTACCACCCCGTGACGCGCGCCCTTCTCCACGCGGACTTCAAGCAGATCGACGAGAACGCGCCGATCGACGTCGAGGTGCCGTTCGAGGCGACCGGCAAGGCGAAGGGCGTCGTCGACGGCGGCATCCTCCGCGTCGTCTACCGGAAGCTCCCCGTGCGGTGCCTGCCCATCCAGGTCCCCGCGAAGCTCACGCACGACGTGACCGCGCTCGAGATCGACGACTCCGTCCTCGCGAAGGAGCTCACCCTTCCGGAAGGCGTCACCGTTCGCCTCCCGCCGGATCAGACGGTGATCGCCGTCGGCACCGTGCGCCAGCAGGTCGAAGAAGAGACGGCTGCCGCCGCTGCGGCTCCGGGCGCGCCGGGTGCGGCTCCGGCCGCGGGCGCGGCTCCTGCTGCGGGTGCGGCTCCGGCCGCGGGTGGCGGCGCTGCGGCTCCGGCCGCGGCTGCGAAGGGCGCCGCTCCGGCGGCTGCCGCGGCGAAGCCCGCCGGCAAACCGAGCAAGTGATCCTCGTCGTCGGCCTCGGCAACCCCGGCAAGAAGTACGCGGACACGCGTCACAACGTCGGGTTCGTCGTGGCCGACCGTCTCGCGGCGCGTGCGAACGCGTCCTTTCGCGAGAAGTTCAACGGGCGCTTCACCGAGCTCGAGCTCGAGGGCCAGAAGATCGGCCTCCTCGAGCCCCAGACGTTCATGAACGATTCCGGCCGCAGCGTGAAGGCGGCGGCCACGTTCTACAAGGTCCTGCCCGGGGACGTCCTCGTCGTCCACGACGAGCTCGATATCCCGTTCGGGACGCTCCGCCTGAAGAAGGGCGGGGGGGAGGCCGGAAACAACGGCCTCCGGTCGGTGAGCCAGCACCTCGGAACGAAGGACTACGTCCGGCTCCGGTTCGGTATCGGAAAGCCTCCGGCCGGGTTTCGGGGTGACGGCGCAGATTTCGTGCTACAAGCCTTCGCCCCCGAAGAAAGGGCCCGCCTCGGCGACCTCGTCGAGCAGGCCACGGACACGGTGGCGCTCTTCGTCGGCAAGGGTCTCGATCACGCGATGAACGTGACCAACCGTCGAGCGAGCTGACTCCTTGCTCCCGGCGCGCCCGGGGGCCCTAGGCCAAAGGGAGATACACATGAGTGAAGCAAGCACCGCGGCCCACCCCGACCGCGAATACGAGACCATCTTCATCCTCAAGCCCGACGTCTCGAAAGAGAGCTCGGAGGGCATCGGCACCCGCCTCGCGGACGTCGTGAGCAAGCAGGGCGGGAAGCTCACGCGCGTCGAGAACTGGGGACGCCGGAAGCTCGCGTACCCGGTCGCGAAGCAGAAGCGCGGCGTCTACGTGTACCTGAAGTACATCGGGCGCGGCGGCCTCGTCGCGGAGGTGGAGCGCAACCTCCGCATGCTCGACGACGTGCTGAAGTACCAGACGGTGAAGGTCGCCGAAGAGGTCCCGCTGGACGTCGCGGTCGCCCCGGAAGACGTGAAGTTCGAGCACGTCGAAGCGCCCCCGGAAGACGCGGCGGAGGATTCGCGCGCCCGCGAGCTCGGCCTCGAAGATCGGCCGGACCGCCCGGAGGAGGACCACCGCCGCCGCGATCCGTATGCCGACGAGTCGGACGAGTACGGCGAGGCCGAAGTGGCCGCGCAGAACGACATGGGCGGGGAGGACGACTGATGAAACGCGAGATCGCCATGGACAAGACCGGCAATCCTGATTCCGTTCCGCCGCCCCGCCGCGGCCGTCGCCGCGGATGCCCCTTCTGCTCCAACGAGAGCACGGGCCAGCCGACGGGCATCGAATACAAGGACCCCCAGTCGCTCAAGTACTTCGTGACGGAGCGCGGGAAGGTCGTCCCGCGCCGGATCTCCGGCGCCTGCGCGAAGCACCAGCGCGAGCTCATGCTCGCGATCAAGCGCGCGCGGAACATCGCCCTCCTACCCTTCACCATGAACGACTGAGGAGACGAACATGCCCTCGACGATCCAAGTCGTCCTTCAAGAGGACGTGCACAACCTCGGAAAGAGCGGGGACCTGGTGAAGGTCCGCCCCGGCTACGCGCGGAACTTCCTCCTCCCGCGCGGGCTCGCTGCGCCCGCCACCGCCGGGAACCTCGCGCGCGTCGAAGCGCTCCGCCGTCAGGCGGTCGCTCGCGTCGCGAAGGAGCTCGCGGAGGCCCAGGAGACCGCGAAGAAGCTCGAAGCGGTTTCCGTCAAGATCTCCCGCGCCGTCGGCGAGGAGAACAAGATGTACGGCTCCGTCACCTCGAAGGACGTGGAAGAGGCGTTCGCGGGAGTGGGCGTCACGATCGACCGGAAGAAGATCGATCTTCCCGAGCCGATCAAGACGCTCGGTCTCGCCGAGGTGCCCATCAAGCTGCACCACGACGTCGTCGCGAAGCTCAGAGTAGAAGTAGTCAAGGCATCCAGCTGAGGATCGCTTCGTCTGGCTCCGTGGGCGCGGTCCTGGGACCGCGCCTCGAGACACGGTCAAAGCATCCAGCTGAGGATCGCTTCGTCTCGCTCCGTGGGCGCGGTCCTGGGACCGCGCCTCAAGACACGATGAAGGCATCGAGCTGAAGCGCGCGAGCCGATCGCGTTGACACGCGGCCCGGGGAGTGAGACCTTCCCGGGTAACCTCACCCCGGTGGTTTTCGAGCCACCGGGGTGTCGTGTTTTCTGGGCCCTGTGGACAAGGTATGGGCGTGACGTTGAGAAACTCGGGATTCGATGAATTGTCAGGGAATTTCGAGCACTTGTCGATGGTTGGACATTGCCTGTCCTGGCTTCGCGTGACCGCACCGCGTTCGCGAGCCAGCGTGGAGGGAGAGATCGATGTTTCACGGTGAACGGGCCCGCCGCGACCGACACGAGACGCCGGATCTGAGGCCCTCGCCGGGGCGCGTCCCGCCGCACGATCTCGACGCGGAGGCGGCCGTGCTCTCCGCGGTCCTCCTCTCGAACGAAGCGTTCGACGAGGTGAGCGACGTCCTGCGTCCGGAGCACTTCTACTCGGACGCGAACCGCAAGGTGTTCGAGGCCGTCATCGAGCTCCAGACGGCCGGTCGCCCCGTGGACGTCGTGACCGTCGCGACCTGGCTCCGGGATCGCGACCGACTCGCGGCCGTCGGCGGGACCCCGTACCTCGCGCAGCTGACGGACGCGATCCCGGCGGTCGCGCACGTGCCGGCGTACGCGCGCGTGGTGCGAGAGAAATGGCGCGTCCGCCAGCTCATCTCGACGTGCCAGCGCTTCGCGGCGGAGGGCTACGCCGGTTGCGAGGACGTGCAGGTCTTCATCGACCAGGCCGAGCAGGCGGTGTTCGACATCGCCCGCGTGCCCGAGAACACGGCGGTCCGCCCCGTCCACGAGGCGATCCACGGAGCGTTCGAGATCCTCGTCGCGGCGTCCAAGCGCGGCGAGGGCATCACCGGCGTTCCCACCGGGTTCGATCGGCTGGACCGCAAATGCGCGGGCCTGCACAAGGGGGACCTCTACATCGTGGCCGGGCGCCCCGGCATGGGGAAGACGTCCTTCGTCTTGAACATCGCCGTCAACGTCGCGAGCCCGCGCCGCGTCCGCCAGCTCGACTCTGAGGACCGGCTCGGCGCCGAGGTCGAGCAGCCGGGCTGGGGCGTCGGGTTCTTCTCGCTCGAAATGCCGCGTGAGCAACTCGCCTCTCGTCTCCTCGCCGTCGAGGCGCGGGTGGACGTCTCGCGGATCCGGAGCGGCAACATCAAGCACGAGGACTGGAACAAGCTGACGGACGCGGCCGCCCGCATCGGCCGGCTCCCGATCTGGCTCGACGACACGCCCGCTCTCGGACTCCTCGATCTCCGGGCGAAGATCCGCCGGCTGAAGGCGGAGATCGCGCGCAAGGCGACGGGCGGACCCGAGGCGCAGGACCTCGGGCTCGTCGTCATCGACTACCTGCAGCTCATGCAGGGCCGGAGGGACGCGGCGAGCCGGGAACAGGAGATCAGCGAGCTCTCCCGTGGGCTGAAGCAGCTCGCGAAGGAGATGGGCGTTCCGGTGATGGCGCTCTCCCAGCTCAACCGCTCCGTCGAGACACGCACGACGAAGGACAAGCGCCCTCAGCTCTCGGATCTTCGCGAATCGGGGGCCATCGAGCAGGACGCCGACGCCATCATCTTCATCTACCGGGACGACTACTACAACCAGGAGAGCACGGAGCGCGGCGTCGCGGAGATCATCCTGGCGAAGCAGAGGAACGGCCCGACGGGAACCGTCAAGGTCCGCTTCTCCGCGGAGTTCACTCGCTTCGACAACCTCGCGACGGACGACTACGAGTTCGACGAGTTCGACGACTTCGCCGAGGCGGGCGGCGGGGGCTGAGCGCCGGACGCGAGGCTCCTTGCGCTGCGGATCAGTCCGCGACGGCGGCCGTTTCCTCGGCCGTTTCCGGCCGGGTCGCCTCGGCGACCCGGGTCGCGAGGATCTGGACGAGCGCCGGGAGCCCTTCGTGAGTCGCGGCGCTGATGAGATGGAGCTGGACTCCGCGCTCGGCGAAGCGAGGTTTCACGGTCTCGTAGGTTTCCCGCACGAACGGGAGATCTGCCTTCGTCATCGCGACGACCTCCGTGCGCCGGGCGAGCTCCGGTGAATACCGTTCGAGCTCGTTCCGGATGATCTCGTAGTCCGCGAGCGGGTCCCGGCCGGGTTCTTCCTCGAACGCCGTCACCAGGTGCAGGAGGACGCGCGTCCGCTCCACGTGACGGAGGAACCGATGCCCGAGCCCCACGCCCTCGCTCGCGCCCTCCACGAGCCCGGGGATGTCCGCGACGACGAACGTCCGTCGGTCTCCCGCGCCCGTGTCCCCGTGCATCACGACGCCGAGGTGCGGCTCGAGCGTCGTGAACGGGTAGTCGGCGACCTTCGGACGCGCCGCGCTGACGGCGCGGATGAACGTGCTCTTCCCGACGTTCGGGAACCCGAGGAGCCCGACGTCGGCCATCACCTTGAGCTCGAGGCGCAGGCGTTTCTTGTCGCCGGGCTCTCCGGGGAGCGCGCGTCGCGGCGCCCGGTCGACGGAGGTCGCGAAGTGCTTGTTCCCGAGGCCGCCCTTGCCGCCCTTCGCGGCGACGACCCGCTCGTGGTGCTTCGTCACCTCGAAGAGCCGTTCCCCGGTCGCCTCGTCGAAGGCGATCGTCCCGAGCGGCACGCGCACGACGACGTCCTTGCCGCCGCGTCCGTAGCAGTCCTTCCCCTGGCCGTCCTGGCCGCGCTCGGCTCGGATCGTGCGCTCGTGCGTGAGGTCCGAAAGCGTTCCGAGCCCGCCATCGCCCTCGAAGATCACGTCCCCGCCGCGACCGCCGTCTCCGCCGGCCGGGCCTCCGAGCGGCACGAACTTCTCTCGCCGGAACGCCACGGCCCCGTTTCCGCCGTCCCCGGCTTCCACGATGAGCAGGCATTCGTCGACGAAATGCATGGGGCGCTCTCTAGCACGACCGCCGGCTCCGGGGAGCGGACGGAGCGGTCCGCGGCGGAACCGCCGTGCTTGCCGCGGTTTCGGCCGGGCTGTGCTATCGAAATCCCCCATGTCAGAGTCTCGTGCGCCCGTATCGGAGCGGCCGCGGAGCGCGCCGCCGCCGACGGATCGAATCGCCGTCGTCGTGAACGGCAACGCACGGAGCGTGACGAGCGAGGTCATCTCGACGCTCGACCAGATCCTCCTCGGCGGAGACCTCTTCGTGTCCCGGCGTCTCGAGGAAGGCCCCGAGCTCGCGCGGACCATCATCAACCGCGGCTACGGTACGGTGCTCACGGGCGGCGGGGACGGCACCTTCACCTCCGTCGTGACGGACGTCGTCCGGGAGGCGAAGCGCCAGGACAGGCCGATCCCGAGGTTCGGGTTCCTGAAGCTCGGCACGGGGAACGCGCTCGCGTGGGTCGTCGGCGCGAGCGGCGGCAAGGCTCGCGGGCTCGCGGCGGACATCCAGCGACTTCGGGAGGACGCCGGGAGCCGGCCCGTCCGCTTCATCGAGGTGGAGGATCGCATCGCGCCGTTCGCGGGCTTCGGGGCGGACGCCGTCGTCCTCCAGGACTACGAGCTCGTGAAGAAGCGCCTCTCGAACACGATCTTGAAGCCCATAGCGCCGGGGCCGCTCTCGTACATCGTCTCCTGCACGACTCGCTCGATTCCGAGCTACTTCTTCAGGCAGATGCCGCACTGCCGCGTCGTGAACGAGGGCGGGGACGCGTTCCGCGTGGGCCCGAAGGGCGTCATCCTCGGCCCCCCGATCCCGAAGGGTCAGACGATCTACGAGGGGCCGGCGAAGATCGCCGCCGTCTCCACGATCCCGTACTACGGCTTCGGATTCCGGGCGTTCCCCTTCGCGGAAGAGCGACCGGACCGGATGAGCCTTCGCATCTCCACCATCGGTCCTGCCGCGTTCGTGACGAACTTCCCCGCGATCTGGCGCGGCGAGTACGAGAACGCGAGCGTCATGTTCGATTACCTCGTGGACGACGTGACGCTCGAGTTCGACCCCGAGACGCCGTTCCAGATCGGAGGGGACTCGTGCGGCGAGCGTTCGCGCGTCCGCGCGGTGCTCTCGCCGACGACGATTCGCCTCGTCGACTACTACGCCCCCCCGAGCGCGGCATGACGGGTCGCCGTGGGGGACGGACGCTCACCGTCCTCGCGCTCTCTCTCGTCGGCGGCGCGGTTCGAGCCGAGGGGGCGCCGCCGAGCGGTCCGGCCGCGCCCCCTCCCGTCGCGGTCACCGCTTCCTGCGAGCACCGGCAGACGAAGGGCCGCGTGCTCTGCGACGTCGAGCTCGAGGCCGCGAACGGCCGTCTCGCCTGGGCGGACGTGCTCGTGGTCCGCGCGCCGCCGTTCGCCGCGCCGCTCCGCGCCCGGGTCCAGGGGAGCGACGCACGCGTCCGGACGGAGCAGCGGATCCGGATCTCGGTGGCGTTCGTCGCCACGTCCCTTGGCAAGGGCACGGTCGCGCTCCGGGCGCGGGCCGTCCTGTGCACGAAGACCGGCGAATCGGAGACCTGCGTGCCGCGCACGGAGGACGCCGAGGCCGAGCTCTCCGTCGGGACGGACGTCGTCCGCTAGCGCGCCGCGCCGGAACTTGGCCCCGCCGTCGCTTCGCCCCTAAACCGGGCCCATGAACCTGCCGGGCCTCCTCCGGCTCACGACCCTCGGCGACGTGCTCGGCGCGGTCTACCGCGAGGGCGCGACCGGCGTCGTGGAGCTGCGCGAGGTCTCCGGCGCGCGCGCGGGACACACGCACCGCATCCACCTCCAGGGCGGCCTCGTCGTCGAGGTGGAGACCGACGTGCCGACGGCGCGCGTCGGCGAGGTGCTCCGGCGTCGCGGGATCGTCACCGAGGCAGACGTCGCCCGGGCGGTGTCGCGCATGCCTCTATTTCCGGATCGCCGCTTCGGCGAGCTCCTCGTGGCGATGCACGCCGCGCGCGAGAGCGACGTCGCCTTCGCCCTTCGTCTTCAGCGCCGCGAGCGGCTGGAGCGGCTGTTCCTGCTCTCCGACGCCCGGATCGTGTTCCGGGTCGCGCGCACCCATGGCGCGCCGTCGGCGCCCCTGCCGACGGACGAGGTGCTCCACGGGCGCGCGCGGTTCCGCGACCGCGACGGGAGGGCGAACGGCGCGGAGCCCCGCGAGATTCACGCGTCGCGTCGCGACCCGGCTCGCGGACGGGCGCTAGCCGCGCTCGGCCTCGGCGACGGCGCGGATCTCGAGACCGTTCAGCGCGCGTTCCGGAAGCTCGCGGCCTCGATGCATCCGGATCGCTTCCCGACGGCGGACGCCGACGAGCGCGCGACCCTGATGCGGCGCTTCGCCGAGATCACCGCCGCGTATCACTCGCTCGTCGCCTGAGCGAAGCGAGCGAGCGCGTCCGGGAGCTCGCTCATCCGGCGGATGAGAGCGTCCGGCGACGTCTCGCGGAGCGTCTCCTCCGGCGCGAACACGGACACGAGCCCGACCGTCCACGCCGAGACGGCCTTTCCGGCGAGGACGTCCTGCGGACCGTCCCCGACCATCGCGAGGGAATCCGGGGCGACGCCGAGCTCGCTCGCCACGTGCCGGAGTACGGACGGGTCGGGCTTGTGCTCCGGGAGATCGCCTCCCGCGACGACGACGCGAAACGCGTCGCGGAGCCCGAGGTGGCGGAGGGTGAGCTCCGCCGGGCCCCGCATCTTGTTCGTGCAGACGGCGAGCGGGAGCGCCGAGAGAGCCGAGAGGACCTCCCGGACGCCGGGAAGGACGGTCGTGTGGTCGGCGCCGTGCACCGCGTAGTGCTCGAGAAACGAGGCGAGGGGAGCGTCCACCTCGGGGGCGTCGACGGGCAGGGAGAACGTGCGCGCGACGAGCGAGCGCGCCCCGTCGCCCACGAACCCGAGGATCGTCTCCGGTGGAAGGACGGGCCTGCCGTGCGCCCGGAGCGCGTGCTCGGCGGCGCCCAGGATGTCTCTTCGCGAATCCACCAGCGTGCCGTCGAGGTCGAACACGACGGCGCGGACGCGCGCGCGCGGACTCACCGTCCCGCGTTCCGGAACACCACGTGCCCGACGAAGAACGGACCCATCCGCACGATGAACTCGGACGTCTGCCGCGTGCGGCGCATCGCCTGGACGACGTGCGAGAGCGGGTGGAGGTCCTTCCCGATGAGCCCGATGACGAAGTCGTTGTCGTTCGGATCGAGGCCGTGACACGCGAGACGGATGTCGTGCGCGAAATCCGCCGCGCCGTACGCCTTTCCGATCTCCCCGTGCTCGCGCATGATGCCGCCCTTCTCGCGGGAATCGAGCCGCTCGAACGCGCCGTCCCGGCGGAGCGGGTACCACACGGCCCAGTTCCACTCGGGGTTCAGCGCCGTCTCGCGCGGGCGGTTCAGCAGCCAGAACGCGAGGTCCGTCTCGTAGCCGGACGAGTACGTCCGCCCGAGCATCGTGAGCTCCGGTCGAATCCGGAGCATCGCCGCTCGCTGGCTCTCGACGGCCGGGCGGACCTTCGTCACGAAGTCCTCCGGGTTCTCCGTCCAGGTGAGGAGCGCGAAGCCGAGAGGGTGGTTCACGTCCTCGTAGATGACGGACGGCACGCCGCCTGCGACGAGCGCGGCGCCGAGGGCCTTCACGATGCCGGGCACGTCGCTTCCGGGCGGCGCCTCGAAGCCGAGGAGCTGCATGAACAGGCGACGGTCCATCTTCTGCGGCACGCCGCCCTGAGGCGCGCCGCGCTCGGCGACGTCGGGGGGTCCCATTTCAGTCGGGGCGCCCGGGGGGGGCCGGTCCTGGGACGCGGAAGACGCGGAAGACGCGGAAGACGCGGGAGACGTGCTCATGCTGGGAGAGGCTTACTTTCTCGGAGTTCCGCCGACAAGGTGCCCGGGGGAGTGGTAGTCTCCCGCGGCTTCGCCATGCCCGTCTCCTCTCCGCCTCCGGCCGATCCGGCTTCCTCGGGCTCCGTTCTCGGAGCGCGCGGCAATGGCGCGCTCTCGCACCCGCTGCCCGCCGGCATGCGCGATCTCCTTCCCGAGGAAGCGCGCCGGCAGCACGCGCTCGTCCGGGAGGTGCTCGGAAGCTTCGAGCGCTTCGGCTACGAACCCGTGAGCGTCCCGCCGTTCGAGTACGCGGAGGTGCTCGAGCACGACATGGGGCCGCTCGACCCGGCGCAGGTCTTGCGTTTCGTCGAACCGGAGACGGGCGAAGTGGTCGCGCTCCGTCCGGACATGACGCCGCAGATCGCCCGCCTCGTCGCGATGCGGCTCGGGGACGCGCCGCTTCCCGTCCGCCTCTGCTACGAGGGCGCCGTCGTGCGTCGCCGCGTCGAGCGCGCGCGCCGCGAGCGGCAGATCCACCAGGCGGGGTTCGAGCTGGTCGGGCTCACCGGGCCCGGCGGGGATCTGGAGGTTCTGGAAGTCGCGTCGTCCGCGATCGTCGCGACCGGGCTCACGGCGTTCACGCTGGATCTCGGACACGCGCGCGTCGCTCCGTCGCTCGTCCAGAACGTGCCCGAGCGCGTCCGCGGGAGCATCCTCGAAGCGCTCTCGGCGAAGGACGCGGAAGAGACCCGTCGTCGCGCCGAGAAGGCGAACGTGAAGGGGAGGGAGCTCGCCGCGCTGGTGGAGCTCCCCGGGCTCTACGGCGGCCGGGACGTGTTCGAGCGCGCCGACCGGATCCTCGCCGGAACGGCGGCCGAAGCGCCGGCGAAGGAGCTCCGTGCCCTCGCCGAACAGGTGGATGCGACGGGCCTCGCCGCAGGCCTCGTCGTCGACCTCGGGGAGACGTGGAACGTCGCGTACTACACGGGCATGGCGTTTCGCGTCCTCGCGGACGGGCCCGGTGAAGCGATCGGCTCCGGCGGCCGGTACGACCGTCTCTTCGATCGGTTCGGGACGTCTCGAGCCGCGGCCGGCTTCGCGATCGACGTCGGCAATCTCGGTTGGGCGCTCGCGACGAGCAATCGCGCGCCCGCGGTCCCGAACCGCGTGCTCGTGGCTTCGGCGGATCGCGCGAGCGAAAGAGCCCTTCTCGCGGCGCTCCGCGGCGCGTCCATCCCGTGCGCGGCCGCACCCGGCGGGGACGCGCCGGCGTACGCGCGGGCGCACCGCTACACTCACGTCGTCGAGCTGTCCGGGGGAAGCGCGACGCTCATTTCCGTGGAGTCCGGCGAACGTCGGCCCCTCCCCGAGCAGACTCCCCGCGACCTCGGGCGCGCCCTGCGTGCGCTCCTCGCGGACGAACCCCGAAGCAACGAGGACAGCTGAACATGTCGTGTGTGGCCGTGATCGGCGCCCAGTGGGGCGACGAAGGCAAAGGCAAGATCGTCGACATCTACACCGAGTTCGCGGACCTCGTGGTCCGCTGGGCGGGAGGCCCGAACGCCGGGCACACGCTCGTCGTCGGAGACGAGAAGGTCGTCGTGCGACTCCTGCCGAGCGGCATCCTCCGGGACGGCACGCGCTGCGTGCTCGGTCAGGGCATGGTCATCGACCTCGCCGTCCTGCTCGCGGAGATCGACGAGCTCTCGCGACGGGGGCGGAAGGGAATCGAGGAGCGCCTCGTCGTCAGCAACCGGGCGCACCTCGTGCTCCCGTATCACGTCCTCGTGGACGGTCTCCGGGAGAAGACCCAGGCCATCGGCACGACGAAGAAGGGCATCGGCCCGGCGTACGAGGACAAGGTCCGCCGGACGGGCATCCGCGCCGGAGATCTCGTGGACCTCGGCCGCGTGGCGAAGAAGGTGGAGGCCGCTCTCGAGCAGTGGGCGCCCTTCATCACGGCGTTCGGCGGAGAGATGCCGTCGGTGGACTCCATCGTGACGCCGCTCGAACCGCTCGCGAAGCGCGTGGTGCCGCTCCTCGCCGACACGTCGCTCCTCGTTGCCACGGCCGTGGAGAGCGGGAGCCGCGTGCTCCTCGAAGGCGCGCAGGGCACGCTCCTCGACGTCGATCACGGCACGTATCCGTACGTGACGTCGAGCTCACCGGTCTCCGGCGGCGCCGCGATCGGCGCGGGCATCGGGCCGAACCGCATCGAGACGGTCATCGGCATCACGAAGGCGTACGCCACGCGCGTCGGCAGCGGCCCGTTCCCGACGGAGCTCGAGGACTCGGACGGCGTGCACCTCCGCGAGGCCGGCGCGGAGTTCGGCTCGGTGACGGGGCGTCCGCGGCGCACGGGTTGGCTGGACCTCCCGGCGCTCCACTACGCCGCGAGGGTCAACGGCATCGACGGTCTCGCGCTCACCAAGCTCGACGTGCTCACGGGTCTCCCCCGCATCCGCGTCTGCGTCGCGTACGACACGCCGAGCGGACGCATCACGAACTTCCCCATCGACCTCATCGACGAGCCGGGTCGCGTGACGCCCGTCTACGAGGAGCTCCCGGGCTGGAAGGAGCCCCTCGACGGCGCCCGCGTGCTGGACGATCTCCCGAAGGCAGCCCGGGACTACGTGCGTTTTCTAGAGGAGGGGGCCGGCGTGCCGCTCTATCTCGTGAGCGTCGGCCCGCGCCGCAAGGAGACGATCGTGCTCCACAACCCGTTCATGGGGCGCGCCGCGGCGCCCTGAGCTCTCTCGGGATGCGGCGCGCGGTCGTCCTCGGCGGAGCGTCCCTCCTTCTCGGAGCGCCGGGCGCGGCGCGCGCCGACGCGGACCTCGACGTGGACCTGTCCGCGCTCGGCAGGGCCTCGTCCCGACCCGAGGAGTGCGGCGGGACCGCGCGGGCGCACGCGAGTCGATGGGATCGCGCCCGGACCCCTGGGCTGATGGCCTACTGCGACGCGCTGTCCCGCGGCTACGCCGCTCTCCGGAGCTCCCCGGAGGCCGCGAAGGCCCAGGCCGTGCTCGCGGAGCATGCGCTCGGCGGCCGAGCCGCGCCCCTCGTGCTCATGGCCCGCGCGGCGGTGCGCCTCGGCAAGGACGCCGACGCCCTCGAGACGTTCGCGCGGGCGCTCCGCCTCTCACCGAAGAGTCTGGACGCGCCGGGTGCGCTCCACGACTACGCGGTCGCACAGGTGCGAACCGGCAAGTTCGCGGAGGCCGCCGCGTCCTATCGCATCCTGGTCCCCCGCGCGGAGCTCCTCGGCGACACGAGGGACGAGGTCGCGGTGCTCGTCGAAGCGGGCGTCCTCGTCATGAGCGCGGGCAAGGACGCATTGCCGGAGGCCGTGGGTTATCTCACGGAGGCGCGCCGGCGAAGTCCGCCGCTCCTCAGGCCAGCCGTCCTCGCCGCGCTCGCGCTCGCGCTCGATCGCTCCGGTCGCGAAGCGGAAGCGGCGGCCGCCGCGACGGAGGCCGGGGGCACGGCGTGGCTCGACGCCGATGGGAAGCGTGCGGCCTCGGGCGCCCCGGACGCGCTCGCGCTTCCGCCCGGCGAGCGCGAAGCGATGCTCGGAATGGTGCTCCTCGGGACGGATCGCGATCGGGCCCTCGCTCTGTTCAAGGAGTCCCTCGCGCTCGGAGCCGAGTGGTCCTCACCGTTCCTCGAACGCACGCGGAAGCACCTCGACGCCGCGTCTCACGGGCGCGCGTGAAGCCCGGAGGGGCTCGAACGCGGATTCACCGCGGTGCCGTCCTTCTGGCGTTGCTCGGGGCGCTTCCTGCCTCGGCCGCTCCGTCGAGGTGGGACCGCGCGCGAGTCCCCGGCGCGTCGGCGGCCGCCGTCGCTCTCCGCGCGGCGGTTCGGGCCCGGATCGGGCGGGACGTCTCGGATGATCCCATCCCGGGGGCCGAGCCGCTCCTCGCGCTCCGCGCGGCGACCCTGCTCGACGTCGCCGGCATGGAGGGCTCGTCGGACCCCGAAGTGCTCTACTTCCTCGGGGACTCGTGGGTCACGGCCGATCGCGGCCAGGAAGAGCGAGCGCTCCGGGTGCTCGATCGGGCGCTCGCGACGGCACCCCGATCTCCGCTCGCCGCCCAGGGCTGGTACGGAGCCGCCGTCGCGCGGGCCCGGCTCGGGGACCTGGAAGGAGCCCGCTCCGCGGCCGCGTCCGCCCTCGCCCTCGAGTGGGACGCGGAGGCGCGCGCCCGCGCGCTCCTGCTCCGGGCGGAGGTCGATCTCGCCCTCGGCGACGCCGGTCGCGCACGACGCGACTCGGAAGCCGTCCTCGAGGCGAGCTCGGACGCGTCCCTCCGAGCGCTCGCTCGGTTCGCGAGAGCCGCGGCCTTCGCGGAGGCCGACGATCTTCCGGACGCGCTCGCCGAGGCGTGGGAAGCGAGCCGGCCCGACTTCGTCGACTCGCAGGGCTCGGCGGTCACGGTGCTGGACCTCCCGGCGACGCGTCTCCTCCGTCCGTTCCAGGCGTTCTACTATCGCGCGCTCGCGTCGATGGCGGCCGCCGAGCGCGCGGAACTTCCGGCGATGAAGAAGACCGAGCTCGAGTGGGCGCGCTCGCAGTGGAAGCGTTACGTGGCCGAGGCGCGCGTCGCAGGCGACTCGGGCGCCGAGAGCGCGGGGCGCTTGCTCGCGTCCACGGAACGCCGGCTCGCGAACGTGTGCGAACGGGACGTCACGCGGCGCGGCGCGGCGCCTCGACGTTCCTCGAGAGCAGGATGCGACTGACGCTCTCCGCGTCGTCGACCGAGACGAGCACCGGCGAGAGCTCGGGCCCGCCGTCCGCTTCCCCGAACGCGCCGCCCATCGCCAGGGCACGCGCACGAGGCCCGTCCAGCACCAGGAACACGTCGGTCGCGCCGGACGCGGTCGGCGTCGGAATCACGTCCACGATGCGCTCGCGGTCGAGGTGGAGCTCCTCGCGTCCTCGCTGGATGAGGACGCGGCGGTTCGTCACCAGGTAGCGCGTCCGGCGGAGCTTCCTCGCCTTCGCGAGAATCGCGTCGAAGCCGAGGTAACCGGCTGCGCCGAGGACGAGCAGCGCCGCGATGGCCTCGCCGGCGACGAGCGCCGCGAACGGGCCTTCGCCGAGGCCCGCGGAGGCGAGGGCGCGCAGGTTCGGAACGGCGCGCACGAGCATCGCGGCGAACGTGTAGAAGAGGAGGAGCGAGAGCATGACGGTGGAGACCTCGCGCCGCCCGTGGGGCAGGTACGCCTGCAGGCTCGATCGGGGACGCGCGGACCAGACGACCCGTTCGCCGTCGTCCAGACGCTGAGTGAGCGGCCGATCCCCGCGATGCGGCTCGATCGAATTTTCCACGCCGCGGATGATTGCCCAGACCCGGTCCGGCGCGGCGACCCCCCGGAGCTCGAGGAGCAGCCGACGACGGAGCGCGCCCGTCGGCACCGCTCGCACGAGCTCGAGGTTTCCGACGCCCGCGTGCGAGCCGCTCCAGAGGATGCGCGCGAAGCTGATCGCCCGTCGCTCGATGGTCCGCTGGAACGGTCCGCGCGCCACGATGACGTGTCGGTCCGTCACGAGATACTCGACGTGCTCGAGCCAGATCTTCGGGGTCTGCACGGCGAGGAGCGCCGCGAACGAGGTCCACGCGGCGAAGAGAAGCGGCGCGCTCGGCGTCGCGTGCAGGGAGAAAGAGATCGTGACCGCGAAGCACAGCGACACGACCGCGAGCGCACCGAGCACCATCGCCGCCACCCGAAACCCGAGCGGCGCTTCGACGATCTTCGGTCGTCCGCGCCACACGACGGTCTCGCCGGGAGCCGGGTCGGTCATGGGCTTGCTTCAAGTTTCGACCAGATCCGGAATTGGTAAAGGACACTGGCCGCTTTCCATCCACGCTGAAACGGTTCCCGGGCGGCTCGTGAGCCCCGGGAGGCGTCGATCTTCAGAACGTGGGCGCGACGAAGACGAGCTCGAGGCGCTCGTTTTGGGCCGCGGAATCGGCGCGACCGGGGAGCGCCGCGGGCGCCGCGTCCCCCGAGGTCCGGGCTTCCACCTTGCCCGCGCCGGCGTCGACGAGCGCCTTCTTCACGCTCTCGGCGCGCTCCGCGTCCCGGGGCGTCGGCGCGCCGTGCGCCGAGTGGACGACCGCGAGCAGCGGGAACGTCGGGTGCTCTCGCTGGACCTGTCCGAGCGCGAGGAGCTTCGGCAGGGCCGATTTCGAGACCGCGCCGCCTTGAAAGGCGTCCCGGAGCGTGACCGCGACGCCGCGGTCGTCTCGTCGGGGCGAGAACCCGGCCTTCCCGAGCTCGTCGAGGAGCGCGTCGGGCGCCCCGGCCTGCGGCGCGGCCGTCGTCGCGTCTCGACGGACCTTCGACAGCTCGGACAGGCACGTGGAGCGGAGCCGCACGGCCGCGTCGATCGGAGCTCGAAGCGGCTTCTTCGCGAGCTCCGCGTCGAGTTCCTCGAGCTCGTGGAACGCCTTCTCGAGCGAGTCCGTGTCCTTCGCGAGCATCTGGGTCGCGACGCAAAGGAGCTTCGCGTCGAGGGCGATGGAGCGAGCCGCCGCCACTCTGGCCTGCTCGCGGTCCGCCGAGGCGGGTTCGGTCCCCGCGACGGGAAGCGCGTCCCTCGCGACGCGGTACGCGAGCTCCGCGTCGTTCGCCTCGGCCGCGACCCGCTGCTCCTCGGCGTCGACCGCGGCGAACTCCTTGGAGGCGTCCTCCACCCTCTTCTTCGCGTCGGACTCGCGCGCGTCGGCTCGCGCGAGGCGCGCGAGCACCGCGGCGTGGGCGTACGCGGCGAGCGCCTGCTCCGCTAGGAGCTGCGCGGACGCACGGTCGCCGCCGTCGTTCGCCCGGACCGCGTCCTGGGCGAGCCTCTCCGCGGCCAGGAAGGCCTGCGGCGCGAGCGTCTTCGCTTCGGTCGACGCGGCGGACGATCGCGTACGGTCCACCTCGGCGAGGATCCCCGGGCGCGGGGGAGGGGAGCACGCGACGGCGAGCGACGCGGCGAGGAGCAGCGCGAGCCTTCTCATTCGTCGCCCCGCGGAGCGCTCCCGGCTGCCTTCGGGGGCTTCGTCTTCGCGGGCTCCGCCTGGGGCTTCTGGGCCGGCTGCTTCGGCGCGGCGCGCTCCGCCTCGAGCTGCTGGAGCAGCGCCTGCGCTCGCCCGCGCCGCGCGGCCGTCTCCTCGATCAGCGCGCGGCCGCGGATCGTCTTCGTCTGGAGATCGTCCAGTGCCTTCTCGGCTTCCGCGGCGCGTGTCTCGGCGTCCGCCGCGCGGACCGTGTCCCTCGCGACCTCGGCCCATTCTGCGGCGACGGCGCGGAGGATGTTGCCGTGGACCGTGTCCCCGGCGCGGTCCATGCCCTTCGCTCGGTCGAGGGCCGAGCGGGCCCGATCGAGCGGACCTTTCACCACGCTCGCGTGGGCGGCGTCCGCCGAGAGCGCGGCGACGAGCGCTTCCGTGTCGCCGGGTTTCGGCGCGGCGCTCGCGACCGGCGAAACGAGGAGGGCGAGGACGGGAAGGGCGGCCGAAGAGGCCGCCGCGATGCGGGCGCGCGATCGACGCACGCCGGAGAAGAAGCCACGGGGAGCCTCGCGGGTCAAGCGATCTGGCGCCGCCCGCGAGGCCCGTTCCGCGGTATACGCGGGGTACACGAAGGAGGCTCGAAGCATGAGCGTGACGCGCGCGAGCTGGGACGACTACTTCATGGCCATCGCCCGCCAGGTGGCCACGCGATCGACGTGCGACCGGAAGCACGTCGGCGCGGTCATCGAGCGATCCCACATGATTCTCACGACCGGGTACAACGGCTCCATCCGAGGCCTCCCGCACTGCGACGACGTCGGCCATTTGATGGAAGACGGCCACTGCGTGCGCACGAGCCACGCGGAGGCGAATGCGCTGGTGCAAGCCGCGCGGAACGGCGTCGCCGTGGAGGGCGGGGGGATCTACGTGACCGCGTCGCCCTGCTTCGGCTGCTTCAAGCTCATCGCGAACGCCGGACTCAAGCGCATCGTGTTTGGCGAGTTTTACCGCGACGATCGCATCTTCCAGCTCTCCGCCGAGCTCGGCATCGAGCTCGTGCACCATCCCGAGGCGAGGGCGTGAGCGGTCCGTCGCTTCGCGTCGCGGTGGTCGCCGGCGGGCCGTCGAGCGAGGCCGGCGTCAGCCGGAGGTCCGCGGCCGGAGTCGCGCGCGCTCTCTCGGATTCGGGGCACCGGCCCGAGGTGCTCGAGCTCGACGAAGCGCTCGCTGCACGCCTGGTCGAGCTCGCCCCCGACGTGGTGTTCCCCGCGGTGCACGGCGCGGTCGGCGAGGACGGCTGTCTTCAGGGACTGCTCGAGGTGCTCGGTCTGCCGTACGTCGGTTCGCGCGTGCTCGCGAGCGCGCTCGCGATGAGCAAGCCGCACGCGAAGCGGCAGTTCGTCGCCGTCGGGCTACCGCTCGCGAAGGACGCGGTGGTTCGCCGCGGAGAAGACGCGGACCGCCGGGCGGCGGAGATCCGCGGAAGCGTCGGCCGCGCCGTGGTCGTGAAGCCGGGAGCGGGTGGGTCTGCCATCGGCGTCACGCCCATCCGGGACGCCGACCCGGATTCGGCGCTCGCCGAGGCGCTCCGTGCAGCGCTCTCTATGGATCCGGTCGCCCTCGTGGAGGAGTTCCTCGTCGGGAAGGAGGTCACGTGCGGTGTCCTGGAGGACGAGACGGGTGCGGCTCGCGCGCTCCCGCCGACGCTCATCCTGCCGAAGGCCGCGGGTTGGTACGACTTCACCTCCAAGTACGGAACCGGCGGAAGCGCTCACCAGTGTCCGCCGCCGTTTCCCGCGCCGCTCGTCGAGCGCATCCAGCGCGCGGCGGTGCTCGCTCACGAAGTGCTCGGCTGCAGGGATCTCTCCCGCACGGATTTCGTCGTGGACGACGACGCCGGAACGTTCACCGTGCTCGAGGTGAACACACTGCCGGGCATGACGGCGACGAGTCTGTTCCCCGAGGCCGCGCTCGCCGCCGGCATCGCGTTTCCGGAGCTCTGCGACCGGCTCGTCCGCCGCGCGCACGCTCGGCCCCGCGACTCCCGGCTGGCCGGCGTCGCCATGCCGGCGTGAGCGCTCGTCACTCCGCGGCGCTGCGGCGGCGGGCGCTCCCGCGATGGCGGAGGCGCGCGAGGAGCTCGTCGCGGTTCGTCGGTGCGACGACCGGACCCGGCGCGCGGTGCCTGACCCCGCTCGGTTCGTTTCCGCCTTCGACGGGCGCTGCGACCTTCGCGACCGCGGGCGACCCGGCTCCGGGAACGGGGGCCGGCACGGGCAGAGGGACGGGCGCCGCGCTCGCGTTCGGCGAGCTCTCGGCTTCCGCGGGCGCCGCGCTCGCGTTCGGCGAGCTCTTCGCTTCCGGCGGGGCGGCGTTCGGCGAGCTCTTCGCTTCCGGCTTCCGAGCGCGCTTCTGGGCCTCGAGCGCGCGCTTCAGCGTCGTCTTCGAGGCCGCGTCGAGCTGCCGGAAGCGGACCCGGAGCCCGCCGGGTCGCCCGTTCGTCGCGGTGACGGCCTCGACCACTCGTCCCTCGCCCCGGACGACTGCTTCGCCGGTCGCGAGCGCAATCTCGAACTTCACCGACGTCCCGGCCGCGACGCCCGCGGCGCCGACGAGCACCATGTCCGAGCGGTCGACCGTCCAGGCATCGCCGTCGAGGTATTGCTCGAGCGTGTCGTAGGGACGTTCGACGTGGAGGGTCTCGGAGCTCATCGTCGTTCCGCGCGCGGATCCAGGAGAATAACGCCTCGTCCGGGCTCGTCGGAAGTGCTCGGGCGGCGCCCTGGTTTTTCCGCGGAGGGGCGTGATTCTTACATGTAGGTGGAAGGGCGCTCGTCCTGCTCCCCGTTCGCGCGCGCACGTGTTAGGCGGAGGGCGTGCCCAGCAGACGAAAGGTACTGGTCGTCGGCAGCGGAGGTCGCGAGCACGCGCTCGCGCATCGGCTCCTCGCTTCGGAGTCCGTGGGGGAAGTGCTCGTCGCACCCGGCAACGCGGGAACCGCCGGCGCCGCGCCTCCCGGCAAGGCAATCCGAAATGTGACCGGGAAACCGCTCGACGTCGCGAAGGCCGAGCGCCCCGATCTCGTCGTCGTGGGCCCGGAGGCGCCCCTCACGGAGGGGATCGTCGACGCTCTCGCGGCGGAAGGCATCGTCGCCTTCGGCCCGTCGAAGAGTGCCGCGCGGCTCGAAGGATCCAAGGCGTTCATGAAAGACTTCGTTCGCCGCGCGGGGATCCTCACCGCGCGCCACGAGGTGGTGGCGAAAGAGGCGGACCTTCGCGACGCGGTTCGACGCTTCCAGTCGCCCCCCGTCGTGAAGGCGGACGGCCTCTGCGCGGGCAAGGGGGTGGTCGTCGCCGAGACGCACGAAGAGGCGGTCGCGGCGGGCGCGGAGATGCTCCGCGGAGACCGGTTCGGGGACGCGGGTCGTGTCGTGGTGCTGGAGGAACGGATTTTGGGCGCGGAGGCGAGCGTGCACGCCATCTCGGACGGCGAGCGCGTCTTCGTGCTCCCGAGCGCGCAGGACCACAAGCGCATCGGCGACGGGGACACGGGGCCGAACACGGGCGGCATGGGCACGTACGCGCCGGCTCCGCTCGTCACCCCCGCGCTCGCCGAGCGCGTCCGCGTGGAGGTCTTCGAGCGCACCGTGCGCGCCATGGCCGCGGAGGGGAACCCGTACAAGGGCGTCCTCTTCGCGGGGCTCATGGTGACGGACGCGGGCGAGCCGTACCTGCTCGAGTTCAACGTGCGCTTCGGCGATCCGGAGACGGAGGTGCTGATGAACGTGCTCGACGGAGATCTGGCCGACGCGCTCCACTCCGCGGCGAAGGGGCTGCTCGACCCGGCGGCGCTGTCCGTCTCGGCTCGGCACGCGCTCTCCGTCGTCGTCGCGTCCGAGGGTTACCCCGGGACGCCCCGGCTCGGGGACGCCATCCTCGGCCTCGGGGACGCGGCGGCCGTTCCGGAGGTCGTCGTGTACCACGCGGGCACGCGCCTCGAGGATGGTCGGGTGGTCACCGCGGGCGGGCGGGTTCTCGCCGTGACGGGGCGCGGTTGCTCCCTCCGGGAAGCTCACGCTCGGGCGTACGCTGCCGTCGAGAAGATCCGCTTTCCCGGGATGCAATACCGTCGGGACATCGGCGCGCGCGCCCTCGGGTGAGCGATCCGGCGGTCGGGGGACGACCGCGTGTCGGGAGAGAGACGGGGACGTCGCCGAACGTGCCTGCGACGCTGCAGAGCCGAAAACCGGGTCTTCTTGACCCACGGCGTCATCGACACTACGCGATGGGCTCGAAATCGGTTTTTTTCCGGAGGACCATGGCTCGAGTAATGAATTTCAACGCGGGTCCCGCGGCGCTGCCGCTCGCGGCCCTCGAACGCGCCCAGGCCGAGCTTCTCGATCTCGGCGGCACGGGCATGAGCGTCATCGAGCACAGCCACCGTGGGAAGGCCTACGAGGCGGTGCACAACGAAGCGATCCAGCTCCTCACGGAGCTCCTCGCCATCCCGGCGTCTCATCAGGTCCTCTTCCTTCAGGGCGGGGCGAGCACGCAGTTCGCGATGATCCCGATGAACCTACTCCCGCAGGGCAAGAGCGCCGACTACGTGCTCACCGGCGCGTGGGGGAAGAAGGCATTCCAGGAAGCGCAGACGGTCGGGACCGTTCGCAAGGCGACGAAGGCGGATCCCGAGGCGAAGCCCGCGCGAGTTCCGAAGCAGTCGGAGCTCGAGCTGGACCCGAACGCGGCCTACGTCCACATCACGAGCAACGAGACGATCGGCGGTGCTCAGTTCCACGAGTTCCCGAACACGGGGAACGTGCCGCTCGTCGCGGACATGTCGAGCGACATCCTCTGGAAGCCGATCGACGTCTCGAAGTTCGGCGTCATCTACGCCGGCGCGCAGAAGAACATCGGCCCGAGCGGCGTCGCCGTCGTCATCATCCGGAAGGACCTCGTCGAGGGCGGCCGGAAGGACATCCCGAAGATCTTCCGCTATTCGACGCACGCCGCAGAAAACTCCCTCTACAACACGCCGTCGACGTTCGCGATCTACCTGATGCGGAACGTGCTCGACATCGTGAAGAAGGACGGCGGTCTCGCGGCCGTGGAGAAGCGGAACCTCGCCAAGGCGAAGCTCCTGTACGACGCCATCGACGCACGGCCGGGCTTCTACTCGTGCCCGGTCGAGAAGGATTCGCGTTCGACGATGAACGTCGTCTTCAACCTCCCGAACGAGGAGCTCGAGGGCAAGTTCGTCGCCGCCGCGCAGAAGGCGGGCATGGTCGGCCTGAAGGGGCATCGCTCGGTCGGCGGCATCCGCGCGTCGATCTACAACGCCGTGTCGCTCGAGTGGGTCGGGGCGCTCGCGAAGTTCATGAACGAATTCGAAAAGGGTGCGTGATGGCCAAGGTTCTCGTCTCTGATTCGCTCAGCAAGGAAGGCCTCGAGCTCCTCAAGAACTCGAAGGGCATCGAGGTCGAGTACAAGCCCGGCCTGAACGAGGAAGATTTGGCGAAGGCCCTCGCGGGCGTCGAAGGGCTCGTGATCCGCAGCGGGTCCAAGGTGACCGCGAAGGTCATCGAGGCCGCGGACAAGCTCAAGGTGGTCGGTCGCGCCGGCATCGGGGTGGACAACGTGGACGTGAAGGCCGCCTCCCGGCGCGGCATCATCGTCATGAACACCCCGACGGGGAACGCCGTCACGACGGCCGAGCACGCGCTCGCGCTGCTCTTCTCCGTCGCGCGCAAGGTCCCGCTCGCTTCTTCTCTCATGAAGGAAGGCAAGTGGGAGAAGAAGGCCCTCGAAGGGCGCGAGCTCTCGGGGAAGACCCTCGGCGTCATCGGCCTCGGCAACATCGGGCGCATCGTCGCGGACCGCGCGCGTGGCCTTCGCATGAACGTCGTCGGCTACGACCCGTTCATGACGGCGGAGCGCGCCTCCGAGCTCGGCATCGAGCTCCTCTCCCTGGACGAGCTCTTCTCCCGGTCGGACGCGATCACCGTCCATACCCCGCTCACGGCTGAGACGAAGGGGCTCGTCAACGACACGACCATCGCGAAAATGAAGAAGGGCGTGCTCCTCGTGAACGCCGCTCGCGGCGGCATCTACGACGAAGCCGCGCTCGTTCGCGGACTCGACTCGGGCCAGATCGGCGGCGTCGGCCTGGACGTGTTCCCGGAGGAACCCCCGGGCCTGACGGACATCGTGAAGCATCCGAAGGCGGTGGTCACGCCGCACCTCGGCGCGTCCACCGAGGAAGCACAGCTCCGGGTCGCCGTGGAGATCGCGCAGCAGGTCGTCTCCTACCTCACGACGGGCGAGATTTCGAACTCCGTCAACGTGCCGTCCGTTCCGCGCGAGATGGCGCCGGTGCTCGGTCCGTACCTCGGGCTCGCGCGCGGTCTCGGGCAGTTCCTCTCCCAGGTGGAGGCGGTCCGGCCGAAGACCATCGAGATCGAGTTCGCGGGCGAGGCGGCGACGCTCCCGAGCGCGTCCATCGTGAACTCGGCGCTCGCCGGGCTCCTGGCGGCGTCCTTCGACGTACCGGTCAACACGGTGAATGCGCCCATGGTCGCGAAGGACGGCGGCATCGAGGTGCGCGAACAGAAGACGACCCACAAGAAGGTCGAATTCTCGACCCTCATCACGCTCACCGTGGTCGCGGCGGACGGCAAGCGCGCCTCGGTGAGTGGCACGCTCGCGAGCGATCGCACGGCACGGCTCGTGCGCTGGAACAACTACGAGATGGAGGCGCACCTCGACGGCTCCGTGCTCGTCGTGAAGAACCAGGACAAGCCGGGCGTCATCGGGACGATCGGGACGATCCTCGGCGCCGCCGGCATCAACGTCTCCAGCATGCAGATGGGTCTCGACAAGACGACGAAGGAGGCGGCCGCGCTCTGGGCGCTCGACTCTGCCCTTCCGGCGTCCGTCCTCGAGCAGGTCCGCGGCGCGAAGGACGTCACGCGCGCCGCAGTCGTCAGCATCGCCCGACCGGAGTGAGCTCGGATCGGGTCGCGGCCGGGCGTCGGCTCGGCCGCGCGCGCCTCTGCGGCTCAGAAGAGCGGCCCGCGCGGCGGAGCCGCACGCGCGATGTCCTTGTTGCGGCCGTCGGAGACGCTCGTCCCGCCGAGGATCAGCAGCGGAATCGCGACGGCCGTGATGACCGCGCCGACCGCGAGCGTCGCGATGCCCGTCGTGCGCTGGCCCGGGTCGTCGTTCACCTTGGAGAGCGCGTAGAACGTCATTCCCGTGAACGCCACCGGGAGGCCGGCGATGAACGCGACGAGGCCCGTCGTCCGGAGCGCCGCCGAGCCGCCGTGGACGCGGAACCGCGCGACGCCCGGCCCGGGGTCGACCGCGAACACGTTCGAGGTCGTCATGCCCGGCGCCGTCACGCGGAGCTCGATGCCGTCCACCTTCACGGGACGGTCGCAGGGCGCGGTGCACAGGGGCCGATAGTCGCCACCGTCGACCCGGACGCGACCCTCGAGGACGGTCCCGTCGTAGTTCGAGGCGATGTGAAGGAGCGCGTCCGTCGGAGGTGGCGGCAGGGTGAGGACGATCGGCGAGGGCGGGCCGGGCGCGGCGGCGGGCGGCGGTGCGGCGGGGGTCGACGCCGCGGGCGCAGGGCCCGCCTCTGGCGCCGGCGGGGCCGTCTCCGCGGCGGGAGGTGACGGGGGCGCCGGCTGTTCGGCCCGCTCGGTCGGTGCCGCTCTTGCCGTCGGTGCCGCAGGGGTCGTCGGTGCAGTCGAGGGCGCCGGCTGCCCTCTGGCCCACGCCGAGGTGCTGACGGCGAGCGCGATGGCCCGGGCGTACCAGGGGATTCGGCTGCTCACGGCCGCGCTTTTCGCGCGGCCGACGGCCGACCGCAAGGTTCTTGACGCTGGCCGTGCGGAGTCGCTACGGCGGGCCCGTGAGCTCGCTCATCGACGTCGCGCCGTCGGCCGAGGGGCTTCCCCTCGCGCGGACGCTCGCCGCGCGCATTCGCGAGAACGTGCGAGCCGGCCGGACCCGGGCGCATTTCGATCGACTCCGGGGCTCCGTCGGCATCGTGGCGGTCGACGCCGGGGAGGCGCTCACCCTGCGCTTCGACTTCGGAAGGCTCGTCGTGCACGGCGGCATCGTCGGCGTGCCCGACGTGACTCTCCGCGGTCCACTCGCCGTCCTCGGCGCTCTCGGCGAGCGGGGCCGTCCCACCCTGCTGGACCTCTTCCGGCCGAACGACCGCTCCCCGGCCGCGGGCCTGACCGTCTACGGCCTCGCGACGCATCCGCTCCTGGTTCGCTCCCTGTTCGCCATTCTCCGCTCCGTCTGACGTGCCGCGTAAGCGCCGCGTCGGGGCAGATCCGCGGCTTTTTGACGAAGAGAGACGAGGCGGGCTAAGTTGATGGCTTGGGCCCGAAGCAGGGCTCGGTCCATGAAGTACCGGCTGAGGTATCAGCAGCACGACTTCGAGCTCGCCGAGGGAGAGTTCGTGGTCGGACGCGGCGCCGACTGCCAGCTCGCGCTGGACGACGCCCTCGTATCTCGGCGGCACGCGATCTTCCTGGTTCAGGGGGAAGACCTGTTCGTGGACGACCTCGGGAGCCGGAACGGCGTCCGCGTGAACGGCGACCGCATCAGCGGGCGGACCCGGGTCTCCGACGGCGACCGCATCCGGATCGGCAACCAGGACATGACGGTGCTCCGCGTCCACCGCGTCCAGGCCACGACGCTCGCCCAGCCGGCCCCGACGCTTCGCGCGGACGCGTTCGGGCTCCTCGGCGGGCTCGCCGACAAGGCGCTCGCGATGGGGCGTGGGGAGGAGGCCGAGCGCATCCTCAGCGTCCACATGACGAACATCCTCGACGACGCCCGCGGCGGACGAAAAGTCGCTCCGGAGACGGCAAAAGTCGCCACCCTCTACGCGGTGAAGGTCGCCGCCGCGACCGGCAAGGGGCGCTGGATCGACTACGTCTTCGACCTCTACACGACGATGTCCCATCCGTTCCCGGCCGAGGTCGTGGACGAGCTGTACGCCGGCGTCAGAAAAGTGAAGGGGATAGACGTGGGGCGTCTGCGTACGTACGTGGACCACATGAAGGGGCGCGTGAAGGGTCCCGCCGAGCGATTCTTGCTGAACCGCGTCGAGGGGCTGGAACCGCTCGTGATCCGCTGACTCGGGATTGGTGGGCGCCGGCCGGGCGCGCTAGACTGCATCTTGAAGACGTGCCCCCCGACCAGACCTCGAACCGACCGACGTTGACGGACATGCCGGCGGTGGGCGCCATCCGGGTGTGGCTCCGTTTCGGCGACCACGACGTGGAAGTCGCCCAGGGGGAGACGATCCTCGGCCGCAGCCCGAAGTGCGCCGTCGTCCTCGACGACCCCCTCGTTTCCCGCCAGCACGCGCGACTCGTCGTGAATCGCGGCGCGGTCACGATCGAGGACCTCGGGAGCTCGAACGGCGTGCTCGTGAACGGGGAGCGCCTGATGCGAGCGCGCGTGCTCGTCTCCGGGGATCGCGTCGTCATCGGGCATCAGACGTTCATGCTGCTCTCGGCGGAGACTTCCCCGGCCGACGCGGCGGCCGCCCGGAAGGAGCGAATCGGCGCCGAGACTCTCGCGGGGCCCCAGCAGCAGCGGGACTCCGCGCCCGCCGCGCGGCAGGAGCCGATCGAGCGCACGGAGGCGACCCGGAAAGGGCACGCTCTCGAGCTCCTCGGGAGCGTCGCGGAGAAGGTCCTCGCGCTCGGTCGCGGCGACGAGGCGGAGCGAATCCTGTCGAGCTACCTCCGGAACTACCTCCAGACGGCCCGGATCGGTGGAGAGATGGACGCGGAGACCGCGGATCGCGCCGCGCTGTACGCCGTTCGGATCGCGGAGGCGACGGGCAAGGGCGGGTGGATCGACTACGTGTTCGAGCTCTACACCGTCGCGAAGCGGCCGCTGCCGAACGTCGTCGTCGAGAAGCTCTACGAGTGCCTGCGGAAGCTCTCGCCGGTGAGCATCAGCGTCTTCCGCCAGTACCTTTCGGCCCTCCGCGGGGTGGAGGCGCAGCTCGGTCCGGCGGAGCGCTTCGTCCTGCGTCGGATCGAGGGGCTCGAGGCGCTGGGCGTCTTGAAGTAGGCGGCTCCGGCTTCCGCCCGAGGGAATACTGCGCCGCCTCGGCGATCGCGGCGCGGAGCGCCGGGTCCGCGATGTTCGCGAGGCGTCGCGCGAGATCTTCCGGCAGGGCCGCCTTCCGGGGTTCCGGCGCTTCCTTGGCCCGTGGCGCGGGCGGAGGCGCGTCGCCCACGTCTCCGACGCGGAACCGGAGCTCTTTCACCGGGAGGCCCGCGGCGCGGAGGCGCTCGAGGATCGTCGGCGCGAGGAACGTGAGCTCCTGCGCCCAGACGGGAGAGGCGACGGTGACGAGCAACGTCCCGTCCCGGATCGACCCGGCCCGCGTCCGGTCCCCCACGCGGTCCCCCACGATCGCGCGCCAGCGAGTCGCGTCGACTCGGTCGGGCCGCGCGAGCCGCGGACTCTTCGCGAGCAGCGCGCCGACCGCGGTCGGCTCGATGGGCTTCTTCGGCACGTGGCCTCCGGCTCGCGCTCGCGCGCGAGGCTCAGCCCATCTTCAGGAGCTCTTTGACGGTCGCGATGACCTTGGGCGCCTGGATGGGCTTCGTGATGTAGGCGTTCGCGCCGAGGCGGAGCGCGCGGTCACGGTCGGCGCTGCCTCCCTCCGTCGTGATGACGACGATGGGCGTCTTGTTGTGCACCGGGTCCGTCCGCACGCGCTGGATGAGCTTCAGGCCATCCATGATGGGCATGTTGATGTCCGTCAGGATGATGTCGTACCGCGCGGAGGCGAGCTTGCGGAGCCCGTCCACGCCGTCGTCTGCTTCCGTGACGTGCAGGTCCTTGATACGGCCGAGCGCGAAGACGATGAGCTGACGCATCATCGGCGAGTCCTCGACCACGAGACAGGTGAAGTCAGCCATCAGCGACTCAGATCTCCGAATGCGTCCGGTCCGGGCAGCTTCCGATTCGCCTGCGCGAACAACCCCGACCCCATCAGCGCGAGTGCACCGTGCTGCCCGAGGAGCTTGAACAGCTCGAAGTCCACGGTGGAAAACTTCGTCTTCTGTCCGAAGCTCCGGAAGATCGCCACGACCCCCACGATATTGTCATCGATCTGAAGAGGGAAGACGGCAGCGGGCTTTTCGACGGTGCCTGCGCTCGGGTCGGCCTCGTCGTCGATGCGCGCCTTGCCGCTCCGCGCGACCTCGCCCACCGGGCCGGCCGCGAGCACTTCGGGCGGCGGATCGCCCGGATCCAGCCCGACCACGGCGATCGGCGCGAGCGAGCGGCCGTCATTGGTCGCTAGGTAGATACCGAAGCGCTCCGCGCCGACGAGCTGCTCGAGCACCTCCTTCAGGCGTCTCGTGACGGCCTTCGGGGAGAGGCTCGAGTGGAGACTGTTCGATGCCACGAACAGGTTCGCGAGGTTCGCGAAGTCGTC
Organism: Polyangiaceae bacterium; assembly: GCA_035545855.1. Lineage (GTDB taxonomy): Bacteria > Myxococcota_A > Polyangia > Polyangiales > Polyangiaceae > DASZVB01. The sequence goes on from DASZXK010000053.1 coordinate 71,310, forward strand.
CTCCATCTCGTGGAAGCGCGCGTTGAAGTCCGAAGTCACTTCCTCGAGCCGCCGGTGGTGGCTCATGAGCTCCTGCTTCTCGACCTCGAGCTTCTCGATCTTCTTGATGAGGTCCCGGATGGCGTCGTCGGCCTCGACGACGGCCCGCAATCGGCCATTTTCCGCCTGGAGCTCCTGGAGGTTGCGCTGGACGGTTTCGTACTCCTCCATGAATTCGCGCGTGAGCTGCGCCCCCTTGGAAAAGGTCTTGAGGAACTGCTCCCGTTCGTGGCTCAAGTCGGGGCCCGGTGCATCGCTGCGACTCGGCTTCCGATCGTCCGCCATGATCCGGGGAAGATAACACGCCGAGAACTCCGTTCGTCACGGGCGATTTTTTTGCCCGGCGTTTTCGAGCTTCGCTGGCTCGGTTCGGCGCGGCTCGGCGCGCGGCGGGCGTCACGCCCGACCAACCGGAGTGGCTTCGCGCTGGTACGTCGGGGTGTCTTCTTGGTGCCGAAGGAGGGACTTGAACCCACACGCCCTTGCGGACAGCGGATTTTGAATCCGCCGCGTCTGCCATTCCGCCACTTCGGCTCGGGGCCCGTCTACATTGCCCGGTAGCCCGCTGTCAAAGCGCGAAAAGCGAGCGCGCGCAAGGCGAGGCGCCGCCGCGGCCTCGCCCCCGTCACCCGGAGCAAACTGGAGCTCCGGGAAGCGAACACTGTTCGCTGCCGCGCGGAAGCGGTGGGTACCGGCGCGCTCAGCCGGTGAGCTGACGGATGCGCTCCCGGGAGAGGCCGAGCAGGGAGCTCGCGTCCCGGAGGCTGATTCCGTGTTTCTGTGTCAGCGTGGAAACCACCGCACGGGTGGCCTGCCGGAGCGCGGCGATCTCCGCCTGGGCGCGGGCGCGCGCCGAGGCATAGCGCGCGAGCTCCTTCTGCGCGTTGCCGGGAAGCACGACGTCTTCCGCGAGCTCCGCCTTCTTTCCGGCGGCGCCGAGCGCCTTCCGGATCTTCCTCCTGGCTTCCGACAGGCTTCGCCCCCAAGCCTCGGCAGAGCCGGCCGACGCGCGCCAGCCGGTGCCCTCCTGCTCGAACGAAACCTTCACGCGGGATGTCGCCTTACGGGTCGCCATGCTGGGAGAGTCCTTCTTCTCGGCGGCGTCGCTGCAAAACCCCCGCCCAGCAGACCGCTCCCGTCGAAACTAGGACCATCCTGAGAATCGGTCAATCGGGGTGGACGGATTTGTCTCGAGAACCGAAATGCCTCATTCGTGAGCCCGCGCGCTCGCGCGCGGGCGGCGGACTGAAAGGGCCGAGCCGAGACTGGCCGCGCTCGCGCGCGGGCGGCGGACTGAGCGGCGCTGTGGGCGTGACCACGGAGCTGGACGGCCCGAGGGCTTCGGCGCGACGAGCCGTAACCGGCGCGCCACGAGCCGTTACCGGAGGGCGACCGGCCGTGTTTCTTGCGCGAGACGAGCCCCGGCGCCGGACGAGCCCGGCCGGGCGTCCACTCATGTCAGCGTTTACGGCAGACGACCAGGGCGTCGTCCAGGACGTAAACGGGGCGTGAAGCGTCGCCCCGACACAGGTAGGGAACTCGCGACACGGATTCGAGCTCGAGCCCCAGGGGCGACAAGACGTCGCAGATCAAACGGGTGACCGAGCGCTCCCAAGAATCCCGGGTGATGGGCAGCCGCTCTTCCGGCTCGCCGGAGGTGGTTCCCCGGTACACGAACGGATCGAAAGGAAACGGGGTCGCGAGGACGAGCCGGCCACCCGGCGAGAGGCCGGTCTGGACGCGCTCGAGCAGGGTCTGGGGCTTTGCGCACCGGTCGATCACGTTCAGACAACTGACCAAGTCGTAGGTCGGGTCTGGAACGCCCCGCTCGGCCAGATCCGCCTCGAAACAGCGAAACCCCTGGGCGCGCAGTTTGTTCGCCATGACCCGCGACGTCTCCGTCGTGACCGTCTCGGCGAGCAAGGGCGATAGGGTCTTCGTGACCTCGCCGGCGCCGGCGCCCACGTCGAGATGCCGCCCGAGCCGGTCTCCGAGGAGGGTCCGCCACTGCGAGGTCCCGAGCAGGTGCATCGGATACATGTCGAGCATGCCGTTCGCGTCGAAGTCGGACACGAACGTCCGGAGGACCCGGTGCATCGCCGTCTTGGCGCGGCCCGGCCGTGTGGCGAGCGCCCGCCTGAGGAACTCCGCGCCCTCGTCCCCCAGATCGAGCCGGACGAACCGGGACCGGATCTCCCGGGGGAGCGCGCTCTCGTCGCAATCGTAGGTGAGCGTCGCTCGGATCTCTTCCTCCGAGATCGTCATGACGGGTGCAAGAGCGGCGTGTCGCGGAGCTTCCACGCGATCCGCGTCGCCATCGCCATGATCGTCTCTTGCGGGTTCACGCCGAGGCTCGTCGGAACGACGCTCCCGTCGGCGACGTACAGCCCGTCGAGCTCGTAGCACTTTCCCGCCGGATCGACGACGGCGTGCTCGGGGGAGACGCCCATCCGGGCGCTGCCGAGGGGGTGCTGCGAGGAACATTCGAGCCGGCGACGCGGAACGCGGTCCAGATCGAGACGCCGGAGGGCGTCGGCGTCCACCGGACCGAGGCCGAGGATCGGTAGGAAGACCTCGCGGGCGCCCGCCGCGAAGAACGTCTCGGCGAGACGGCGAAGGATCTTCGACGTCGCGTCGCTGTCCTCCGGGGAGAGGCGATAGGTGAGCACGCGGTGGCCGAAGAGACTCGTCACCCGTCCGCCGCCGTCGTCGTGGACCATGCCCCCGAACACGGCGAGGTGCGGAATGAGCTCCGCCCGCGCGCCCTGGTCGTCCGCGATGCCCGGCATGGTCGCCGCGAGGACGCCGGGAGGGACGAACATCCCCGTGAAGATGATCCTCTCGTGCTCGAAGGCGTCCGAGTAGGCCGCCTGAAGGGCACCCTTCCAGCCTTCGACGGGCTCGTCGAAGCGAGCCATGACGCGGAAGCTCGGGTGGAGGGTGAGGTTCCGCCCCACCTGCCCGGACTGCTTGCCGACGCCGGCACGTTCGAGGAGGAGCGGGGTGCAGTAGGCGCCGGCCGCGAGCACGACCCGCTTCGCGTGGATCGTGAACCTACCCGAGGGAGCCCGGTTCTCGCCGTTCCGGATGCGGCCCGAGACTCCCTTCACCGTCGCGCCGCGAAGCACGAGCCGCTCCACGTGGAAATCGGCGAGCACGGTGGCTCCCGCGGCCGTGGCGCGCTTCAGGTACGTGAGATCGACGCTCTGCTTCGCGCCCTCGGGGCAGCCGAAGTTGCACCGTCCGCAGCCGTGACAGTCCTTCGTGTTGCGGCGAATGGGCGACACGGGGCGACCGAGCCGCTCGGCCCCGAGTGCGAACAGCTTCGTCGAGCGGGACCGCATGGACTCGGGCACCTCTTCCACGTGGACGGCGCGCTCGACGTCGTCGAAGTAGGCCTCCATCTCGCGCGGAGCGAGCTCGCGGAGTCCGAAGTCTTTCGCCCAGTGGTCGAGCACGGAGTCCGGCGTGCGGAAGCAGACGCCGCCCGTCAGCACGGACGAGCCGCCCACGCACTCTCCCATCATGACGTTGATGACGGGACTGTTGCCGATGCCGACGGCCATCGTGAGTCCGCCGTCCCGCCAGAGATGCCGGAGCGTCTCGCTCGGACGCATCTTGCCGTATCGCTCGGCCGAGACGTGCGGCCCTTCCTCGAGCACGATGACCCGGCGCCCCGCCTCCGCGAGGTGCGCGGCCACGACCGCGCCGCCCGCGCCGGAGCCCACGACCACGACGTCCGCGGATTCCTCGAAGTCGCGGTCGAGCCTGCTTCCGTCGACGATCACGGCGCGCGCTCCCCGCGGGCGAGCCGCGAGCTCGGGACGAGGCACAGGCCGTCGAACCCGACCTCTCGCGCCGCATCCGGATTTTCGTAGTAGAGGAGACAGAGCATCGCCTTCACGGCGAGGAGCGGCTCACCGAAGCGCTCCTCCAGGCGCACCAGGGCTCGCACCCGCTCGGGCAAAGGGAGAGAAGAGACCGTCGAGAGCCGCCCGACGAAGAGGGGGGCGAGCCACGCGACGAGCCACACCATGAGCGTGAGGACGTTCCGCGTGCGCGCTCCGGACCGGGCCATGTAGTCCTCGAGGTCTCGAGCGAGGAAGTCCATGCGCTCGGCAGCGGGAGGCGCGCCCGCTCTGGAAAAGACGGCTTCCGCGATCGCGATCGCGGCCCGAATCGTGCGCGCCGAGACGATGGGTCGCCCATCCGCGTGTCGGAGGGGGAACCGATCGATCGACCGGATCTCGGGCCTTTCGCTGTCGTCGCTCACGGAGCCGGGGGCGAGCGTGCCGCGGAGGCTCCCTCCCCACAAGAGCGCCATCGGCTATCTTCTCCGGCAGATGTCGTTTCTCCGCTCGAGCGGCCGAGTGCTTCGTGCCCCGACCCTGGGCGCCGTCCTTTTCGGCCACCTCGTGGTCGCGCTGGCCGCGATCGGTCGCGCGGCGGAACCGGCGCGGACTTCGGCCGACGCGGGGACCGCCCCCGCCGCGCCGCCGGACAACTCCGTTCGTCCCCCTCTCGAGAGCGAGGAGCTCACGGCGAGCGCCCGCTCCCTCTTCGAGGCCGTCGTCCGCGACGACGCGACCATCGCCGAGCCGTTCTTCTTCCCGAGGGAACCGTTCCTCGTCCTGAAGGACGTCGCGGACCCCGACAAGTACCACCGTGAGCTCGTCCGCGCGTTCCGCCACGACGTCCACGAGCTGCACTCGAAGCGCCGGACCTGGGAGGGCGCCGAGTTCGTCTCCTTCGAGCTCGGGACGCCGCCCCGCTGGGTGAAGCCGGGCGACGAATGGAACAAGATCGGCTACTTCCGAACCCTGGACGGGAGAGTCCGCTACACCTTCAAGGGAAAGGAGCGAGAGCTCCGGGTCCGCACGATCATCTCGTGGAACGGCCGGTGGTACGTGACGCACTTGCTCCCCTTGCGCGCTCCGGCGAGGAAGGCCGGGTGAGCCCATTGCGCGAAAAAGCTGCGCTTCCTATACTCCTCGCCCCGCAAGGCTCGCCGAGCGAGTCGAGAAGGAGTCGATCATGAATTTCGAGGTTGCCCCGCTCCCGTACGCAAAAGACGCGCTCGCGCCGGTGATGTCCCCGGAGACGTTCGAGTATCACTACGAGAAGCATCACAAGACGTACATGACGAAGCTGAAGGGGCTGATCGAGGGAAAGCCGGAAGCCGGTAAGACCCTCGAAGAGGTCGTGAAGAGCTCGTCCGGCGGCGTGTTCAACAACGCCGCGCAGGTCTGGAACCACACCTTCTTCTGGGAGAGCCTGAAGCCCGGTGGCGGCGGCGCTCCGAAGGGTGGAGAGGTCGCCGATCTCATCAACCGCGACTTCGGAGGCTTCGACAAGTTCCGTGAGGCCTGGAAGACGGAAGGCATGAACCGCTTCGGCTCCGGCTGGGTGTGGCTCGTGCTGGAAGGCGGCAAGGGCAAGATCGTGACGACGCCGAACGCCGAGACGCCGCTCACGACGAGCGCGAAGCCGCTCCTCACGTGCGACGTCTGGGAGCACGCCTACTACATCGACTATCGCAACAAGCGGGACGGCTTTCTGGAAGCGTTCACGGACAAACTCCTGAACTGGGACTTCGTCGCGAAGAACCTCAAGGGCTGAAGGAACTCGCGTTCCTCGTGCGGGCGGCGGCCTTCCGGGCCTCCGCCCGCGGTCATTTCGAAGCGACGGGTTCGGCGTTCCGGACGCGGGCGACCTCGGCGGCGAGCAAGACGAGCGAGAGCCAGAGCGCCGTCGCGATGCCGAGATGCAGGACTTGCACGTACCCCGGCGCGGACAAGAGAACGTTCAGCACGCCGGCGGCGAGCTGGACGCCGAGGACGACGAGGACCCGCCCCGTCGCCCGCGTCACGCTCGCGACGCGAACGTCGGTCCGGATGCGGTGGACGGACGAGAACACGAGGACCGCGACCGTGAACGCGACGAGCGGGTGCACCGCACGGCCTCGCTCGAGGAACGTCGCCGTCGCGCTCTGGTCCGCGGCGAGGCGAAGCGCGAGCGACCGGGTCGTCTCGACGGGGTAGAGCGTGTCTCCGAGGGCCGTGATGGCGCCGGTGATCGAGACCACGAGCGTGCCGGCGAGGGCGAGGACGACGCGCCCCACGGACGGCCGCCGGACGTCGAACGTCGGTGCGCGTTCGCCCCTCGCGAGGACCGCCGTGAGCAGGATGGCGCCCATGAGGAAGCTCGTGTTCACGAGATGGACCGCCATCACGACGGCGCGGGCGACCGACGTGTTGTGCCCGACGAGCCGGAGGAGGACGAGGGCGGCTCCGACCGCGGACTCCGTGACCATGAGCGCGCCGCTCGCCGTCGCCGCGACGCGGACGGGGTGCCCGGCGCGAAACGTCCTGAACGACAGGAAAACGAGCACGCCGACGAGGACCGCCGAGAGACCCGACGTGAGGCGATGCGAGAGCTCGATCAGCGTCTCCACCGTCTTCGGCAGGTGCACGAGCTCGCCCTGACACGTCGGCCAGTGCTGCCCGCAGCCCGCGCCCGAGCCGGTGATGCGCACCACGGCGCCGAAGAGGATGACGAACAGCGTGTAGGCGAGCACGCCGGTCGCGAACCGGGCCACGCGCGCCGGCCCCGTCGTGCCGTCGGCGGGCGAGTCAGCGAGACGGGAATCCGTCGCGGTCGTCATCGGTTCGGGACTCTACGCGCCATGTTTCGCCCGTGCCACGTCGGCGGTTTCCGGTCGTGGCCCCGCTCGTTTCCACTTGAAAATCAGGGTGATCGGCGCAGGTCCGAGCGCCATTCGGGTTGCGAAGTCGAACCCCGGACACTAGGATCCGGACTCGTCTCGTGACGGCATTGTTTCGCATCGCTCTCCTCTTCATCGCAGTGGTGCTCGCCGCGCCGCTGCGATTTGCGACGTGCGTGAGCAGTGACACGGTGTCCGACGACGATCGCGCCCTCGCCGCATCCGGAATCCTCGACGACGACGATTCCATGTCGGAGCGCGCCCCTGGCGAGGAGTTCTCCGAGTTCACGTGGCGCGCGGCGAACGTCGAGCCCGGGGCCTTCGGCGCCGCGCCGCTCGCCGTTCTCCTGACGTACTCCGAGTCCGGGCTCGGCGCCGCGAGCGGCGTCCCCGACGACCTGTTCCGTCCTCCGCGCGCGTAGGCCGTTCGTTTCCGCGTGTTTTCGCGTCCGGCGTGTTCGTCCGGGTGCGGCGGTGTCCATCGAACTGGCGTGGAGGATCCATGCGCCCCGTTTGTTTGTTCGTGTTTGCGTTGTGCTCGTCGGTCGCATTCGGTGTGCGAGCCGAGGAACGGAAGAATTCGGTTTCATTGAGCCTGGAGGCGGCCCTCGCCCGGGCCGAAGAGAAGAGCCCGATCGTGCGACGGGCAAAGGGCAACCTCCGGGTCGCCGAGAGCGCCCGCGTCGGGGCGGGCCTCGCCATGCCGACGAACCCGCTCCTGTCGTTCGCGCTCGGTCGGCGAGCGGACCGGAGCTCGAGCGCGCCCGCGGCGGAGGGCTTCGAGTGGGGCCTCCACCTCGAGCAGTCCTTCGAGATTGGCGGTCAGCGGAGCGCGCGGCTCAGCGAGGCGGAGCGCGGCGTCGACGTGGCGCACGCGCAGGCGCGGCTCGCAGTCGCGGAGGCACGGGCCGAGGTCCGTGGCGCGTACGTCGGGTCGCAGCTCTTCCGCTCCCAGGTCGAGACGGCGAAGAAGCGCGAGGAGCTCGCCGGTCGCGTGCTCGAATCCGCCCGGGCGAAGATGGGCGCGGGGGCCGCATCCGACGTCGACGTGAACCTCGCCGAATCCGAGCGCGGCCGCGCCGAGCACGACCGCATCGAGGCGGAGATCGACGCCGCCGGCGAGGACGAGATGCTCCGCCTGCTCCTCGACTTCCCGGAAGACACCGGGCTCGAGTTGACGACCCCGCTCGGCTTCCCTCCGCTCGCGGACGACGTCCGGCGACTGGTCGAGGCGGCGAAGAAGCGGCGCCAGGATCTCCGGGCACTCCGCGCTACCGAGAGTCAGCTCGACGCGGCGCTCACCCGGTATCGTCGGGAGGCGATCCCGAACCCGACGCTCTTCGGGGACGTCTCGCAGGCGCAGCCCGGGCAGACGTTCCTCGGCGGGGGAGCCTCGATGGCCGTCCCCGTGTTCCGGCGGAACCAGGGGCAGATCGCGACGCTCTCCGCCGAAAAAGCGCGCATCGAGGACGAGCGCCGCATCGCCGATCGCGAGGTGACGCTCGAGGTCGTGCGCCTGCATCGCGCGCTCGCCCAGCGGCGGGACGAGGCACGGGTGTTCGCGGAGGACGTCGTCCCCGCCGCCGAAGAGAACCTCTCGCTCGTCACGGACGGCTGGCACGCCGGGAAATTCGACCTGTTCCGCGTCGTCCAGGCCGCCCGCGAAGCAGGTGAGGCGAGACGGAGACAGCTCGAGGTGATGGCCGCTCTCTGGCAAGTCGCGATCGATCTCGATCGCGCGACGGGGGCCCCGTGAAGGTCGGGCTCCTGAAGTGGGGCGCCGCCGTGCTCGGCATCGCCGGTGCGATCCCGCTCGTCCTCCTCGCGCGCCGGCATCCGCCCGACGAGGCGATCCCGACCGCGGCTCGACCGGCGGCGCTCGGGGGAACGAAGAAGCTCGTCGTGCTCTCGCCCGCGGCGCTGAAGAAGAACCCGATCACCACGACCGGAGTGGTCGAGACGAAGATCGCGCCCGATCTCCAGGTCGTCGGGTCCGTCACCTACGACCAGGATCACTTCGCCGTCGTGGGCCCGCTGGTGCCCGGGCGTGTCGTCGCGCTCAAGGCCGCGGTGGGCGACCCCGTCAAGGCCGGTCAGGTTCTCGCGATCGTCGAGAGCGCGGAGGTGGGTGAGGCGCAGGCGGATCTTCTGTCCGCTCGGGCACGCGCCGGCGCCGCCGAGAAGAACGCGCTCCGCGAGGAGGAGCTGGCGAAGCGGAAGATCTCCTCCGAGCGCGAGCGGGAGGTGGCGGAGGCGCAGGCCGCCTCGGAATCCGCGGAGGTCCGCGCGGCCGTGGAACGGCTCCGCGCGTTCGGCGTCGGAACCGTGGACGTCGAAGCGCTCCAGAGCGGCAAGGGCGGCGGCGCGGGCCGCGTGCCGCTCCGGGCGCCCATCGACGGCACGGTCGTGAGCCGCAAGGTGACGCTCGGTCAGGCCGTCGAGCGGGCGACGGACGCGTTCGAGGTGGCGAACCTCGGCAAGCTCTGGGTCCTCCTCGACCTGTACGAGAAGGATCTTCGGAACGTACACGTCGGGCAAGACGTGGAGCTCCGGTCCGACGGCGCCCCCGGCGAGGTCTTCCGTGCTCGCGTCGGCTACGTGAACCCGCTCATCGACGAGCGAACTCGTACGGCGGGCGTTCGCATCGAGATCGAGCACTTCGACGGGCGTCTCCGTCCCGGCCAGTTCGTCACGGCGCGTCTCGTCGGCGATCAGCGCCACGCTCCGGATGACGTCCTCGCCGTACCGCGCAAGGCGGTCCAGAGCGTGGACGGAAAGAGCATCCTGTTCCGGCGTGCCGGAGCCGGGTTCGAGGCGGTCCCCGTCGAGATCGGCGCTTCCAGCGGCGAGCTCGTGGAGATCCGGAGCGGCGTCGTCGCCGGTGACGAGGTCGCCGTCGAGGGTGCATTCCTCCTGAAGAGCGAGCTCTTGAGATAGCCGATGCTCGAAGCTCTCGTCCGCTTCTCCGTTCGCCGCCGCGGCACCGTGCTCGCGGTGTGGTTCGCCATCGCCGTGCTCGCGGCGCTGTCCCTCCGCAAGCTGTCCGTGGATGCCGTCCCGGACGTCACGAACACCCAGGTCGGTATCCTCACGAGCGCACCGGGACTCTCGCCGCTCGAGGTGGAGCAGTACCTGACGTACCCGGTCGAGACCGCGATGAACGGGCTCCCCGGGGTGGTGGAGATTCGTTCGACGAGCCGCGCCGCGGTGTCCGCGGTCACCGTCGTGTTCGACGACGACACGGACGTCTGGTTCGCTCGCCAGCTCGTCTCCGAGCGTCTCAAGCTCGCGGAAGCCGAAATCCCGCAGGGATACGGCCGTCCGGAACTCGCGCCCGTATCCACCGGCCTCGGCGAGATCTACGAATTTTACCTCACCTCCGAGAAGCACACCGCGATGGAGCTCCGTACGCTCCTCGACTGGGTCGTCGCGTACAAGCTCCGCTCCGTCCCGGGCGTCATCGAGGTGAACGGCATGGGCGGGGAGGCGAAACAGTACCAGGTGGTGCTCGACCCGAAGCGGCTGGCCGCGCACCACCTGAGCTTCCGCCAGGTGCACGAGGCCCTGGTCCGCAACAACGCGTCCCTCGGCGGCGGATACATCGAAAAGAACAGCGAGGCGTACGTCATCCGCGGAGACGCGCAGATGCGCACTCCCGAAGACATCGCGACGACGGTGGTGGCCGCCGACGTCGACGGAACGCCGGTGCTCCTCCGGCAAATCGCGGACGTGAAGGTGGGCCCGGCGCTCCGTTTCGGGGTGGTCACGAAGCACGGACACGGGGAGATCGCGGCGGGAACCGTGATGATGCTCGTGGGCGCCAACTCGAGGACCGTGGTGCACGACGTGAAGGCCCGCCTGGACGCCATCCAGAAGGAACTCCCCGAGGGCGTTCAGATCCGCTCGTACTACGACCGAGCGGAGTTCATCGAACGGATGCTGAAGACCGTGTTCGTGAACCTCGCCGAAGGGGCGGCCCTCGTCGTGGTCGTGCTGTTCCTCACGCTCGGGAGCATCCGCGGAGCGCTCATCGCGGCGCTCGCGATTCCCCTCTCCATGGGCATCGCGATCATCGGCATGGTCCGTTTCAAGGTGACGGGCAACCTGATGTCCCTCGGAGCCATCGATTTCGGGCTGCTGGTGGACGGGGCGATCGTCATGCTCGAGGTCACTCTGGCCCGCCTCGCGAGCACGCGGCCGCCGCTCCGGGAAGACGTCGCGGCGGAGGTCAGTCGCGCGATGCAGCAGGCCGCGCGGCCCGTGACGTTCTCGCTCCTCATCATCCTGCTCGTGTACCTGCCTCTCATGGGCCTGGAAGGCGTGGAAGGTCGCATGTTCCGCCCGATGGCGATCACCGTCGCGCTCGCGCTCGGCGGCGCGCTCCTCTTCTCGCTCTCCGCTTTTCCCGCGCTCGCGGCGTTCACCCTGAGCTCCCCCAGACGCGTGCACGACGACTCCCACGGCGTCTTCGGCCGGATTCGCGGCTTCTACGGACGGGTCCTCGCCGCGGTTCTCCGCCACCCGGTTCGTACGCTCGGCGCGGCCATCGCGGCCCTCGGCGCCGTGGGCGGCGTCGCGATGTCGCTCGGCGCGGAATTCGTCCCGCGGCTGGACGAAGGAGAGCTCTCGCTCGACGTGAAGCGGCTGCCATCCGTCTCGATCACCGAAGCGCAGCGTCTCGGAGTCCAGGTGGAAGACGTGCTCGCCCGGTTCCCGGAGGTGAAGTCCATCGTGACCCGGACGGGCCGCGCGGAGGTGGCGACGGATCCCGTCGGACCTGACGAAACCGAGGTCATGGTCAAGCTCGCGCCGAAGGAGACGTGGACGTCGGCGCACGACCTCGACGACCTCGGCGAGAAGATCAAGGCCGCGGTGGAGGCAGAGGTGCCGGCGACGTTCGTGGCCGTCTCGCAGCCGATCGAGGATCGCGTGAACCAGCTCCTGTCCGGCTCGCGCGCGGACGTCGTCGTGAAGGTGTTCGGCGAGGACCTCACGGTCCTGAAGCGCACCGCGGATGAAATCGGGGCCGTCATTCGAGACGTGCCCGGGCGCGGGGACCTCCGCGTCCAGCGGGTCCTCGGTCTGCCGCTCCTCGAGGTCCGACCCGATCGGGGTCGGCTCGCCAGGTACGGCATCCCGGCGGAGGACGTCCTCGAGGTCGTGGAAGCGTCCCGGGTCGGGAAGGACGCGGGGCGCATCTTCGAGGGCCCGCGGCGCTTCGATCTGAAGCTCCTCCTGCCGCCCGCGTCGCTGACGCCCGAGGCGTTCGGCGAACTCCCGGTGGGTGCCCCGGACGGTCGCCTGATTCCCATGGCCTCGATCGCGACCATTCGCGAGACGGAGGGCCCGGCGGTCATCAACCGGGAATCCCTCGAGCGGCGCGTGCTGGTGGAAGCCAACGTGCGGGGTCGAGATCTCGTCTCCTTCGTGGGGGAAGCCCAGGCGCGGGTGGCCAGGGTCACGCTGCCCCCGGGCATTCACCTCGAGTGGGGTGGACAGTTCGAGAACTTCGAGCGAGCGAGCAGTCGACTCGCCGTCGTCGTCCCGATCGCGCTCACCGTGATCTTCTCCATGCTGTTCCTCATGTTCGGGGACATGCGGTACGCGAGCGCGGTGTTCGCCGGGGCCCCCTTCGCGCTCATCGGTGGAATCATCGTGCTTTGGGCGAGGGGGCTTCCGTTCTCGATCCCGGCGGCGGTCGGCTTCATCGCCGTGGCCGGAGTGGCCGTCTTGAACGGCGTCGTCATGGCGTCGGAGGTCCGGAGGCGGCTCATGCTCGGGGAGACGGAGAGCCAGGCCGTTCAGAACGGAGCGCTCACCGTGCTCCGCGCGGTTCTGACCACGGCGCTGGTCGCTGCCATCGGTTTCTTCCCGATGGCGATCTCCACCCGGGCCGGCGCGGAGGTCCAGCGGCCGCTCGCCACGGTCGTGATCGGCGGGATCGTGTCCTCCACGCTCCTGTCGCTCACGGTGCTCCCGGTGTTGCTCCGGTACCTGGTCCGGCGGCCCATCTCGGAGGAGGAAGCCGCGGCGGCGGCCGCGGCCGAGCGCTCCGCAGCGCTTCGGAGGGCGACGTCCTCGTGAGGGGCCGGCGGCGCCCCACTCGAGGGCGCTCCTGGCGGTGAGTCGTTTCGGCGTCGGCCTCTTTTGCCGTCGAAATGCCCGGTCGTTCGCCGCGGCACGGCCCGGAAACGTCGTTTCCGCCGTGGAATATTGAGAACTTCCGACGATGCCGGTATACCGGCGGCCGCGTCGCGTCCCGAGCCCGGTCCGTTCTTCGGGGCGCCGCGATCCCGGAGAATCAATGGCTCAAGTTCATCTCCCGCTCGCTCCCCAGCGCGGCTTCGGTCAGACGAACCGACCGGACACGTGGTGGGTCCAGCCGCTCGTCGTCTTCACGGTCCTGTCGGCGTTCCTCGTCTACGTGAACTGGGCGGTGGTCCAGGGCGAGCACTACGAGTTCGGGAACTACCTCTCGCCGGTCTACTCGCCGGTCCTCTGGGGCGACTCCAAGCACGCCTGGTTCGGGCAGGGGAAGCCGCCGTTCTGGCCGTCCTTCCTCATCTACACGCCGGCCATGCTCGCGCTGGTCGGCCCCGGTCTCTTCCGGCTCACCTGCTACTACTACCGCGGGAGCTACTACAAGGCGTTCTGGGCCTCTCCGCCGAACTGCGCGGTCGGCAAGCCGCACAAGACGTACACCGGTGAGCGTGCCTTCCCGCTCATCGTTCAGAACCTGCATCGCTACGCGATGTACGTGACCTGCTTCTACCTGCCGATCCTCTTCTACGACGCCTACAAGGGCTTCTGGTTCGAGAACCCGACCACCCACGTGGACGAGTTCGGCATCGGCGTCGGGACGATCATCATCCTCCTGAACGCGACCTTCCTCTCGCTCTACCAGTTCAGCTGCCACTCGTTCCGGCACGTCATCGGCGGGTTCAAGGACATCCTGTCCCGCTCGCCCCTCCGGAAGAAGCTCTACGACACGGCGAGCGGCCTCAACTGCAACCACCAGCGCTACGCCTGGATGAGCCTCGTGTGGGTCGCGTGGACGGACATCTACGTCCGCATGTGCTCGATGGGCCACTTCACGGACTGGAGAATCATCTGATGACCGCGGAGCAGACCATCGAACACGACGTCCTCGTCATCGGCGCGGGCGGCGCCGGCCTTCGCGCCGCGATCGCTGCCGCCGCGAGCGGCGTCTCCGTCGGCCTCGTGTGCAAGTCCCTCCTCGGCAAGGCGCACACCGTCATGGCCGAGGGCGGCATGGCCGCCTCCATGGGTCACGTCGACGACCGGGACAACTGGAAGGTGCACTTCGCCGACACCATGCGCGGCGGTCAGTACCTGAACAACTGGCGGATGGCCGAGCTCCATGCCCAGGAGGCCCCCGCGTGCGTCAAGGAGCTCGAGGCCTGGGGCGCGCTCTTCGACCGCACGAAGGACGGCCGCATCCTCCAGCGGAACTTCGGCGGTCATCGCTACCCGCGGCTCGCCCACGTCGGCGACCGCACGGGCCTCGAGATGATCCGGACGCTCCAGGACCACGGCATCCACCAGGGCATCGACGTCCACATGGAGTGCACGATCGTCCGCCTCCTCACGGACGGGGGCCGGGTCTCCGGCGCGTTCGCCTACGAGCGCGAGCACGGCCGCTTCCGCATCTTCAAGGCGAAGGCCGTCGTGCTCGCCACGGGCGGCATCGGTCGCGCCTTCAAGATCACCAGCAACAGCTGGGAGTACACCGGGGACGGTCAGACGCTCGCGTACGACGCGGGCGCGGCCCTGAAGGACATGGAGTTCATCCAGTTCCACCCCACGGGAATGGTCTGGCCGCCGTCCGTCCGCGGCATCCTCGTCACGGAAGGCGTGCGCGGGGAAGGGGGCGTCCTCCGGAACAAGGAAGGCAAGCGCTTCATGTTCGAGGACGTCCCGGAAAACTACAAGAACCAGACCGCGGACAGCGAGGAGGAAGGCTGGCGCTACACGCAGGGCGACAAGAACGCCCGCCGTCCGCCCGAGCTTCTCACCCGGGATCACGTGGCGCGGAAGATCCAGAAGGAGGTCCGCGAGGGGCGCGGCAGCCCGCACGGCGGCGTCTTCCTGGACATCGCGTGGATCAAGGAGAAGCTCCCGAACTCGGAGGAGCACATCAAGAAGAAGCTCCCGAGCATGTACCACCAGTTCAAGGAGCTGGCGGGCGTGGACATCACGAAGGAGGCCATGGAGGTCGGCCCCACCACGCACTACGTGATGGGCGGCGTCCACGTGGACGGGGACAGCCAGATGACGACCGTCCCGGGGCTGTTCGCCGCGGGCGAGGTCGCGGCCGGTCTCCACGGCGCGAACCGCCTCGGCGGAAATTCGCTCTCCGACCTCCTCGTGTTCGGCAAGCGCGCGGGCGAGTACGCCGCGAAGTTCGCGAGGGACAACGGCGCCGTCACGATCGACGAGGGCCAGGTGGACGCATCCCGGAAATACGCGCTCGCCCCCTTCGAGCGGAAGAGCGGCGAGAACGCCTTCATGATCCAGCGGGATCTCCAGGAGACGATGCAGGAGCTCGTCGGCATCGTGCGGCGGGAAGAAGAGATGGTCTCCGCGCTCGAGAAGCTGCAGGGCCTGGTCGACCGCGCGGCGAAGGTCGGCTGTGAAGACAACCGGGACTACAACCCCGGCTGGCACACGGCGCTCGACCTGAACAACCTCCTCACGGTCTCCCGGGCGGCGACGCTGTCCGCCATCGACCGGAAGGAGAGCCGCGGCGGTCACTTCCGGGACGACTACCCGGACAAATCCGACGAGTTCGCGAAGCACAACACGTACATCAAGAAGGGCCCGAGCGGAGAGATGGTGCTCGAGCGCGTGCCCATCCCGCCCATGAGAGACGACCTGAAAGAGATCGTCGAGGAGCAGAAGAAGTAGATGGCCAAGGTCACCTTCCGCATCTCACGCGGCGACTCCAAGGAAGCGAAGTTCGTCGACTACCAGACGGACGTGGGCGAAGGCATGGTCGTGCTGGACGCCGTGCACCAGATCCAGCTCGAGAGCGCGCCGGATCTCGCCGCGCGGTGGAACTGCAAGGCCGGCAAATGCGGCTCCTGCTCCGCCGAGATCAACGGCATGCCGCGCCTCATGTGCATGACGCGGCTCTCGGACATCGACCTCACCCAGCCCGTCGTCATCGAGCCGATGCAGGCGTTCCCTCGCATCAAGGACCTCGTGACGGACGTGAGCTGGAACTACGAGGTGAAGCGGCGCATCAAGAAGTTCAAGCCACGGAAGCCCGACGCCGCGGACGGCACCTGGCGGATGCAGCAGGAAGACATCGATCGCCCCCAGGAGTTCCGGAAGTGCATCGAGTGCTTCCTCTGCCAGAACGTGTGTCACGTGCTCCGTGACCACCACAAGCACTCGGAATTCGCAGGCCCTCGCCACTTCATCTTCACCGCCCAGGCGGAGATGAACCCGCTGGACGTGGAAGATCGCGTGGCGGACCTCAAGAACGAGATGGGCCTCGGCTACTGCAACATCACGAAGTGCTGCACCAAGGTGTGCCCCGAGCACATCACCATCACGGACAACGCCATCATCCCGCTGAAGGAGCGTGTCGTCGACGAGTTCTACGACCCGCTCCGGAAGATGTTCCGTGTCTTCTCTCGCCGAGAGACGCCCGGCGGCTGATGAGACTTCTCCCGGTCGCTGCGGCTCTCCTCGCGTCCCTCGGATGCGGCGAGACGCGCGGCGACGTCGGGGGAACGGGCGCGCCGGATCCGGGCGCCACGGACGCGGCTGGCGACGGGCCGATCCTCGGCCCGGACGCGGCCACGTCGGGTAGGACGGACGGAGCGGCGCCGGGCAGTGCCGACGCGGGAGCGCCGGTCTGCCGGGCCGTGACGCTCGTCCGCGACTCCGCCGAAGCGGGCCCGGCGTGCTCGTTTCTCGTCCCCCAGGCGTCGGAATTCGGCGTCGCGAGCTACGACCCGCGTCTGCTTCGCGTGCGCTACGAGGACACGGCGGGTCCGCGCTACGTGCTGCCCTTGCAGATCGTCCGAAACGAGGCGGACTGCGGGACGGCACCGGGCGCGTACTATTTCTTGCCACGGTACGCGCCCGAGACGGTCGTGCTCTGTCCGGCCGCGTGTGCGCTCCACTTCGCGCCGGAGGGAGGGACGGCGGGCGGCGCCGTGGTCGCTGCGTACGGCTGCCCCTCCGGCGATCCGGTGCTCTGAAGACGGGGCGAGAGTCACGCGAGACCCGTGACGAGCCTCCGGAGCCGCTCCCGGTTCGACCCGAGCGGGAACATCTGCTCGTGGAAGTACCCGTGCATCACCCACGCGAGGCTCGGGCGCTCGAACGGGTACCGATAGCCGGCGGCCTGGGCGGCGATGATCATCGCCGAGAGCAGCGCGCCCTCCTCCGAATCCACGGTCGCGTTGTTGCCGGCGAACCAGAGATTCCCGAGTCCCTGGACGCGGTGGAGCTCCCGCTTTCCCTGGCGGAAGAAGGAGGCCACCCAGCGGCCGTGACGCCAGGTACGGCGGAAGATCGTCTTCTCCGGAGCGGGAACGCGGGCGATGCGGTCCTCCGCGTACATCGAGACGTAGCACCGTGCCGGCGTCCCCATGATGTTGTGCATCATGTACGTCTGGAAGGTGCGACCGAGGTCGTAGGGGAGGTCGTAGAGCTCGCTGCCTTCGTCCCGCTCGCCCCAGCCGAAGTAGCCGATGAACTGGCCGTCCTCGACGTCGTCCGTCAGGGATGGAGCCAGGAGCGACTCGTCCTGGTGGATGTAGCAGACGCCCGGGAGGAGCCGGAATCGCTCCGAGGAGAGGTACTGGGAGTGCGGGCCGCGGAAGGGGTTCTGGTCGTGGTCGAGGAGCTCGAGGTTCGTCGTCATGTCCGTCGTGAGGACGACGTCGTCGAACGCCTGCTCGTGCCGGACGGTTCCGGGTTCGAGCGCGATTCCGCCCGCGCCATAGCGGGCGCCCTCGAGCCAGCGCACGATCCACTCGTCCTTCCGGCGTTCGACGCGCGTCACGGTCGCGGCGAGCTGGACGCGGGCGCCGCGGCGTTCCGCGAGATCCGCCAGGGCTCGGACCCACGCCGTCGCTCCGTCCGTGAAGCGGTCCCAGCCGTAGCCGGGCTCGAGAAACGCCCCGTACGGCCCCGCATCCTGCACGAAGGGGAGCCTCGTGAAGATGGGCCAGAGGTCCTGCATCGTGGTCTCGAGGAGGTCCACGGTGCCGTAGCCGTTGATGATGCAGAGGTACGGGATGAGCAGGTAGCGGAAGAAGTTCCCGTCCCGGCGGATGCCCGAAGCGTTCAGGTAGTCCCCGATGCTCATCTCGAACACCCGGCGACCGTCGATCTTGAGGAACGGCGCGCGATGCAGATCCCGCTCGAACCTCGTGGCGTCCGCACGAGCCTGGGCGTCCAGACAGCGCGTGAAGCGTGCGCCTCGCTGGAACTCGGGAAAGTTCCCCCAGACGAGCTCGTCGTTGAAGGCGCCGGAGAGTCTGAGCGCCGGGTGCCGGGTGAGCCGGACGTGCTGCAGCTCCGGCAGCCGGAGCTGGCGGTACAGGTTCGGGTACAGGGACGGGCAGACGAACTGCACGCCGATGTCGACGGGGTACGCCGTTCCCGTGTCTCCGGGCGCCGCGACCCGTCCACGGCCCGCGCCGTCGAACACGACCGGGATGGTCCGGGAATGACCGCCGACCTCGTCCTCGTCGTGGAACAGGGTGACGTCGTAGCGCCGTCCCGGCGCGTCCTGGCTCGTCATGCACCAGAGGAGCGAACACCCCGACGCGCCACCGCCGATCACGGCCATTCGCTTCCGCTTCATCTCGGACGATTGTCCGTTCGAAGCGGCGAGACGCCAAGCGCTTCCGCGACGCCGCGCGGGGACGTCGCGTCCCCGCGTCGTTCCCCGGATCAGGTCACTGCGCGGGAACCGGGAGGATCGGCGCCCAGATCAGACGATCCAGCAGCGTATCGTCTACCATCATGCCACGGTCGCTGAAGTAGAGCGCGTTCGCTTCCGCGCCTTCGCGCTGCTCGCCGACGAAGATGATCCCGCGGCCTTCTCCGTTGTACCCGAGCTGAACGACGGCGTTCTTGAGCCAGCGCCCACCGCCTTCGAACTCGAGGTCGTTCGGGAGCGTGTAGAAACCTTCGGCGCGGAGCGCCTTCAGCGTGCGCGCCCAGGTCGGGGAGCGGAGCGGCGTGGTCGGCTCGCCCCAGAACCAGCGGTTGTTCCGGTTCTGGCCCGGGCGCACCACGAACTTCACGCCGCCGTTCGACGGTTGCCCGACGTACACGAGCACGCCCGCGGGGAACGCGGACTCGTGGCCGGGATAGGGTTCGGTGGTGCGATACAGGCCGGGATCGGGCAGGTCGAGCATGACTGATGGGGCTCCTCTGGCGCGAGCGATCCTCGCTCGCGGCGCGGGAATGTAACTCAGGGCGCCCCTGGAACAAGGGTCGAAAGTGGGAGATCCCCGCTTCCTCTCGCCCCCGCATCGAGCGGTCTTCTCCGGTTCGGGGGCGGCGCCTCGGCCGCGGGACGGTATAAATACGCCCGTGACACCGCGTCGTTTCCCGTCCGTCTCCGTCGGAGTTTCCCTCGCGGCGCTCGCTCCGTGCGCCTGCCAGAAGGAGCCCGGCACCGGGCACGTGGTGGAGGCGGGGCCCGTCACGCGACCGCCTGGACCCGTCTCCGCCGCGGACGCGGCGCGCTACGTGCTCGCCCTCGTGAACCACGATCGCGCGGAGGCAGGGCTTCCCGCCGTCGAGTGGGACGACACCGCGGCGAAAGGAGGCGCCGTGCACGCCGCGGACATGGCGCTCCACGGTTACACGGCCCACTGGGGCACCGACGGCACCGTGCCCGAGGAGCGCTACACCGATGCCGGCGGGACGGACTTCGTCGAGGAGAACGCCGCGTGCTTCTTCGACGGCGTCACCCGTCCGCTGGATCCGAGCGCGTCCTTCGATCCGGTCGAGCTCGAGAAGATCGAGGCGGCGTTCATGGCCGAGGTGCCGCCGAACGACGGGCACAAGAAGAACATCCTCGGGAAGGCGCACCGGCTCCTCGGCGTGGGCGTCGCGCAGCCGCTCGGCATCGGCCAGCCGTGCATGGCCCAGGAATTCGTGGACGACTACGGCGACTACGACGACCTTCCCCGGAGGTCGAAGGTGGGCGGAAGCGTCCGCGTTCGCGGAACCATCGCCGAGCCCGCGAAGTTCGGCGCGGTGGGCATCGCTCGGATCGATCCCGCCAGGCCCATGAGCGCCGAGGAGCTGAACCACACGCACACGTACCCCATCCCCGCGCCGTACGTGCTCTTCACGCCGAAGGGGTTCGTCACACCGAAGCCGGTCGACGTGAACGGAAACCAGTTCTCGATCGAGATCCCGCTCTCGGACGGCGGAAAGCCCGGGCGCTACGAGATCAGCGTGTGGGCGACGCTCCCCGGGGACAAGTCCCTCGTCACCGTGAGCCAGCGCGTCGTCGACGTTCGCTGAGCGCCGTCACCAGCGCCCCTGGATCCGCCGGATGAACTCGTACGGGTAACCGAGGTCGAACGCGCTCGCCCCGTCGAGCGCCGTCATCTGCGCGTCCGACAGCGAGAGGTCGGCCGCCTTCAGGTTGTCCTCGAGCTGTTCGAGGGAGCGCGCGCCGAAGATCACGCTCGTCACCTGTGGCTTGCGGAGGAGCCAGGCGAGCGCGACGCGGGACGGCGTGGAGCTCGTCTCCGCGGCGACGGCATTGACCGCGTCGAGGATTCGCCAGTTTCGTTCGTTGTCGAACGACGCGAAGCGCTCCTTCCATTTCTCGAGGCGCGCGCCCGGAGGGGGCGGCTGGTTCCGTCCGTACTTGCCGCTCAGGAAGCCCGCTCCGAGAGGCGACCACGGCAGGATCCCGAGCCCGAATCGCGCGCAGGCGGGGACGCCTTCCCGCTCCAGGTCCCGCACGGACAGGCTGTACTGCGCCTGGAGCGTCACGAAGCGAGTCAGCTTCCGGAGCTCGCTCGTCATGAGACTCTCCGCGAGGCGATAGCCGGTGTAGTTGCTCGCGCCGATGTAGACGACGAGGCCGCGGCGCACGAGATCGTCCAGCGCGCGGAGGGTTTCCTCCTCCGGCGTGTCGATGTCCTGCATGTGGATCTGGTAGAGGTCGATGCGGTCCGTCTTCAGACGCTTCAAGCTGGCCTCGACGGTCTTCAGGATGCGAAGTCGCGAGGCGCCGCTCCGGTTCGGTCCGCTTCCCATCACGAAGCGAAACTTCGTCGCGAGGACGACCTCGTCCCTGCGCCCGCTCGTCTCGAAGAACTTGCCGAGCACCCTCTCTGAGAGCCCGTCTTGCCCGTAGACGTCCGCGGTGTCGAAGAAGTTCACCCCCGCGTCGAGCGCTCGATTCATGATCCGGAACGCCGTCGCTTCGTCGCATCCCACCTGATGCATGAAGGAGTTCTCGTCCGCCTCTCCGAAGGTCATGGTGCCGAGGCACAGGGGAGACACCTTCGCACCGCTGGCCCCGAGTCGCCGGTATTCCATCAGAGCGTCATGGGCGCCCGGGCGGGGAGCGTCAAGCGGGCGCTCCGGGCGATCGACTTCCCGGCGAACCGCGCTCGGGTTATGGGTGAAATGCTTGAGCCTCGTGGGCCTCGTCGTCGCGGATCGGTACCGGCTGATGGAAGTCATCGGCAAGGGAGGCCACGGCCTCGTGTACCGCGGCGTGGAGCGCTCGTCCGACCGGGAGGTCGCGGTCAAAGTGCTCATGAGCGACCTTCCGCAGTACCCCGAGCTCGAAGCGCGGCTCGAGCGCGAGCACGAGGCGCTCGTGGCGCTCGAGGGGACGGCGGCGCTTCGCGTGTTCGGCCTGCACCGCCAGCACGGTTCGGCCTACCTCGTCACGGAGCTCCTCCGCGGGCAGGACTTCGACCACTACCTCTCGGACATCGAAAGCCAGGGGGAGCGGATGAACCTACGCTCCCTCGTGGAGTTCATCGACCCCATCGTGACGACCCTCGAGGCCGCGCACGATCGAGGCATCCTTCATCGGGATCTGAAACCCGGTAACATCTTCATCCTCGGGCGGGGCACCGCCGGGGGCGTCCGGTTGCTCGACTTCGGGCTCTCACGGCTGGAATCGTCGAGGCCGCTCACGCAGGACGGCATCATCATCGGCTCCCCGAGCTACATCGCGCCCGAGGTGTGGGAGGGGAACCCGCGGGGGCTCGACCATCGAGCGGACGTCTACTCCCTCGGGGCGATCCTCTACCGCGCGATGGCGGGAGAAGTGCCGTTTCCAGTCACCGGGCTCGCGGAAAAGGCTCGCGCTGCGAAGACGGCGCCGCGCCCGAGCCTTCGCCAGAAACGCCCCGAGCTCCCCGAGGGCATCGACGCCTGGGTGGGGCAGGCGCTCGCCGTCGATCGCGAACGGCGTTTCCACCGCGCGCGCGCGATGTGGTCCGCTCTCCGCGAAATCGTGCGAGCATGAAGTGGACGGAAGGAGCCCCCATGGCGACCAGGAAGAAAGCGTCGAAGCGTCCGGGTACGGTGAAGGCGAAGCCGGCGAAGCGTCCGGGTACGGCGAAGGCGAAGCCGGCGAAGAAGGCCGCT
>DASZXK010000054.1:0-1615 GCA_035545855.1 Polyangiaceae bacterium
TCGGCTGGCGCCACGAGGTCCTCGCCTACTTCGACACCGGCGCCACCAACGGCCGCACCGAAGGCTTCAACCTCAAGGCAAAGCTCGTCAAACGCAGAGCTTTCGGATATCGCTCGTTTCGGAACTACCGACTGCGACTCCTAAATTCCTGTGCTCACTGACTTTTCGAACGCGACCCACCGCGAAACGAGATGAGCCGCGCGAACCTGGGGGTTCTCCTGCCTGCGCACTGGCAGGAGGTACTCCTCCTGCAGATCAGCGCGCCAGGCAGGAGTCGAACCTGCGACCTACGGCTCCGGAGGCCGTCGCTCTATCCAACTGAGCTACTGGCGCGTTTGGGTCCGCGTTTCTCGCACGCGCGCCCGGGTCCGGCAAGGGGAACGCGCGACGCTCGCCGCGGCCCGTACTCGAGCTCGAAACGAGCTCATTCGTAGCGGTACGCGACGAGCAGCTCGACCAGCGCGGGGAGCGAGCTCACCTCCGCGTGGGCGAACTTGAGGCCCGTGGGGACCTTGCCGGGGGTGCCCTTGCCGAGCCAGGCGACGGTCGCGGGGACGACCAGCGGGTCCCAGAGGTTCGGAGCGGTCACCTGGAGCGTGACCGCGGAGCCCACGGGGAGCCGCTCCGTCGCTTCGATACAGGCGCCGCCGAGGCCGAGGTTCACCAGGCGCGCGGGGCGTGCGGCCGCCTGGCCCGACGTGACGGTCGCCGGGAGATTGACCGCCCGGCGCGCGAACGCCCGGAAATGCCGCTCGCCCGTCATGAACCGAGCACGATATCACGCGGAAAAGCGCTCGGGGCGCGCTCCCGGCCCGGCACTAACTTGGGTATCCGGGCGCCGCTGGATACGATACGTTGTAAGGCTGTTCGGGGCCCGTTCGCGCCCTGCTTTCGCCCGTTTTCCCCGGGGCCCCGGCCCCACGCTTCCCAAGCCCTCCCGATCAAAGGCAGCCATGATCCAGGACACTCGGAAAGACCCTCGCGCGAAGGTGCTGTCGATGACCGTCCGCTACAAGAGCGCGACGATCGACGAGTTCATCGAGCATCACTCCTACGACGTCAGCCGCGGGGGCATGTTCATCAAGACGCCCTCTCCGTTCCCCCCGGGCACGCTTCTCAAGTTCGAGGTCCGCATCGCGGACGAGAAGAAGGTGATGCAGGGTGTCGGACGCGTCGTGTGGAAGCGGGACGCGAACTCGGCCGCGGCGGACTCGCCGTCCGGGATGGGCGTGAAGTTCATCAAGCTGGACGACGACTCGAAGTCCGTCATCGACCAGCTCGTCGGCAAGCGCGGCAACAACGAGGGGGCCTTCGACGCCGGCGAGCGCACGTCCGGCGAAGCGTCCGCGGCGACGCCTGCTGCTGCGGCTCCGGCTCCGGCGGCTGCGGCCCCCGTCCAGCCTCCCGCCGACAGGCCCGCACCCATGCGGAAAGGCACGATGATCGGCCTCGGCGCGGTCAAGCTCCCGGACGCGACACCGTCGCCCCCGGCCGCCTCGGGTGGCGGCGGTTTCTTCCCCGACGCCGAGCCGGCGAATCTTCCGAATCCGGAGGATCGCACGGTGATGCGCCAGGCCGCCGAGCTCCTCAAGGACGCGCTCCGCGAGGCCGGCGG